>NZ_BAAAYX010000013.1:0-638043 GCF_039536605.1 Microlunatus aurantiacus
CGGCCCGCGGCCGGCGCGCCCGCGGCCGACCTGGGGGTGGCCGGCGCCGGGGCGGCCGGCGCAGGGGGGGGCCGACCCGGTCGCGGGAGACGTTGTCCACAGCCCAGATCTCCCTTCGAGCGTCGTCCACAGATCTCCGGCGGGGGCGTACGAAATCCAACGGCGTCCGCAGTGTGGAGACGTGCGAGTGAGACGGATCATCGTGACCCTGTTGGGCCTGGCGACGCTGCTCGGTGCCGGGAGCCGGGCACCGGCGGCCGCCGACGTCATCCCGACCACGGGTCAGTGGCCGCTGACCGGCGCCGTCTCCGTGGTCGGCGGCTACGACCCGCCCGCCCAGCGGTGGCTGGCCGGCCACCGCGGGGTCGACCTGGCCGCCCACCGGGGCTCGGCCGTGCTGGCCGCGGCTCCCGGCCGGGTCACCTTCGCCGCCCGGCTCGCCGGACGCGGGGTGGTCGTGGTGGACCACGGGTCGGTGCGGACGACCTACGAACCGGTCGACGCTCTGGCGGCGGTGGGTGACGAGGTCGGGGCCGGCGCGGTGATCGGGCGGATCGGGCGCGGCGGGCACTGCAGCTCGTCGTGTCTGCACTGGGGCCTCAAGCGTGGCGACAGCTATCTCGATCCGCTGCTGCTGGTCGGCGGCGGCGAGTCGGTGCTGCGGCTGCTCCCGGCCGACCAGCGACCCGTGGCGCGACGCCGTGCGGCCGGCCGCACGGCGGAGGCGCGGGTGGCGGAGCGGGAGGTGGCCACCTTCGCCGTGGTTCCCGCCGGGCGCGGTGGTTTCGCCCGGCCCGTCCCCGGTGGCATCACCTCGCCGTTCGGGATGCGCTTCCACCCGGTGCTGCACGTCTGGAAGCTGCATGACGGCACGGACTTCGGCGCGGGCTGCGGCACGCCCATCCGGGCGCCGGCGGCGGGTCGGGTGGCGAGCGTGTCCGCCAACGCGGGCTACGGGAACCGCCTGATGCTCGACCACGAGATCGACGGTCGGCGCGTCCGGACGGGTTACAACCACGCCACCCGCTACGTCGTGCGTCCCGGCACGGTCGTCCGGCGGGGACAGCTGCTGGGCTACGTGGGCTCCACCGGCTACTCGACGGGCTGCCATCTGCACCTGATGCTCTGGGTGGGCGGTCGGTTGGCCAATCCGATGTCGATGTTCTGAGCGACGGAGACGGCGACGAGCGGGGTGGATGCGGTGGCCGCGGGTGGGCCGCCGGTCCTCGTCGGGAGCTCAGGCGCGCGGGTGCGCCTGCTGGAAGGCCGACCGCAGCCGGGCGTCGGAGACGTGGGTGTAGATCTGCGTGGTGGCCAGCGAGGCGTGGCCGAGCAGCTCCTGGACGCTGCGCAGATCGGCGCCGCCCTCCAGCAGGTGCGTGGCCATGGCGTGCCGGAGTCCGTGCGGTCCGAGGTCGGGGGCGCCGTCGACGACACGGAGAGCGCGGTGCACGATGCGGCGCACCACCCGCTGGTCGATCCGCTTGCCCCGGTCGCCGACGAAGACCGCCGCGCCGGCCTCGGGTGAGGCCAACGCACCACGCACCGCCCGCCAGTCGGTCAGGGCGCGGGCCGCCGGGGCTCCGTACGGCACGGTCCGCTCCTTGTTCCCCTTGCCGAGCACCCGGACCGTCTGCCGTTCGTCGTCGACGTCACCCAGGTCGAGGCCGCACAGCTCGGACACCCGGATGCCGGTGGCGTAGAGCAGCTCGAGGATGGCGACGTCCCGGGTGGCGGCGGGTCCCCCGCCCTCGGCCACGACCTGCAGCGCCTCGGCGAGCATCGCCGCGGCGTCGGCGCTCTCCAGGGTGGGCGGCAGCGACCGTACGCGCTTCGGCGACCGCAGGGCTGCCGCCGGATCCTGATCGAGGCGGCCCGCCTGGACGGCCCACCGGCCGAAGACGCGGACCGCCGCCGTCCGTCGCTGGAGCGTCCCCCGGGCCCGGCCGCGGGTCTGCTGGTTGGCCAGCCAGGAGCGCAGGGACCGGACGGTGAGACCGGTCAGATCGGTCGACCCGAGCCGCTGCAGGTGGAGGAAGAGGTCGAGCACGTCACCGCGGTAGGCGCGCACGGTGTGGTCCGACAGGTCCCGGTCGCGCGTCAGGTGCTCGACGTAGTCCTCCAGCGTCCGCCGCAGCACCGGCGGCAGATCCTCCACCGGGGTCGTCTCCACCTGACCACTCTGCGGGCCCACCGTACGCCCGTGTGATATCCAAGACGGCGTGTCCTCCACCTCAGCGCTGCGTCACGTCTTCGTCGGCGGCTACTCGGCCGAGTCCGACGGCCACGCGACCGGAGTCACGTCGCTGCTCAACACGGGGTCGGCCCGACGGGTCCGTCTCGAGCCGGCCTCCACGCTCCCCCTCATCTCCCCCACCTGGCTGACCCACCACCCGAGCCGGCCCCTGCTCCTCGCGGCGGGCGAGAACTCCCCCGGCACCGTGAGCAGCCTGCGCTACGACCCCGACGGGTCGCTGGTGCTGCTGTCCACGGTGGAGATCGCGGGCGACGGTGCGTGCCACGTGGCGGTCACCCCCGACGGCGCCCACGCGATCGTGGCCAGCTACCGCTCGGGCTCGCTGTCCACCGTCGCCATCGGCGACAACGGCACCCTGTCGGCGGTCGTCGACACCGTCGAGCTGTCCGGCAGCGGGCCGGTGAGCGACCGCCAGGAGGGGGCGCACGCCCACCAGGCCGTCGTGGTCGGCGACGAGGTGCTCTGCTGCGACCTGGGAGGCGACCAGATCTTCCGCCTGCGGATCAGCGACGACGGGCTGCTGCTGTCGACCGATGACCCGATCCGACTGCCCGCGGGCTCCGGACCACGGCACCTGGTGCACGCCCAGGACCACCTGGTCGTGGCCTGTGAGCTGAGCGGCGAGCTCTGGGTGCTCACCCGGGACGGTGCGGACTGGCGGACCTCGACCGGGGTCGCCACCTCCGGGCGGGACGGTCACGTCCAGCCCTCCGGCATCGCGACGGACGGCACCCGCATCTACGTGGCCAACCGCGGGGTCGACACCATCGGTGTCTTCGACCTCGACCCGGCGGCCCACACCCTCACCCCCGTGACGGAGTTCGACTGTGGCGGAGCGTGGCCCCGCGACATCACCCTTGACGGCGGCCTGCTCTGGGTCTGCAACCAGAACAGCGACACCGTCGCGGTGTTCGAGGCGAGCCCGATGCCGCCGGCGACCGAGGCCGTGCTGGTCAACGTCCCCAGCCCGACCGGGGTCGTCCTGGTGCACGACGACCAGCCGACCGACGCGGCCGACGACAGGGCCGACGCGTGAGCCTGGCCGAGCTCCGCGGCGGCGGCCGGGTCCTGCCGATCACGCGTTGGGGCACCCCGGTGATGCACGCCCCCACCCGCCAGGTCACCTCCTTCGACGACCGGCTGCACGAGCTGGTCCGGGACATGTTCGCCACGATGGAGGCCGCCCAGGGCGTCGGCCTGGCCGCCAACCAGGTCGGTGTCGACCTGGCCGTGTTCGTCTTCGACTGCCCCGACGACGACCACCGCCGTCACGTCGGCGTGATCTGCAACCCGGTGGTCACCCTGCCGGAGGGCAAGGACCGTCAGCTGGACAAGGCCGAGGAGGGCTGCCTGTCCCTCCCCGGCGCGTACGGGGAGCTCGCCCGACCCGACCACGCCGTCTGCCGAGGTCTGGACGCGTACGGCGACACGGTCGAGGTGGTCGGCACCGGACTGCTAGCCCGGTGCCTCCAGCACGAGACCGATCACCTCAACGGCATGGTGTTCGGCGACCGGCTGGCCGGCCGGGCCCGCAAGAAGCTGTACCAGCGGCACGAGGAGCTGTCGGACCTCTACCCCGTCGACTGGCCGGTCTCTCCCAAGCTCCCGTCCGACGAGGACGAGGACGAGGACGGGGAGCCGGACGACCACTGAGGCCGAGCGGGGACGGGCCGCCGGCTCACGGCCGGACCGCTCGCCGTACATCCGGCGCGCCCCGCGGCGCCGGGTGGCGCCTCCGGATCACCCACCCAGCACGTAGCAGGCCACCGCCGAGGCGGCGGCCACGTTCAGCGAATCGATGCCGGCACGCATGGGGATGACCGCGCGCACGTCCGCGCCCGCCGTCCAGCGGTGCGACAGGCCCGCCCCCTCGGTGCCGAGCAGGATGGCGACCTTCTGCGGTCGTGCGCGCAGCCGTTCGGCCACCACCGCCAGGTCGACGGCGTCGTCGGCCAGGGTCAGAGCCACTGTCGTGAACCCGGCTCGCCGCAGCAGGTCGGGGGCACCCGCCCAGTCGTCCAGGCGCGCCCAGGGCAGGCTGAACACCGCCCCCATGCTGACCTTGACCGACCGGCGGTAGAGGGGGTCGGCCGCCCGGGGCGCCAGCAGCGCACCCTCCCAGCCGAGGGCGGCGGCGTTGCGCAGCACGGCTCCGACGTTGGTGTGGTCGACCACGTCCTCGATCACCACCAGCCGCGTCGAGGTCAGCAGGTCGTCGACGGTGTGCCGGACCTCGCGGTGCAGCGAGGCCAGGGCACCACGGTGCACGTGGAAGCCGGTCACCTGCTCGGCGAGCGCCTCCTCGACCACGTAGACCGGGGCTTCCGGCCAGCCTCCCAGCACGTCGGCGAGGCCTGGGAGCCACCGCTCGGCCAGCAGGAACGACCGGGGCCGGTAGCCGGCCTCGACGGCTCGGCGGATGACCTTCTCCCCCTCGGCGATGAACAACCCGTGGGTGGACTCCAGGTGGCGTCGCAGCGAGGTGTCCCGCAGCCGCACGTAGTCGGCCAGCCGCGGGTCGTCGGAGTCGTGGATCGGTGTCGGCGCCGATCGGGCAGGCTGCGGGCTCACGGGGCCATGGTCACTCACGGGGCCATGCTGCCGGATCGCCTTCCGGCAACGGTCAAGTCTTCAGCCTTGCTCTTCGCCTATGCAAGGTTCTAGGCTTGACAGATGGCGTACGTGCTCACGGTCGACCAGATCGGTTCCCGCCGGCGACAGGACCTGGTGGGCACGGTCATGACCGCGCTGGCCGCCCGGCTCCCCGGGGTGCCGGTGACGCGGACCGTCGGTGACGAGTTCCAGCTCCTGGTCAGCGGGGAGCCGTTGTCGGTGGTGACCGCCATCCTCGTGCTCATGCGGGACGGCGACTGGCACGTGGGCGTGGGGATCGGTCCGGTCGAGGAGCCGACGCCCGCCGATCTGCGCGAGGCACGCGGCCCGGCCTTCGTCGCGGCCCGGCGGGCCGTGGACGAAGCCAAGGAGCGGCCCGGTCACCTGCGGGTCGTCGCGACCGCCCCGGCGGTGGACGAGGGGGAGGAGGCCGAAGTGGTGCTGGACCTCCTGCTGGCCCTGCGCGGGCGACGCAGCGCAGCCGGATGGGCGGCGACCGACCTCGCCGAGGGCGGACTCACCCAGACCGAGATCGGCGAGCGTCTCGGCGTCAGCCGGCAGGCCGCGCAACAGCGGCTGAGTGCGGCGCAGTGGTCGCTGGACGTCGCCGCCCGACCGGTCGCGGCTCGGCTGCTCGCCCGAGCCGACGCCAGGGCCGGCGATGACACCCCCGGACGGACGGGGTCGGCGGCGTGACGGCCGCCACGGTGGCGGTGCTGATCGGGTGGCTGCTGGTCGTCATCGTCGCCTCGTGGGTCTGGTGGCCGGCCGGGTCCGGGCCCTGGCCGGCAGCTCGGCAACGTCGTCGCGTCCAGCTCGTCGTCCTGGCCGCGCTGGTGCTGGTGGTGGGGGTCACCGCGGTGCTGACGGTCTCCGCCACACCGCTGGTGGGACCGTGGCGCTGGGTGGCCGTCGTGCTCTCCGCGGCCGTGACGGTGCTGGGCGGCGGGGCGGTCACGACCTGCGTCCTGGGTCTGGCCAGTGCGGCCGCGACGACCACCGCCCGGGTGCAGCGGGACGTGCTGCGCGGCGGCGCCTGGATCGGCGCCCTCGAACGTCTGGCCCTGCTGGGCACCCTCGTCGCGGGCTGGCCCGAGGGGCTGGCGGCGATCATCGCCGTCAAGGGACTCGCGCGCTACCCCGAGCTGCGCACCCTGTCCGGCGCGGACACCGGGGCCGGCGAGCGCTTCATCATCGGCACCTTCGCCAGTCTCGGCTGGGCCGCCGCGTGCGCGTGGGTGCTGGCCGGGCTGATCTGAGCAGCCGCCCAGCAAGCGGCCGGAGGGAGCGGCGCCGGTCGACACCTCATCGGGTCGACCCGCCACCCGGTGCCGACCACTACGGTCGGAGGGTGACCGCTCCCGCTCTGGGCACCCTGACCTGGCACCCTGCCGCCGACCGCCTCGATCTGCTCGCGTCTCCGGTGGCGGCCGCCCTGACCCGCACGGGCGCGCCGCTCTTCGTCGCCGCGATCGACCCGTCGCTGGCCGACACGGCGGCGTTCTGCGCGGCGTACGAGATCGGCCTGGACGCCTCGGCCAACTGCGTGGTGGTCGCCGGGCGACGGGCGGACACGACCACGACAGCGGCCTGCCTGGTGCTGGCGAGCGACCGCGCCGACATCAACAAGACGGTGCGCAAGCACCTGGACGTCCGCAAGATCTCCTTCGACCCGACGGCGGACGCCGTCACCCAGACCGGGATGGAGTACGGCGGCATCACCCCCGTCGGGTTGCCGGCGGAGTGGCCGGTCCTGGTCGACGCGGCGGTCGTGCGCCGACCCTGGCTGGTGATCGGCAGCGGTCTGCGGCGCAGCAAGATCGCCGTCAGCGGTGCGACCCTCGCCGGCCTGCCCGGAGTGACGGTGCTGGAGCTGGCCCTGCCGTCCACCGCCGCCTGACGAGACGTCCCCGGCACCGCAGGATCCGCACACGTGGCCTGAGAGCACGTCAGGCTTGCTGGAACGTTGCTGAGGCGGCGACTCCGCGGTGAGCGACGTCAGCGCACCAGCGTGACGATGGCGACGACGCCCACCGCCACGATCACCACCCGGTAGACCACCGGCGGGAGCTTCCGGCCGATCCTCGCCCCGACCTGGGCCCCCAGCACCGAACCGACGGCCAGGGCCAGCACGATCCACCAGTCGACCTCGGAGATGATCACGAAGACGATCCCGGCGACCGCGTTGGCCGTCATCACCAGCACGTTCTTCAGCCCGTTGATCCGCGGCAGCGTCTCGGCCACGGCGATGCCCATGATCGCCATCACCAGAACCCCCTGGGCGGCGCCGAAGTAACCGCCGTACATGCCGGTGAAGACGATCGCGGCGAACAGCCACGGCGGGCCGACGGCGGACACGCCGGTCACCCCCAGCCGCTCACGGCGGGCGGCGATCCGCCGGGTCAGCCACGGCCCGATGATCACCAGGACGCAACCCAGACCGATCAGCACCGGCACGATCGCCGTGAACGCCGACGGCGGCAGCCACAGGAGCAGGAACGCCCCCACGATGCTGCCGAGCAGCGACGCCGCCCCGTACCGGATGATGCGGTCCCGCTGGCCCACCAGATCGGGCTTGCTGGCCAGCGCGGCCGACAGCGATCCTGGGGCCAGCCCGATGCTGTTGGAGACGTTGGCCAGGACCGGAGGGACCCCCAGCGCCAGCAGGGTCGGGAAGGTGATCAACGTGCCCGTGCCGACCACCGCGTTGATCAGGCCGGCACCGCCGCCCGCCAGTGCGACGAGCAGCAGCTCCCACCAGCTCACCTCAGCTGGGAGCCGTCAGGTTCGCTGAACTCGGGACCCGGCTGGGTGTCCTGTGCCGGAGCGGCGTCGGTCGGCGCGGGCTGCTGACCCGTGCCGATCCCGCGCACCTCGGTCGGCGCCGAGAGGGAAGCGGCCTTCGGCCGACCGGTCCGCTCGAGCTCCTGGGCCTCGGCGATGGCCGCCTCGACGATCCGCTCGGACTCGGCGGCCGCCTCCTTGGCCTGCTGGGTGATCTCGGCCTGGACGTCCACCTTCTCCGGTGCCGTGAACTTGCCCTTGTCCCGGGCCGGCGCGGCCGTCGACCCGGTGAAACCCTCGGTCAGCGAACCGAGGGTGCCGCCCAGACCCTCCAGGGCCTTGCCGATCTCGCTGGGCACGATCCAGAGCTTGTTGGAGTCACCCCGGGCCAACGTCGGCAGCATCTGCATGTACTGGTAGGACAGCAGCGCCTGGTCGGGCTCGCCCGCGTGGATCGCGTTGAAGACGGTGGAGATGGCCTGCGCCTCACCCTCCGCCCGCAGCATCTGGGCCTGGCGATCGGCCTGGGCCCGGAGCACGGCTGCCTCGCGGTCACCCTGGGCGCGCAGGATGGAGGACTCCTTCTCACCGCCGGCGGCGAGGATCTGCGACTGACGCTGCCCCTCGGCGATCAGGATCGAGGCTCGCTTGTCCCGCTCAGCCCGGGCGCCCTTCTCCATCGCGTCACGGATCGTCGCCGGCGGGTCGATGGCCCGCAGCTCGACGCGGTTCACCTTGATGCCCCACTTGCCGGTCGCCTCGTCCAGCACCACCCGCAGCTTCTGGTTGATCTCCTCGCGGCTGGTGAGCGTCTGCTCGAGATCCAGCCCACCGATGATGTTGCGCAGCGTGGTCATGGTCAGCTGCTCGATGGCCTTGATGTAGTCCTGGGCCTCGTACGCGGCCCGCCGGGCGTCGAGGATCTGGTAGTAGATCACCGAGTCGATGCCCACCATCAGGTTGTCCTCGGTGATCACTCCCTGTGGCGGGAACGGGACCACTGCCTCGCGCATGTCGAGCGTGTAGCGCACCCGGTCGAACACCGGGATCACCAGGTGCGGTCCCGGCTCCAGGGTCCGGTGGAACTTACCCAGCCGCTCGACGACACCGATCTGCTGTTGTCGGATGACCTTCACCGTCGCCGCGAGGAACATCGCGACGAACACCGCCACGGCCACGATCGCGATCAGCACTGCCAGATCCATCTTGTCTCACCCGTTTCACGTCAGCTTCTACCTCTGTCGTACCAGTCGGTCGGGCCACGCCGCAGTGTCGTGACCGCTACCCGGACGACCACCCTCAGGGCAGCTCGCCGTGCTTCGGGTAGACCACGGCGATCGCGCCGTCGACCTCGTACACCTCGACCTCGCTGCCCGCG
Organism: Microlunatus aurantiacus; assembly: GCF_039536605.1. NCBI lineage: Bacteria > Bacillati > Actinomycetota > Actinomycetes > Propionibacteriales > Propionibacteriaceae > Microlunatus > Microlunatus aurantiacus. The sequence goes on from NZ_BAAAYX010000013.1 coordinate 9,033, forward strand.
TCGATCACCTGACCGGGGACCATCGTGCGGGCCGACCAGCTCTGGCCCGCCACCTTGATCTCGCCGCCCTGCGCCGAGATCGCCGAGACCGCGACGCCCGAGCTGCCGACCATGGTGTCGGCGGACGAACGGTAACCCGGCAGGCTGCGGACCTTGTCGATCAAGGTGGGTCGCAGCAGCATCAGGGTCGCGACCGAGACGGCCAGCGCGACCACGATCTGCAGCCACCACAGCCCGGGGGCGATCACCGCCGTGCCGGCACCCGCGAGGGCACCCACCGCGAGCATGATCAACACCAGGTCCAGCGACAGGATCTCGGCGACCGCGAGCAGGGCGGCGAGCCCGAGCCAGAGGGCCCAGGCGTGCTCTCCCAACCAGTCGGTCAAGTTGACTCCCACGTCGCGATGCCTTTCCTGCGTCTGTCCATCCTGCCAGACGGCCGAAACCCGTCGGGCGCCTCAGAGGACCGTCATCGGCGGGCCCGGGCGGCCCAGCGGCCGTCCGTCCGCGACAGGCTGAGTGGCAGGTCGAAGGTGGCTGAGAGGTTCTCGGCGGTCAGGGTGTCGTCGACCGGTCCGGCGGCGACCAGCCGGCCGCCCTTGAGCAGCAGCGCGTGCGTGATGCCGGCCGGGATCTCCTCCACGTGGTGGGTGACCAGCACCGAAGCGGGCGCGTACGGGTCCTGCGCCAGGTCGGACAGGGTGCGCACCAGGGCCTCGCGGCCCGACAGGTCCAGGCCGGCCGCGGGCTCGTCCAGCAGCAGCAGCTCGGGGTCGGTCATCAGCGCCCGGGCGATCTGCACGCGCTTCCGTTCGCCCTCGCTCAGCGTCCCGAAGGTGCGGTCGACCAGACCGCCGATGCCGAGCTGGCCGAGCAGCTCGTCCGCGCGCTGGTGGTCCAGCTCGTCGTAGTCCTCCCGCCAGCGGCCGAGCACGGCGTACGACGCGGAGACGACCACGTCGTGCACCCGCTCGCTCCGCGGGATCCGCTCGGCCAGCGCGGCCGAGGTGATGCCGATCCGCGGTCGCAGCTCGAACACGTCCACCGTGCCGAGCACCTCGCCGAGCAGACCCGCGACGCCGGTGGTCGGGTGGATCTGGGCCCCGAGGACCTGGAGCAAGGTGGTCTTGCCGGCCCCGTTCGGGCCGATCACCACCCAGCGGTCGCTCTCGTCGATCCGCACCGTGATGTCGTCCAACAGGGTCGATCCGCCTCGGACGATGCCCACCCCGGCCAGGTCCACCACTGCCACCATGAGGGCAAACCTACAGGCGGGGACCGGCCCGCCGCCGCACGCCGAGCCCACGGCCACGCCCTCCTATGCTGCGCTGGTGACGTTGCTCGCCGCGGTCCGTCTGGTCAGCTACCTGAACGCCGCCGCCCTCGACCCGAGGCTGCGCGAGCGGGCCCCGTTCGCCGTCCAGGGCACCGACCTGGCCCATCACGTGGTCGACCCGCAGGGCCTGATCGGGGTCGACCCGTGGGCCGCCGCCCCGCTGCCCGAGGTGTTCGAGGAGCTGCTCGCCCATCCCGGCCGGCCGTGGTTGCTGGCGCTCCCGGGGCCGGGTCGGCTGGCCCCGCTGCAGGGTCCGCCGGAGCTCGTCCGGGCCGCCCTGGCCGCCGGGTCGGCGGTGGTCGCCACCGGGGGCGGTCTGGCCCTGGTCCCGCACCGGGTGGGTCCGGCCCTGCAGTGGGAGGTGCTGCCGGCCGAGCGACCGGGGGCGGTGCCGACGGCGTACGAGGCGGAGCGGGAGCTGAGCGAGACGGTGCTGCGGGCGGCCAGGGACCTGACCGACCTGGATGTGGCCGGCGGCAGGCGGCCGAAGGACACCGTGCTCGAGCTGGCCCCGGGTTATCCGCCGCGCCAGCGGTTGGCCGCCGACCGGGCGGCCCGCCTGTGGCTGGCGAGCGCGGCCGCCCTGGACGGTGACGGCACCAGCATCTCGGTGTACGAGGCGGACCGTCGGCGCGCGGCCCTGCTCTCGGTGCGGGAGGCGGCGGCTCAGGCCCTGGTCGCCGCCGTCAGCTGGCTCGGTGTCGAGCAGGACTGAGCACCGCCCGACAGTCCGTATCCTGTCCGCCATGGACGAGCGGGAGACGGGCACGGCGGGCACCCTGTTCGCCATCGGCGGGGCCGAGGCCAAGCTGCGACGCCGCAGCGTGCTTCGCGCGTTCGTGACGGCGGCCGGCGGCGAGCGGGCCCGGATCGTGGTGGTGCCGAGCGCCTCCTCCCTGGGGCCGGAGGTGGTCGAGGTCTACCAGGCCGTGTTCCGCGCGCTCGGGGCCGCTTCGGTGGAGGCCGTCCGGCCCGACAGCCGGGCCGATGCCCAGGACCCGGAGCTGGCCGCCCGGCTGGACGACGCGACCGGCGTCTTCATGACCGGTGGCAACCAGCTGAAGCTCAGCAACTTCATCATCGGCACCCCCTTCGCCGACGCCATCCACGCCGCGTACGCCCGCGGTGCCGCCGTGGGCGGCACGTCGGCCGGAGCCAGCATCGTGGCCGACCACATGATCGCCTTCGGCAGCGGCGGTTCAACCCCCAAGCAGCGGATGAGCCAGCTGTCGGTGGGCCTGGGGCTGCTGCGTGGCGCCGTCGTCGACCAGCACTTCGAGCAGCGGAACCGCTACGGCCGACTGCTGTCGCTGGTCGCCCAGTCACCTTCCCTGCTGGGCATCGGCGTCGACGAGGACACCGCCGCGGTGGTCCGAGACGGCGACCAGCTGGAGGTGGTCGGGCGCGGCGCCGTGACGGTGGTGGACGGCACCCACCTGATCAGCAACGCCTATGCCGCACAGCGCACCGCACCGCTGCTGGTGTCCGGGGCGACCATCCACGTGCTGCCGGCGGGCAGCCGGTTCGACCTGTCCCGGCGGACCCTGGTGCAGCACGTCGAGCCACTGCCGGACGCCGAGGTGGCCGAGGTCCGTGCCGCCGAGTCCGACCTCCGGGGCCTGGCCCGCGACATCGCCGCCGAGGGCATCTCCCCCACCCACTACGCCCGCCGGCTGCGGCGGGGTCAGCGCCATTAGGCCGGCTCACCTGCCGTCCTGACCGGCTCGGGGACCCGCAGACACCGCTGGCCGCCAGGTGGAAGGATCAGCGGCGTACCACCGACGCCCACCATGACGCCCGGCGATGCCGGGCCGTGAGGAGACACCCCGTGACCGACAGCGCCACGCCCCGTCCGGACCTGCGGATCGTGTCCAGCCGGGTGTACCGGGGACCCAACGTCTGGCACTACGAGCCGGCCATCCAGCTGGTCGTGGACCTGGGCGTCCTGGAGGACTTCCCCACCAACCTGATCCCCGGCTTCACCGAAGGCCTGCTGGAACGGTTGCCGGGGTTGCGCAACCACACCTGCAGCCGCGGTCGCCGGGGCGGCTTCGTGGAGCGGCTGGAGGAGGGCACCTGGCTGGGCCACGTGTCCGAGCACGTGGCTCTGCAGCTGCAGCAGGCCGTCGGGCACGACATGCGCCGGGGCAAGACCCGCGGTGTGAAGGGCGTCCGCGGCCAGTACAACGTGATCTTCGCGTACTCCGACGAGAAGGTCGGCCTGGCGGCCGGTGAGCTCGCCGTCCGGCTGGTGAACGACCTGGTCGAGCACGACCCCGCGTTCGACTTCGAGGCCGAGCTGGAGACGTTCATCATCCGTGGGGAGCGCACGGCCTTCGGCCCCTCGACCCAGGCCATCATCGACGAGGCGGTCAGCCGCGACATCCCGTTCATCCGGCTGAACAGCTCCTCGCTGGTGCAGCTGGGCCAGGGCGTGCACCAGAAGCGCATCCGCGCCACCATGACCTCCAACACCTCCTCGGTGGCGGTGGACATCGCCAGCAACAAGGAGCTCACCCTGACGCTGCTGGCCTCGGCCGGTCTGCCGGTCCCGAGGTCGGCGTCCGTCCGCGAGGCCGACGACGCGGTCCGGCTGGCCGAACGGACCGGCTACCCGGTGGTGGTCAAGCCGCTGGACGGCAACCACGGGCGCGGCGTGATCTTGGACCTGAACGACGCCGAGGCGGTCCGAGCCGGTTTCGCGGTGGCGCAGGAGGAGTCCCGCAACGGACTCGTGATCGTCGAGTCCTACGTCACCGGCAAGGACTACCGCTGCCTGGTCATCGACGGGAAGATCGCCGCGATCGCCGAGCGGGTGCCGGCCCACGTGGTCGGCGACGGCACGTCGACCATCACCGAGCTGGTGGACCGGACCAATGCCGACCCGCGCCGCGGCGTCGGGCACGAGAAAGTGCTGACCAAGATCAAGATCGACCGGGCGGCCGTCGATCTCGTGGCCCAGCAGGGTTTCGGGATGGACGAGGTGCCGCCGGCCGGTGAGATGATCAAGCTGACGCTGACCGGCAACATGTCCACCGGTGGCATCTCGATCGACCGGACCCTGGAGGCGCACCCGGAGAACATCGAGATCGCCGAGGAGGCGGCCCGGGTGATCGGTCTCGACATCGCCGGCATCGACTTCATCGCCCCCGACATCACCCAGCCGGTGCGGGAGACCGGCGGGGCGATCTGCGAGGTCAACGCCGCCCCCGGCTTCCGGATGCACACCCACCCCACCGTCGGCGACCCGCAGTACATCGCCAAGCCGGTCATCGACATGCTCTTCCCACCCGGCTCCCCCAGCCGGATCCCGATCGTGGCGGTCACCGGCACCAACGGCAAGACCACCACCTCGCGGATGATCGCGCACATCTTCAAGGGCATCGGGCGCAAGGTGGGCATGACCTCCACCGACGGCGTGGTCATCGACGAGCGACTGGTGATCAGGGCCGACGCCTCGGGACCGCGCTCGGCCAAGATGGTGCTGCAGAACCCCCGTGTCGACTTCGCCATGTTCGAGGTCGCCCGCGGCGGCATCCTGCGGGAAGGCCTGGGCTACGAGCGCAACGACGTCGGGGTGGTGCTCAACGTGCAGCCCGATCACCTCGGTCTGCGCGGCATCGACACCCTCGAGCAGCTGGCCGACGTCAAGGCCGTCGTGGTCGAAGCCGTCCCCCGCAACGGGTACGCGGTGCTCAACGCCGACGACCCGCTGGTCCGGGCCATGCGCCGCCGCTGCTCGGGCCGAGTGGTCTGGTTCACCTTGTCGGAGCCGGGCAGCGAGGTGTGGGAGTCGGTCGACGACCACTGCCGTCGTGGTGGTCGCGCGGTGGTGCTGGAGCGCAGCGAGCTCGGCGACATGATCGTGGTGAAGGAGGGTCGCCGGGCCATGCAGCTGGCCTGGACCCACCTGCTGCCCGCCACCTTCGGCGGCCGGGCCACCATGAACGTGCAGAACGCCATGGCGGCGGCCGCCGCGGCGTTCGCGGCCGGGGCCTCGCTGCACGACATCCGGCAGGGTCTGCGCTCGTTCTCGACCAACTACTACCTGTCCCCCGGCCGGTTGAACGAGGTGCAGGTCGAGGGTCGTACGGTCATCGTCGACTACGCCCACAACGCGCCCGGCCTGCGGATGCTGGGTGACTTCGTGGACAAGACCGCCGTGACCCTGGACAAGGCCTCCGAGCTGGGCAAGGTCAGCCGGATCGGTGTCATCGCCACCGCCGGCGACCGTCGCGACTCCGACATGCGCGAGCTGGGGGCCATCGCGGCCCAGCACTTCGACGTGGTGATCGTCCGCGAGGACGTCAGCCTGCGGGGCCGCCAGCGCGGCGAGGTCGCGGACCTGATCGCCGAGGGGGTGCGCACCGCGATGGGCGAGGGGGTCCGGGCCAAGCAGGTCGAGATCGTCCTGGACGAGCTCGAGGCGACCCGGCACGCCATCGCCCGGTCCAACCCGGGCGACCTGATCGTGGTCTGCGTCGACCAGCACGCCTCGGTGATGTCGGAGCTGGAGAGCTACGGCCGGCAGGCCCAGCCGGGCGCTCGGCGGGACGACCACGCCAGCACGAACTCCGTGTCCGACCCGGACTTCGTGGCCAGTGCCGCCGACTCCGATCCCGGAAGCACCGAGCCCGCACTGTTCTGAGCTCGTACGGGTTCTCGTCAGCGGCGACGTCATCGCGGGCTGGGGTGTTCAGCCCCGGCCCGGTGCCGCCCGCTGCACCTTCCGCCGCAGGTCGGCCACCGCGTCCCGGCGGCCCCCGTGCTCGACCAGCCAGGAGTCCACCTGGGCGCGGTCCTGGTGGGTCATCACCGCGACCACGTCGCCGTCGCGGGCCTGCCCGACCAGGGAGGCCAGCCCGTCGACCTCGCCCGCGTGCTCCCGGACGACGGTCGTGCCCGCGTGCTCGGCACCCTCCTTGATGAGCGCCCCGAGCTCGGCCATCGGCCGCCCCCGCAGGTACTCGTCCTTGTGGACGATCTCGACCACGTCGGCGGCCAGCGCGGCGATCTCGCCCAGCGTGACGAACACGTCGTCCGTACGGTCACCCGCCGTGCCGACGCCGAGCAGCAACCGGGCCTCGGGCGGCTTGATGCCGCGGGCGATCTCGATCAGCGCCTGCAGCCCGGCCTCGTTGTGGGCCAGATCGATCACCACGCTGATCTCGCCGCCCCGGTCCTCGCCGTCACCACCGGGCACGGGCACCGTCCAGACGTTCATCCGACCCGGGTTGTCCTCCCCCGGGTCGAACGCGCGGAGCCCGTCGGCGACGTCCTCGGCACTCAGGCCGATGGCCAGCGCCGCTGACGTGACGGCGAGGGTGTTCTCGATGTTGACCCGGCTCAGACCGGCGAGGGTCATCCCCACGTCGGTCACCGGCACGACCGGCAGCGGGTCCGAGCCGGGCTGCAGCACCGACACCCAGCCGTCGATCACCGTCGTCACCCGACCCCCGTCATCGATGACGGCGCGAGCGGCCGGCGAGTTCGGGTCGAGGGTGAACACCCAGACTCGCGCCTTGGTGCCCAGCCGCATCGCGAACGTCCGCGGGTCGTCACCGTTGAGCACGCACCAGCCGGAGGGCCGGGTGATCCTGGTGATCACCGCCTTCACCTCGGCCAGCTGGTCGAGCGTCTCGATGCCGCCGACGCCGAGATGGTCAGCGCTGATGTTGGTCACCACGGAGACGTCGTTCCAGGCCACGCCAACTCCGCGCCGCAGGATGCCTCCGCGAGCCGTCTCGGTCACCGCCAGCTGGACCCCCGGCTGGCGCAGCACCTGACCCGCCCCGCTCGGTCCGGAGTAGTCGCCGGCCTCGACCAGCTCCCCGTTGAGGTAGACGCCGTCGGTGCTCGACCAGCCCACCGAGAGCCCCGTCCGCTGCGCGATGAAGCCCAGCATCCGCGAGGTGGTGGTCTTGCCGTTGGTCCCGGTCACCGCCACGACGGGGATCCGCGGTCTGATCAGCTCCGGCGCCGAACCGGGCGGGGTGCGCGACAGCCGTTCGGCCGCCTGCTCCAGCACGGTGGCGACCCCGGACCCGCCCTCGGAGCCGACCGCGTCCAGCACCGCCGCCACGCCGTCGGCCAGCATCTCGGCCCGGGCCGAGTTGCGCCACGGGTAGGCGACCACCAGCTCGGTGACCTCGGTGCCGGGCCGGGACCGTACGGCCAGGCGCCGCACCCCCCCGGCCAGCGCCAGCCGGCGGACCAGATGCGCCACGGCCCGGGCGGCGAACCGCTGCCGGAAGGCCGAGTCGACCGGCCCTGGGCGGGACCGGGTCAACCCGACGTCGGCGGCGAACCGCTGCGCCTGACCGAGGTCGAGCTCGAGCAGCGCGCTGATGTCCAGCGTGACCTTCGCGGCGGGCCGCGGGAAGTAGAGGTTCGGTCCGTCGAGCAGCCGCACCTCGACCAGCGACCCCGCCGCGCCCCCGGTCACCGGCTCAGGCGCCCATCGCGTGCACGCCGCCGTCGACGTGGATGATCTCCCCCGTCGTCGCCGGGAACCAGTCGCTGAGCAGGGCGACCACGGCCTTGGCCGTCGGCTCCTGGTCCTTGGGGTCCCAGCCGATCGGGGCCCGCTGGGCCCAGATGGTGTCGAACTCGTCGGCTCCGCCGATCGCCTTCTTGGCCAGGGTCTGCAACGGACCGGCGGCCACCAGGTTCACCCGGACCCCGTCTGGGCCGAGGTAGCGCGCCAGGTAGCGGCTGGTGCTCTCCAGGGCCGCCTTGGCCACCCCCATCCAGTCGTACACGGGCCAGGAGATGGTGGCGTCGAACGTGAGCCCGACCACCGACGCCGGGTTCGCCAGCAGCGGCTTCACGGCCATGGCCAGGGAGGTGAAGGAGTAGGCCGAGACGTGCATGGCCGTCGACACGTCCGGGTAGGGCGTGGTCAGGAACTTCCCCCCCAGGGCGGTCTCGGGGTTGGCGAAGGCCAGGGAGTGGACCACGCCGTCGAGCCGGTCCACGTGCTCGCCGACGGCGTCCGCCAGACCGGCCAGGTGATCGGCGTTGGTGACGTCGACCTCCAGCAGCGGCGGCACCGGGTCGAGCTTCTTGATCACCCGTCCGGTCAGGCTCATGGCGCGGCCGAAGTTGGAGACGATCACGTTCGCCCCCTCGGCCTGGGCGATCCGCGCCACGTGGAAGGCGATCGATGTGTCCAGGGTCACTCCGGCGACCAGGATGTTCTTGCCCTCAAGGATTCCCACTGCTGTCCCTCCGCGTGCTCGGTGTGTGCGTGTCGTACGGATCGGTGCATCCGCCGCGGCGGCTGCCGTCGAAAACTCTCAGTGACCCATTCCCAACCCGCCGTCCACCGGGATCAGGGCGCCCGTGATGTAACCGGCCGCGTCGGAGGCCAGGAACTCGATGGTGGCCGCGATGTCGTCCACCGCCCCGAGCCGGCCCAGCGGGATCTGGTCGGTGTACTTCTTCACCAGGTCGTCGGCCAGCACCGCTGTCATGTCGGTCTCGATGAAGCCGGGGGCGACCACGTTGGCGGTCACCCCGCGGGAGCCCAGCTCCCGGGCCAGCGAGCGCGCCAGGCCCACCAGGCCGGACTTGGAGGCGGAGTAGTTCACCTGCCCGGCCGAGCCGAGCTGGCCGACCACCGACGAGATGAAGATCATCCGGCCGAACCGTGCGCGCATCATGGCGCGGGTCGCCCGCTTGGCCACGCGGAACGAACCGGTCAGGTTGGTCTCGATCACCGAGGACCAGTCGTCGTCACTCATCCGCATCAGCAGGGTGTCGCGGGTGATGCCGGCGTTGGCCACCAGCACCTCGACCGGGCCGAGAGCGCTCTCCACCTCGGTGAAGGCCGCGTCCACCTGGCCGGGATCGGTGATGTCGCACCGGACGCCGAGCACCCCCTCCGGGACGTCGCCACTGCGGTAGGTGGCGGCCACCCGGTGACCTGCGGCGTGCAGCCGCTGGGCGATGCCGCGGCCGATGCCCTTGCTGCCGCCGGTGACCAGCACCACGCGGGCGGTGGTGGTCGGGCTCGTGTCCGGAGTCGCTTCGTCGTCACTCACGGGGTCAACCTATCCAGTCCCCCAGGGCCTCTGCCACGGTCGGTCGGTCTGCCGGGCGGCCGCGGTGACGAGCGACGTAGGGTTGTGTCGTGACCGGAGCCGACGACCGCTTGGGACCCGAGCGACGCGCCGATCGTCCGACCGGCTCCCGTTCGGGTGGTGGTGTCGCGTTCGGCTCCACCTCCGTCATCACCAACGCCCGGTCGGCCCGCAGCCTGGAGCAGTCCACCCGGCAGCGGCGCTACGCCATCACCATGGCCTTCCGCACCGGCTGCTTCATCGCGATGATCTTCGTCCCCGGGGTGTTCCGCTGGGTCCTGTTCGCCGGGGCCGTGTTCCTGCCCTACGTCGCCGTCATCTTCGCGAACCAGTCGCACCAGCGCGACCCCGAGGACGCCGTCAACGGTGGAGTGCCGAGCGATGCCCCGGCCGTCACGACCGGGGGTGAGCGACCCCAGCTGGTCAGCGGCGACGTCATCACCGGTGACGTGATCGACGGCGAGGTCGAGGAGCCCGATGACCGGGTCGCCTGACTCGGGGCCCCTGGTGCAGGGGTCGGACGCCGTGCGCGGCGTCGACCCGCTGCCGGTGGGACCTGACGGGTTGGTGTGCTCGGCCAGGGGATGCCGCTCGACGGCGGCGTACGACCTGCGCTGGAACAACCCCAAGATCCATCCCGACGACCGGCGCAAGCACTGGCTGGCCTGTCCCGACCACCGCGCCTCGCTGACGTCGTTCCTGACCTCCCGTGGGTTCCTGCGCGAGGTCGAGGACCTGCCTGAGGACGCAGCCGGCGGTTAACCGCCGATGGCCGACATGGGGCGGTCGGGCTGCAGGAACGACGGGTCGTCGATGCCGTGGCCGGGCCGTTTGGTGGCCACCGCACGGACCCACTGCTCGGCCAGCTCCTCGTCCGTGGCCCCGGCGCGCAGGGTGGCCCGCAGGTCGGACTCGGTGCGGGCGAACAGGCAGTTGCGGAGCTGGCCGTCGGCGGTCAGCCGGACCCGGTCGCAGGATCCGCAGAACGGCTTGCTCACCGACGCGATGATGCCCACGCGGTGATCGTCACCCTCGACCCCGTCCATGTGCTCGGTCCCCCGGACGCGGAACAGCTCGGCCGGGGCGCTCCCCCGGCGCGCCCGGTCCCCCTCGTCCTCCACCAGCGTGACGTGGGCCGACAGCCGTTCCCGGATCTCGTCGGCGGTGATCATCTCCTGGCGGCTCCAGGCGTGCTGCGCGTCGAGCGGCATCTGCTCGATGAACCGGAGCTGAACCCCCGTCCGCAACGCCCACTCCAGCAGCGGGTACGCCTCGTGGTCGTTGACGCCGCGCAGCAGCACGGTGTTGATCTTGACCGGCACCAGTCCGGCGGCCACGGAGGCCTCGACACCGGCCAGCACGTCGGCCAGCCGGGGCCGGCGGGTGATCTGCTTGAACGTCTGCGGATCGAGGGTGTCCAACGAGATGTTGATCCGGGTCAGCCCCGCTGCGGCGAGCGTGGCGGCGCGCTCGGCGAGCCCGATGCCGTTGGTGGTCAGGGCGATGGCGGGCGCCGGGTCCAGGTCGGCGATCGCCGCGACCAGCCACTCGAGGTCGCGACGCAGCAGCGGTTCGCCGCCGGTCAGCCGCACGGTGGTGATCCCCAGGCGGGTGACCCCCACCCGGATCAGCCGCAGGGTCTCCTCGTCGGTCAGCACGTCGGCACGGGGCAACCAGTCCAGGCCCTCGGCCGGCATGCAGTACTGGCACCGCAGGTTGCAGCGATCGGTGAGCGACACCCGCAGATCGGTGGCCACCCGCCCGTACGCGTCCCCCAGGGGCCGCATCGGCGCGGGCCCGGGAACCGGGTCCGCAGCGCGGATCCGGGGCACGGGCAGCAGGGTCGTCACTCGGGAAGTCTAGGTCGCGTCGTCCTCGGCGTCCGCGCGCGCCTCCAGGGTCGCCCGCCGGCTCCAGATCGTGTACGCGGCCCCGGCGGCCGCCCCGGCGTAGGCGAGCCAGGTCAGGGCGGAGCGGGAGAGCACGTGGCCGGTGGCGTGGTCCAGCGAGAGCCGGCCGGGGCCGGCGAGGGCGAGCGCGGTCGCCGCCAGCGCGTAGGTGGCCGGGAGCTCGTAGCCGCCGGACTGGCCGAAGAAGCCGTTCGGTGCGTGCACGCTGCCGGCGGTGACCATGGTGGCGGTAGCGGCCGCCGCGGCGGGACCGGTGCCCAGACCGAGCGCCAGCAGCACCCCCGAGCCCGCCTCGCCGGCGCCGGCCAGCGCGGCGTTCAGCTTCGGCGGCTCGAAGCCGGCTGAGCCCAGGAACTCGGCGGTGCCTTCGACCCCGCCGCCCCCGAACCAGCCGAACAGCTTCTGCGCGCCGTGGGCGAACAACGCGCTGCCCAATCCGACCCGGAGCAGCAGCAGACCCAGATCGCGGGTCGTGGAACGGTTGGTGTGGTGTACCGCCATGTCGGCCTCCCTCGTCGCGGAGACTCGACGCTATGTCACGGCACGGCGGCGGTGACCTCGGCCCCCTGCCGGACGCGCTCGGGGTGGGTGTAGAGGTTCATCGAGTCGCCACGGACGAACCCGGCCAGGGTGAGACCGACCCGCTCGGCCAGCTCGACGGCCAGGGAGCTGGGGGCGGACACCGCGACCAGCACCCCGATCCCGGCCAGCACCGCCTTCTGGGTGACCTCGAACGAGGCGCGGCTGGAGACGTAGAGGATCGCGTCCGTCAGCGGCAGCCGGTCCTGCCGCAGCGCCCAGCCGATCACCTTGTCCACGGCGTTGTGGCGGCCGACGTCCTCCCGTACGCAGAGGACCCGGCCGTCGCGACCGAGCAGGGCGGCGGCGTGCACGCCACCGGTCTTGTCGAAGACGGTCTGCTGCGGCCGGACCAGGGCCGGTGCCGCCAGCAGCACCTCGCTGCTCACCTCGACGTGCGACAGGGCGTGCCGGGCGACCCGGGTGACCGCGTCGATGCTGGTGGCTCCACACACCCCGCAGGCGCTCGACGTGAGCACGTTGCGCTGCAGGCCCGGGTCCGGTGGCACCGCCCCGTCACCCAGGGTGACGTCCACGACGTTGTAGGTGTTGACGCCGTCGGGTCCGGTGCCGGCGCAGTAGCGGGCGAGCACCACGTGGGCCGCCTCGGCGATCACCTGCTCGCTGTGCAGCAGACCGTGCACGAGGTCGATGTCGTCACCGGGTGTGCGCATCGTCACCTGGAACGCCCGACCGTCGAGCCGGATCTCCAGCGGCTCCTCGACCGCGACGGTGTCCACCGTCCGCCCGGGTCGGTTCACCCCCACGCGCACCACCGCCCGCCGCTGCGTCACCCGCCCCATGAGAACATCCAACCAAACCGCCCCAAGACGACGAGGAGTGAGACCGTGGAGCTCAGCACCTGGCTGGACGCCGTCTCCGAGGAGCTCGGCATCACCGACGTCGAGCTCGACAACAACAGCATCCACACCCTGCTCGACCTGGCTCGTGACTCCGCCCACGAGGTGGAGCGGCTGGCGGCTCCCCTCACCAGCTTCCTGGTCGGCGTGGCGGTCGGTCGCGGCCAGTCCCTGGGTGGCGCGGCAGCGAGTGTCACGACCCTGGCTCTCGGCGACGCCGCACCGGCGGCGACCGAGCCGCCCACCGCGGATCCGCCGACGGGTCACGAGAGCGCCTAACCTGGGGGCGTGCGACGGCTGTGGATGCGATGGGCGCTGCTGGTCGTCTTCGTGGTGGCCCTCGCCGTCGTGTTCGTGAACCTCGGTGAGTGGCAGCTGCGCCGGCTCGCCGAGCGCGAGAACCGCAACGCCACCACCATCAGCAACGAGCAGGCGCCGGTCAGGCCGTACGAGCAGGTCTTCGACCGGGTGATCGTCGACGCCGACCAGTGGCAGCGCGTCACCGCCACCGGCACCTTCGACGGCGACCACCAGTTCGTGGTCCGCAACCGCAACAACGGCGAGGACCGCGGCTACGTGGTCGTCACCCCGCTCCGTACCGCCACCGGTTCGGTGCTGGTCGACCGGGGGTTCATCCAGGTCGTGCCGGGCACCGGGATCCCCGCTGCGGGGCCGCCGCCGCCGGCGGGCGAGGTGCGCGTGCTCGGTTACGTCCGGCGCAACGAGCTGGGCCGCCAGGGGGCCGTCAGCCCGGTGAACGGCTCGGTGCGCCTGATCAACTCCGATGCGCTGGCACCGGCCGTCGGCTACCCGGTCGCCAACGGCTTCATCAGCGCGATCGAGGTCAGTCCCGGTCAGGAGGGCGGCTTCGTCCCGGTCGCCGTGCCCGAGCTCACCAGCGGGCCGCACTTCTGGTACGCGATGCAGTGGTTCATGTTCGCGGGCATCGGGATCCTCGGAATCGTGGTGTTCATCCGCTCCGACCTGCGTGACCGGCGCACGGCCCGGGAGAAGGCGGCCGCCGAGGCCGAGGGCGAGCGGCAGCGCACACCGGCCGACACCTGATCACCCGCCGGTCCCGCCGACGCCCGTGCCAGGATCGGGGCATGGATCTGGGATTGCGTGATCGAGTCTTCGTCGTCACCGCCGCGAGCAGCGGCCTGGGCCGGGCCACGGCCCAGCAGCTGGTCACGGAGGGGGCCAAGGTGGTGCTGGTCGCCCGCCGCGACGACGTGCTCACCGAGGTCGTGGCGGCCTTCGGAGTCGAGCAGGCTGTCTCCCTCACCGCGGACCTGGCCGACCCGGCCACCGCCGAGAACGCCTGCCGGCTCGCCCTGGACACCTGGGGACGGCTGGACGGGGCCCTGGTCAGCGCGGGCGGGCCGGCGCCCGGGAGCGCCCTGGGCACGCCCGACAGCGACTGGGTGGCGGGGTTCGAGTCGGTCTTCCTGGCGGCGCTGCGAGTGACCCGCGCCGTGGTGGCGCACGGCACCGCCGACGACCTGGCCATCGCCTGGGTGCTGTCGACCTCGGTCAAGGCACCGGTCGGTGGCCTCGCGGTGTCGAACGGACTGCGGCCGGGGCTGGCCATGCTGGTCAAGCAGCTGGCCGACGAGCTCGGTCCGGACGGCACCCGCGTGGTGGCCCTGCTGCCCGGCCGGGTGGAGACGGACCGGGTCAAGCACCTCGACCAGCTGGCCGACGACCCCGCGGCGGCCCGGACGGCCGCCGAGCAGACCATCCCGCTGCGTCGCTACGGCCGCCCCGAGAAGTTCGGGTCCGTGGCGGCGTTCCTCCTCTCGCCCGCCGCCTCGTACCTCACCGGCAGCGTGGTGGCCGTGGACGGCGGCGCGACCCGGGCGCTGTGACCGGGAGCCGCGCCGTGCCCGCGGCGCTGGCGGAGGCGATCGACCTGCTGCGGTGCCCCCGCTGCGGCGGAGCCTTCTCGCTGACGGCGGCGACCGTACGGTGCGACCGGGGGCACGCCTTCGACCTCGCCCGGCAGGGGTACGTGAACCTGACCGGTGCCGCCCAGCCGCCGCACGCGGACTCCCCCGCGATGGTCGCGGCCCGGGCCGAGCTGCTGGACTCCGGTCGGTACGCGGTGCTGTCCGACGCACTGGCCGCCGCGTCGCCGCCCGCGGCGCGCGATGTGGTCGACGTCGGCACCGGCACCGGTCACTACGCGGCCGCCGTGCTCGACGTCCGACCCGAGGCCCGCGCGCTCGGGCTGGACATCTCGGTGGCCGCCTGTCGGCGGGCCGCCCGCCGGCATCCACGGCTGGCGGTCGCCACGGCCGACGCGTGGGGTGCGCTACCCGTGGTCGATGACGGCGTGGACGTCGTGCTCAGCGTCTTCTCCCCCCGCAACGCCGTCGAGTTCGCGCGGGTGCTCCGACCCGACGGCTGCGTGATCACGGTGACGCCCGGTGCTCATCACCTCGCCGAGCTGCGGGGGACGTTCGGTCTGCTGGGGGTGCAGGAGGACAAGGAGCAACGGCTGATCGAGGTCTTCAGAGCGGCGGGGCTGACCACTGCCGATCAGCAGCTGGTCGAGCAGGTCGACCCGTGGACCGCCGACGACGCCGTCCGCTCGATCCTGATGGGGCCGAACGCCTTCCACACCCGGGTCGACCAGGTCCGCGCCGCCGCCGCAGCGCTGGCCTGGCCCCGGCCCGTGACGCTCTCCTGCGTGATCACCCGCTGGTCCCGGTGATCTTCCGGAGCAGCGGGACCTGAGCCGCTCGCTCGGCCGCCAGCTGCTCGGCCGGGGTGGAAGCGGTGGCGCCGACCATCAGGGTCTTGACCGCACGGGAGACGACAGGGTCGACGGCGCGAAGGGCGTCGAGCTGCCGCTCGACGGCGGCGTCCAGATCCTCGTTCGGCACCACGGCGTTCGCCAGTCCCAGCCGCTCGGCCCGACGCGCGTCCACCGGTCCAGCGGTGGCACAGATCTCCAGGGCGTGCGCGTAGCCGACGATCTCCATCAACCGCCGGGTGCCGCCGAGGTCGGGCACGAGGCCCAACCGGGCTTCGGCCATCACCAGGACCGCGTCCTCGCTGAGGATGCGCAGGTCGGCGGCGAGGGCCAGCTGGAAGCCGGCTCCGACCGCGCGCCCGGTGATCACCGCGACGACGATCGCCGGCAGCTCCCGCCAGCAGGTGAAACCCCTCTGGAAGTCCGCGATGGCGCCGCGGACACCGGCATCGTCGCGGCCCAGCAGCTCCCGCACGTCACCCTCACCCGCCGGGGCGTCGCCGCGCAGCATCCGCAGGTCCAGCCCGGCGCTGAAGTCGGGGCCGGCCCCGCTCAGCACCACCACGGAGATCGCGTCCCGGGCGCGGATCAGGTCGGCCGCCCGGGCCAGAGCCGACCAGGTGGCCATCGTCTGGGCGTTGCGGACGTCCGGGCGGTCGAGCCGGACCCGAGCGGTCCGACGGTTCTCGTCGAGAACCAGCTCGACCCCGCCCGGCAGCGAGATCTCCTCCACGGGAGAGGCGCCGGTCGGGTTCAGCTCTTCTTCGCCGCCGCCTTCTTGGTGGTCTTCTTGGCCGCCGTCTTGGTCGTCGAGGTCGTGGCCGCGGGTGCCTTGGCGGCGGCCTTGCCGGCCGACGACTTCGTGGCCGACGTCTTCTTCGCAGCCGCGCTGGGCGCAGACTTCGCCGACGACTTCTTCGCCGCGGACGTGGCCGGCGGTGCCTTGGCCGCCGACGTCGTGGCCGCGGCCTTCGCCGGGGTCGCCTTGGCGGCGGACTTCTTCGTCGTCGTCTTGGCGGGGCTGCTCTTGGCCGGGCTGGTCTTGGCGGCCTTCGTGGCGGTCGCCTTCGCCGGGGCTGACGCCGCCACCTTGCCCGCTGCCTTGGTGGCCGACGACTTCTTCGCCGGCGTCGCCTTCTTCGCCGCTGCGGTCTTGGTGGAAGCGGCCGTCGCTGACGTGTCGACCGCCGCCTTCTTCGCGGTCGTCTTCGCGGGGGCCTTCTTCGCCGGGGCCTTCTTCGCCGCTGTCTTCTGCGCCGCTGTCTTCTGCGCCGGGGTCGCCGCCGAGGTGCCGGTGCTCGCCTTCTTGGCTGCGCCACTCGCCGCCCGCTTCGCACCTCGGGTGGCGCCACCACGGCCGCGCAGGACCACACCGTGCTCGACCAGGACCCCGTGCACGAAGCCGAAGGACCGGCCCGCCGACTCGGCGATCTTGCGGATGCTCTGCCCGGACTCGTACTTCTTGGCGTACTGCGCGGCGAGCGTCTCGCGCTGCGCCCCCGTGATCCGGGTGCCTCTGACAACCTTGGCCATTGCGCCTCCTCGAGCAGGGTGACTGATCAGACGAAGATCACCGATCAGTCACTTTCTAGCACCTTTCCCGCACAATTACTGCCCCCTGCGGGCAATGATCATGGCTCACGGCGGGTCGGCCGGACGGAGAGGTCCATGATCGCCGAGCGTCCGATGATCATCGGACGACCCCGTCGGCACGTCTCCGGGGACGGACGATCAGACGGGGCTGATCTCAGGCGAGGGTGATCAGATCCGCGTAGTCCGGGTTCCACAGGTCCTCGACGCCGTCGGGCAGCAGCAGCACCCGATCCGGGTCGAGCGCGTCGACGGCGCCCTCGTCGTGGGTGACCAGGACGACGGCCCCGGCGTACCGCCGGATGGCGTCCAGCACCTCGGCCCGGGAGGCCGGATCCAGGTTGTTGGTCGGCTCGTCCAGCAGCAGCACGTTCGCGCTGGACACCACCAGCACGGCCAGCGCCAGTCGGGTCTTCTCGCCCCCGGAGAGCACGGACGCCGGCTTGTCCACGTCGTCGCCGGAGAACAGGAACGAACCGAGCACCTTCCGGACGTCGGTGTCGTTGAGGTGCGGCGCCGCCGTCTTCATGTTGGCCAGCACGCTGCGGGAGGTGTCGAGGGTCTCGTGCTCCTGGGCGTAGTAGCCCAACCGGAGCCCGTGACCCGGGCGCACCTCACCGGTGTCGGACTCCTCGACCCCGGCCAGGATCCTCAGCAGCGTGGTCTTCCCCGCCCCGTTGAGGCCGAGGATGACGACCTGACTCCCTCGGTCGATGGCGAGGTCGACACCGGTGAAGACCTCGAGCGAGCCGTAGGACTTGCTCAGGTCGACGGCCGTCAACGGGGTCTTGCCGCTCGGAGCCGGGTCGGGGAACCTGATCTTGGCCACGCGGTCGGCCACCCGCTCGCCCTCGATGCCTGCCAGCAGCCGCTCGGCCCTGCGCGCCATGTTCTGGGCGGCCACGGCCTTGGTCGCCTTGGCGCGCATCTTGTCGGCCTGGGTCATCAGCTGGTCGGCCTTGCGCTCGGCGTTCATCCGCTCCCGACGGCGACGCTTCTCGTCGGTCTCCCGCTGCTGCAGGTAGCGCTTCCAGTCCATCGCGTAGATGTCGAGCTCGGCCCGGTTCGCGTCCAGGTGGAACACCTTGGTCACCGTGGCCGCCAGCAGCCCGACGTCGTGGCTGATCACGATCAGACCGCCGCCGTAACCCTGCAGGTAGCTGCGCAACCAGCCGATCGAGTCGGCGTCCAGGTGGTTGGTGGGCTCGTCCAGCAACAGCGTCTCCGCGCCGGAGAACAGGATCCGGGCGAGCTCGACCCGGCGGCGCTGGCCGCCCGACAGGGTCCGCAGGGGCTGGTGCAGCACCCGCTCCTGGAGCCCCAGGTTGCTCGCGATCCGCGCAGCCTCGGACTCGGCGGCGTAGCCTCCAGCGGCGGCCAGCTCGGCCTCCGCGCGGGCGTACTTCGCCATCGCCCGGTCCTGCACCTCGGGTGAGTCGTCGGCCATCGCCACCTCGGCGTCCCGCAGCCGGGCCACCACGGAGTCAAGGCCCCGAGCCGACAGGATGCGGTTTTTGGCCAGCACGTCCAGGTCGCCGGTGCGCGGGTCCTGCGGCAGGTAACCGACCTGACCGCCGGGGGTCACCGAACCGGCGGCCGGGGCCGCCTCACCCGCGAGGATCTTGGTGAGGGTGGTCTTGCCGGCTCCATTGCGGCCGACGAGGCCGATCTTGTCGCCGGTGGCGATCTGGAAAGTGGCATGCTCCAGCAGCAGGCGCGCACCCGCGCGGATCTCGAGGTCTCTGGCTACCAGCATGGCGGGTCAACGGTTCCACATCTGGGGCCGGGACCCAAACCCGCTGACCGGCTGGCTGCGTCCGCGACCGCCGCTCACGGGGAAACACCTGTGTGACGTTCATCGCTCGCCTCCGTACGGGGATGGCCGCCGTGGTCCGACGTCGGATCGCCGGCCCGGACTTCGAGGCCGCCCACACGCGCATCTTCGAGGCCGCCGGACCACGCTGGTTCAGCCCGGAGGACCCGATCTGGCGGGTGCACGCCGATGCCTCGATGTTCGTCGGCGGCATCCGCGCACTGCTGCTGCAGTCGCTGCATCCCCGGGCGATGGCGGCGGTCAGCCAGCACTCCGGCTTCCGTGGGGACCCGTGGGGTCGGCTCCAGCGCACCAGCGCCTTCCTGGCCACCACCACGTACGGCACGGTTCCGGCCGCCGAGCGGATGATCACCGCGATCAACCGGATCCACAGCCGGATCGAGGGACACACAGCGGACGGACTGCCCTACCGGGCCGACGAGCCGGAGCTCCTGGCCTGGGTGCACGTCGCCGAGATCGACAGCTTCCTGACCACCCACGACCAGTTCGGCGCGTCGCCGCTCAGCGCGACCGAGCGCGATCGCTATGTGGAGCAGGCGGCCGGGACCGCACGCCGGCTCGGTGTGCTCGAACCGCCGACCACCGTCGCCGAGCTGGCGGACGCGCTCGCGGCGTACCGTCCGGGACTCCGGATGACCGACGAGGCGCGGGAAGCCCGGGAGCTGCTGCTGAAGCACCCGCCGCTCTCCACGTTCGAGCAGGTCGGCTACCGCTCCATGACGGCCGGGGCGATCGCCACGCTCCCGATCTGGTCCCGCGCCATGCTGGAGCTCCCGACGTTGCCGATCACCGATCGGGTGATCAGCCGACCCGTCACCCGGACCACCCTGGCCGGTCTGCGTTGGGCCCTCACGCCTGCTTGAGGTCGACCTTCACCCAAGTCGCAGAGTCGTCTCGGGCTCCGTGGTGCGTCGTGGACTCAGATCAGTGACGTCCTCGAATCGACCAGCCAGTCCGACGGCCGCGCGCCTGGGATGCGTTCAGCCGATTCACCAACCTGAGCCGATACAGCATGATCTGCACGACAAGGTCGCCACCGCCGTCACTGACCGGCTCGCGACTCCTGGTCGGGAGGCACGACCGTCAGCCGCGAGCCGTCTTCTGGTTGACTCCGTGGGCCAGATCCCCTGCTACACAAAGAAGATCTCGCTCCTGGGTCTAGGCCAGGAGTGCCGGTTCGAATATAATCGTCTTTATGTTCGAACAGTGGTTGGAGGAGTCGCTCGGGGATCCGGGTGCGCTGCTCAGCCTGGCTGCGGACAACCACGCGACCGAGCGGCGGGTGGGGTGCCGCAAGCTGCAGCTGGCGGCGGCGTGGGCGGACTGCCACGGCGAGACCACGGATCCCGAGCAGGCTGATCGGGAGTCGTCGGTGTTGCTGGACCGGTTCGTGCGGATGGGTCCGCTCGGCACCCCGTTGGTGGCGGAGACCTGTCCGTCGTCGTTGGCGTTGGCGCAGCGGTCGAGCGTGGCTGCGGCCCGGCTGCTGATCGGGGACGCCGTGAACATCCGGCACCGGCTGCCGAGGCTGTGGGAACGGGTCAAGGCCGGGGAGATGCTGGCGTGGAAGGCCCGGGAGGTTGCCCACCGGACCAGTGAGCTGTCCCCGGTCGCAGCGGCAGCGGTCGACGCGGTCGTGACCGGCCAGGTCGAGCTGCTGGCCTGGGGCCGGTTCGAGAAGCTGCTGGACGCCACCCTGTTGCAGGTCGACGAGAAGACCTACCAGCAACGCGCGGCGCGGGCGGCGGCGCAACGGGATGTGCGGGCCACCCAGTCCGGTGACGGGCTCCGCACCCTGGTGGCGCGGGTCGAGGCGGGCGATGCGACAGCATTCCTGGCGTTGGTGGACCGGGTGGCGGAGTGTCTGGCCGAGGACGGAGATGAGGACCCGGTCGCGGTCCGCCGGTCGAAGGCGGTCGGGATCATCGCCTACCAGCCGCGGCTGCGGGACCTGCTGGCCCGCCACGCCGACCAGCCGGACGTCCACCAGACCCCGGACGAGCAGGTTGCCGCGCACCAAGCAGATCCGACCGACCCGTGGGCCGATGATCTGCCGACGGCTGGGTGGGAGACCGCGAGCCACGGCAACGTCCACCAGCCAACGCTTGATGATCTCGACGACGACTGCTGGACCAGCCAACACGCGGGTCCGGCCGAGGAGCCCGCGCCGGAGGAACCGCCGGTCGACGATGCTGATCTGGCTTGGTTCCGGCGGCAGCGCGACGGTGTCGAGAGCTCGCCCGACGAGCCCGCCGTCGTCGCGGCGCCGACCCCGGAATCGGCTCGTGATCATGAATCAGCGACAACAGACCTCGTGCCGGTCGCGTTCCGCCGTCCACCGGTGGGTTCCCGGTTCGATCCGCGCCCGTTCGCGCCGGAAGAGACCAGCGGATCTGGACCGCGTGTGGTGATCCACGTCCACGTCACCGACCAGACCCTGTTCGAGCAGCACGGAGTGGTCCGCACCGACCACGGCCCGATCACCCTCGACCAGTTCCGGCACTGGCTGACCCAAGCCGATCCGACAATCACGATCCGACCCGTCCTCGACCCGGCCACCACTGCGGCGGTCGACGCCTACGAGATCCCCCAACGACTGCGGCAGGCCATGACCGTGCGGCATCCCGGATCGGTGCGGCCGTTCAGCCCCGCCACCACCATCAGCACCGGTGGCCGGCTCGACCTGGACCACACCATCCCCCACACCGGCAACGGGCCACCCGGCCAAACCAGCCTGGGCAACCTCGGACCGCTGACCCGGACCGAGCACCGGGCGAAGACCCTCGGCGGCTGGCAAGCCCGACAACCCGACCTCGGCACCTACCTGTGGCGCTCACCCGAGGGACTCGTCGCCCTCACCACCAACCAAGGCACCCTCCTACTCGGCGACCGCCACTGGGCCCACCAGGTCTGGCACACAGCTGCGACCGTGCCGCTCGCCTGACCACGTACGTCGGCGCGGGCCGGACATACTGCAGGGGTGGGAGATCGCTACGAGGTCAGGCCCTGGTTCGCCTCCCCGCCCGGGGAGGTGCGCGGGAGCGCTCTCGTGCTTCCTGGCGGTGGGTACACCGTCGACCATCCCGCCCTGTTCTGGGCCTGTCAGGTCCTCGTCCAGGTGGGATGGGAGGTCACCACCATGCGGTGGGACGCCGGCGGCATCACCGACGCCGAGTGCCGGAGCTTCGTCGAACGTGGCGCGCAGCTGCTCGACGCCGAAGCCGGCGATGGGCAGACGCTGGTGCTGGCGAAGTCCCTGGGTTCGTACGCGGCGGCGTGGGCGTCGGACCGCGGCTACCCGGCGATCTGGCTGACCCCGGTGATGACCGACCCGTTCGTCGCCGACGCCTTGAGCCACTACGCGGCCCCGTCGTTGCTGATCGGCGGGGCCTCCGACCGGCTGTGGGCGAACCCCTCCGGCCGACCCAGCGACCAGACGGTGCTGGAACTCGCCGAGGTCGACCACGCGCTGCACCGAGCGGACTGGCGGGGATCGCTGGTCGCGCTAGACGACGCCCTCACCGCCATCGAGACGTTCGCCGCCGCCGTCTGACCTGACCGGGTCGTGCGACGATCGGTCCCGTGACCCACGACCTCGAGCACTTCGTCGCCGCGCAGGACGCCGGCGGCACCTACGACCAGGCCCTGCGCGAGCTCCGCGCCGGACGCAAGACCAGCCACTGGATGTGGTTCGTGTTCCCGCAGATCGCCGGTCTCGGCCGCAGCGCGATGGCGCAGCGGTATGCCCTCAGCGATCTCGGCGAGGCCCGCGCGTACCTGACCCACCCGGTGCTCGGACCCCGGCTCGTGACCGCGGCCGAGTCGGTGCTGACGCACCGCGACCGCAGCGCGGAGCAGATCCTCGGGGGCATCGACGCGATCAAGCTGGGCTCGTCGATGACGCTCTTCGCGCATGCCGACGAGAGCCAGGCCGTGTTCCGTACGGTGCTGGACGCGTTCTTCGACGGCGCCGAGGACCCCGCCACGCTGGAGCGGCTGTGACCCCGACCGCCGGCGGGAGTCCCGGCGACGGTCAGACGTTGAAGCCGAGCGCCCGCAGCTGATCGCGACCGTCGTCGGTGATCTTCTCCAGGCCCCACGGCGGCATCCACACCCAGTTGATCGCGAAGCCGTTGACCAGACCCTCGAGGGCGGTGTTGGTCTGGTCCTCGATCACGTCGGTGAGCGGACAGGCCGCCGAGGTCAGCGTCATGTCGATCGTGAGCGTGTTGTCGGGTTCCAGGTGCAGTCCGTAGATCAGGCCCAGGTCGACGACGTTGATCCCGAGCTCGGGATCCACCACGTCCTTGAGGGCCTCCCAGAGGTCCTCCTCGCTCCCGGCTCCGCTGAGCTCGGTCAGGTCGACGTCGGGCAGCTGGTCGACCACCCGGTCCGACGGCCGTACGGTCTCCTCGGTCGGCACCTGCCCGGTGCTGGTCGTCTCACGGGTCTCGGTCGTGTCGGTCATGATCGTCCCTCCGTCGTCTCCTGCACACCCGTCCGCAGGGCGGCGTCCTTGAACGCCGACCAGCCGAGCAGTGCGCACTTCACCCGAGCCGGGAAGCGAGCGACACCGACGAACGCTACGGCGTCCTCCAGCTGCTCCTCGTCCGGCTCGTACGTTCCCTTGCTCTGCATCATGGTCAGGAACTCCTCGTGCAGCGCGAGTCCCTCGGCCACCGGCTGACCGATCACCAGATCGGTCATCACCGAGGTCGAGGCCTGCGAGATCGAGCAGCCCACACCCTCGTACGACACGTCGCTGACCACCCCGTCGCTGACGTGCAGCCGGAGCGTCACCTCGTCGCCGCAGCTGGGGTTCACGTGGTGCACCTCGGCCTCGTACGGCTCCCGCAGACCGCTGTGGTGCTTGGCCCGGTAGTGATCCAGGATGATCTCCTGGTAGAGGTCCTCGACCTTCATCGTCCCCCTCCGAAGAAGCGCTGCGTGTAGCCCAGACCGTCCACCAGGGCGTCGATCTCGGCCGCTGTCGTGTACAGGTAGAACGACGCCCGGGTCGAGGACTGCACCCCGAACCGCTCGTGCAGCGGCCGCGCGCAGTGGTGACCGCCACGAACGGCGATCCCCCGGCTGTCGAGCAGCTGGCTGATGTCGTGCGGGTGGATGTCGGGCAGCGTGAACGCCACAGCTCCCCCACGGTCGACCGGCTCGCTGGGACCGATGATCCGCAGTCCCGGCACGGTCTTCAGGCCCTCCAGCGCGTACGCGGTGATCTCCTGCTCGTGCGCGGCGATCGCCGACATGCCGATGGCGGACAGGTAGCCGACGGCCGCCCCCAGCCCCACGGCCTGCGCGATCGGCGGCGTACCCGCCTCGAAGCGGTGCGGCGGTGCGGCGAAGGTCGAGCCGGTCATCTTGACCACCTCGATCATCTCGCCGCCGCCGAGGAAGGGCGGCAGCTCGGCCAACAGGTCGTAGCGGCCCCACAGCACGCCGATCCCGGTCGGACCGACCATCTTGTGGCCGGTGAAGGCGACCAGGTCCGCGCCGAGGGCGGTCACGTCGACGGGCAGCTGCGGGACGGCCTGCGACGCGTCCAGCACGACCGTCGCCCCGACGGCGTGACCCAGCGCGACGATCTCCCGGACCGGGTTGACGGTGCCGAGCACGTTGGACACGTACGCCACCGAGATGATCTTGGTCCGCTCGTTCACCAGCCCCGACGCGGCGGCCCCGGCCAGGTCCAGCCGGCCCTCCTCGGTCACGTCGAACCAGCGGAGGGTGGCGCCCGTACGCTCGGCCAGCAGCTGCCACGGCACGATGTTGGAGTGGTGCTCCATCACCGAGATGACGATCTCGTCGCCCGGCCGCAAGCGCGCACCCAGCGTGTGGGCGCAGAGGTTCAGCGCCTCGGAAGCGTTCTTGGTGAAGATCACCTCCTCGGGACGCGTGGCCCCGATGAAGGAGGCGACCGCCTGTCGGCCGCCCTCGAACGCCGCCGTCGCCTCCGCCCCCAGCACGTGCATGGCGCGCGCCACGTTGGCGTTGTGGTTGAGGTAGTGGTCCTCGATCGCCTCGACCACGCACCGGGGCTTCTGCGAGGTGTTCGCGCTGTCGAGGTAAACCAGCGGCCGACCGTCGACCTCCCGCTCCAGGATCGGGAAGTCGGCCCGGAGCGCGTCGACGTCGAAGGCGATCTCATCGACCACCTCCGCCGCCGGAGCCGACACCGCGGGTGCGCTCATCAGACCCGCTCCACACCCGCGCCCGCGGTCGCGGCGGCAGCCGCCCGGACGTACCGGTCGTAGCCCTCCGCCTCGAGACGCTCGGCCAGCTCGGCCCCGCCCTGCTCGGCCACCCGACCGGCCACGAAGACGTGCACGAAATCGGGCTTGATGTAGCGGAGGATCCGCGTGTAGTGGGTGATCAGCAGCACGCCGCGATCGCCCTGGGCGGAGAAGCGGTTGACACCCTCGGAAACCACCCGCAGGGCGTCGATGTCGAGCCCGGAGTCGGTCTCGTCCAAGATCGCGAACTGCGGGTTGAGCAGCTCCAGCTGGACGATCTCGTGACGCTTCTTCTCGCCACCGGAGAAGCCCTCGTTGACGCTGCGCTGGGCGAACTCGCGGTCCATCTGGACCCGGTCCATGGCGCCGTTGACGTCCTTGACCCAGGTGCGCAGCTTCGGCGCCTCGCCGTCGATGGCCGTCTTGGCCGTGCGCAGGAAGTTGGCCACCGACACTCCCGGCACCTCGACCGGGTACTGCATGGCCAGGAACAACCCGGCCCGCGCACGCTCGTCGACGCTCAGGGTCAACAGGTCCCGGCCGTCCAGGGTGACGGTCCCGGAGGTGATCGTGTACTTCGGGTGACCGGCGATCGAGTAGGCCAGGGTGGACTTGCCGGACCCGTTCGGGCCCATGATCGCGTGCGTCTCGCCGCTGCGGATGGTCAGGTCGACCCCCTTGAGGATCTCCTTCTCACCGGCCTCGGTGTTGACCGACACGTGCAGGTCGCGGATCTCGAGTGTGGACATGGTTCAGGACTCCTGTGGTGCGGTGGTGAGGTCAGGGGAGGCGGTGAGGTCGACGAGGATCTCGTCGTCGACCACGCGGCAGCGGTAGACCGCCACCGCTTCGGTGGCGGGCAGACCGAGGGGGCGGCCGGTGCCGAGGTCGAAGCGCGAGCCGTGCAGGTAGCACTCGATCTCGCCGTCGCCCACATCGCCCTCGGACAGGGGGATGGCGGCGTGGCTGCACTCGTCGGCTATCGCGTAGAAGCGGTCGCCGGAGCGCACGACGGCCACGTCGACACCGTCCACCTCGACCGCCACGGCGGACTCGGGGGCGAGGTCGGCGACCGCGCACGCACGGATCAGCGTCATGCCGTCCCACCGTCGACGGCGGCCCCGGCCGGCGCACCGACCGTGATCGCGAGCTCGGCCTCCAGGGCGGTCAGCAGCGTCTCCTCGATCGAGGGCACGCCGATCCGGCGGATGATGTCGGCGAAGAACCCGTGCACGACCAGCCGGCGGGCCTCCGCCTCGTCGATGCCGCGGCTGCGCAGGTAGAACAGCTGCTCGTCGTCGAACCGCCCCGTGGTCGAGGCGTGACCGGCGCCGGCGATCTCGCCGGTCTCGATCTCCAGGTTCGGAACCGAGTCGGCCCGACAGCCGTCGGTGAGGACCAGGTTCTTGTTCGACTCGTACGTCTCGATGCCCTCGGCCACCTTGCGGATCAGCACGTCGCCGATCCAGACCGAGTGCGCACCCTTGCCCTGCAGAGCCCCGCGGTAGTCCACGTTGGACCGGGTCCTCGGCTGGTTGTGGTCGACGAACAGCCGGTGCTCGAGGTGCTGACCGGCGTCGACGAAGTAGAGACCGAGCATCTCGGCGGTGCCGCCGGGGGCGGCGTACTCCACACCCGCGTTGATCCGGACGACGTCGCCACCGAAGGTGACCGCCACGTGCTTGAGGGTGGCGTCCCGTCCGATCTTCGCGGCGTGCTGGGCCAGGTGGACCGTGTCATCGGCCCAGTTCTGGATGGTGGTGACGGTCGCCTCGGCGCCGTCCTCCAGCACGATCTCCACGACCTGGCCGTACGTCGCCGAGCCGTCGTGCACCAGCAGCACGGTGGCCCTGGCGAACCGACCCAGCTTGATCACCAGGTGACCGCCCTCGGCCACGCCGGACCCGGCCGCGTCGATCCCGTTGCCGTGCAGGGTGATCACGATCGGCTTGATCGCCTGGACCTCGGCCGGCACCTCGACGACGAGGCTGGTGTCGGTCTCGGCGAAGACGCGCGCACTCGTGCGGTCGATCGGCACGTAGCCGGACAGACCCCGCCAGTCGGCGAGCTCCGCGCCCGACACCGTACGGATCGACAGGTCGTCGTGGGCACTGGAGTCCACCGTGACCGACCCGGTGCCCAGCGGGGCATCGGCGTGCAGCTTCCGGAGCCGCTTGAGCGGCGTGAAACGCCACACCTCCTCCAGCCCGTTGGGGACCGGATGGTCCTCGACGGCCCAGGAGCCGGCCGGGTGCAGGTGGCTGGCCACCGTGTCGGTGGTCTCGACCGCACCGGCCACGTTGGGCGCCGAGCTCAGGGGGCTGGGGGCAGCCTCATCTACAACAGTCATGCGTTCAGTTCACTTTCTGGCAGTGCGGATTCCGGAGCTGCGGTCAGCCGACCGCGCCCTCCATCTGCAGCTCGATCAGCCGGTTCAGCTCCAGCGCGTACTCCATCGGGAGCTCCTTGGCGATGGGCTCCACGAAGCCCCGGACGATCATGGCCATCGCCTCGTCCTCGCCCAGGCCGCGGCTCATCAGGTAGAAGAGCTGGTCGTCGCTCACCTTCGAGACGGTCGCCTCGTGCGCCATCGACACGTCGTCCTCCCGGACGTCCACGTACGGGTAGGTGTCGGAGCGGCTGATCTGGTCGACCAGCAGCGCGTCGCACTTCACCACCGACTTGGAGTGCGAGGCGCCTTCGAGCACCTGCACCAGGCCGCGGTAGGAGGTGCGGCCACCGCCGCGGGCCACCGACTTCGAGATGATCGAGCTCGACGTGTGCGGCGCGCAGTGCACCATCTTCGAGCCGGCGTCCTGGTGCTGGCCCTCACCCGCGAAGGCGATCGACAGCGTCTCGCCGCGGGCGTGCTCGCCCATCAGGTAGACGGCCGGGTACTTCATGGTGACCTTGGAGCCGATGTTGCCGTCGATCCACTCCATGGTGGCGCCCTCCTCGCAGGTCGCGCGCTTGGTCACCAGGTTGTAGACGTTGTTCGACCAGTTCTGGATGGTGGTGTAGCGGCAGCGCGCGCCCTTCTTGACGATGATCTCCACCACGGCGCTGTGCAGCGAGTCCGAGGAGTAGATCGGCGCCGTGCAGCCCTCGACGTAGTGCACGTACGCGCCCTCGTCGACGATGATCAGGGTGCGCTCGAACTGGCCCATGTTCTCGGTGTTGATCCGGAAGTAGGCCTGCAGCGGGATCTCCACGTGCACGCCCTTCGGCACGTAGATGAACGAGCCGCCCGACCAGACGGCCGTGTTCAGTGCGGCGAACTTGTTGTCGCCCACCGGGATGACGGTGCCGAAGTACTCGGCGAAGAGCTCCGGGTGCTCCTTGAGCGCCGTATCGGTGTCGAGGAAGATGACCCCCTGCTTCTCCAGCTCCTCGTTGATCTTGTGGTAGACCACCTCGGACTCGTACTGGGCTGCGACACCGGACACCAACCGGGCCTTCTCGGCCTCCGGGATGCCCAGCTTGTCGTAGGTGTTCTTGATGTCGGCCGGCAGGTCGTCCCAGCTGGTCGCCTGCTTCTCGGTCGACCGGACGAAGTACTTGATGTTGTCGAAGTCGATCCCGTCGAGCTCGGCACCCCAGGTGGGCATCGGCTTGCGACCGAAGAGCTTGTGGCCCTTCATCCGCAGGTCGAGCATCCACTGCGGCTCGCTCTTCAGGGCCGAGATGTTGGCCACGACCTCCGGGGTCAGGCCACGCGTGGCGGTCTCACCCGCGACGTCGGAGTCCGACCAACCCCACTGGTAGCGACCGAGCGCATCCAGGTGCTGGTCCTGGGTCTCGCCGGTGCCGACGAAGCCGGTCGCCGAGGTCGGCGCTGATGAGGGGGCATCCTGCGTCGGGGTCGGGTCGATGATCTGGGTCATATCAAGGCCTTTCGCTGGTCTGCTCGGTGCCGGCGGCGAGGGGGTCGGACCGGCGCTGTGGGTTGGTGCTGACGTGCGGGATGTGCGTCGTGCAGACACCGTCGCCGTGGGCGATGGTGGCCAGGCGCTGGACGGGGCCGCCGATCAACCGGGCGAAGGCCTCGGTCTCGGCCTCGCACAGCTGGGGGAAACGCTCGGCCACGTGCGCGACCGGGCAGTGGTGCTGACAGAGCTGCTCCCCCGCCACGGACGGCCGGATCGAGGCCACGAACCCGTCACCGGTCAGGGCGTCGGCCAGCACCTGAGCGCTGCTGCTGCCCTCGGGGACGTCGCTGAGCAGCGGGGCGTAGCGCGACTCCATGGCCGCGACCCGGCTGGCGGCGAACTTCTCCACCGCTTCGTCCCCGGACTGAGCGGACAGGAACTCCAGCAGCTGGACGGCGAGATCGTCGTACGCGGCGTAGAAGCCGTTCCGGCCCGCGTCGGTCAGGGCGAACACCTTCGCCGGTCGGCCGCGTCCGCGAGCGCCGTAGGTGCGCTGCTCGCGGGCGACCAGGTGACCGCGCTCGACCAGCACGTCGAGGTGTCGACGGATCGCCGCCGGAGTCAGCCCGAGCCGCTCGGCCAAGGCGACCGCGGTGGAGGGGCCGTGCTCCAGGATGGACCGAGCCACCCGCTCACGGGTCGACTCGTCGGACTCCCGCCCGTCGAGGGCCGCCGGTCCTGCGGGCAGCGTCGTCCCAGGCACGTCGGAGACGTTCTGGGCGGTTTTCACAACACCAGTGTGCTCTTATTACCTGGAACCATTCAAGGAAGGCCATCCTTAGTGGTCCGGCTCACGTTCGACGGCCCGACCACACCGCCGGTGGCGGCGACGTCGGCACCTCGAACAGCAGCGCCTCACCGCTCATCTGGGCAGGCCGGGTCGTCCTGGAGCCAGTCGTCCGCGCTCGCCCTCCGGCGTCGGTCGGCGTCGGTCAGGTCGTCCTGGAAAGCTTGCACGATCTCCTGCAGGCGCTGTCGCTGGCACCTCGGATTCTCGCGTACCGCGTCCAGCTCGGGCTCACCGCCCACCTGGCGGTCTCGGTGTTCCGGACCGCCTTCGTACGCTGGATCGCCGCCGGGGAGGTGCAGTCGATGCGCGCTCTGGAGCGGGACGTGCTCGAAACGCTGCAGGCCCTGACCTCGTCCTGATCTGTCCGAGGTTCGACTGTCGGCTCGGCCGAGCACAATGAGGCCATGCAGCTGCCCGTCATGCCGCCGGTCAAGCCGATGCTGGCCAAGTCCGTGCCCCAGATCCCGACCGGCGATCTGGCGTTCGAGCCGAAGTGGGACGGCTTCAGGTCCATCGTGTTCCGTGATGGCGACGAGGTCGAGATCGGTTCCCGCAACGAGAAGCCGATGACCCGCTACTTCCCGGAGATCGTCGAGGCGGTCAAGGCGAACCTGCCGGAGAAGTGCGTGGTCGACGGCGAGATCGTGGTCGTCCAGGGCGATCGGCTGGAGTTCGAGGTGCTGCAGCAACGCATCCACCCGGCGGCCAGCCGGATCAAGCTCCTGGCGGAGCAGACCCCGGCCACCTTCATCGCCTTCGACCTGCTCGCCGTGGACGACATCGACTACACCAAACGCCCGTTCGCGGAACGTCGCGCCGCGCTCGAGCAGGCCCTCAGCGCCGCACAGGCACCGATTCACCTCACCCCGATCACCCGAGATCCCGCAGTGGCCCAGGACTGGTTCGAGCAGTTCGAGGGCGCCGGCCTGGACGGGGTCGTGGCCAAGCCGCTCGCCGGCAACTACCTGCCCGACAAGCGGACCATGTTCAAGATCAAGCACACCCGCACCGCCGACTGCGTCGTCGCCGGCTACCGGGTGCACAAGAGCGGGCCGGACAGCATCGGTTCGCTGCTCCTCGGCCTGTACGACGACGCCGGGGTGCTGGTGTCGGTCGGGGTGATCGGCGCCTTCCCCGCCGCTCGGCGCAAAGAGCTCTTCACCGAGCTGCAGCCGATGGTGACCACGTTCGACGACCACCCCTGGGCCTGGGCGAAGCAGGAGGAAGGCAACCGGACCCCGCAGAACTCCGCCGGCAGCCGCTGGAACAACGGCAAGGACCTGTCCTTCGTGCCGCTGCGACCGGACCTGGTGGTCGAGGTCCGCTACGAGCACATGGAGGGCGTCCGATTCCGGCACACCGCCCAGTTCAACCGCTGGCGGCCCGACCGCGAGCCGGCCTCGTGCACGTACGAGCAGCTGGAGGAGCCGGTGAAGTTCGACCTGGCCGACATCCTCGCCACTGGGCCGGACGAGAAACCGGCACTCTGAGACTCACTAGACTCGCCGGGTGACCGCTCCCGTTGCCGCCCTGGTGGTCGACCGCCTGTCGGTGACGCTCGGCGGTCGCGCCGTGCTCGACGGGCTGTCGCTGTCCGCGGCCCCGGGTCGGCTCACCGCGGTGCTCGGTCCGAACGGGGCGGGCAAGACCACCCTGATCCGCTGCTGCACCGGCCTGCTGTCCCCAGACGCGGGCGCCGTGACCGTGCTCGGGCGACCGGCCGGCAGCGCCGAGGTCGCCGCCCGGGTGGGTCTGATGCCGCAGAGCACCGGCGCCTGGTCCGGGATCCGTGCGGTCGAGCTGCTGGAGCACCTCGCCGGGCTGTACGCCCGCCCCCACGACGTCGACGCCCTGGTCCGCCGCTGCGGCATCGACGCCTTCGCCCGCACGCCGTACCGCCGGCTCTCGGGGGGCCAGCAGCAGGCCGTCAACCTGGCCGGTGCCCTGATCGGTCGGCCGGAGCTGGTGTTCCTGGACGAGCCGACAGCCGGGATGGACCCGCACGCCCGACGCGCCACCTGGTCGCTGCTCGACGAGCTCCGTGCGGCCGGCGTGGCCATCGTGCTGACCACCCACGCGATGGACGAGGCCCAGGCGCTGGCCGACCACGTCTACATCGTCGACGCCGGCCGCGTGAGCGTGTCCGGCACCGTCTCCGCGCTGACCAGCGGTGACCAGAGCCTCGAGGACGTCTTCCTCGCCCACACCCACGGGGCGACCCGATGACCGCCCCCGCGGTCGCGCTCGACCTCACCCCCGCGCCCGGAGCCGCCCCACCAGCACGCCGGGTGCTGCGTCAGGCCCGGACGGAGGCGACCCTGCTGGTCCGCAACGGCGAGCAGCTGCTGCTGGCCCTGGTCATCCCGGTCGGCCTGCTCGTGCTGGGCCGGATCGTCGGCGGCTCCTTCGGCGATCTCACCGTGCTGGCCCCGTCGGTGCTGGCCCTGGCCGTCTGGTCGTCGGCCTTCACCTCGGTGGCCATCAGCACCGGCTTCGAGCGTCGGTACGGCGTGCTGGAGCGGCTGGCTTGCACGCCGTTGGGGCGGACCGGGCTGCTGACCGGCAAGGCCCTGGCCACCGCCGCGGTCGTACTGGCCCAGCTCGTGGTCATCGGGCTGGTCGCGTCGGCCCTGGGCTGGCGGCCGACCGTCGCTCCCCTCGGTCTGCTGCTCGCCGTGGTCGCCGTCATCCTGGCCGGGATCGCCTTCAGCGGCCTCGCGCTGGCGCTCGCCGGCCGGTTGCGCGCCGAGGCCACCCTGGCCCTGGCCAACGTCATCTACGTGCTGCTGCTCGCCGGCGGTGCCCTGGTGCTGCCGCTCGACCGCTACCCCGGTGTCCTGTCCTCCGTCGTCGCCCTGCTGCCCACGGCCGCCCTCGGCGAGGGGCTGCGGGCGTACGGCGTGGGCGACACGCCCCTGTGGCCGCTGCTGTCGCTGCTCATCTGGTGCGGACTCGGACTCCTCGCCGCCTGGAAGGGATTCCGATGGACCTCATGACCGCACCGCCCCGCTCGCCCGCGACGGGCGTGCTGCGCCTGGTGACCGGGGAGACCGCGCTGCGCCGCTGGGCCATCGCCTCGCTGGTGGCCAACATCCTCATCGTGGTCACCGGGGGCGTGGTCCGGCTGACCGCCTCCGGTCTGGGCTGCCCGACCTGGCCGCGCTGCACCGACGACGCCTACATCGCCCATCCCGAGCTCGGGCTGCACGGCGCCATCGAGTTCGGCAACCGGCTGCTCACCTTCGTGCTGATCGTCATCGCCGTCCTCACCTGGGTGACCGCGATGCGGACCAGTCTGCGTCCGCGGCGGGGGTCCCGCCGGGTCGCCACCGCCATGGCCCTGGGGATCCCGGCGCAAGGCATCATCGGCGGCATCACGGTGCTGACCCAGCTCAACCCGTTCGTCGTGGCGCTGCACTTCCTGCTGTCGATGGTCCTGATCACCTTGTCGGTCTGGCTGGTCCGCGCCGCCTTCCGGTGGGATCGCCGACCTGTGCGCCCGCTGACTGCGGGCGTGGTCACGTTCACCTTCCTGGCCATGTGGGTGGCGGTCTGGCTGGGCACGATGACCACCGGCTCCGGCCCGCACGCCGGTGACCTGGACGCCCGCCGGACGGGGTGGGACATCGTGCTGATCGCCCACGTCCACGCCTACGCCGTCTACGCCGCCATCGCCGGCACGGTGGTCGCCCTCTGGCTGGCCCGCAGCCGGGCGGTCTGGCTGCTGCTGGGCGTCGAGGTGATCCAGGCGGCGATCGGGCTCAGCCAGTACCACCTGGGTCTGCCCATCGGTCTGGTCGGGCTGCACCTGCTCGGCGCCGCCCTCAGCATCGCCGCCGTGGCCAACCTGCGCTTCTCGGTGCGCGCCGTCTCCCCCGCCGCCCGGCCCCTGCAGCCGCTGGACACAGCGGCCGCCGGGTCCGTCGACCGTCAGACCAGGCGACCCTCAGACCAGGCGAGCGGGAGACAAGGCGACCGCTAGATCAGACGCCAGTCCCGCTTGGCGCTGCCGTCCCAACGGCGGACGCCGGCGACTGTCGCGGTCTCGGTCTCCGCGGGCAACAGCGCCAGCATAGCGGGCAGGTCCTCTGCGCGGGCCCGCCTGGCCAGGGTCAGGTGCGCCGTCCAGTGGCCGGGTCCGAACTGACCGCCGCGGAGCGCGCCGCACCAGGACGCCACCGCCTCCTGCAGCCTCAGCAGCGCCACGCTCGGCACCAGCTGACGGACGACCACGAACTGGCCTCGGCGCGGGCCGAACAGCAGCACCGAGCCGACCACCACCGGCAACCCGGGCGCCGCGGCCAGCAGGGCAGTCAGCTCCGACTCCGGTTCGGGCACCGACGCGCCAGCGAACAAGGTGACGTGGGGCCGGTGCGACCCGGTGTGTCCCGGTCGGTGCTCGCTGGGCAGCCCGGCCTCGTGCAGGCGCAACCACTGCGCCCGGACCGAGGCGTCGGTGTCGCCGTCCAGCAGCAGCTCGACCGACTGGGCCACCCGTGGGCCTCAGAACAGCAGCGGGTCGACGGCCGCGGCCACGAACAGCAGCGCCAGGTAGGAGTTCGACCAGTGGAACAGACGCATCGGCTTGAGCGCGGCATCCCGGAGCCCGGCGTTCGCCCGCCGCAGCAGACCGACCGACTCCCAGATCAGGGCGGCGCCGGCGACGGCGGCGACCAGGGGGTAGAGCCAGCCGGTCGGGGCGATCGGCCACAGCGCCAGGGACACGGCCACGGTGAGCACGGAGTAAACCAGGATCTGCCGCGCGACCTCGGGCGCCTCCTTGACCACCGGCAGCATCGGCACCCCGGCGCCGGCGTAGTCCTCGCGGTAGCGCAGCGCCAGCGCCCAGGTGTGGGGCGGGGTCCAGAAGAACACCACGGCGAACAGGATGAACGGCGCCAGGGCGATCGAGCCGGTCACCGCCGTCCAGCCGATCAGGGGCGGGAAGCAGCCGGCGATGCCTCCCCAGACGATGTTCTGCGAGGTCCGCCGCTTCAAGATCATCGTGTAGACGAAGACGTAGAACACGTTCGCGGTCAGCGCGAGCAGCGCCGACATCCAGTTGACGAAGTAGCCGAGCCAGAGCGTCGCCGCGAGTCCGAGCACGAAACCGAAGGCGGTCGCGGCGGCCGGTGACACCGCGTGGCGGGGCAGCGGACGACGACGCGTACGCCGCATCTGCTCGTCGATGTCGCGGTCCAGGACGCAGTTGAAGACGTTCGCGCTGGCAGCGGCCAGGCAGCCACCCACCAGCGTGGACAGCACCAGGAGCAGCGGCGGGACCCCGCCAGCGGCCAGGAACATCACCGGCACGGTGGTGACCAGGAGCAGCTCGATGATGCGCGGTTTGGTCAATCCGACGTAGGCCGAGACCACGTCTCGCCAACGGGCCGTCACGACCCCCCGCACGGCGACGGGCTCGGTGGTCACGGTGTCGTCAGCCGACGCCGTCCCGGACACGTCGATGCTCGTCACCAGGGAAGTCTCTCTCGTCTCCGCGAAGCCGCCGGTCCGGGGGTGGTCCGATGGTCCTGGGTGAGTCTAGGGCGGGATCGCCAGATTCTCACGTCCACCGGTGGTGACACCCGCCACCGGTCGGGCGTCCGACGTCGACGGGCGGGTGAAGCCCCGGCGGCCGGCTCGATAGGCTCTCGGTGAACATGCCTTCGCGTACGCGCAGCCAGAGTCGGATCCGCGTGCCCGCCATCGGAAGGATCATCCTCGTGAATTCTCGCCAGGCCACCGCACCCGTCCTGCCGGAGGGTTGGACCGATCTCGATGTGCAAGCCATCGACACCGTCCGGCTGCTCGCCGCCGACGCGGTGCAGAAGGTGGGCAACGGGCACCCCGGGACGGCGATCAGCCTGGCCCCGGTGGCCTACCTGCTCTACCAGAAGGTGATGCGGCACGACCCGTCGGAGCCGCACTGGCCCGGCCGGGACCGGTTCGTCCTGTCCTGTGGACACTCCTCGCTGACCCAGTACATCCAGCTCTACCTGGGCGGTTTCGGCCTCGAGCTCGACGACCTGAAGGCGCTGCGCACCTGGGGCTCGCTGACCCCGGGCCACCCCGAGTACGGCCACACCGACGGGGTGGAGATCACCACCGGTCCGCTCGGGCAGGGCGTGGCCAACGCCGTGGGCATGGCGATGGCGGCCCGGCGGGAGCGGGGTCTGCTCGATCCTGACGCCGCCCCGGGTGAGTCGCCGTTCGACCACCACATCTACGCGCTCTGCTCCGACGGCGACATCCAGGAAGGCGTCTCCGGCGAGGCGTCGTCGCTGGCCGGCACCCAGCGGCTGGGCAACCTGACGCTGATCTACGACAGCAACCGGATCTCCATCGAGGACGACACCAACATCGCCCTCAGCGAGGACACCGCCGCCCGGTACGCGGCGTACGGCTGGCACGTCCAGACCGTGGACTGGACCCAGGGGGACACCTCCTACGTCGAGGACGTCGCCGCCCTCAGCGCCGCCGTGGCGGCGGCCGAGGAGGTCACCGACCGGCCGAGCTTCATCGAGCTGAAGACGATCATCGCCTGGCCGACCCCCAAGGCGCAGGGCACCGGCGGCTCGCACGGCTCCGCGCTGGGCGACGACGAGATCGCCGCCACCAAGGAGCTGCTCGGCTTCGACCCGGCGCAGACCTTCGAGGTCTCCGACGAGGTGCTGGCCCACACCCGCGGTCTGGTCGAGCGCGGTCAGGCGGCGCGCGCCGAGTGGCAGACCTCCTACGACGCCTGGGCGGCCGCCAACCCCGAGGGCAAGGCGCTGCACGACCGGCTGACCAGGCGTGAGCTGCCGGCCGGCTGGCGGGACGCGCTGCCGGTGTTCGAGGCCGATCCGAAGGGTGTCGCCACCCGGGCCGCCTCCGGGAAGGTCCTGGCCGCGCTGGCCGCTCCCCTGCCCGAGCTCTGGGGCGGCTCGGCCGACCTGGCCGGCTCCAACAACACGACCATGGAGGGCGAGCCGAGCTTCCTGCCCACCGACCGGCAGTCCAAGAAGTTCCCCGGCAACCCGTACGGCCGGACCCTCCACTTCGGCATCCGCGAGCACGCCATGGGCTCGATCATGAACGGCATCGCCGTGCACGGCGGCACCCGCCCGTACGGCGGCACGTTCCTGGTCTTCTCCGACTACATGCGCGGAGCGGTCCGGCTGTCGGCGCTGATGCGCACCCCGGTCACCTACGTGTGGACCCACGACTCCATCGGTGTCGGCGAGGACGGTCCGACCCACCAGCCGATCGAGCACGTCGCCGCCCTGCGGGCCATCCCCGGGCTGGACGTGGTCCGGCCCGCCGACGGCAACGAGACCGCCGAGGCCTGGGCCACGATCCTGGAGCACAACGACCGGCCCGCGGGTCTCATCCTGACCCGGCAGAACGTGCCCACCGTCCCCCGCGGCACCGACGGCTTCGCCGACGTCTCCGGGGTGGCCAAGGGCGCGTACGTGCTCAAGGACAGCGAGACGACCCCGGACGTGATCCTGGTCGGCACCGGCTCGGAGGTGCAGCTCGCGGTCGCCGCCGCCGAGCTGCTCGCCGCCGACGGCGTGGCGGCCCGGGTGGTCTCGATGCCGTGCCGGGAGTGGTTCGACGAGCAGGACCAGGCCTACCGGGACTCGGTCTTCCCGCCGTCGGTCACGGCACGGGTCAGCGTCGAGGCCGGCATCGGCCTGGGTTGGCGCGACATCGTCGGCGACGCCGGCCGGATCGTGTCCCTCAACCACTACGGCGCCAGCGCCGCCGCGGGCGTGCTGTTCACCGAGTTCGGGTTCACCCCCGAGACGGTGGCCGCAGCCGCCCGGGAGAGCCTGGCCGCCGCCACCGAGACCACCGCAGCCACGACCACCACGGTCGAGGAGGCCGCCAGCGGCCCGGTCGGCCCCGCCGACGCGGGCGAGGCCTCCGAAGGCGAGAACTGACCCTCCGCACCACTGCCCGCCTCCGCCGGGGGCCCGCAGCCGGCCAGGACGAGACGAATCGAGGAACGACGATGAGTGAACGACTGAAGGCCCTCGCGGACGCGGGCGTATCCATCTGGCTGGACGACCTCTCCCGGGAGCGGTTGCGGACCGACAACCTGGCCGAGCTGGTCGCGGAGTCGTCGGTCGTCGGGGTCACCACCAACCCCACGATCTTCGCCTCCGCGCTCTCCAAGGGCGACGCCTACGACGGGCAGACCGCCGAGCTGGCCGCCCGGGGCAGCACGGTCGAGGACGCCATCAAGGCCCTCACCACCGACGACGTGCGGGACGCCTGCGACGTGCTCGCGGCCACCGCCGCCGCGACCGACGGGGTGGACGGGCGGGTGTCCATCGAGGTCGAGCCGGGTCTGGCCCGCGACAGCGACGCCACCGAGGCCCAGGCGAAGGACCTGTGGAAGATCGTCGACCGGCCCAATCTGCTGATCAAGATCCCGGCCACCCTGGCCGGGATCCCCGCCATCACCAAGGTGATCGGCGAGGCGATCAGCGTCAACGTGACGCTGATCTTCTCCCTCGGCCGCTACGAGGCCGTCATCGACGCCTACCTCTCCGGACTGGAGCAGGCCGCCGCCAAGGGCCATGACCTGAGCACGATCCACTCGGTGGCCTCGTTCTTCGTCTCCCGGGTCGACACCGAGTACGACAAGCGGCTCGACGCCATCGGGACCGACGAGGCCACGGCGCTGAAGAGCAAGGCCGCCATCGCGAACGCCCGGCTGGCGTACGAGCTGTTCGAGAAGACGTTCGCCGGCGAGCGCTGGGAGGCGCTGGCCGCTCAGGGCGCCCACAAGCAGCGGCCGCTGTGGGCCTCGACCGGGGTCAAGGACCCGAACCTGCCCGACACGCTCTACGTCACCGAGCTGGTCGTGCCCGGCACGGTCAACACCATGCCGGAGAAGACGCTGCAGGCCTTCGCCGACCACGGCGAGGTGAAGGGCGACCAGGTCACCGGGCGGGCCGACGAGGCCCGCGAGACCATGGCCGCGCTGGAGGCTCTCGGCATCTCCTACGACGAGGTCACCGAGGTGCTGGAGGAGGAAGGCGTCGACAAGTTCGACAAGTCCTGGGCCGAGCTGGTGGAGACGGTCAAGACCGCGCTCGACGAGAAGGGGGCGGGCAAGGAGTGACAACTCCGCTCGCCGCGCGTGGGGCCAACCCGCTGCGTGACCCACTCGACCGCCGGATGCCGCGGATCGCCGGGCCCTGTGTGCTGGTGATCTTCGGCGTCACCGGTGACCTGTCGACCAAGAAGCTGATGCCGGCGGTCTACGACCTGGCCAACCGCGGTCTGCTGCCGCCCGGCTTCGCCCTCGTCGGGTTCGCCCGCCGGGAGTGGGAGCACCAGGACTTCGCCAAGATCGTGCACGACGCGGTCCGCCAGCATGCCCGCACGCCGTTCCGGGAGGAGGTCTGGAAGCAGCTCTCCGAGGGGATCCGGTTCGTGCCCGGTGAGATCGGCGACGACGACTCCGTCCGTCGGTTGCGGGACACCATCTCCGAGCTGGACGAGGCCCGCGGCACCGGCGGCAACCACGCGTTCTACCTCTCCATCCCGCCGGGACTGTTCCAGACCGTGGTCGACCAGCTCCGTGAGCACGGTCTGGCCGAGCAGCAGTCCGGACAGTGGAGCCGGGTGGTGATCGAGAAGCCGTTCGGTCATGACCTGGCCAGCGCCCGCGAGCTCAACCGGGTCGTCTCGAGCGTCTTCCCGTCGTCCTCGGTGTTCCGGATCGACCACTACCTGGGCAAGGAGACCGTCCAGAACCTGCTGGCGCTGCGCTTCGCCAACCAGCTGTTCGAGCCGGTCTGGAACAACAACTACGTCGACCACGTGCAGATCACGATGGCCGAGGACATCGGCATCGGCGGCCGCGCCGGCTACTTCGACGGCATCGGCATCGCGCGCGACGTGATCCAGAACCACCTGCTCCAGCTGCTGGCGCTGACCGCCATGGAGGAACCCACCTCGTTCGAGGCGGCTCAGCTCCGGGCGGAGAAGCAGAAGGTGCTCGCGGCGGCCCGACCGCCGGAGCGGATGGACCTGCACACGGCCCGCGGTCGCTACCGCGGTGGCTGGCAGGGCGGGGCCAAGGTGGCCGGTTACCTGGAGGAGAAGGGGATCCCGGCCAGCACCACGACCGAGACGTACGCCGCCATCCGGGTCGACATCGACAACCGGCGTTGGGCCGGCGTGCCGTTCTACCTGCGGACCGGCAAGCGGCTGGCCCGACGGGTGACCGAGATCGCGCTCGGTTTCAAGCGCGCGCCGCACCTGCCGTTCACGGCCACCGACACCGAGGAGCTCGGCTACAACGCCCTGGTCCTGCGGATCCAGCCCGACGAGGGCGTGACGCTGCGGTTCGGGGCCAAGGTGCCCGGGACCCAGATGGAGATCCGCGAGGTGAACATGGACTTCGCGTACGGCGGCTCGTTCACCGAGTCCTCCCCGGAGGCGTACGAGCGGTTGATCCTGGACGTGCTGCTCGGTGACCCGCCGCTCTTCCCGCAGCACGAGGAGGTCGAGCTGTCCTGGCAGATCCTGGACCCGATCCTGGACTACTGGGCGAGTCTGGACACCCCGCCGGAGGACTACGAGCCCGGCGGCTGGGGGCCCACCTGCGCCAACGAGATGCTCGCCCGCGACGGCCACGTCTGGAGGCGTCCATGATCATCGCTCTGCCTGAGACCACCACCGCCAAGATCTCCGCCGCCCTGCTGCGGGCCCGGCGGAACGCCGGCAGCCCGACGATGGGCATGGTGCTGACCCTGCTCGTGGTCTGCGAGGAGAAGGAGTACGAGTCGGCCCTCCAGGCGGCGATGGAGTCCGGCCGGGAGCACCCCGCCCGGATCCTGCTCATCGTGACGGCCACCGGTCGCACGGCCAGCCTGGACGCCGAGCTCCGGATCGGCGAGGGGACGCCCGGGGAGGTCGTGGTGCTGCGGATGCGCGGACCGCTGGCCTCACACCCGGCGTCGGTGGTCCGGCCGTTGCTGCTCCCGGACTCCCCCGTCGTCATCTGGTGGCCGGGCAAGGCGCCGGCTCAGGGGGTCAACGACGAGCTCGCTTCGCTGTCGGTCCGCCGCGTCACCGACGCCGCGGCCGCGAAGCGGCCCCTGGCCGAGCTCCGGGCGCGGGCCCGGGACTACCAACCCGGGGACACCGACCTGTCCTGGACGCGGCTGACCCGCTGGCGGGCGCTGCTGGCCGCCGCCCTCGACCAGTACCCGGCCAAGATCCTCGGGGCGACGGTCGAGGCGGAGCGGAACAGCCCGTCGGCCGACCTGCTCGCGGCCTGGCTGCAGTCCTGTCTGAAGGTGAAGGTCACGCGGAAGATCACCGCCGGACCGGGCATGACGGCGGTGCGGATGGCCACGGCGGCCGGTGACATCGCTATCACCCGCTCCGACGGTCTGCTGGCCTCGTACACGGTGCCGGGTCAGCCCGAGCGCCTGGTCGCCCTGAAGCGTCGGGACACCACGGACCTCATCACCGAGGAGCTCCGGCGGATGGACGACGACGACGTCTACGCTCACGCGCTGCTGGCACTTCAGCGTTACCAGGACGGGGCATCCCCCGCCCGCACCGCGGCAGCCCGCCCATCGGCGAAGAAGGCGGCCAGCACCCGCGCGGTAGCGACCGAGACCCTGCCGGGGCGCTCGGCCACCAAGGCGGCGACGAAGACGGCCACCAAGAACACCCCGGCCGCCAAGAAGACCCCAGCCGCCAAGGCCGCACCGGCGAAGAAGTCGACACCGGCCCGGAAGTCGGTGCCGGCGACGAAGGCGCCGGCGCGGAAGCGGGCGGCCACGAAGACCGCCGGAACCGGGGGGGACTGAGCCGTGGTTGCCGCCGAGGTCCTCGTCCACAGCAGTGCCGATGCGGTCGCGGAGGCGCTGGCCGCGCGGCTGATGTCGCGCCTGCTGGAGATCCAGCGTGAGCCCCGCATCCCCGAGATCGCCCTGACCGGCGGCCGGATCGCCACCCAGGCCTACCAGCGGATGGGCCAGGAGGGCCGCAGCTCGGCCGTGGACTGGAGCCGGATCGGGCTCTGGTGGGGCGACGAGCGGTTCGTGCCCGCCGATGACGACGACCGCAACGCCCGGCAGGCGCTGTCGGCCCTGTCCACGTTGCCCCTCGACCTCACGCGCGTGCACCCGATGCCGGCCTCCGGCGACGGGCTGGACCTCGACGGGGCGGCCGAGGCCTACGAGGCCGAGCTGGGACACACGGCCCTGGACATCTGCCTGCTGGGGATGGGACCGGACGGCCACGTCGCCTCGTTGTTCCCCGAGCACCCGTCCTCCTACGCCGACGGGAGGGTCATCCCGGTCCGTGCGTCCCCGAAGCCGCCGCCGGAGCGTACGTCGTTGACGCTCGAGGTGATCAACTCGGCCGCCGAGGTGTGGTTCTGCGTGACCGGCGCGGACAAGGCCGCCGCAGCCCGACTGGCGCTCTCCGGCGCCGGCCCGCTGCAGGTCCCCGCCGCCGGCGCCCACGGGCGGGAGCGGACTCTCTGGCTGCTGGACCGCGACGCCGCCGCGGACCTGCCGCCGAACCTGGTCTCGCGCGGCGTTCTCTGACGGCTCGCCGGACCAGGTGATCGGCGTTCGTGACGTCACCACGACCACAGATCCGCTCGGCACCGTGGACACCGTGTCGGCAGACCGTTCCAGCCGCGCGCGATGAGCACGGCGGCCACCTCCCGGGCGACCAGGCACGACCGCTCGGTGACGTCGGCCCACCCGTACCTCAGCGTGACCTCGCCGTCGAGCAGGGCGGCGTTGTCGCGACGCGAGTCCCGCAGCCGCTCCCGTGCTCGGCCGTGGATCCCACCGTCGAGCTCGACGATCGTGGCGTACTCGTCGTAGCGGGCGTCGCGATAGGCACCGCCTCGGCGTGCTCGTGCCTGGCGCGTGGCCGTCGGCAGGCCGTGGGCGCGCTCGACGTCTCGCAGGTAGCGCAGCTCGAGGGCCGACTGGGCGCCTACGGCCACGTCGCCGAGGACGTCGCGCAGCAGACGGCGGTGGCTGACCCGCTCCCGCCGCTCGACGCAGGCGAGCAACCGCCGAGCTGTCGTCGACCGGCCCTGCACGGCCCGGGTCACCAGGTCAAGCACCCTGGTGGCCTCGATCTCCCGGCAGAGGTCGACCACGGTGTCCTCGATGGTGGTGCGGGGTGGCGACCCCGGACTGCGGCGATCACGTGTGGTGTCCCGCTCGCGCCGGATCAGCCAGTCGGCACCCCGCGAGACCCGCCGACTCGTCGGGACGAGGACGGTCAGCGGGCGCGGCGCCTCCTCGATCAGCCCCCAGAGGTGCCCGGCGGCCGCGAAACCGAGCCGAGCCCGGTCGCCGCCGAGCAGGATGCCGGCCCAGGCGAGGCCGTGCCAGCCAGGGGCAGCCGGACCCAACGAGAAGACGCCGGGGGTCAGGCGCCGCCAGTGCTGCTGAGCCACCAGGCGGTCGACACCGCGCAGCGGGAAGCCGAGCTGCACGGCTTGGTCGCCACTGATGACACCGCTCTGCGCGGCGGCCAGGGCCAGGAGCTCCGGGGGTGGGTCGATGCGACGGTGCATGTCTTCACACTGAGGACGTCAGCCCGATTCGACCGGGGTGCGCGCAGAACTGTGGACACCGCTCGACGGCGGTCCGGCCCTGTGGATGGGGATTCGTCACCGTCGTCGGTGACGAATCCCCACTCAGTGGATCAGTAGATGACCTCGCCGGCCGCACGCCGGTCACGGAGCGCCTGGAGCGCTTCCTTCAGGATGTCGGCCGCCTCCGCGTCGGAGCGGCGCTCCTTCACGTACGCGAGGTGCGTCTTGTACGGCTCGATCTTCGGCGGCGGCGGGGGGTTCGTGGAGTCCAGGTTGGACGGCAGGCCGCACCGAGGGCAGTCCCAGGTCTCCGGGACCTGGGCGTCCGCGGCGAACGCGGGCCGGGTCTCGTGGCCGTGCGCACAGTAGTAGGAGACATACAGCCGAGGAGCGGCGTCGCCCCGTTCGGCCTCCCCCATGGGGCCGGCACCTACCCGGCTGCCGCGGATGGCACTTCCACCAGTCACCCTGCGTCCTTCCTCGTCACGTCACCCTTATGGGATCACACGCTCGGACTCGCGTCCGGATCCATCTCACGGACTCGCGTCCGCTCGCGCCTCAGGCGCCGAGCTTGTAGAGCAGGCCGAGCGCGACGATGCACGCCAGCCAGATGACCGACACGATGATCGTCAGCCGGTCGAGGTTCTTCTCCGCGACGGAGGCGCCGCCCATCGA
This sequence comes from Microlunatus aurantiacus, assembly GCF_039536605.1. Taxonomy (NCBI): domain Bacteria; kingdom Bacillati; phylum Actinomycetota; class Actinomycetes; order Propionibacteriales; family Propionibacteriaceae; genus Microlunatus; species Microlunatus aurantiacus. The sequence goes on from NZ_BAAAYX010000013.1 coordinate 53,214, forward strand.
CGTCGACATGCCGCCGCCGAACAGGTCAGACATGCCGCCGCCCCGTCCCTTGTGCATGAGCACGAACAGGGACAGGACGACGCTGGTGAGGACCAACACGATCGAGAAGATCAAGATCGGTGTGGTCATCATCACGATTGGTCCCGAAATCACGCGGGCTAGCCTAACTCACCGAGTGCGGTCCGGAAGAACCCGCGGACGGGCCCCACCGGGTCGATCACAGGCTGGGCAGGTCGTAGAACCGGGCGATCGCCGAGAACTCGTCGACGTTCAGGCTCGCGCCGCCGACCAGGGCGCCGTCAACGTCCGGCTTGTCCATGATCGACGCCACGTTGTTGGCCTTGACCGAGCCGCCGTAGAGCACCCGGACCTGGTCGGCCACCGCCTGACCGTGGTGCTCGGTCAGCCAGCCGCGGATCGCGCCACAGACCTCCTGCGCGTCCTCGGGGGTGGCGACCTCACCGGTGCCGATGGCCCAGACGGGCTCGTACGCGATGACGACCTTGGCCAGCTGGTCGGCGGTCAGCTCGGCCAGGGAGCCGGCGACCTGGGCCAGCGTGTACGGCACGTGCTCGCCGGCCTTGCGGACCTCCAGGCCCTCACCGACGCAGACGATGGGGATCAGCCCGCGGTTCAGCGCCTGCGCGGCCTTGGCGTTGACCACGGCGTCGGTCTCGTGGTGGTACTCCCGGCGCTCGGAGTGGCCGACGGCCACGTACGAGCAGCCGAGCTTGACCAGCATGTCCGCGGAGATGTCGCCGGTGTAGGCCCCCGACAGGTGCGGCGAGACGTCCTGGGCGCCGTACGCGAGCTCCAGCCGGTCGCCCTCGACGAGGGTCTGCACCGTCCGCAGGTCGGTGAACGGCGGCAGCACCACGACCTCGCTCCTGGCGGGGTCGTGCTTCTTGTCCTCCAGGGTCCAGGCCAGCTTCTGCACCAACCCCACGGCTTCGACGTGGTTCAGGTTCATCTTCCAGTTACCGGCCATCAACGGCTTGCGGCTCATGCGCCTTCTCCTTCTTCCAGGACTGCCACACCGGGCAGCGTCTTGCCTTCGAGGTACTCCAGGCTGGCGCCGCCACCGGTCGAGATGTGACCGAAGTCGTCGTCGGCGAAGCCGAGGTGTCGGACCGCGGCGGCCGAGTCGCCGCCGCCGACCACTGACAGGCCGTCGACCTCGGTCAGCGCCTGAGCGACCGCCTTGGTCCCGCCGGCGAACGCCTCCCACTCGGCCACGCCCATCGGACCGTTCCAGAACACCGTCTTGGCCCCGGCCACGACCGAGGCGAACACCTTGGCCGACTCCGGGCCGATGTCCAGACCCAGCTCGTCGTCCGGGATGGCGTCGGCCGCCACCACGGTGGCCGGGCTGTCGGCCTTGAACTCCGGCGCGACGACGATGTCGGAGGGCAGCACGATCTGCTTGCCGCCGGACGCCGCCTCGTTCAGGTAGCCCTTGACCGCCTCGATCTGGTCGGCCTCCAGCAGGCTCTTGCCCACCGGGTAGCCCTGCGCGGCCAGGAAGGTGAAGAGCATGCCGCCGCCGATCACCAGCGTGTCGGCGGTCTTGATCAGGTTGGCGATCACGGCGAGCTTGTCGGAGACCTTGGCGCCGCCGAGCACGACCACGTACGGTCGCGCGGGGTCCTGGGTCAGGCGCTTCAGCACCTCGACCTCGTTCTCCACCAGCGAGCCCGCCGCACTGGGCAGCCGCTTCGCCAGCTCGTAGACCGAGGCCTGCTTGCGGTGCACCACGCCGAAGCCGTCGGACACGAACACGTCGCCCAGGGCGGCGTACCGGTCGGCCAGCGCGGCCCGCTCGGACTCGTCCTTCGAGGTCTCGCCCGGCTCGAACCGGACGTTCTCCAGCATGGCCACGTCGCCGTCGGCCAGCGCGGCCACGGTCTCGGTCGCCGAGGGCCCGACGGTGTCGGTGGCCAGGCGCACCTCGGCCCCCAGCAGCTCCGACAGCCGCTGCGCGGCCGGGGCCAGGGAGTACTTGGCCTCCGGCGCGCCCTTGGGCCGGCCCAGGTGAGCGAGGATGATCACCTTCGCCCCGGCTTCCCGGAGCTGGTTGAGGGTGGGCAGTGACGCCCTGATCCGACCGTCGTCGGTGATCGTCCTGACGGAGTCAGGCGATGTTTCAGCGCCATCCAACGGGACGTTCATGTCGCAGCGGATCAGAACCCGCTTGCCCTGCAAGTCGCCAAGATCAGCAACCGACTTCACGATGCCTCCAGCAGCCGTACGCGTTCACGAGGGTGAGCACCCTCACGAGGTCGAGCAGGAACCGGGGCCCCCGGTCCCCAGCGCGCGGGAGCCGGGCAGCCCGACCAGTGACTGGTCGGACCGACCCGGCTCCGGCGCTGTTGATCAGAGGGACTTGCCGACCAGACCGACGAGGTCGACCAGGCGGTTGGAGTAGCCCCACTCGTTGTCGTACCAGCCGATGACCTTGACCAGGTCACCCGACACCTTGGTGAGCGGCGCGTCGAAGATGCAGGAGGCCGGATCGGTGACGATGTCGGTCGACACCAGCGGCGCCTCGCTGTACTTCAGGTACTTGCCGTCCGCCGCTGCCTTGATGGCGGCGTTGATCTCCTCGACGGAGGTCTCCTTGCCGGCCTGGAACGTCAGGTCGGTGGCGGAGCCGGTCGGGGTGGGAACACGGATGGCGAAGCCGTCCAGCTTGCCCTTCAGCTCGGGCAGCACCAGGCCGATGGCCTTGGCCGCACCCGTGGAGGTCGGGACCATGTTCAGCGCGGCGGCACGGGCGCGACGCGGGTCGCTGTGCGGACCGTCCTGCAGGTTCTGGTCCTGGGTGTAGGCGTGGATCGTGGTCATCAGACCCTTGACGATGCCCACCGAGTCGTTCAGCGCCTTGGCCATCGGGCCGAGGCAGTTGGTGGTGCAGGACGCGTTGGAGATGATGTTGTGCAGCGCCGGGTCGTACAGCGAGTCGTTGACGCCGAGCACGACGGTCAGGTCCTCGTTCTTCGCCGGGGCGGAGATGATGACCTTCTTGGCGCCGCCGTCGATGTGGGCCTTGGCCTTGGTCGCGTCGGTGAAGATGCCGGTGGACTCGATCACGATGTCCGCGCCCACGTCACCCCAGGGCAGGTCGGCGGGGTTGCGCTCCTCGAAGACCCGGATCGACTTGCCGTCGACCGAGATGTCGGTGTCGGAGGCGACGACGTCTCCGGGCAGCCGGCCCAGGATCGAGTCGTACTTCAGCAGGTTCGCCAGGCTGGCGTTGCTGGTCAGGTCGTTGACGGCCACTACCTCGATGTCAGCGCCGGAGGCGAGCGCGGCGCGGAAGAAGTTCCGGCCGATCCGGCCGAAGCCGTTGATTCCCACTCGTACGGTCATACGTGCCTTCTCCTCAGGTCAGGAACGGCCCCAGTCATCGGGAGCCGTGTCCCACCATAACGAACCTGGCCGGGGCCACCAACGGTGGTTCGTTCGTCTCACCCGGTCCGGGGAGCCCTGTCGTGGAGGTGGTATCGAACCTGTTGCAGGAGTGGTGTGGCGACCCGGCGGCTCAGTCGCCGTCGTCGAGCAGGTCGGCGCTGAGACCGGCCTCGGTGTTCGGGATCCCCAGCTCGACGGCCCGCTTGTCGGCCGTGGCCAGCAGCCGACGGATCCGACCTGCCACGGCGTCCTTGGTGAGCTGCGGGTTGTGCAGCTGCCCCAGCTCCTCCAGGCTCGCCTGCTTGTTCTCGATCCGCAGCACCCCGGCGGCCTTGAGGTGGTCCGGCACGTCCTCGCCGAGGATCTCCAGCGCCCGCTCGACCCGGGCGCCGGCGGCCACCGCGGCTCGGGCGGACCGGCGCAGGTTGGCGTCGTCGAAGTTGGCCAGCCGGTTGGCCGAGGCGCGCACCTCGCGGCGCATCCGGCGGTCCTCCCAGATCAGCACCGAGTCGTGGGCACCCATCCGGGTGAGCAGCGCGGCGATCGCGTCCCCGTCGCGGATCACCACCCGGTCGATGTTGCGGACCTCGCGGGCCTTGGCCCCGATCCCCAGCCGGCGGGCGGCTCCGACCAGGGCCAACGCCGCCTCCGGGCCCGGGCAGGTGACCTCCAGGGCCATCGAGCGACCCGGTTCGGTGAGCGACCCGTGGGCCAGGAACGCCCCGCGCCAGGCGGCCTCGCAGTCACCGAGGCTGCCGCTGACGATCTGGGCGGGCAGTCCGCGGGCCGGGCGGCCGCGACCGTCGACCAGACCGGTCTGCCGGGCCAGCGCCGAGCCGTCCTTGATCACCCGGACCACGTACCGGGTGCCCCGCCGGATGCCCGAGCCGCTGACGATGACCAGCTCGGAGTCGTGGCCGAACACGTCGCCGACCTCGGTCCGCAGCCGCCGGGCGGCCGCGCCGGTGTCCAGCTCGGCCTCGATCACGATCCGGCCGCTGACGATGTGCAGACCGCCCGCAAACCGCAGTGTGGAAGCGATCTCGGCCTTGCGGTTGCTCGGTCGGGTCACCTTAACCGTCGCCAGCTCCGCCTTCACCTGCGCCGTCATCGCCATCCGAGCATCTTGCCACGGCTACGAGCCCGCCTCGGCCCCCACGGTGACTTGACGACGACCGGTCGCCTCTGTCGTGCGGGCGGGTGTGCGGACCCGGCAGCGGCGGTGGTCCGGTTCAGCGCGCCGTCAGACGCCCATGATCTCCGCGTACGCCGACGCCAGCCGGAGGTGGTCGTGCCGGGGGGACCCGTCGCGGACGCCGAGGTCGGCCACCACCAGCTCGGCGCCCAGCGAGGTCGCCCAGGCCGCGAGGTGGGGGTCGTCCGACGCGAACCGCTGGTCAGCCAGGACCGCGTCCAACCGCAGGTCCGGGGCGTGTTCGGCCAGCAGCTCCACGTGCCGGGCGGCGGTGAACCCGGCGGTCTCCCCCGCCGGCTCGAGGTTGAGGGTCAGCAGCCGCCTGGCCGGGGTGGTGCAGATCGCGTCGGCGAGCTCGGGTACCAGCAGGTGCGGGATCACCGAGGTGAACCACGATCCCGGACCGAGCACCACCCAGTCGGCCTCCTGCACCGCCTGGATCGACTCGGGACAGGCCGGCGGGTCGCTCGGGACGAGGTGCACGGCCCGCACCTCCGCGGTGGTCTTGGCCACCTGGGCCTGGCCGTGCACGGTCGAGACCTCGTCGGGGGCCCGGGGGTCGAGACCGATGACCTCGGCCACGATCCCCAGCGGCACCGCCGCCATCGGCAGCACCCGGCCTTCGGCACCCAGCAGCCGCGCGACCATGTCGAGGCCGGCGATGGGGTCGCCCAGACGCTCCCAGAGCCCGGCGATGAGCAGGTTGCCGATCGCGTGCCCGGCGAGATCACCCTCGCCGGGGAACCGGAACTGCAGCACGTCCGCCCACGTCCGACCGGACTCGTCGTCCCCGCACAGGGCCGCGAGGGCCATCCGCAGGTCGCCCGGTGGGAGGCAGTTCAGCTCGTCCCGCAGCCGACCCGAGGAGCCCCCGTCGTCGGCCACCGTGACGATCGCGGTCAACCGGTCGGTGACCCGGCGGAGTGCGCTCAACGACGCGGACAGCCCGTGACCACCGCCGAACGCCACCACGGCGGGGAGCGCGACCGGACCCAGACCGAGGGTCGGACGGGTGGTGCGGCGGGGCGGTCGTCCTTGACCGGGCCTGGTCATCGGATCACTCTCGGCCCACGTCGCGGTGCAGCACCTTGGTCGCCAGGCCCACCTGACGCAGCCGTCGGCCGAACTCCTCGGCCATCGCCGTGCTGCGGTGCTTGCCGCCGGTGCACCCGATCGCGACCGTGACGAAGCGCTTGCCCTCGGTGATGTAGCCCTGGGTGGTGACCTGGAGCAGCTCCTGCAGCCGCTGCAGGAACTCGTCGGCTCCGTCCTGCGCGAGCACGTAGTCCCGGACCGGTGCGCTGAGTCCGGTCTGCGGCCGCAGCTCGGGGACCCAGTGCGGGTTGGGCAGGAAGCGGACGTCCACGACCAGGTCGGCGTCCACCGGGATGCCGTTCTTGAAGCCGAACGAGACCACCGTGACGCGGAGGGCGTCGTCGGCGGAGTCCCCGTACGCGTGCGCGACCCGCGAGCTCAGCTGGTGGATGTTGATCGAGGACGTGTCGATCACCAGGTCCGCTGCCGCGCGCAGGGTGGCGATGGTCTCCCGCTCCCGGGTGATGCCGTCCAGCAGCCGGCCGTCACCCTGCAGCGGGTGCGGTCGGCGCACCGACTCCTGGCGGCGCACGATCACGTCGTCGGCGGCCTCCAGGAAGAGGATCTCCGGCATGGTGCCGGCCGCGGCGAGCTCGGTGAACATCGTCGGCAGCTGCTCGAAGAACGACCGCGTGCGGACGTCCAGGACGACCGCGAGCCGGTGGATGCCGTTCTCCTTGGCTTGGGTGCACACCTCGGGCAGGACCGTGGGTGGCAGGTTGTCCACCACGTACCAGCCGAGATCCTCCAGCGCGTTCGCCGCCGTCGATCGCCCCGCCCCGGACATGCCGGTGACCACCACGAGTCGCAACGACGGCTCGGGACCCGGACCGTCCGGCGACTCCTGGACCTCCCGTTCCCCGTCGGCCGGGACGACTGCATCACTACTCACCGGATCATTATCCCGTCAGGACGGGATGATCTCGCCGGTGGCCGTGTTCACCGACTCGCGGGCCGGCGCCCGGTCGAGCTGTGCCTTGATCGCCGAGGCGAGGACCGGACCGAAACCGGGCACCTGGGCGATCTCCTCGACGCTCGCCGCCCGGAGCTTGCGCAGCGACCCGAAGTGGGTCAGCAGCGTCTTCCGCCTCACCTCGCCGAGCCCGGGGACGTCGTCGAGGAGCGACTCCACCATCGACTTGCTCCGCCGCGAGCGGTGGTGGGTGATCGCGAACCGGTGGGCTTCGTCCCGGAGCCGTTGCAGCAGGTAGAGGCCCTCGCTGGTGCGGGGCAGGATGACCGGCACGTCGCTGTCGGGCAGCCACACCTCCTCCAGCCGCTTGGCCAGACCGCAGAGGGCGACGTCGTGGATGCCGAGCTCGTCCATGGCTGCCGCCGCGGCGGCGACCTGCGGTGGCCCACCGTCCACGACCACCAGCGCCGGCGCGTACGCGAACCGGCGGGGCGCGCCGGTGGTCGGGTCGATGAGCAGCGGCCCCTCACCGTCGGTGCCGTCGACCGGACCGCTCCCGGTGCTGCTGCCGGCCGAGCGCTGGTCGTCGAGCAGCCGGCGGAACCGCCGGGTGATCACCTCGTGCATGGCGGCCACGTCGTTCTGGCCGTCGACCGAGCGGATCACGAAGCGGCGGTACTCGCTCTTGCGCGGCAGCCCGTCCTCGAACACCACCATGGAGGCGACCACCTCGGTGCCTTGCAGGTTCGAGATGTCGTAGCACTCCATCCGCAGCGGTGCGGTCGGCAGCTCGAGGGCCTCCTGGATCTCCTCCAGTGCCCGGTTCCGGGTCGACAGGTCGCCCGCCCGGCTGGTCTTGTGCCGGATCAACGCCTCCCCGGCGTTGCGCGTGACGGTCTCCATCAGGACGCGCTTGTCGCCGCGTTGCGGCACCCGGATGCGGACGATCGAGCCGCGCTTCTGGGTCAGCAGCTCGGTCAGCGACTCCAGCGAGGTGGGCAGCACCGGCACCAGGATCTCCCGCGGCACCGCGCTCGGGTCGGGGTCCGCGGGATCGACCTCGTCGTACAGCTGCAGCAGGAAGGCCTCGATCAGGGAGTCCGTCCCGCCGTCGTCCATCCGGTCGGCGACCCAACCGCGCTCACCGCGGATCCGCCCGCCGCGGACGTGGAAGATCTGCACGGCCACCTCGAGCGGGTCCTCCGACAGCGCGATCACGTCGGCGTCGGTGCGGTCCTCGAACACGACGGCGTTGCGGTCCATCGCCTTCTGCAGGGCGCCGATGTCGTCGCGCAACCGGCCCGCCCGCTCGAACTCCAGCTCGTCGCTCGCCTGACGCATCTGCGTCTCCAGCCGCTTCACGTACGCGGTCCCGTCGCTGGCCATGAACGAGCAGAAGTCCTCGACGATCTCACGGTGCTCCGCGGCGTCGACCTTGCCGACGCAGGGGGCCGCGCACTTGCCGATGTACCCGAGCAGGCAGGGACGGCCGATCTGCTGGTGGTTCTTGAACACCCCCGGGCGGCAGGACCGCATCGGGAACACCCGGAGCAGCTGGTCCACGGTCTCCCGGATCGCCCAGGCGTGGGAGTAGGGACCGAAGTAGCGGTTGCCCTTGCGCTTGGGGCCACGGCCCACCATCACCCGGGGGAACTCCTCGGACAGCGTGACGCACAGCCAGGGGTAGGACTTGTCGTCCCGGTACTTGACGTTGAACCGGGGGTCGAACTCCTTGATCCAGGAGTACTCGAGCTGGAGCGCCTCGGTCTCCGTCTGGACCACGGTCCACTCCACCTTGGCCGCGCTCTGCACCATGGTCCGGGTGCGGTAGTGCAGCCCACCCGGGTCACCGAAGTAGGAGTTCAGCCGGGACCGCAGGCTCTTGGCCTTACCGACGTAGATGACCCGGTTGTCCGCGTCGGAGAACCGGTAGACCCCCGGCTGCTCCGGAATCGATCCCGGAGCCGGACGGTAGGAGACGCGGGGTGGCACGTCGCCAGCCTAGGCGGACTTCCGGACAGTGCTGGTCGTCACTCGGTGCTTGTCGTCACTGACTAGCCCGTGATGACGATCGAGTCGCCGGAGGTGACGAACTCGACCGCCGGGAGCGGTTCCTGGGCCGGGCCGCTGACCGGGTCGCCGCTCGTGATGTCGAAGTGGCTGTTGTGGCACGGGCAGACGATCACGCCGTCCTCGACCGAGCCGACCGGACAGCCCTGGTGGGTGCAGATCGCGCTGAACGCCTTGAACTCGCCGTCCTTGGGCTGGGTGACGACGTACTTCTCGTCCACCACGAGGCCACCGCCCACGGTCACCTCGGAGATCGCCACGGTGGTGCCGGCCGGCGCCTGGCTGCTGGCGTCCGCCGACGGGCTGGCGGCGGACTCGCTGGGTGAGGCAGCGGCGGACGACTCCGCCGCCGAGGGCTCAGCCGACGTGGCGCCGGCGCTCGGTGCGGTGGTGGCGGAGTCCGCGCTGCAGGCGGCCAGGGCGACGGCCCCGCCGGACAGGGCCACCAGACCGGCGGCCCGCAGCACCGTACGGCGTCCACAGCAGGTGGTCGGCATGGTGGCGGTCGTGGTCGCGGGCGGCGTCGCCTCAGCGGTTGGGGTCGGCGTGGTCGTCGACATGAGGGCTCCTCGTAGGGGGTCGGGGTAGCTCGTTGGATGACGATTCAACCAACCGACTCTGTCAGGAGCCTGTGAAGGCTCGCCTCATCAACCGACCTCGTCATCGGCCCGGGCGCGCGCCCGGCGGAACTCGGCGGGGCTGACGCCGACCCGCTGGCTGAACTGGCGGGTGAAGTAGAAGACGTCCCGGTAACCCAGCCGCTCGGCCACGACCTTGATCGGATCGTCCGAGAGCTCCAGCTGTCGCTGGGCGGAGAGGACTCGCGACTCCAGGTGGTAGTCGTGCAACGAGCCACCAGTCGCCTGCCGGAACCGCCGGCGCAGCGTGCTCAACGACATGTTCACCTCCTGCGCCACCGCCCGGTAGTCGGGCTGGTGCGTGCTGGCCAGCACCGACAGGACGTGAGGGAGCCAGGAGGGCGCGTCCGGGTCGGTGCTGTTCCGCTCGTCGGCCCAGTCGAGCAGGAAGCGCTCCAGCACGTTGGCCGCCCGCAGCCGGGCCCGGCGTTCCGGTCGGCGAGAGAGCCTGATCGCCTCCGACAGCGTGTCGACGAAGCCCGCCGTCTGGTCGGGCCTGATCTGCAGCGGCGCCCGCGGCCACAGCCCGGCCGCGTCCCAGTCCGCCACCCGCGGGCCTGACACCGCCAGCCAGCGGTGCTCCCACGCCTGTCCACGGGGCCACTCGTGAAAGCGGATCCGCGGTCCGGGGAAGCACGGCCACAGCCACGGCCCTTCCATCTCGTAGCGCGTGGTGCCGTAGAACAGCTCGACCGAGCCGCGCGCCATCAGCTGGACGGTGTGGTAGCCGAACTGCTTGTCGACGGTGTCGATGCACTCCTCCCGGTGCCCGCCGTGCAAGAACACCGTGCTGTCCGTCGTCCACGCCCCGCCGACCGCGACCACAGAGACGACCCTACGTGACCGGACCCCGTGGTGACCTCCTCGGATCCCGGCTCATGATCTTGGTTCGATCCTGCAAAGACCTGGTCGCAACGTGCATGGTCACCGCTCCTCCGCTGCCGGAGAGTGAACGAACACCGCCTCACGGAAGAGAGATCATGACCACCCTCGAGCACGAGCCCCTGGTACGTCCGCTGCTGCTGACCGACAGCGAGGTGCGGTTCTACCAGGACCACGGCTACCTCACCCTGCCGGGCTTCCTCGCGCCCGCGGCCGCTGACCTCCTCCGGGAGGAGGTGCTGACCGTGCTCGAGGCCAACGGCACCCCGCGCGCGTCGCTGACCACGGCCCACGGCTCGGCGGACAAGCTCCAGCAGTGCTCCCAGTACCTGGCGGACTCAGCTCTGGACCGGCTGATCAACGGCCCGGACACGCTCGCGGTCGCCTCCCGCCTGATCGGCGGACCTGCCGTGCGCTACCTCCCCTTCACCGCAGTCAAGAACGGCGGTGGCGGTGGCGAGATGCACTTCCACCAGGACAACAACTACACCCAGCACGAGCCGGCCACCGGGTCGTTGAACATCTGGGTCGCCCTGGTCGACATGACCCCGGAGAACGGGTGCCTGCAGATCGTGCCCGACTCGCACGGGCGACAGCACGACTCGCGACCCAGCGACGACGGCGACACCCACCGGCAGGTCGACGTGGACCCGTTGACCTGCCTGCCGATCCGGCTGCGGGCGGGGGACGCCGTCGCCTTCACCCGCTGGACGGTGCACGGCTCGGGGACCAACCACACCGACCAGCCGCGGGTCGCCTATGCGCTGCAGTACCACCGCGACGACGTCAGCTGGTACGACAAGGACTCCGACACCTGGCGGCTGCTGGTCGACGAGCCCCGCTCGGCCACCCCCCCGGTCCAGGCCCTCGGGCGTTGACCGACCCCGACCCCCGCCGACCGGCCGACCCGGTCCGGCGCTGCAGGTCCATCAACGACGAGGAGTGCAACAGATGACTGACCAGACCACGACCACCCGCGCCAGCTCCCTGAGCCGGCGCCGGTTCCTGATCGGCGCCGGGGTGACAGCGGCTGCGACCGGCCTGGGGATGACCGGGTGCAGCCCCGCGTCCGCGCCGCCCGGCGGGGCTGACCCCACGTCGGCGGACCTCCAGATGACCTGGTGGGGCAACCCGACCAGGGACAAGGCCACGACCGCAGCGATCGCCGCGTACACCACAGCCAATCCCGGGGTGACGATCAGTCCGCAGCCCGGCGAGTTCGCGAGCTACTGGGATCGGCTGGCCACCCAGACCGCCGGCAAGACGATGCCCGACGTCATCCAGCACGAGGTCGGTTACCTCAGCGAGTACGCCCAGCGCGGCTCTCTGCTCGAGCTGGAGAAGTACGGCCTGGATCTCTCGAAGTTCGCCCAGGGCACCACCGACTCCGGTCAGGTCCAGGGCACCCTCTACGGGGTGAACGCCGGGCTCAACACCCCGATCCTGATGGCCAGCCCGGCCGTGTTCGAGGAGGCCGGGGTCGAGCTGCCGGACGACACCACGTGGACCTGGGAGGACGCCCTGGAGGTGGCGGCGCAGCTGACCTCGAGGACCGGCGGCAAGGTCTACGGGATGACCACCTTCTTCGGCAGCGACGCCTACTTCGGGGCCTACGTGCGACAGGACGGCAAGGAGCTGTTCACCGAGAACGGTCTGGGCTTCGAGCCGGGCGACGTGGCCGAGTGGTTCGACCTGATGAGGCGCTACGTCGACGCCAAAGCCCTTCCCTCGGCCTCACGGATCGGCGAGGAGGCGGGTAAGTCGCTCGACCAGAGCGCCCTGGTGCTCGGCACCGCCGCCATCAGCCCCTACTGGTCCAACCAGGTCCAGTCGGTGAACGACGCCTCGGGCCAGACGATGCGGATCCTGCGCTTCCCCAGCCGTTCGGGTCGGGCCACGGAGCGGCAGGCCTGGTACAAGGCCGCGATGCTCTGGGCCGCCTCGGCCAGCTCGTCCAACCCCGAAGCCGCCGTCGCGGTGATCAACTGGTGGGTCAACTCGATGGAGTGCGCCGACATCTGCCTGGCCGAGCGCGGGATCCCGGCCAACACCGAGGTGCTCGAGGCCATCAGGCCCAAGCTGTCGGAGGCCCAGCAGTCGGTGGCCCGGTTCATCGCCGACATCGAGCCCGAGCTCGGCACCACACCGATCGTGGTGCCGCCCGGTGGCAGCACCCTCCCCCTGGTGCTGACCCGGCTGAGCACCGAGGTGCTCTTCGGGCGGACCTCGGCCAAGGACGCCGGCCAGCAGGTGGTGGACGAGGTGTCGTCCAACCTGACCACCTGAGGTCACGGCCGGCACGGATCAACCGCGCGCCTCCGGCACGGATGAACTGGATGCCCTCGCCGAGGGGAAGCCGGCGTGTCGTCGTCGGCCTCCCCTGAGCGTCCGCTCAGCCGGCCAGTCTCGTCGCGGACGTCGAGCGCCGGGCCGCGGTCTTCGTGGCCGTCTTCTTGGCCGGCGAGCGCTTGGCCACGGTCTTCTTCGCGGGAGCCTGGGCAGCGGTCTTCGCCGCCGCCTTCTTCGCGGCCGTCGCCGTCCGCTTGGCCTCGGCCGCCGCTCTCTTCACTGCCGCCTTGGTCAGCGGCCGACGCGGCGCCTCGACCAGGCTCGGCTGGTGCGGTCCGACCGGCACCTCGCGCCCCTCGAGGATGGGACGCAGGAACTCGCCGGTGTAGGACCGCGGGTTGGCCGCGATCTGCTCCGGCGTGCCCTCGCCGATCACCGTGCCACCGCGGGAACCGCCCTCCGGCCCCATGTCGATCAGCCAGTCGGCGGTCTTGATCACATCCAGGTTGTGCTCGATCACCACCACCGTGTTGCCGTTGTCGACCAGGCGACCCAGCACACCGAGGAGCTTGCGGATGTCCTCGAAGTGCAGTCCGGTGGTCGGCTCGTCGAGCACGTAGAGCGTGCGGCCGGTGGAGCGCTTCTGGAGCTCGCTGGCCAGCTTCACCCGCTGGGCCTCGCCGCCGGACAGCGTCGGGGCCGGCTGACCGAGTCGGACGTAGCCGAGCCCGACCTCGTTCAGCGTCTTCAGGTGCCGGGCGATGGCGGGCAGGGCGGCGAAGAACTCGACCCCCTCCTCGATCGACATGTCCAGGACCTCGGAGATGGTCTTGCCCTTGTAGTGCACCTCCAGCGTCTCCCGGTTGTAGCGCGCCCCGTGGCAGACCTCGCACGGCACGTACACGTCGGGGAGGAAGTTCATCTCGATCTTGATCGTGCCGTCGCCGGTGCAATTCTCGCACCGGCCGCCCTTGACGTTGAAGGAGAACCGTCCCTGCTGATAACCGCGGACCTTCGCCTCCGGGGTCTCGGCGAACAGCTTGCGCACGTGGTCGAAGACGCCCGTGTACGTCGCCGGGTTGGACCGCGGGGTCCGACCGATCGGCGACTGGTCGACGTGGATGATCTTGTCGATCTCGTCGGCCCCGGTGATCGAGCGGTGCCGACCGGGGACCTCCCGGGCGTTGTAGATCCGTTTGGCCAGGGCGTTGTAGAGGATCGAGTTCACCAGGGTCGACTTGCCGGAGCCGGACACCCCGGTCACCGCGATCAGCTGCCCGATCGGGAAGCTCACCGTCACGTCCTGCAGGTTGTGCTCGGTGGCGTGGTGCACGGTGATCTCGCGGCCACGGGGACGCGGTCGCCGCTGGCCGGGCAGGGCGATCTGCCGCCGGCCGGACAGGTAGGCGCCGGTCAGCGACTCCTCACTGGCCAGCAGCTCCGAGACCGGACCGGAGACGACCACGTTGCCCCCGTGCTCGCCGGCGCCCGGGCCGATGTCGACCGCCCAGTCGGCCACCCGGATCGTGTCCTCGTCGTGCTCGACCACGATCAGGGTGTTGCCCAGGTCGCGGAGCCGGATCAGGGTCTCGATCAGCCGGCGGTTGTCCCGCTGGTGCAGACCGATGCTCGGCTCGTCCAGCACGTAGAGCACCCCGACCAGACCGGAGCCGATCTGGGTCGCCAGGCGGATCCGCTGCGCCTCGCCGCCCGAGAGGCTGGCGGTCGGCCGACTGAGCGAGAGGTAGTCCAGACCGACGTCGAGCAGGAACTTCAGCCGCTCGTTGATCTCCTTGAGCACCCGCTCGGCGATCTGCTTCTCCCGGTCCGACAGCTCCAGACCGGAGAGGAAGGTGGCTGCCTCGTCGATGGACAGCGAGGCGACCTCGGCGATGTTCTTGTCCCCGACGGTGACCGCCAGCGAGGTCGGCTTCAACCGGGCCCCGCGGCAGGCCGTGCAGGGCACCTCGCGCATGTAGCCCGCGAACCGCTCCCGGGAGGTGTCGGTCTCGGCCTCGGCGTGCCGCCGCTCGATGTAGGGGACGATGCCCTCGTACTTGGCGTTGTAGCTGCGCTCCCGGCCGTAGCGGTTGCGGTAGCGGACGTGCACCTGGCCGGGCACCCCGAACAGCAGGACCTTCTTGGCCGCCGCCGGCAGCGAGTGCCAGGGCACCGTGGTGCTGAAGCCGGTCTCCTCGGCCAGCGAGGCGATCAGCCGCTGGAAGTAGTCGGCCACGTGGGCCGACGCCCAGGGCGCGATGGCCCCCTCGTCCAGGCTCTTCTCGTCGTCGGGCACGAGCAGCTCGGGATCGACCTCCATCCGGGTGCCCAGCCCCGAGCACTCCGGGCAGGCACCCCAGGGACCGTTGAACGAGAACTGCCGCGGCTCGAGCTCGTCGATCGCGATGTCGTGGTCGTTGGGGCAGGCCAGCTTCTCGGAGTAGCGCCGCTCCCGCATCGGGTCTTTGGCGTCGAGGTCGACGAAGTCGACGGTGACGATGCCCTGGGTCAGCCCGAGCGAGGTCTCCACCGAGTCGGTGAGCCGCTGCTTGACGGTGGGCTTGACCGCGAGGCGGTCGACGACGACGTCGATGGAGTGCTTGTACTTCTTGTCCAGGACGGGCGGATCGGTCAGCATCACCGTCGCGCCGTCCACCCGGGCCCGGGCGAAACCCTGCGAGGCGAGCTGGCGGAACAGCTCTGCGTACTCCCCCTTGCGCTCCCGGATCACCGGCGCCAGCACCTGGAAGCGGGTCCCCTCGGGCAGTGCCATCAGCCGGTCGACGATCTGCTGCGGCGACTGCCGGCTGATCGGCTCACCACAGATCGGGCAGTGCGGGCGACCGGCCCGCGCGTAGAGCAGCCGGAGGTAGTCGTACACCTCGGTGATGGTGCCCACTGTGGACCGCGGGTTGCGGCTGGTCGACTTCTGGTCGATGGAGACCGCCGGCGACAGCCCCTCGATGAAGTCGACGTCGGGCTTGTCCATCTGCCCGAGGAACTGCCGGGCGTAGGCCGACAGCGACTCCACGTACCGTCGCTGGCCCTCCGCGAAGATGGTGTCGAACGCGAGACTCGACTTGCCCGACCCGGAGAGGCCGGTGAAGACGATGAGGGCATCCCGCGGAAGCTCCAGCGAGATGTTGCGCAGGTTGTGCTCTCGCGCACCGCGCACGACGATCTGGTCAGTCACGTCGACGATGCTATGTGCGCCCACTGACAGAGCGGAATCCTGAGCGACGCGCATCGAGCGGCTACGGATAAGTTGGCGGCATGAGTGAGGCCTCGGACAAGCTGACAGCGGTGCGGGCGTTGGTGACGGTCTCGACCCAGCGGCTGCTGGGCGACACGATCGGGGTCGACCAGGACGCCTGGCGCGGGCCGAGCAGTCTCCCCCGCTGGACCCGCGGCCACGTCGCCACCCACCTGGCTCGGCAGGCCGACGCCCTGGGACGGCTGGTGGACTGGGCCCGGACCGGCACCCGCCAGGAGATGTACGCCTCCCCGCAGGTTCGCGAGGACGAGATCGAGCAGGGCGCCGGCCGCACCGGGCTGGAGCTGCAGGTCGACCTGGACACCAGTGCCGAGCGCCTCATCGAGGCCTTCGCCGGCCTCGACGACGACGGGGCCGAGAACGGGTCGGGCAGCGCCTGGGACACCGAGGTCGAGCTCCGCGGCGGACAGCGCGTCGTCGCCCGGCTGCTCCCCCTCGCCCGACTGACCGAGGTGGTGCTGCACCACGTCGACCTGGACATCGGCTTCGGGGTGTCCGACGTGGACCCCGAGACCGCCGAGTGGCTGCTGGAGTGGTCGGCCTACCGGTTGGGGGCGCGGGACGAGTTCCCCCGGTTGGAGCTGGTCAGCGACTCCGGCTTCCGCACCACGCTCGGCAGCTCCGGCGACGCGCGTCGGGTCACCGGCTCCTCGCCGGCGCTGCTCGGCTGGCTCACCGGGCGGGCGGGACCGGACACCGTCAGCGGCACCGACGGCCTGGTGCTCCCCGGTCTCTGAACGACCACCCCGCGACGAGAGGACCCGGCATGATCGAGATCGACCGCACGTGGGCGGGAGCACACCGGTGAGCGGCCGGGACCACGTCGAGCCCGGCGGACCCGCACTCACCCTGGCGCTCTCCGACCAGGTGACGCTGACCAAGATCAGCGTCGGCCCGATGGACAACAACGCCTACCTGCTGACCCCGGAGGACGGCGGCTCGGTGCTCATCGACGCCGCCGAGGACGACACCCGGCTGCTGTCGCTGATCGACGGTCGCCCGGTCGCGGTGATCGTCACGACCCACCGGCACGGAGACCACTGGCAGGCGCTGCCGTCCGTGGCCGAGGCGACCGGCGCCACCCTGGTCTGCGGGCGTCCCGACGTGGACGCCATCGCCACCGGCGCCTGGGTCGAGGGTCTGACCGGCGCCTGGGACGGCGACGAGGTGACGGTCGGCGACGGCGTGCTCGAGGTCATCGGGCTGGTCGGGCACACCCCGGGTTCGATCGCCTTGGCCTTCACCGGCGGCGACGGCGTGGTGCACCTGTTCACCGGTGACAGCCTGTTCCCCGGCGGTCCGGGCAGGACGAACAGCCCGGAGGACTTCGCCTCCTTGATGGATGACCTCCAGGCGAAGGTGTTCAACCGCTTCGACGACAGCACGGTGGTGTACCCGGGCCACGGCGACGGCACGACGCTCGGCGCCGAGCGCGGCCACGTTGAGGAGTGGCGCGCCAGAGGTTGGTGAGCCGCGGTCCGCGCTAGTCGGGCAGGTGGGTTCGCAGCTCGCTCGGCAGCAGCCGTCCGGACCGCACCAGCCGGGCCGCGACGACCACGATGATCGTCTGGGTGGCGAGCAGACCGATCAGCACGAGCAGCTGGGCCGCGGCCGCCTGGACCGGCGTACCGCCGCCGAGCAGCACCCCGACGAAGGCTCCCGGCAGCGTCACCAGACCGACCGTGCGGGTCTGGTCCAGGCCGGGGACGAGCGCCTCCGGCAGGTGTCGGGCGATCACCTCGTCGATCGCCTCCGGCCGGGTCAACCCGAGGGCCAGACCGGCCTCGTACGTTCCCAGCTCGTCCCGCAGGGCGGCGAACACCCGCCGACCCGTCAGCGAGCAGGCGGTCATGCCACCGCCGATGATGATGCCCGCCACCGGCACCAGGGACGCTCCAGTGAACGGCACCGCACCCGAGGCGAAGACGATCGCCAGCGTCGGCAGCACTCCGGCCACGATCGCCAGCCCGACCCACGGCCAGGCCCGGGGGGCCTCGATCCGGCGGGCGGAGGTCACGGTGGCGACAGCGAGCATGAACGCGCCGAACAGCACCGACCAGAGGATGTGGCCGAGGACCGCGGTGATGACGAGGGCGACCACGACGAGCTGGAGCGTGGCCCGCAGGGCCGCGCCGCCGAGCTGCCGCTGTCGTCGGAGACCGCCGAACCAGGAGACGGCGACGGCCAGGACGAGCAGCAGGACCAGGGCGCCGACCAGCGCCGGTCCCGGTTGTCCGGGCACGTCAGGGCGTGATCTCGTCGAGCACCCGGGTCCCCAGCGCCGTGGCCTGGTGCCGACCGCGGACGGCGAACTCGCGTGCTCGGTGGCTGGAGAGCGCGAGCAGCACGAGGGTGCCGCCGGCGATCGTGGGCAGCTGCGCCAGACCTGCCACCTCGACTCCCGTGACGCTGGAGATGAAGGCGCTGGTGGTGGCGAAGACCGAGTAGAGCATCAGGGTCAGCCGGGCCCAGTTGCGTCCCACGAACGTGGCCACGCCGAGCAGGATGTCGACCAGGCCGAACAGACCGATGACCGCCGCGACCACGATGATGACGACCAGCTCGGACACACCCTGCAGATCCCCGTCGAGTGTCAGCTCGGCCTGGTCGCGCATCAGGACCACTGCCACGGCTGTGCCGAGGGTGACCAGTCCGCGCACCACCGCGGTCGCGGCACCGAACACGGTCTGCGCGGGCCGCTTGTCCCGGCTGTCGCTCTCGTCGGCGGGGGCGAGCACGTCGGCGGGCACGGTGCGGAGGTCGAGGACGGGCAGGTCGCCGTCGGTCTGGATCAGGTCGCCCCCGCCGTTGCGGGAGTGGTAGCCGGTGGAGAAGTCCCTGATCACCCGGACGGTCGCGACCGGTGACCCCTCGAGCACCGTACGGACCACGAAGTCGCGTTCGATGTCGGTGTCGGCCTCGATCTTGTGCGTGACCTGGAAGGTGAACAGCGAGAAGCCGACGCTCTTGTCGTAGGTCCCGGCGGCCAACCAGTCCGCCGCGTAGCCGCCCGGCAGCAGCCATCCCTCCGGGCAGCGCCAGAACCGCACATGGTGCCGCTGGGACGTGCTGCCGCCGACCTCCTGCTGGTACGCGAAGTCCTGCTGGCGGTCGAACAGCATCAGGGGGCTGACCGGCGCCTGCGGATAGCTCCGGCGGGCCACGGTGGCGGTCACCATCGCCCGACCGGACCGGGCGTCGAGGTCGTCGGCCAGCGTCCAACCCGCCGCGGTCATCGCCGCGTGCACCTGACCCTCGTGCCCGAGGAGCGCGAGGTTGACCGGGTCGCCGAGCAGCCCGTCCCCCGTGCGGGTCCGGCCGATGAAGTAGCCGGGAACATAGATGTGGGTCAGGATCCGGTGCAGCCGCGGGAGCAGCAGGTACGTGAACAGGACCCAGAACGCGACCAGGAGCAGCAGCGGCCAACCGGGACGGACGCCCTCGCGGATGAGCAGGTAGGCCAGCCACAGCGAGGCCAGTCCGGCGAAGGCGAAGAAGGCCGAGTCGATCTTGTCCATCAGACCGGACCGTCGCCGCACCGAGCGTCGCGAGTCAGCCATGCGCCCAGTCTGGCCGATCGCGCAGTGAGGGAGCATCCGGCCCGGCCACGAGTCGCTGCCGGGTGAGTCGCTGACGGCGAATCGCTGACGGGCGGATCGCTAAGGGGCGGACAGGACCGCGCGCACCGCGGCGGCGAAGCCGGTCGGATCCTCCATGAAGCCGGCGTGGTGACTGGGGAACACGACCGCCGTCTGTCCGAGTCGCGCGGCCAACGCCTCCGCCGAGCGCCGCGCCAGCTCCTCGCCCGAATCGGCTCCCACCGCCACCCGGACGGTCACCGGCCCGTCCCGCAGGGCCTCGACGTCGGGCGACCAGCTGGTGAAGGGCTTCAGCATCCGCAGGAAGAACAGCTCGTCGTCGGCCAGCTGCTTGGCCGACGGCTCGGGGGGACCTTCCGTGCCTGGATCGCCCGCCTGGTCGCCCGGCGCAGGGCCACCGCTCTGGGGGTCGTCCGTCGACTGAGGGTCCCCGTCGGCGCCGGGCGGCGGCCAGGCGGCCGGGGGAACCCCGTCGGTCGGGACCGGCCCGCGGTGCATCACCAGCGACGCGAACGCACCCCACGCGGCGCCGGAGCCGCCGGTGCGGAAGGCGTCCTGGATGCGGTCGATCTCCGCCTGCACCGGAGCGGCGTCCGGCACCAGCTCGGTCACCGGCGGCTCGTGGGCGATCAGGGTCGTGAGCTTGTCCGGGTGCCGTACGGCGAGCGCGAGTCCCGCCACTGCACCTCCGCTGGAGCCCAGCAGGGCGGCGGGGCCGCGCCCGAGCGCGTCGATCAGGGCGGCCAGGTCGTCGGCCTCGACCGCCGGGGTGATGGGCAGTGACGGGTCCTCCACGGTGCTCGCCCCCACCCCGTGCGGATCGTAGGTGACGACCGTGTGGTCAGCCGCCAGGTCGTCGGCCAGCGGTCCGAACGGGGCGCTGGTCATCGGCTGCCCGACCACGAGCAGCAGCGGACCGGAGCCGCGCACCTCGTAGTAGAGCCGCCCGCCGTTGGCGTCGAGGTGGTGCTGCGTCGGTGCCGTGCTCATTGCTGCCTCCGAGGTCGCTGGTGTGCCTGCCCTGGCGTAGACCGACAGCCGTCGACGAACTCATCGGTCTGCCGCCCTCCGGCCCCGGATCTTCGGCGGGCGCGGCTCAGCTCGCGCCGCGCTCCAGACCGAGGGTGGCGACCAGATCCTCGTGCAGCTCCATCCAGACCGTGTGGCAGGAGTCCTCGCGCACCTTGGTCACCCAGGACGTGTCACCGGCCCGCACGCGGTCGAGCGCACCGGCGAAACGATCGTGGTAGCCGGTGAAGCGGGTCAGCGCCGACGTCAGCCGCGGTTCGAGCACGGCCAACTCCTCGCCGATCAGCGTCAGGTCGGCGAACACCCGAGCGTCCCAGTCGGGGTCGTCGTGCACGTTGGCAGCGAGCGGCTGCGACGCGGTCGGACGCAGCTGCCAGTCGGTGCTCGCCCGCAGCAGCCTCGCGTTGACGGGACCGAAGTCGCTGTGCACGGCGGCCACCCGGCTGCGGCTCCGGAGCCGGCCAGCTCCGCCGCCAGCTGGACCTCGTTCCGGAGCCTGCCCTGGAGGGTCAGGGTCCAGCCACCGGTCCCGGCGAAGTCGACCCGACTGACCCAGCCGTACGCCTGGAAATCCAGCAGCAGCTCGGCGACGGTGGCCTGATCGAGCCGGAAGCGGCCGCTGACCTGGTGATCGTCCGCCATCCCGAGGAGCCGGACAGCGTGCAGCACCAGCAGGTCGGTCGCCGAGCCGGTCGTCACCCCGACGAGTCTAGGAGTCGTCTCCCGGCGCCGGATGGATCTGGACCTCGTCGCCGTCCGGATCGGTGAGCAGGATGCGCGGCTGCGGTCCGTCCGTGATCGTGAGCGGCTCAAGACCGGCGGTCCGGAGCCGTTCGTCCAGCTCGACCAGCGGTTCCGGGGTCTCGAACCCGATCTTGACCTCGTACGCGGTCCCGAGCACGTCGTCCGCGGGTCGCGGTTTGCGGGCGTCGATCCCGCCGGCGTGGATGCCGAGCACGCCGGACTGCGCTCCGGCCCGCAGCCCGATCCACCAGGGGTCGTCGTAGGACGGGGCGACGAAGCCGAACGAGGCGAACCAGACGGCCTCGGCCCGCGGGTCCGGGGTGGAGCAGACGGCCACCACGTCGAGCAGCGGGACACGTGTCACGGCCCGCTCGTGGTAGCCGCCGTACAGGTCCTCCTGCCGCTCCTGGTTGAGCCCGATGGCCCGCCCGTCGCGGGCGACCACGACGCCCTGCTTGCCGTAGGTCTCGTCCCAGAGCCGGACCTCGTGGCCGATCCCGGTCAGCTCGGCGGCGGCCGCCTCGAGATCGCTGGTGGCCAGGTTCAGGGCCGCGTGACCGGGGACGGGGCCGGCCATCGTCGTGCGGGCGTCATGGACCCCTAGGGCGCCGGACCGGCCCACGAACGTCGCGAAGGTGCCGGCCTCGTGGCTCAGCGACTGGTGCAGCCCGAGCCGGGAGTAGAAGTCGATCATGCCCGCGGGGTCCGGCGAGAAGCGGAGCGGCCAGATCGCGTACGGGTGGGTCATCGGGATGCCTTCCTGGACAGGTAGTCGGCGAGAGCGGTCTCGACCAGCGCGGACAGGCTGCGCCCCTCGTCGACGG
This sequence comes from Microlunatus aurantiacus, assembly GCF_039536605.1. NCBI lineage: Bacteria > Bacillati > Actinomycetota > Actinomycetes > Propionibacteriales > Propionibacteriaceae > Microlunatus > Microlunatus aurantiacus. The sequence continues at coordinate 75,177 of NZ_BAAAYX010000013.1, forward strand.
CCCGGTGCTTGAACGACCGCACCAGGTCGGGTGGCAGGTAGACGTTGAACTGGACTTTCGCGGGCGGCTTCTCGACCATCCTAGGATGCTAGCAATCTAGGCTCTGCCGCACCAGTGCGGCGCTCAGGAGTGCGCCGTGTCGGCCGTAGGCCGTTGCCCGTCGGTCGCGGGGCGGTCGGCGGGGACGACGGCGTCGGGTCGGAGGTCGAGGCGGCGGAGCAGCTGGGCGTTGGCCGCAACCACGACGGTGGACAGCGACATCAAGATGGCGCCGACCGACATCGGCAAGACGAAACCGAGCGGGGCAAGGACCCCGGCGGCGAGCGGCACCGAGATCAGGTTGTAGCCGGCGGCCCACCACAGGTTCTGCTTCATCTTGCGGTAGCTCGCCGTGGACAGGTCCATCACCGACAGCACCGACCGCGGATCGTCGCTGGCCAGGATCACGCCGGCCGAGGCGATGGCCACGTCGGTGCCGGCGCCGATGGCGATGCCGACGTCGGCCTGCGCCAGGGCCGGTGCGTCGTTGACGCCGTCGCCGACCATCGCCACCCGCTGACCCTCGTCCTGCAGCTGCTGGACCTTGGCGGACTTGTCCTCGGGCCGGACACCGGCGAAGTACCTGTCGATGCCGAGCTCGGCGGCGACCGAAGCGGCCACGGCCTCGGCGTCGCCGGTGATCATCACCACCTCCACGTTCCGTTCGTGCAGGGCCCGGACAGCGGCCCGTGACTCGTCCCGGATCTCGTCGGCCAGCTTCAAGGCACCGGCTACCACCCCGTCGACGAGGACGTGCAGGATGATCGCGCCCTCGCCGCGCCACTGCTCCGCGACGGCCAGCTCGGCGACGCCGTGCTGGTCCAACAAGGTCGGGCCGCCGACCTGGATGTGGTGCCCGCTGACGGTGGCGGACACCCCGACGGCCGGCGAGGAGGCGAAGTCGGTCGCCGGCCGCAGCTGCAGCCCGCGGTGCTCGGCGGCGGTCACGATGGCGCGGGCGAGGGGGTGCTCGGAATCGGCTTCGGCGCTTGCCGCCAGGGTGAGGACCTCGTCCTCGTCGAGGCTCACGGGGTGGAGACCGGTGATGCTGGGCTGCCCCTTGGTGACGGTGCCGGTCTTGTCGAACAGCACGGTGGTGACGGTCCGCATGGACTCCAGCGCGAGCCGGTCCTTGACCAGCACCCCGCCGCGGGCGGCACGTTCGGTGGCGATGGAGACCACCAGCGGGATGGCCAGACCGAGAGCGTGGGGGCAGGCGATCACCAGCACCGTGATGGTGCGCACCACGGCCTGGTCCGGGAGCCCGAGCAGCGTCCAGGCGACGGCAGTGATCACCCCGGCCAGCAAGGCGAACCAGAACAGCCACGCGGCGGCCCGGTCAGCGATCCGCTGCGCCCTCGAGGAGGAGCTCTGCGCAGCGGCGACCAGGCGTTGGATGCCGGCCAGTGCGGTGTCGTCGCCGACGGCGGTGATCGCGACCCGCAGACCGGAGTCGGTGGCCACCGTGCCGGCGACCACCTGATCCCCTTCGGCGCGACGGACGGCCCTGGACTCGCCGGTGATCATCGCCTCGTCCATGCTGGCCGAGCCGAACCGGATCCGGCCGTCGGCGGGCACCCGGCCGCCCGGGCGGACCACGACCAGGTCACCGACCCGCAGAGCGGCCGGATCGACCAGCTCGGTACCGGACTGACCGGCGCCGGTCCGGTCGCTGCCGGGATCGAGGACGCGTTCTGCCCGGTCGGGCAGCAGTGCCGCCAGGGAGTCCAGCGCCGAGGTGGTCTGGGCCAACGACCGCATCTCGACCCAGTGGCCGAGCAGCATGATCACGATCAGCAGCGCCAGCTCCCACCAGAAGTCGAGATCGTGGTGGAGCAGGCCGAGGCCGGCTCCCCAGGAGGCGAGGAAGGCCACAGAGATCGCCAGGGCGATCAGCAGCATCATCCCGGGCTGTCGGGCGCGGAGCTCCCCCACCGCGCCGGCCAGGAACGGCCGGCCGCCCCACCCGTACATCGCGGTGCCCAGCACGGGCGAGACCCAGCCGACCCAGGCGGCGGGGGGCAAGGCATAGCCGAGCAGCATCGCGAACATCGGCGAGAACCCGATCACGGGAACCGCCAGCACCAGCATCACCCAGAACAACCGCCGGAACTGCCCGACATGGCCGCCGTGCCCGGTGTGTGCGTCGTGCCCGCCAGGGCCAGTGTGTGCGTCGTGCCCGCCAGGGCCAGTGTGTGCGTCGTGCCCGCCAGGGCCGGCGTGTGCGTCGTGCCCACCAGGGCCGGCGTGTGCGTCGTGCCCGTCGACTCCGCCGTCGTGACGGCCGGCGCGTGCGCTCTCGCCGGCCGGACCGGTGGTGGGGAGGACGCCGGGGTCGCTGACCCCACTGGACACGGCGCGCTCTCTGGGGGAGCTGGACATCCCGGGCTCCTGAAACTCTCTCGCCGGCACCTGATACTCCTTCCGTCGGTACCCCCTAGGGGTATCGACGAGAACGACGGTACCCCGTGGGTATTCCCATCGAAGCCGGTTACGGTGTGACCATGCAGTGGTTCGGGGCAGTGGCGTCGGCCGACGCCGCGCGGTCCCGGCTGATCCTGTGGCTCGCGGTGCTGGCGGTCGGACTGAGCTTGCTGGCGATGCACCAGCTGTCCAGCAACCACACCGCCGCCGACCCTGCCTCCGGCGACCGGGTCGGGACCGTCACCGCGGACGATTGGTCTCAGCACGCTGCCGGTCACACCGGCGATGCGGGACCTGATCGCGCTCACACTCTCCCTGCCCTCGGCGGGACAGATCTCGTCTCCGGGGAGCACGACGGCTGTCCCGGTTGCGCCGGGCACACGACGATGGCGCTCACCTGCCTGGCGGCCCTGGTCCTGCTCACCGCCGGCCTCCTGCTCCCACGCCCCCGGACCGGACGAGGGATCCTTCGGCCGCGGCCGAACCAACCAGCCGTCCCCCGCCCCCGGGAACGCTTCAGACCCCGGCCCCTGAGTCCTGTGGAGATGTCGATCAGCCGTACCTGAGCGGAGAACCCGGCCGCCCCGAGGCAGCCGGAGGACCACTCGTCGTCCGCGTCCTCACCCGGTTCGCCCCTCCGACCCCACCTGCGCTGAACCCACCATCCACACAGAGAGCACGAGCACGCCATGCCTTCTCGAATCACCCCGAACATCAACCTGCGCGGCAGTCTGGTCGTCGCGGCCGCCCTGGTGCTGACCAGTCTCACCGGCTGCTCCGCCCACGACACGTCGACCATGCCCGGCATGGACCACGGGTCCGCCGGCAACCCCACCACCGCCAGCTCACCGGCCATGACCCGAACCCCGGCAGCCGGCCCTCACAACGACGCCGACGTCATGTTCGCCCAGGCGATGATCCCGCACCACCGGCAGGCCGTCGCCATGAGCGACCTGATCGTGGCCAAGGACGGCATCGACGCCGACGTCATCGGGCTGGCCATCCAGATCAAGGGCGCCCAAGGTCCCGAGATCGTGCAGATGAGCGGCTGGCTGGCCGGTTGGGGCGAAGACCCGAGCCCGTCGATGGGCATGGACCATGACATGGGCGGCGGCATGATGAGCCAAACCGACATGGACGCCCTCGAGCAAGCCACCGGTGACGACGCCGCTCGCCTGTTCCTCACCGGCATGATCACCCACCACAAGGGCGCGATCACGATGGCTCAGGAAGAGATCGCCAACGGACGCAGCCCCGAAGCGCTCACCTTGGCCGAGCAGATCGTCACCGACCAGCAGGCCGAGATCACCGTCATGACCCAGCTGCTCACGCAGCTCTAGCATCCCGCCGGGTGGGGCCGTTCACGGCGATCGGCCCCACCCAGCCAGCCACCTGGCGACCTGGAGTCCGTGATCTCAGGGCAGAGCCAGGGTTGCGGCGACGTCGTCACCACCGAGTGCCCGGGTACCGTGAAAAGTCCGAACCAGCCTCGCACGTGGAGTGATCATGACGTTCCTGATTCTTCTCATCCTCATCGTCGGTGGCGTGGTCGCCTACCGCTACAGGGTGCCGCTGATCGCAAAGATCACCGGTCAGAAGGAGAGCCGGATCCGTCGCGCCCTGGATCAGCGCAAGCGCCACTGAACCTGTGGCGAGGTGGTGGAGCGGGTCCCGTCGGGTGTCGGGGTTCCTCTGACCGTCCGGCTGTGCACGCCTCGGTAGAACGGTCGTCGCTCCCGGCCACTGCCCTGCCCAGTCGGCGGACGGCGGAGGCGACGGCTGCCTCGAGCCTGACCCGCCGCCGGAGTCGGTGCACCCGCGTGCGACGGTGGCGTGATGGCAGCGTTCCCGGCCGATACCCACGTCCACAGCGAGTTCTCGTGGGACACCGGTGGCCCGACGTCGCCATCGGCAGTCGGGACCATGAGGCGCACCTGCGCTCGGGCCGTACGCATCGGGCTACCAGCGGTGATCTTCACCGAGCACCTCGACCTCAGCGGTTGGCGAGCCGCCGCCGAGGACTTCGCGGACCATGAACGCCTGCTGATCGACCAGAACGGCTGGATGCAGCCGCCGCCGCTCGACGTCGCCGGCTACCTGGACTCCGTCGAGCGATGTCGGCACGAGTTCACTGACCTCCGCATCCTCACCGGGGTCGAGCTCGGTCAGCCGCACCTCGACGGCGGTGCCGCCGACGCCGTCATCGACCTCTCCGGGCTCGATCGAGTGAACGGCTCCCTGCACACCCTGCCGCACGCCGGGCACCGTAGTGAGCCGGTGACCCTGTTCCGCGAGCTCTCGGACCCGGCCGAGGTGATCTGGGCCTATCTGCAAGAGATCCCGGCGATGGTCGACGGCGGAGACTTCCACGTCTTCACCCACATCGACTACGCCGCCCGCTACTGGCCCGTCGAGGAGCACGGCCCCTTCGACCACCGGCCGTTCGAGGACGGTTTCCGGCAAGCCATGCGCGCTATCGCCTCCTCCGGGCGTGCACTCGAGATGAACACCGGGCGTCCCCTGCGACCGTGGATCCCGCAGTGGTGGGCCGAGGAGGGCGGACGCGCCGTCAGCTTCGGGAGCGACGACCATGCAACGACAGGCCTCGCGGCGCACTTCCACGAGGCCACCGCGCTGCTCGACCACGTCGGCTTCTCTCCTGGATCGCGACCCGAGGACTTCTGGACCCGCTGAACGCGCGTCCGATCGCGCCTGCCGAGCAGCGCACACCGCCGTCTCGGTCGACGGTGGTGGGCCCGGACTCGGTGCATCTGGCGGAGGCCGGCGCGTTCGGCAGCCGACGGCACCGAGCGTTCCGACGGTCTAGACGCGGCCGGTCTCGTGGGCCCACATGGCGACCTCGACGCGGTTGCGGGCGCTGAGCTTGCGCATCACGCTGGCGAGGTGGGCTTTCACGGTGCTGGGGGTGATGTAGAGCTCGCCGGCGATCTCGTTGTTGGTTCGGCCTCGGGCCACCGGTACGAGGACCTCCTCCTCGCGGGCGGTGAGCGGTTCCAGCGGCTGCCTCGGTGGTGAGGTCTGTGCCTGGGCGAACGCTGCGAGGAGTCGGACGGTCACGCTGGGGGCGATCAGCGCGTCCCCGTCGGCGGCGGCGTGGATGGCCTGGGTCAGCAGGGCGGGTCCGGCGTCCTTGAGCAGGAAGCCGCGGGCGCCGGCCTTGAGCGCGCCGTGGACGTACTCGTCGAGGTCGAAGGTGGTGATGATCACGATGGGCAAGGGGTCGGTGACATTGGGGCCCGCCAGACGTCGGGTGGCTTCGATGCCGTCCATCAGCGGCATGCGGATGTCGAACAGGCCGACGTCTGGGCGCAGCTGGAGCGCCAGGCGTACGGCCTCGCGCCCGTCGGCGGCCGCGGCGACCACCTCGATGCCGGGTTGGGCGTCAAGCAGCATCGTCAGCCCGGAGCGCACGATGGGCTGGTCGTCGGCGATGAGGACCCGGATGCTCATCGGGGCGCCCCGGTTCGGGGCAGGACGGCCTCGACCCGCCAGCCCCGCTCGGCAGCGGGGCCCGCGTGGAAGGTGCCGCCGAGCAGTGTCGCGCGTTCCCGCATGCCCACCAGGCCGTAGCCCGCTGGGGCGCGGCCACCGGCGGCGGAACCGTCGTCGTCGATCGCCAGCCGTACGTGGTCGGCGTCGCCGGTGACGGCGACGGTGATCCGGGTCGCGTGGCGGGCGTGCCGTCGAGCGTTGGTGATGGACTCCTGGGCCAGGCGGTAGATCGCGGCCCCGACCGCCGGACTGAGGTCGTCGAGCTGGCCGGCCAGCGTCACCTCGATCCGGGGAGGCGTCCGGCCGTCGTCGGCGAGCTGTCCGACCTCGGCCACGCCGGGCTGCGGCGCGAGCTCGGTGTCCTGCGGAGCGCGCAGCACGCCGACCATGGCGCGCAGCTCGGTGAGCGTACGGGTTGCTGCGTCCTCGATGACGGCAAGGGACTCGACGGCACGCTCGGGGTGGGAGGCCGCGATGGCACGGCCTGCCTGGGCCTGGATGGCGATGCCCGAGACGTGGTGGGCGACGGTGTCGTGGAGCTCACGAGCGAGCTGTTCGCGTTCGCGGGCCTTGGCCTGATCGATGTCCCGGAGGCGGATCTTCGCGCGATAACGGATCGCGGCCCCGAGTGCGGCGGCGAACAGGAAGAACCCGTACGCGGCAACGGAATCCGCGGGGCTGGTGGTGTCGGCGACGTTGGTGATGGCCAGCCAGAGCAGGATGATCCCGAGGCCGCTGACGGCTTCCCGACCGGACCCCCACCGGAACAGGGCCCAGGTCAGGATCAGGGCCGCGGCCATGCTGTTCAGCAGGCTGCCGTGCGACCCGGTCACGATCCTGACGATGTCGACGATCGTCAGCGCACCGAAGGAGAACGCCACCGCGACGAGCGGGTGCGAGCGCCGCCACAGCAGGGGGCCGATGACCGCAAGTGCCGCGAGCAGCAGCAGCGGCAGTGGCGCCAGGTCCTGACGGAGAACCACCTCCAGCACGGACCAGCCGACCAGCGCGGCGACCAGGGCCCAGTCCCGCGGCCCTCGGTCCGGGGCACTCGTGGGTCGAGGTTCGACCCACAGCGAACGGAGTGCGTCGGCGGCCATCTGAGCAGCGTAGGCAGTCCGACGGCCCGGCGTATCCACCGAAAGGACGAGAGCTCGGGTGACCCGACGGCCGGGCCGCACCGGTCCTCCCGGCTGATGCGGCCGCTGCCCCTGGCCGCCGGCCTCGACGCCGAGCCACTCCGCACACCGCACCAGGCCTGACGACCCGCTCCGCACTCCATCATCCTTCGCTCAGGCCTGAGACCGGTCCGGCGCTCGGCCGGCGGAAGCCCCTGACCGGGGAGAATGCCGTCGTGACAGCTGCTGCCTTCGCCGACCGTGCCCGGAACCACCAGCCAGTAGTCGGCTACTGGATGACGTTGGCCAGTCCCCTGCTGACCGAGCGGCTGGCCGGGGTGGGCTACGACTACGTCGTGCTCGACGCCCAGCACGGCGAGCTGGACGGGCGGGCTCAGACGGCAGCGCTGATCGCCGTCGACGCCGCCGCGGGCGCCTCCGGTCTGGTCCGGGTGGAGGCCAACCACGCCACCCCGATCGGGCGCGCGCTGGACGCCGGCGCGGCGGGGGTGATCGTGCCCCTGGTCAACTCGGCCGAGGACGCGGCGGCGGCCGTGGCCGCGAGCCGCTACCCGCCGGCCGGGATCCGGTCGTTCGGGCCGCTGCGGTCCGACCTGCGCATCGGCCCGGCTCCGACCGAGGCGAACGCCACCGTCCTGGTGCTCGCCATGATCGAGACATCGGCCGGCTTGCACGCCGTGGAGGAGATCGCCGCCACCCCGGGCCTGGACGGGATCTACATCGGGCCGTCCGATCTGGCGCTCGGGGTGGGAGCCGCCTATCCCGGCGACCCGGCGGCGGACGACGCCCTGGCGGCGGCCCTGGTGCTGATCCGGGAGGCCTGTGAGGCCGCCGGGATCATCGCCGGGATCCACACCCCGAGCGGGGAGGTCGCTGCGCAGCGTCTCGCCGAGGGTTTCACGCTGGTCACCGTCGCCCACGACGTCGGGCACCTGGTGTCCGCCGCCGCGACCCACCTCGAGACCGCCCGCCGCTGAGCCGTCCGTACGCTGCCGGGATGGCGACCAGGCCGCGCTACCCGACCGACCACGAGCCCACGATCGAGGTGCGGCCCGCGTACGGGCGGTTCGAGGACTTCGCCACCGTCGTGGGCACCCAGCGACCCGACGCCGGGGGCTGCTGGTGCATGTCGTACCGGGACAGCCGGCCTACGAACGCGGAACGCCCCGGCTACATGCGCGCCGAGTGCGCCACCGAGCCCGGGCCGGGCGTGCTCGTCTACGTCGACGACGTGGTGGCCGGCTGGTGCTCGATCGCACCGCGCACCAGCTACCGGCGCCTGCTCCACTCCCGGACCATCCCCGTCCTGGACGACGCGGCGGCCTGGCCGGCGGTCTGCTTCGTGGTCCGAGCCGGGTACCGCAAGCGGGGGCTGGCCCACCACCTGCTGGCCGGAGCGGTCGAGCACGCCCGGGCCCACGGGGCGGAGGTGGTGGAGGGCTATCCGGTGGAGACCGCCGGCGGCCGGGTGGACGTGATCTCGGGCTACGTCGGCTCGGTCGAGCTGTTCGAGACCGCCGGATTCGCCCGGGTGGCACCGACGACGGGGCGCAGCGGTGGACGGCCGCGCTGGGTGATGCGGCTCGATCTCCGCCCCTGACCACGGTCCTTCCGGCGCCGGTCCTGGCCACTGTCGGCAGGACCGGCCACGATGGGCCGATGACCGACACCTCCCAGCTGCGCCTCGGCATCACCTACGTCCCGTACCTCCACCCCGAGCACCTCCGTGACCTGGCCCAGGCCGCCCAGGAGTGCGGGCTCGACGACCTGTGGGTGTGGGAGGACTGCTTCAAGCAGAGCGGGGTGGCCGCCGCCGCGGCTGCCCTGGCCTGGACCGACACCGTCCGGGTGGGCATCGGGCTGCTGCCGGTCCCGCTCCGCAACGTGGCCCTGACCGCGATGGAGATCGCCACCCTGTCCCGGCTGTTCCCCGGCCGGCTGCTGCCCGGGATCGGGCACGGGGTGCAGCCCTGGATGGGCCAGGTCGGCGCCCGGGTGGGCTCACCGCTGACGCTGCTCCGCGAGTACGCCACGGCGCTCCGCCGCCTGCTGGCCGGGAAGGAGGTCAGCGTCAACGGGCGCTACGTGCAGCTGGACGCCGTGACCCTCGACTGGCCGCCGGCCGAACCGCCGGCGCTGGGCATCGGGGGTGACGGCCCCAAGTCGGTCGCCCTGGCCGGCGAGCTGGCCGACGTCTACCTGCTCAGCGCCGCCCGCACCGACGCCGAGATCGCCGACGCCTACGCGATCGCGTCCGCGGCCCGGCAGCGACGCGACCCGGGTGCACCCGCGCTGCCGATGGTGAGTGCCCCGATCACGGCGACGGGTCCGGGGGCCCGGGAGCGGGTGGACGCCGAGATCCCGTTCTGGGGCAAGGAGCCCGACCCGGGCATCGGCTCCGCGGGTGACGCCGAAAAGGTGGCCGCCGACTTCCGTCGGTTGGCCGGGCTGGGCGTGACCACCATTGCGGTGCAGCCGACCCGGGACGAGCCCGATCTGCTCGGTCTGGTGGAGTTCCTCGGTCGGGAGGTGAAGCCCCTGCTGGCCGCCGGCTGAGCCGACGCGTCGACCGGAGCGCCGTCCCGGCGGCACCGGCGGCACCGGCGGCACCGGCGTCACCGGCGTCACCGGCGTCAGCCGATGTCGACCGTGATCGTGTGCCAGCCGCTGGCCCCGTCCGGAGCCGGCGCGGCGAGGTCCGCGGTCTGGGTCGACCCCTCCGCGTTGGTAGCGCGGACGGCTACCTCGTGACTGCCCGGCGTGGCGTCCCAGCGGTAGCGCCACTGCCGCCAGGTGTCCGGCCCGGTCACCTCGGCCAGCTCCGCCTCCCGCCAGTCGCCGTCGATGCCGACCTCGACCTTGGCGATGCCGGTGTGCTGGTCCCAGGCGACGCCCGCCACCACCACCGGGCCGGCCGCGGCCGACCGCCTGCGGGGCACGTCGATCCGCGATCCCGTCTTGATCGGGCCCTGGGCCGCCCAGCCGAGCGGAGTCCAGTAGCCCTGGTCCTCGGCGAAGGTCGTCACCTTGAGCTCACGGACCCACTTGGTGGCCGACACGTAGCCGTACAGGCCCGGGACGACCATCCGTACGGGGTAGCCGTGCTCGAGGGGCAGCGCCTCGCCGTTCATCCCGACCGCCAGCAGAGCCAGCCGGTCCGGGTCGGTCAGGGCCTCCAACGGGGTGCCTGCCGTCCAGCCGTCCTCGCTGGTCGACAGCACCATGTCGGCGCCGGCCCGTGGTCCGGCCTCGGCCAGCAGCTGACGGATCGGCAGACCCAGCCAGACGGCGTTGCCGATCAGGTCACCGCCCACCTCGTTGGAGACGCAGGTCAACGTGGCCACGTGCTCGACCAGCGGCAGCGCGACCAGATCGGCGAAGCTGAGGGTGATCTCCCGGTCCACCATCCCGGTGATCGTCAACGACCAGTCGTCGGCCGACAGGATCGGCACCTGCAGAGCGGTGTCGATCCGGTAGAAGTCCGCATTCGGGGTCACGTACGGCGACAGTCCCTCCTGGCCCAGGTCGACCCCCGCGGGGAGCGGATCACGACGGGTCGGGGTCGGCAGTCGGAAGCGCGAGCGTGCCTCCTCCACGGCCCCGGCGGTGGCCACCAGAGCCCGACCGGCCACCGCGCCGACCGCCGCCGCGGCCGCGACCACACCGGTCCAGCGCAGGAACGTGCGCCGGGCCATCCTGGCGGCGTCCGGGTCCGGCCCGGCGGCCGCGAGGGACCAGCGCTCCCGACGCAGCATCAGCGCGCGCAGCAGCAGGTAGCCGAGCAGCAGACCACCCACTGTGGGCACGACGGCGCGGATCGACGACTGGCCACCGGTCAGCACCGCGACCAACCCGACCGCGGCGACGGCGGCGAACACCAGCCCCCCGCCGTACGCCCGGCGCTGCTCCAGCCGACCGGCGAGGCCGCACAGCGCCAGCACGCCCAGCACGATGATCACCAGCAGCACCGGCTTGTCGGCCGTGCCGAGTGTCTCCTTGCCCCAGTTCACCAGGCCCGCCGGCAGCAGGTCGATGATCATGGAACCCACGGCCGGCACCGGGGCGCCGCTCGGCGCGAGGGCCCAGGCCAGGAGATCGGCGATCGCCATGCCGGCCAGACCACCCACGACGCCGCACACCTCGGCCCAGCGACCGGTGGGGAAGGCCCGGGGGTCGGCAGCGGGCGCGAGGGGTGATTCGGCGCGGGGCGCCGTTTGCGTCATGCGCCCATCCTGCGTCGGCTGGAGCCGTTCCACAACGGCGGGCAGCTCGCGACGGGTGACCGTCCCCGAGCTCGCGACGGGTGACCGTCCCCGAGCTCGCCCACGGCCCGACCGCCCCCGGCCCGCCCGCTCGGTCCGTGACCGTCCCGGGTGGCACACTCCCCCGATGGCTCTGGCACGTCGCTTCAACCCCCCGCCCAACTGGCCCGCCGCACCGGACGGTTGGGTCCCGCCGCCCGGCTGGCAGCCGGATCCCGCCTGGGGACCGCCGCCGCCGGACTGGCCGGTGTGGGTCGGCTACCGGGCGAACCCGCGTGCCTTCGCGTGGTCGTTCGGCTTCGCGGGCGGCTTCTACCTGCTGATCTTGGTCGTGGCGCTGATCGGCACCGGTGGCGACCTGAACCCGGAGACGGCCGGGGTCGTCCTGTTCCCGTTCCTGATGGCCGGTCTGGTCACCGGCCTGATCGCCTGGAGCCGGCCGCGCCGCTGGGGCGTCTGGCTCTACCCGCTGGTCGTGTTCGGCATCGCCTTGCTGGTCAGCGTGATCAGCAACCTGGGACGTGCCTCCGGGAGCTGACGCCGGCCCCCGGACCACTAGGTTGACCGACGTGCCGTACGACGTCCGTGGTGTGCTGTTCGATCTCGACGACACGCTCCTCGACCACTCCGCCGCGGCGGCGGCCGCGGTCCGGCACCTGGTCAGGTCCGTGCCCGGGTGGGGCGACGACGACGAGACCACCGTGGGCCGGTGGCGGGCGCTGGAGGAGAAGCACTTCGCCCGCTACGCCGCGGGTGAGATCGGCATGCTCGACCAGCGGCGGGCGCGGGTCCGCGCCTTCCTCAGCCTCGCCGAGGCGTCGGACGCGGAGCTCGACGCGCAGTTCGCCACCTACCTGGCGCACTACCGCGTCAGCTGGCGGGCGGTCCCCGGCGGACCGGAGCTCGTCCTGCGGCTCCTCGACGGCGGCTACCGGGTCGGCGTCCTCACCAACGGGCAGGCGGTTCAGCAGCGGGCGAAGCTCGCGGCCATCGGTCTGAGCGACACCCGGCTGCTGGTCTGCGTGTCCGAGGAGCTCCCCGCCGCCAAGCCGTCCCCCCTGGCGTACGAGGCGGCCTGCCGGGCCCTCGGGCTGCCGCCTCACGAGGTGCTGATGGTGGGCGACCACCGCACCAACGACATCGACGCCGCCCGGGCTGCGGGCCTGCACGCGGTCCACGTCGTCCCCGGGACCTCGCCGGGCCGGATCGGCGACGACGGGGTGGAGACGATCGCCCGCGTCGCCGACCTCCGACTCTGACGGCGGTCGTCCCCGACTGCCACCCCGGTTCGACGAGGTCAGACCGTGGTCCGATGCGGTCGAGGCGGCGCGCACCTAGGCTGACGCGGTCATGACCACGCCCGCCCCGCCCCTCGTCCGCGATCCCCGCTGGGTGTTCGACTTCCTGCTGGCGGCGGCGGTCACCGTGTTCTGCGGTGTGGCCGCCGGCGGGGAGGACGTCGAGACGTGGCTGCTGTCCTTTCTGCTGACCGCCACCCTGCTGGTCCGCCGCAGTCACCCGACCCTGGCCCTGGTGCTCGCCACGACGATCGCTCTCGGCCAGGCGATGCTGCTGCCGGCACCGTCGCTGAGCATCGTGGTCGTGCCCATGATCGTGTACGCGGTCGCTCGCTACGGAACCCCGGCGGCCGGCACCGCGGCGCTGTGGGTCGGTCTGGCCGGCGCGGCGATCGGCCCGGCCCGGTGGCTGGGTCTGACTGCCTCCGGGGCCCTGGTCGGCTTCGCCGTCACCGCGACCGCCTGCGCGGCGATCGTGGCCGGCGCCTACCTGCTGGGTCGTCGGCTCCGGGAGCGGCTGGAGGCGACCGAGCAGCAGACGCGCGCCGCTTCCGAGCGTCGCCGGTTGGAGCTGTCCGAGCAGGAGCAACGGGCCCGGGCCGTCGCGGTCGACGAGCGCAGTCGGATCGCCCGCGAGCTGCACGACATCGTGGCGCACTCCCTGTCGGTGATCGTGGTCCAGGCCGAGGGCGGCCGGGCCGTGGTGCTCCGGAAGCCGGAGGTCGGCGCTCAGGTGCTCGACACCATCGCCGAGACCGGACGCACCTCCCTGGCGGAGATGCGCCGCATCGTCGACCTGCTCCGTGGCGGCGAGTCCGATCCCAGCTACCTCCCCTCCCCCGGTGTCGCCGACATCGAGGAGCTCGTGGCCCGCTCGGGCGACCGCTTCCGGCTGACCACGTTCGGCTCCGCCCCCTCGGTGTCCGCGGCCGTCGGCCTCACGGCGTACCGCGTGGTCCAGGAGTCGATCACCAACGTGCTCAAGCACGCCGGACCGCAGGCCACCGGCCAGGTCACTGTGGCCTACACCGCGGACGCGATCGAGATCGAGGTGAGCGACGACGGGCGGGGGGCCGCCGCCCGAGGCACCACCGGGCCCGGGAGCACCGCGACCGGACCCGCACCGGCCGACCCGGTGGCCACCGGCACCGCACCGCCGGCCGTCGGTCACGGCCTGCGCGGGATGGGCGAGCGGGTGGCCCTGCTGCACGGCACGCTGGACGCCCGTCCCCGACCCGGCTGCGGCTTCACCGTCCGGGCCTCCCTCCCGCTGATGCCGCCCGCACCGGCCCCCGCCACCCGGAGTGCGTCATGATCACCGTCTTCCTGGTCGACGACCAGGCCCTCGTCCGCGGTGGCTTCCGGTTGCTGATCGAAGCCGAGGACGACCTCGAGGTGGTCGGCGAGGCCGCCGACGGCCAGCAGGCGGTGGACGCCTTGTCGCGGACACCCGCCGACGTGGTGCTGATGGACATCCGGATGCCCCGGATGGACGGGGTCGAGGCGACGCGTCGACTGACGGCCCGGGCTCAGCCGCCCAAGGTCTTGATCTTGACCACCTTCGACCTCGACGAGTACGTCTACGCCGGTCTGAAGGCGGGGGCCAGTGGATTCCTGCTCAAGGACGCCCGGCCCGCCGAGCTGCTCTCGGCCATCCGCAACGTGGCGGCGGGGGACGCGGTGATGGCCCCCAGCGCCACCCGGCGCCTGCTCGACCACGTGCTGCCGACACTGCCCAGCACGGCGGCGCCGACCGGCCCCGACCCGCGACTGGCGGTGCTGACCGAACGCGAGATCGACGTCCTGGTGGAGATCGCCGACGGTGCCTCGAACACCGAGATCGGCGCACGGCTCTACCTCGCCGAGGGGACGGTGAAGACCCACATCGGTCGCCTGCTCGCGAAGCTGGTCGTCCGCGACCGCGTCGGGCTGGTCCTGTTCGCGTACGAGACCGGTCTGGCCCCGCGTCCTCGCTGACCGGCCAGCGCACGTGATCACCGTCGGGCTCCGACCAGGGGATGATCATGGTCTCGAGGAGGACGACTCTGCTCCGATGCGCCCGGCGGCGGTGCCGACCAGGCTGGGGGCATGAACTCGACGCTCTCCGCCGCGGACCTCCTCACCGAACGCGCCACCATCGCCGTCAGCACCCTCAACCTGGTCAAGACCTACGGGACCGGACCGCAGGCCGTCCGGGCCGTGGACGGGATCAGCGTGGCGATCGCGACCGGCAGCTTCACCGCGATCATGGGACCGTCGGGGTCGGGCAAGTCCACCCTGATGCACTGCATGGCCGGACTGGACACCATCAGCGACGGCCGGGTCTTCCTTGGTGGGCAGGAGATCAGCCGGATGCGGGACACCGAGCTGACCCTGCTGCGCCGGACCCGGGTCGGCTTCGTCTTCCAGTCCTTCAACCTGCTGCCGACCCTCACCGCCCGGCAGAACATCCTGTTGCCGCTGGACCTGTCGGGACGGTCGGTGGACGAGGACCGCCTGCAGCGGGTCTGCGCCTCGCTGGGACTGTCCGACCGCCTGGGGCACCGGCCCGGTGAGCTGTCCGGTGGGCAGCAGCAGCGCGTCGCCATCGCCCGGGCCCTGATCACCGAGCCCGCGGTGATCTTCGCCGACGAGCCCACCGGAGCCCTGGACTCCGCCAACGGTCAGGTGCTGCTCTCCCAGCTGCGCACGGCCAGCCGCGAGCTGGGTCAGACCATCGTCATGGTCACCCACGACGCGGGGGCGGCGGCGTACGCCGACCGCGCGCTGCTGATCAACGACGGTCGGCTGGTGGGCGACCTCGATCGTCCGGACGCCGACTCCCTCCGGGTCGAGCTGAGCCAGGTCGGAGCCTGACGTGCTGCAGACCACCCTGGCCGAGGTCCGGGCTCATCCGACCCGGCTGCTCGGCGTCCTGCTGGCCGTCGCGCTGAGTGTCGCCTTCCTGGTCGCCTGTCTCGTCTTCGTGGACACCGAGTCGGCCGCGCTGCAGCGGTCCGTCGCGGTCCGCACCGCCGGCAGCAGCGTCGTCGTGCGGCCGGTCGACGAGCGCAACCTCACCTCTGCCATCGCCGGCACCCCCGGCGTGGACACCGTGGAACGGGCCCGGTCCACCTGGCTGGACTTCAGCGCCGCCGGGGAGCGCGGTCTGCTGCAGCTCGGCTCGCGGCCCCAGGATCGCCGGCTCCAGTGGATGACCCTGCGGGCCGGGACCTGGCCGGAGCGGGCCGACGAGATCAGTCTCGGCCGAGCGACCGCCGAACGGGCCCGGATCGGGGTCGGCGACACCATCCGGGTGCAGGCCGGCACCGCGAACGGCACCGACGACCTGCGCGACCTCCGGGTGGTGGGACTCGTCGACGAGTCGGCGTCGCTCTTCTCCGACCTGCAGAGCAGTGGGGTGGTGACAACCGCCTCACCGCTGCTGGCGGGCGGGTCGACGGAGTACCTGGTCCTCGCCCGGCCCGGCGAGGACCCAGCCGCCCTGGCCGCCGCCCTGGAGCAGCGCCTTCCGCCGGAGACCGAGGTGATGACCTCCCAGGCCCTCGCCGCCCGCCAGCTGGCCGGGCTCACCGGCGGGGTGGACGTGATCCGCTATCTCCTGCTGGGCTTCGGCAGCATCGCCGTGCTGGTCGGCTCCATGATCATCAGCAACATCTTCGGCATCGTGGTCGCGCAGCGGCGGCGGCAGATCGGTCTGCTCCGAGCGGTCGGGGCAACCCGAGGACAGGTCGGCCGGAACCTGCTCGTGGAGGCCCTCCTGGTGGGCCTGGCCGGCTCGGTGGTCGGCCTCGCCCTCGGCATCGTCGTCGCGGCGGTGGGAGCGGCGATCTCCGGGTCGCTGGCGGGCGGTCTGGCGCTACGGCCGTTGCCCCTGGTGCTGGTCGGGTTCGCCGGCGTCGTGGTCACCCTCGTGTCGGCCCTGGCTCCTGCGCGGCGGGCGATGGTGGTCAGTCCGTTGGACGCCCTGCGACCTGTGGCCGACGTGGGCGCCGCTCGCCGCTCGGTTCTCGTCCGCGGGAGCGTCGGCTCCGCCCTGGGTGTGCTGGGGGCCGGCCTGGTCACCCTGGGGCTGCTCCGCGGTGGCAGCGGCGCCCTGCTCCTCGGCGTCGCCGGCTCCGCACTGCTGGCCACGGCCGTCATCGGGCTCGCCCCGGTCTACCTTCCGCCGGTGTTCCGTGGTGCGTCCCGGCTGCTGCAGGGGAGCCGTCCGAGCCTTCGTCTGGCGGCGGCGAACACGGTGCGCAACCCGGCCCGGGCGGCCGCCGTGTGCGCGTCGCTGATGCTGGGCGTCGGGCTGATCGTCACGCTGCAGGTCGGGGCGGCCAGCATCCAGAGCAGCACCCTCGCCTCGGTGCGCCACGAGTTCCCGGTCGACGCCGTCGTCCGAGCGCCGAGCGGTGTCCTGCCCGCCGACGTGCTGCCCGGTGTCCGGGCGCTGCCCGACGTCCGCGCCGCCCTCGCCGTGCCCTCGGCCCAGGCGTCCACCGCGGCCGCGACGGTCCGGCTCGACGGGCTCGGAGCCGACGCCGGAGCGGTCGTCGCCGCCGGGCTCGGCCAGCTCGACGACGACACGGCCCTGGCGCACCCGTTCACCCTGGAGATGCTCGGCCGGGCCGACGGGGACCGCGTCCAGGTCACGGTGGGGCCGAGGTCGTCGACCTTCGTGCTGCGGGCCAGCGACGTCGCCGACGCGGGCTCGTTGGTGATCACCACCCAGGCGCTCGAGCGGGTCGCTCCCGACGCCCCGGTGACGGCGGTGTGGGCTGCCGCCGGCGAGCGCGCCGACCCCGCTGCGGTGATGAACGGCATCCGCTCGGTCGCAGCCGCCCATCCGCGGCTCGAGGTGGGTGGGTCCCTCGAGCAGGTGGCCGCCATCACCAGCGTGCTCACGGCGCTGCTGCAGATCGCGACCGCGCTGACGGCTGTGGCCGTGGTGATCGCCCTGGTCGGGATGGGCAACTCGTTGGCGCTGTCGGTCATCGAGCGGAGTCGTGAGTCCGCCCTGCTGCGGGCTCTGGGTCTCCAGCGGCGACAGCTGCGCGGGATGCTGGTCGCCGAGGCGGTGCTGCTGGCGCTGGTCGGTGCCGGCGTCGGGGTCCTCGCCGGGATCGGGTTCGGGATGATCGGCACGGCAGCCATGGCGGCGGAGGGTGGTTTCGCCGAGATCAGGTTCGCCGTCTCCGGCCGTCAGACGGCGGTGGTCGTCGCCGTCGCCGTCGTCGCCGGAGCGCTCGCGTCGGTCGCACCGGGCCGCCAGGCGGCGCGCGCCCGGCCGGTCGAGGCTCTGGCCGAGGCCTGAGCACGCCGCGGCGGCGGGTTCAGCCGGTGAGGCCGTCGAACGCGAAGCCGTGCGGCGCGGCGATGTGGTCGATGGGCTCGTCGGTGAAGCGCGCCGCCGTGGTCAGCACCGGGTGCGCGAAGAAGGACTCCGTGCCGGTGGGGAACCGGAGCGGGGTGCCGGTCTGCAGCCACGCGCTGCTGTGGATCATCGCCAGCATGGGCCGGGGCCGGGACGTGGTGTTCGGCATCCCGGCGTGCCAGAGGCGGATGTCGCGGATCAGCATGCTGCCGCGTCGCAACGTCGGCTGGAAGGGCGGCGCCACCGCGCGGCGGGCGGCCAGCCGCTCGGCGTCGATGGTGATGTCGTCGCCGATGCCGACCCCGAGCTCGCGGTGGGTGCCGGGCCAGAGCTCGGTGGCCCCGTTGGCCGGCGAGACGTCGACAGTGGCCACGTTGACCACCAGCTGGGCCGCCGGGTGGGCGACCTCCAACGCGTCCAGCGGCCACAGGTGACCCGTGTCGGCGTGCACCGGCTGGCGCTGGTCGCCCGGCAGGGCCGTGTTGCCGCCGTACATGACGTTCTTCAGCCCGGGACCGAGCAGGTCCGACGTCACCGCGATCACGTACGGGTTCAGCAGCACGTCGGCGAACAGGTAGGGCGGGAACGGCGGTGGGTCCTGCTGCAGGTTGCCGGCGTTCCAGTTGTAGGGCGTGTCCGGCCGGGCGCGCAACGCGTCCAGGTCGGCGATCATCCGCTCGTGCAGGACGTCCAGGTGGGCCGGATCGACGACGTCGGCCAGCACCACCAGGCCGTCGGTCCGGAGCGCGTCGGCGGCGACCCGCCGGTGTTCGTCGGAGAGCACGCCGGTGCCCCGCTCCCGGTCGGTCGGGGTGATCGTGATCATGGACGATCCTCCTTCTGCCGCTGGGACCTGAGTTGCCGGACGAGTGTCAGACGGACCGGTGTCGGCCGGACCGCACCAGCCGTCCACGCAGACGTCACCGGACGCCTGGTCCCCGAGGCTGATGAGCGACCGGGGGGTCACCGGTCCGCGCGACGGCTCGGTCACGCGATCGGCTGCCCGGCCTCGGCGCGGACCTGCTCGAGCACCTGCCGGAAGGTCTCCGTCTCCTGCGCCCCCGACACCCCGTACTTCTGGTCGAAGACGTAGAACGGGACGCCGTTGATCCCGTACGCCGCTGCCTGCGCGACATCGGCCTTCACGTCGGCCTGGTAGCGGTGGTCGGTGAGGGCGGCCACCACCTCGGTGCGGTCCAGCCCGACCTCGGCGGCCAGGTCGGCCAGGTCCTCGACCCGCCCGACGTGCCGACCCTCGACGAAGTAGGCAGCCAGCAGCCGTTCCTTCAGCTCGGCCTGGCGACCGTGCGCCTTGGCAAGGTGCAGCAGCTCGTGGGCCAGCACGGTGTTGGTCTGGTGGATGGTCTCGTAGTGGTAGTCGAGGTCCACCGCCGCCGCGATCCCGACCACCCGGTCGATCATGGTCTGCGCCTGCTCGGGGGCGATCCCCTTGCGCTCACTCAGGTAGTCCAGCGGCGATCCGGCGAAGTCCACGGGCGTGTCGGGCGCGAGCTCGAAGGAGTGGTACTCGACCTCCACGTCGGCGCCCTCCGCAGCCACGGCCGCCTCGAACTTGCGCTTGCCGATGTAGCACCAGGGGCACTGGATGTCGGACCAGATGTCGACCTTGATCGGTTGGCTCACGTGTCGGTGAACGCGCGAGCCCCGCCCCGCCATTCCCGGAGCGGGCGGTGGACCTCAGCCGGCGTCGACGACCTCCGCCTCCGCCGGCAGCCAGCCGGCCGAGCCATCCCCCGCTTCGACACCGGCGCGGCGGAAGGAGATCGGCAACCCGCGTGCGGTGGCCCATCGGACGGAGTCGGTGACCTGGACGTGCACGTGCGGCTCCGTGCTGTTGCCCGAGTTGCCGCACTCCCCCACAGGCGTCCCGACCTCCAGCTCGTCCCCGGGAGACACCGAGACGGTGCCGCGACGCAGGTGGGCGAGCAGCACGAACGGTCCCGTCGCGCCGAGGGCGAGCACCACGTGGTTGCCGGCCACCGCCGGAGCCCCCGCCCGGACCCGGGCGGCCTGGCTCAACGCGTACGGGATCTGGGCGAGCAGTGACCGCCGGGCGACGTGATCGGGCTCGCCGTCGTGGCTGAGGACGACCGTGCCACGGGCGGGAGCCAGGACCGGCAGGCCGAAGCCGTGGAAGACCTCCGGCGGCTCGACCGACAGCGCCGACCGCCATGACGCCGGTGCCGAGCGGTCGTGGTGGTCGACCGCGACGAAGTCGATGGCGTAGGTGACGCCGAACCGGTGCGTCCCGTGGCTCGGAACTCGGCGGGCGGGACTGTTGCGCGCCTGCCAGCGTCCGTGGAACGGCAGCACCAGCAGCACCGGTGACCGGGCGTCCGGCCCCTCGTCGGGCAGCATCGGCCCACCGTACGCCGGGCGGGGGTGACGGCCCCCGGGTTCCGACGCCCGGGACGCCGACGCAGAACCTCGCCCAGGGGTGTCGAGATCGACTGGCCGGCTCCGACCTGGAGATGTCAGGCTCATCCGGAGCCGCGAGCACGAGGAGTCAACCGTGAAGTACGTGATCCTGATCCACAGCAACCCCCAGCCCTGGGGTCACCCCACCCAGCAGTTCACCGAGGAGGGCCGGGCGCTGCCGAGCGAGGAGCACGCCGAGATGGACCGCGGCTTCGAGGCGCTGATGGAGGAGATCTCCGCGTCCGGGGAGTTCGTCGTCGCCGAGGCGCTCGCCGACCCGGCGTCGGCCACCCTGTTCCGCTGGACCCCGGAGGCGCACCTGACCACCGACGGACCGTACGCCGAGACCAAGGAGCACCTGGCCGGCTTCTTCCTGATCGACTGCGCCACCCGGGAGCGGGCGGAGGAGATCGCCGCCCACTTCACCCAGCCCGGGGGCACGGTCGAGCTCCGACCGGCGATGTGGGCCGGCGGCGACGACCACTGACCGGGTCCGTGGCACTGTCGAGCGGGACGCGATGAGCCTGCAGCCGCCCCCGGAGGACCTGTGGCGGGCGTACGCGCCGCAGGTCCTGGCTGCCCTGGTGCGCCGCTTCGGTGACTTCGCCGCGGCGGAGGACGCCCTGCAGGAGGCGTTGCTGGCCGCGTACCAGCAGTGGCCCAGCCAAGGGGTCCCCGACCGTCCCGACGCCTGGCTGACCACTGTCGCCTCCCGGCGGCTGATCGACCAGGTGCGGTCGGAGTCGGCCCGGACCGGGCGGGAGCACCTCGACCTGCAGCGGACACCGACGGACCGTCGGAAGACGCCCGGAGCGGATGAGGACGCCGGGACGGTGGATGACTCGGTGCTGCTCCTGCTGCTGTGCTGCCACCCCGCGCTGTCCCGCCCGAACCAGGTCGCCCTGACCCTCAGGGCGCTCGGCGGGCTGACCACCGCCCAGATCGCCCGCGCGTTCCTGGTGCCCGAGGCCACCATGGCGCAGCGGATCAGCCGGGCGAAGACCCGGTTGCGGAAGCTCGACCAGCCGTTCGCGGTGCCGCCGGTCACCGAGCTGCCCGCCCGTGTGGCGGCGGTGACCCAGGTGCTCTACGTGGTGTTCACCGAGGGCCACCTGAGCAGCGCCGGTCGCGACCTCTACGACGTGTCCCTCAGCGAGGAGGCCATCCGGCTCACCCGCTGGCTGCGGGCGCGGCTACCGGCGGACGGGGAGGTGGCCGGTCTGCTCGCGCTGATGGTGCTGACCGACGCCCGCCGGGCGGCGCGGCTGGACGACGACGGGTCGCTGATCCCGCTGGACCGGCAGGACCGTCGCCGCTGGGACCGGGGCCGGATCCGGGAAGGCGTAGCCCTGGTCGAGGCGGCGCTGCCCGTCGGCCCCGTCGGGCCCTACCAGCTGCAGGCCGCCATCGCCGCCGTGCACGCGGAAGCCGAGCGGGCCGAGGACACCGACTGGGCCCAGATCGAGCTGCTCTACCGGATGCTGGCCGAGCAGGACCCCGGTCCGGTGGTGCGGCTGAACCACGCCGTCGCCGTGGCCATGGTGCAGGGTCCCGAGGCCGGCCTGGAGATGGTCGAACCGCTGGCGACGTCAGCGGAGCTCCGTCACAGCCACCGGCTCCCCGCGGTCCGTGCGCACCTGCTGGCGCTGGCGGGGCGGCCGGCGGAGGCCCGGCTCGCGTACGCCGAGGCCGCCCGCCTGGCCACGAGCATCGCCGAACAGCGCTACCTCCACCAGCGGTGCGAGGCGCTCACCTGAGATCGCCGGATCTCCTTCGGGTCCGCGGTATCACCACGTCGGGTGCCGGGTCCTCTCAGCAACATCCTCCAGCCATCGGAGTCCCGGATGATCACTCGAAGTGCCCTCGGCAGCGTCGCTGGCGGTCTGCTCGCCGCGATCGCGATCGGGCCGCTGTCCCTCGTGCCCGCGCACGCCTCCGCCGACGGCTGCAGCCCGGGACTCCGGTCCGACTTCAACGGGGACGCTCGGTCCGACACCGTCGTGGCGGACCCGTACGCGACCGTCGGGGGCCAGACCCAGGCCGGACGGGTGATCGTCCTCTACGGCGACGCCGACGGTCGGATCGGCGAAGGGGGCCGGGGCACCCTCGTCCAGGGCGCCGGCACCGTCGGCGGTGTGGCCGAGACGGGGGACCGCTTCGGTTCCGCGCTGAGTGTGGCCGATCTCGCCTGCGACGGCTTCACCGACCTCGTCGTCGGGACCCCGTCGGAGGACATCAACGGCCAGGTCGACTCCGGCTACGTCCAGATCGTCTGGGGAGGGGTGGGCGGCCTCGGGGCCGGCCCTGCCTCCCGCCAGCTCACCCAGAACGACTTCCCCGGCACCATGATCGCCGCCGGCGACCGGTTCGGCTCCGCGGTCGACGCCCTGGAGGACGTCGGACAGGGCGGCACCCCCGCCCCGGACGCCTTCGCGCTCGCCATCGGCGTACCCGGCGGCGACGTCGACGGGGTCCCCGATGCCGGGTGGGTCGGTGTCCTGCACGCCCTGGACGGCGGCAACGTCGCCAGCACGGTCAGCCAGAACACGACCGGAGTTCCCGGCTCCGCCGAGGCCGGCGACCGGTTCGGCGCCGCCGTCTCGATCGGCCTGCTGCTGAGCACCGGGGGCGCGGCGAACACCACCGTCGACCTGGTGGTCGGCGTGCCCCAGGAGGACATCGGCTCCGTGGTCGACGCCGGCTCGGTCATCGTCGTCAAGGACGTCTACGACGAGGAGTACCCCGGCAGTCAGGACATCCACCAGGACTCCCCCGGGGTGCCGGGTGCGGCCGAGGCCGGAGACCAGTTCGGGCGCGGCGTGGACACGGTCCGGGTCGGGGCCACGAGCCGGCTCGCGGTCGGCGTCCCCGGCGAGGACGTGGGCAGCGACAGCAACGCGGGCGCCGTGCAGCTGTTCAGCTCGAACAACGTCACGCTCACTCCCGGGGTGAACCTGACGCAGGACACCGCCGGAGTGTCCGGGGTCAGCGAGCCGGGTGATCTCTTCGGTGACCAGCTCGCCTTCGCGGCCCCCGGCCCCGGTGACCCGACGACACGGCTCGCCGTGAGCGTCCCGGGCGAGGACGGCACCGCTGTCGACCAGGGCGCCGTGCAGTCGTTCCCCGTCACCGATCTCGACGCCGAGACGACCTACACGCAGGACACCGCGGGTGTGCCAGGGGCGGTCGAGGCCGGGGACCAGTTCGGGAAGACCCTCGCGTTCGTCAACGGCGCGACAGAGCGGGCGTGGATCATCGGGGTGCCGGACGACGTGGGCAACGCCGCGGGCATGGCGGCGGTGATCCCGCTCGGCGGGGCGCCGCGGGCCTGGATCCCCGGCGTCGGCGGTCTCCCGGCGGGCGGTGCGAGCCGCTTCGCCGGAGCCGTCGCGGGGGTCCACGGCGGCACCACCTGAGCGGACCACGTCCGCTCGGGCGCTGGGCGCCGCCGGCGGGCCGGCCGCTGACATACTCCCCTCATGGCGACGCCGGTCCTCCTCCGGCTGGAGACCGAGCGACTGGTGCTGCGGGCGGGCGAGCCCGCCGACGCCACGACCTTCCGTACGTTGTGGACCGAACGGGACGACCGGGTGCCGCCCCACCGCCGGATCGGGGCGGACGGTCGCCCGACGGTCGAGGACATCGCCGACCGGCTCCGAACGGAACCCGCGCAGCAGCCGCTCCGGCTGTTGACAGTGGTGCGGCGCGGCTCGGGGGACGTCCTCGGCTACTGCGGGCTGATCGCCCACGGCAACGGGTCCCCGGAGGAGCCCGAGCTGGCGTACGAGCTGCTGCGGAGCGCGCAGGGGCGGGGTCACGCCACCGAGGCGGCCCGCGCCGCGGTCTCCTGGGCCGACGGTGCGGGCTTCCGGCGGCTGTGGGCGGGTGTCTGGGACTGGAACACCGCGTCGCGGCGGGTCCTGCGGAAGCTCGGTTTCGCCGTGACCGGCCGGATCGCCCCCTCCTCGGTCCACGGC
Organism: Microlunatus aurantiacus; assembly: GCF_039536605.1. Lineage (NCBI taxonomy): Bacteria > Bacillati > Actinomycetota > Actinomycetes > Propionibacteriales > Propionibacteriaceae > Microlunatus > Microlunatus aurantiacus. Next base: position 99,630 of record NZ_BAAAYX010000013.1, read on the forward strand.
CACACCCTGCTCGCCGTCCGCGAGCGCGGAGACCACCCCGCCGAAGCGCGACCGACCTCGGGGGATCGCGGACCACGGTGATCCGCTGGCGGACGAGGAGTGTGTCGGTCCTCGGCTCTAGGTTGTCGCCATGGCCATCGCCCGCTTTCCCCAGACCGTGCTCGACTGCCCGGATCCGGCGTCCCTCGCGACCTTCTACGGTGCCCTGCTCGACTGGCCGGTGAAGGTCGAGGACGACTGGGCCGAGATCCGGGCCGAGTACGGCGACTCGCTCGGCTTCCAGCAGGTCGAGGGCTACGTCCCGCCGGACTGGCCGTCGCAGACCGCGCCGCAGCAGATGCACCTCGACGTGACCGTCGACGACCTCGACGACGCCGAACGCGCCGTGCTCGCGCTCGGCGCGGTGAAGCACCAGCACCAGCCGGGGACGACCTTCCGCGTGTTCCTCGACCCGGCCGGGCACCCGTTCTGCCTCTGCGTCGCCTGAGGGTGCGGTTGTCCGCCGGGCGGATCCGCCGCGCCGGGGGCGGCGGGTGCCGGAGCGGCGGCAGGGTCGCCAGGGTTCGGCCTCGTGGGTCAGCCGGACCAGCTCGGAATCCGGCCCGAGCACGGTCCGCTGACCCTCGCTGCCGGGCACGTCCAGCTCACGGAAACCACGCCGCCCCATCGCCGCCGATCACGACGGCGTGACCGTGATCGGGGTGGTGGTCATCGCGCGGCCTCCGCCGAGCGGTCGACGGCAGGTCGGGACGGGACGGTGGGCAGCTCGAGGGGCAGACCGAACGCCGCGAAGACCTCGCTGCCGAAGATCGTGACCTCCGCGATCAGGCCGCCCTCGATGCGGAGCACGTCCATGACAGCGCCTCGTGGCGCCGGGCACCCGGCCGCCGCCGGTACGCCGCCACCGCCGGCTGACCGTTCGCGGTCGTCGTCAGACAGCTGACGTCGGCGAGCTCACCGGTGCCGAAGCCCTGCGCGAGCCAGTCCGCCACGATCTCGTCGCGACCGACCCACGTGCCCGGCTGGGGTGGCATCGCGAAGCGCAGGTCCTCGCGCAGCAGGACACGGAGACCGTCGATGTCGAGGTCCTGGGTCGCGCGGACGTAGGCCGACACCAACCGCTGCTCGTCGGCGGTCAGCCCGTGCCCGGTACGGCCGTTCCAGTCGAGCCGACCCGGCGGCAGGTGGGTGCGCATGGTGGCCCGCGCGCGCTGCAGCGCGCTGGTGGTGGACGCCAGCGTGAGATCCAGGGCGTCGGCGGTCTGCTGGCCGGACCAGCCGAGCACGTCGCGGAGGATCAGCACCGCCCGCTGGCGCGGGGGGAGGTGCTGCACGGCCACGATGAAGGCGAGCTCGATGGTCTCGCGTGCCACCGTCTGCTCGTACGGGTCCTCGGGACCGCTCCGCGGCCAGGGCTGCAGGTGGAGAACCTCGGTCCCCCTCCCCCCGGCACCCTGCAGCTCGATGGGGACCGGGGTGCGGTCGCGGCGCTTCTCCAGGAAGTCCAGGCAGACGTTGGTGGCGATCCGGAACAGCCACGTCCGCAGCGAAGCCCGGCCCTGGAAGGAGTCCCGCCTGGACCACGCCCGCAGCAGCGTCTCCTGGGTCAGGTCCTGGGCGTCGTCGTAGGAGGCGAGCATCCGGTAGCAGTGGGCGAGCAGGTCCCGGCGGAAGCGCTCGGTGAGCACGGCGAACCGGGCCGTGTCGTCGGTGCGGGCGGCGGCGATGAAGTCGGCTTCGTCGGCGCCGAGGAGCCCGGCCGGTGGACGTTCGGGTCGGTCGTCGATGGTCGTCATGGTGTCTCCTAGGTCGCCGGGTGCTCTCGCAGGTATGGACGGCCGGCGGCGACAGAACGCATCGCTCGACGACTATCGTCGCTACCGCGACCTGAGCACCCGCTGCATCGCAGGACGCGATGAGCACATCACCACACTCACGATCTGGCCACCCGAGAGGGTGCTGATGGACGTCGGGTGCTCCCCCCGTCCCGCCCCACGCCTGCCCGAGAGGACCAACCCGTGTCTGAGCCCTCCCCCGTCGGTTCCGGACCGATCCGCGCCACCCCTGCGAGCCGCTACCTGCTGCGACCGGTCACGTCGGGTCGCATCACCGGCGGTCTGTGGGCGGAGCGCCGCCGGATCAACCGTGAGGTCAGTGTTCCCGAGGCCTGGGACCGGCTCCACGAGGCCGGCAACTTCCACGACCTGGAGCTGGCCGCCGGCCGGTCCGACGGCGCGTACGTCAACGAGCTGCCGTTCCTCGACAGCGACGTCTACAAGTGGCTGGAGGCGGTGGGGTGGCTGCTCGCGGACCCGGACCTCGCTGCGCCGCTGGCCGAGCGGCTGCGCGACCAGCTCGCCGCGACCGCCGAGCTCCTCGTGGCGGCACAGCAGTCGGACGGCTACCTGAACTCCCACTTCCAGGTGCGCTTCCCCGGCGAACGCTTCGTGCAGCTCGACTGGGGGCATGAGCTCTACTGCGCCGGTCACCTGATCCAGGCGGCCGTCGCCGTCCATCGTGCGGGCGGTGACCCGGGGGTGCTGGCCATCGCCCGTCGCGTCGCGGACCTGGTCGTCGACACCTTCGGCACCGAGGAGGGCAGGATCGACGGCATCTGCGGGCACGCCGAGATCGAGACCGCCCTGGTGGAGCTGCATCGCGAGACCGGGGACGAGCGCTACCTGGCCAGGGCGGCCTACTTCCTCGACCGCCACGGGCACGGGCTGCTCCCTGACGGCCGGTTCGGCCGTCAGTACTGGCAGGACCACACCCCGATCCGCGAGGCGGAGGCGGTCACCGGCCACGCCGTCCGCCAGCTCTACCTGCTGGCCGGTGTCGCCGACGTCTACGCCGAGACCGGTGACGAGAGCCTCCGGCGGGCGGCCGAGCGGCTGTGGGCCGAGATGGTGGCGACCAAGACCTACCTGACCGGCGGCATCGGCGCCCACCACAGCGACGAGGCGTTCGGGGACCCGTACGAGCTGCCGAGCGAACGCAGCTACTGCGAGACCTGCGCGGCCATCGCGTCGATCATGTTCGGCCAGCGGATGCTGATGATCACCGGTGAGGCGAAGTACGCCGACCTGCTGGAACGCACGCTCTACAACGGTTTCCTGGCCGGGACGTCGCTGGACGGACAGCGCTACATCTACGCCAACCCGCTGCAGGTCCGTGATGATCACGTCGGCACCGGGCACGACCAGGACTACGCCCGGGTGCCCTGGTTCCACTGCGCCTGCTGCCCGCCGAACGTGATGCGGCTGCTGGCGTCGTTGGAGCACTACGTGGCCCTGTCCGCCGACGCCGGGGTCGCGCTCCACCAGTACGTGACCGGCCGCTGGACAGCCGCGACGGCGGCCGGCGAGGTCGCACTCGAGGTGACCACCGACTACCCGTGGGACGGCACGGTCCGGGTGACGGTGGCCGACGCGCCGGCGGCCGAGTGGGAGCTGGCCCTGCGGGTGCCGTCCTGGGCGGACGAGGTCTCCCTGTCGGTCGACGGCGAGCCCGTCGACGCCGCGGCGGTCGACGGGTGGCTGCGGCTCACCCGCTCCTGGGCGCCGGGGGCCGTGGTCGAGCTGCAGCTGCCGCTGGACGTCCGGTTCACGGCCCCCGATCCCCGGGTCGACGCGCTCCGGGGCAGCGCGGCCGTCGAGCGCGGCCCCCTCGTGTACTGCCTGGAGGGCGCCGACCACCCCGGCACCCGACTGGACGACGTGGTGCTGGATCCGGCCGCCGCGGCGGTCGACCAGGCCGGGCCCGAGACGATCGGCGGCGCGGTGACGCTGCGGTTGGGAGGGCGGCGACGCCCCCATCCGGTGGGTTGGTGGCCGTACGGTTCGGCGACGGGCGCGGACGAGGACCGGGCGGCCGAGCCGATCCCGCTGGTGGCCGTGCCCTACTTCACCTGGGGCAACCGCGAACCGGGACCGATGCGGGTCTGGGTGCCCACCAGCTGACCGCGGCACGGCCACCCGGCTGCCACTCGCCTCGGCGACCGGGCCGGTCGAGGTCCTGTCGCGGGCGCATCCCGGTGGGAACGGCCGAGGCGCCGGGGACGTGGAGCGGCCCGTCGAACGTGGGGGTGGCGGCTGCTGCCCCCCTGCGCCCCGCCCGCGTCCGAGCACGCCTCCGCGACGACGTCGCTCGAGGGTCAGACCGGATCGACGTCCAGCTCACGGCGGCCGGCGCTCCAGGTCGTCCAGAGCCGGTGGTAGACCCCGGGGCGGGCGAGCAGCTGCTCGTGCGTCCCCCGTTCGACGATCTCGCCACCGTCCATCACGAGGATGAGATCGGCCCGCGACGCCTGGTCGAGGCGGTGGGCCACCACCAGGGCCGATCGACCCCGGGTGACCTCGTCGGCAGCGTCCTCCAGAGCGCCGGCTCCCGCCGAACCGGCTTCGGCGGTGGCCTCGTCCATGACGACGATGGCGGGGTCGAGGAGCAGGATGCGGGCCAGCGCCAGCTGCTGCGCGGCGACGGGTTCCAGCTGGAGTCCGCGGGAGCCCACCACGGTGTCGAGACCCGCGTGCAGACGATCGAACCAGGAACGGGCGCGAACCCGGTCGAGCGCCGCCAGGAGATCGGCGTCGCTGGCGTCCGGCTTGGCCAGCGTGAGGTCCTGGCGCAGGGTCCCGGAGAAGACGTGCACCTCCTGGCTGACCGTGGCGATCCGGGCCACGCGTTCGCGGTCGGAGAGCCGGGACACCGGGTGCCCGTCGACGAGCACCACACCGGAGTCCGGCACCCGCAGTCCGGCCACCAGCGCCGCGACCGTGGTCTTCCCGGCGCCGGACGCTCCGACGACGGCCACGGTCTCCCCCGGGTCGATGGTGAGATCCACGGCGCGGACGGCCCAGCCGCCGCCGTAGCTGAAGCTGACCGCCCGCAGCTCGACCCGTCCCCGCGGGGCGTCGGCGCCGCTGTCGGGCACCGGGACGGGCGGGTCGGCGACCACCCCCACGATGCGGGCCAGTGAGGCGTACCCGGACTGGACCACATCGAGCACCCGCATGAGCATGTTCACCGGACCGCGCGTCTGGATGATCATCAGCACCGCGCCCGTCACCGCCCCCACCGTCAGCGCGTCCGCGGTGACCAGGTAGTACCCGACCGCCAGGGCCAGCGTCAGCATCAGGAACTCGACCCCGAGCATCCAGGTGTTGAGCACGAGCATCGTGGTGCGGGCGGTGATCGCCTTGCGAACCACGTTCCAGGAGGCGCCCTCGATCTCGGTGTGCATGCGGTCCTCCATCGAGAAGGCCCGCACCGTCGCCCGGCCCCGGATCGCCTCGAGCACCCGGCGGGCCCGTTCGGCCATCGCCGCACGCTCGACCGCGTAACGCTGCGGGGCCCGGGCGAGGTACCTGCGCGCCGCCACGTAGTACACCGGCGCGACGACGACCGGGATGACCAGGAAGTGCCAGTCCAGCACCGACAGGGCGATCACCGTCGCGGCGATGGAGAACAGCGACGTGGACAGGGTGGGCAGGGTCTCGGTGACGGCGGCGGACAGCTCGGCCACGTCATCGGTCGACCGGCTGACCAGGTCACCGGTGCCGGCGTCCTCCACCTGGTGGGTCGGGAGCCCCAGGGCGGTGCCGACCATGTCCTGGCGCAGTGTGGCGATCACGCGCTCGGACAGGCGCGCCACCAGCGAGAAGCCGACTGCACTCAGGGCGGCGCCGGCGACGGACAGGGCCACCAGCGTGGCGCCGATCCCCCACAGGGACCCGGGCGTGCCCTCCCCCAGCACCAGGTCGACGATCCGGCCCATGAGCTGAGGCACCAGCACGGTGGCGTACGAGCCCAGCGCGAGCAGCACCACCGCCAGCAGGAACCACCACCTCGCGTGGCGGACCCGGCCGACCTGCCGGGCCACCTCCCGGCGCACCTGCCGGACCGTGGCCAGGGGGAACCGCAGACCCGGCGGCGCATCGGCGGCGGGGGCACCGCTCGTGGTCGTCGCCCTCATCGGCTCTCCTTCCCCGCCAGGCCGTCGGTGAGGTCGAGCAGATCCGCCACGCTCAGGTGCTGGTCCGCCACGGCGTGCCAGGCGGGAGCCTCGCTGAGCACGAGCGTGACCTTGCCGGTCCGTCGGCGCGACAGCCGCTCGGCGATGCTCTGCTCGGTCACCGAGTCGACGGCCGTGGTCGGGTCCTGCAGGACGAGGACCTCGGGGTCGAAGGCCACGGAGCGAGCCAGGGCCACCCGCTGGCGCTGACCGCCGGACAGCATCCGCCCGCCCTCACCCACCCGCTTGTCGGGACCCTCGGGGATGTCCTCGCAGCAGGCGACGTGGAGAGCAGACACGGCCACGGACCGGTCGGGATGCACGTTGTCCGCCACGATCCCGTCGAACAGGTCGGCGGCGTGCGGGGCGACGACCACCCGGGCCCGCGGCAGGTTCTCGAGCCGGGACACCACCTCGTGGGCGACCCCGCGGACCACGGTGAGACCTGGGGGCAGCGCGTCGATGACGTGGCTGGTCCGGGCGGCGTCCCCCTCCTGGGTCCGTTCGAAGTCGGCGCCGAGGACCTCACGGATGCGCTGCCCGGACGCCTCGGCCGAGGCCCAGCGGGAGGCGAGGTTGCGACCCAGCATCGTCATCGGCGTGATCAGGAACTGGGTCAGGCCCACGACGGTGATCAGCTGGCCGATCGTCACGCTCCCCTGGAGGGCGAGCGCCCCCGCGGCGATACCGAGGGCGGAGACGAAGAGCGCGCCGGTGGCCCCGGTGACACCGTTCAGCCGCGCCTCGGCGGCGTTGGCTCGGATCGTCGAGGCGTACGCGGTCTCGGACACCTCGTCGTAGCGGCGGCGAACGGTGAGGATGGCGCCCAGACCCTTGAGGATGCGCAGTCCCTGGACCACGTCCTCGGCGGTGGCCGCGGCCTGGGCCATGGCCTGCTGGCGGGTGACCGAGCGGTCCTGCAGCGGCCGGCCCACCCGCAGAGCCACGATCACCAGCAGCGGCCCACCGAGCAGGGTCGCGACGCTGAGCCACGGGTTGATCGTGAACATGACGATCGCGCCGTACGTGATCGACGCCGCCTCGGCCACCGGCATCACCGTCATCATCACGATCTCGCCCACCCGTGCGGTGTCGGAGGACGCGATCAGCAGCAGTCCGCCGGCCGTGCGCTCACGGCCCGCGAACCCGCGCGGATCCTGGATCCGGTCGGTGACCATGGTGCGGAGGTCGTGGCTCACCAGCTGCTGGCTCCGGACCAGCATGTAGCGCGCGACCCAGTTCACGCCGACGGCGACGAGGTAGAGTCCCGCCAGCACCAGCAGCCAGAAACCCAGCCTTCCCAGCGACGACGTGGCGATGGCCTCGTCGACGGCGTGGCCGACCACCACCGGGGTCAGGCCGTTGCAGACGAACGCGCCCGCCATGGCGATCGAGGCGACGAAGCTCCACGGCCGCTGGGACAGGGCGACCTTGAGCGTCCAGGCACGGGCATCCACCGCGGGCATGATGGATCGGCGCCCGCCCGGCCCGGGCAGCGCCGCATAGTCGACGACGCTGTCCGAGACAGACGTTCGGGCTCCACCAGGCATGACCTCGGATGGTATGCGACCGCCGACGGTCAGCGACGTGCGTTCAGCTCGTCGAGCGTGCGATGGCCGCGCTCGGCAACCCCGGGAACGAGCTCGTGACGCCCCGCCCGGACGGGGATCTCGAGCATGTGCAGGATGTGTGACGCTGCGAGCACCGTCGCTCCCTCCCAGCCGACCAGGTCGACGATCCTCGTCCACAGCCGCCCCCGGACACCCTCCAGCGACGGATCCCGGAACGAGTACCACACCAGGGCCATGAGATCAGTCGCCCGCGTGCCGCTACCGGCGTTCCCGAGATCGACGACCGCCACCACCACTCCGTCACGGACGAGGATGTTGCCGGGGGTGGCGAGATCGGCATGGACCATGTCGGGTGCCCCCGGGGGCGGCGGGACGTCGGCGCACGCCAACCGGAGACGCTCGACCAGGGCCGCGACGACGGGAGAGTGCCCGGGGAGCCTGGCCAGGGACCGCCGGAGAAGCGACTGTTCCGACGTCTCGTGGAGATCCAGCCCGGCGACGGTCGACCCCGCACCGGTGGCGACCCGCCAGGCGTACGACCAGTGGTCGTAGGGCTGCGAGGCCTGGCCCGCCTGGAGCTCGATGATCTCCCTCAGCTGCTCGACGAGGGACGCGGTCAGCTCGGGTGCGGGAGCCGCGTCGACGAAGTCCATCAGGTGCCACACCCGCGTGGCTGTGGCCCCCACCCCGAGCCAAGCCGGAGTGGGATAGCCCAGTCCACGCATGTGCTCGACCACTCGCTGGGCTCGCCACGTCTCGTCCAGGTGGTGGCCGTGCGCCCGGGGCACGGCTTTGAGCACGGCCGGTGCCCGTCCGGCCAGCTCGACGTGCCAGGCACCCCCGTTGACGCCTCCGGGCAGGCGTCTGAGAACCGTGACCTCGGCCGCGACCGCCCTGGCGACGTCGACCAGGACCTCGGCCGGCGGATCTTCGCCCTCGGCGCTGTGGTTCATCGGCTCGAAGGACCGCTTACCGGCTCGGAAGGCCGCGTACAGAGGAGCGTCGCACCATGAGCCGAAGTCTCCAGCGGAGACCGCGCAGTCGCAACCGGATCACAGCGCCAGCGGGGCCGATCGAGCGGTCAGCAGAAGATGTCGAGAAGGCGGCGGCACTTGGGCGGATCCCAGGTGAGTCCGCGCGGCAGGCCCCACAAGAGGTACGCCATCGACCGGACCACGACCCAGCTCCGAGCCCGTTCGACGGGGACGCGGGCGGTCTGCACGAAGACGTCGAACAGGGCGACGACCTCGGCATCGGTGGGCAGCTCGTCCAGCCGTGACCACAAGACCCTGCCGAAGTCGTACTCGGGATCACCGCGGAGCAGGACCGGGTCGACGACCAGCCAGGGCGCTCGGTCAGCCGCCAGGACCTGTTCGCAGTGCAGGTCGCCGTTGACGGCCAGGTCGTCCGGCTGCCCGTGGGCCAGCCGGTCGGCGAGCTGGATCGCCGTGTCGAGCTGGGCTCGGGGAGTCGGGCCGGCGAGTCCCCGCCAGTGCTCCTCGGCCGTGGCGACCTGGCCGGCGGCGACGGCTGCGGTCGAGGTCGTGTCCGGCCGGGCCGGTACCGCCAGCTCGCGTACCAGCCCCGCGATGGCCGGAACGGCGTCGGACAGAGGCTCGGACTGCAGGCTGCGCGACGTCGACAGCCGTTCCAGCAGCATGGCGCGGGAGCCGACGTCGAGGTCGAACAGCCGGACCGTTCCTCGGCCGGCCCACCACCGCAACGCGGCCGCCTCCTCGGTGACGTCGTCACCCGGGGGTGACAGCCGCACCACGGCAACCTCGCGGTCGTGGCGGACGGGGACGACCAGGACGTTCGAGCCATGGAGCGGGTCGCCGTCGACCTGCAGGTTCCACCGACGGCACAGCTCGGTCACCAGAGTCGGTAGCTGGTCGAGCCACTCGCGCCCGGCCCGGTCGTGCCACCACCGGGGCATCTGCCGGAACGTCTCTGGCACAGCGATCATCGAGCGTCACGGTAGAGGGCCTGGGTGCAGACGGGGACCGCAGGGCCGGGTGACGGCTGTTCGCCCACGGTGAACGAGGAACAAATCGCCTGGGACGGGCCTTGAGTGGATGTCGCTCAACCCTACGAGCGACCTTCGATCCTGGAGGCATCTGCATGACCACGACTCAACTTCCTGTTCTCTTCTTGACCGATCTGGTCGTCCTCCCCGGCATGGTCGTGCCGATCGAGCTCGATGACACCGCCCGGGCCGCGGTCGACGCGGCGCAGTCGAGCAGCGACGACGAGCTGCTGGTCGCGCCCCGCCTGGACGACCGGTACGCCCGCTACGGCGTGGTGGCCACGATCGTGCAGCTGGGGCGGACAGCCACCGGCCAGTCCGCCGCCGTGATCCGGGCCGAGCGTCGCGTCAAGATCGGCTCCGGCGTCACCGGACCCGGCGCCGCCCTGTGGGTGGAGGCCGAGGACGTGCTGGAGGACGCCGACCACTCCGACGCCGTCCGCACCCTGGCCAACGACTACAAGGCGCTGGTGATCGCCTCCCTGCAGCGGCGCGACGCCTGGCAGGTCATCGAGACGGTCAACCGGGTCACGGACCCCTCCAACCTGGCCGACCTCGCCGGCTACGCCCCGTACCTGACCGACGAGCAGAAGATGCAGCTGCTGGAGACGCCCGACGTCGCCGAGCGGCTCACCGCCCTGATCGGCTGGACCAAGGACCACCTCGCCGAGATCGAGGTCAACGACAAGATCGCCTCCGACGTCCGTGAGGGCATGGACAAGAGCCAGCGGGAGTTCCTGCTCCGTCAGCAGCTCAACGCCATCCGCAAGGAGCTCGGTGAGGACGAGCCCGACGGCGCCCAGGACTACCGCACCCGGGTCGAGGAAGCCGATCTGCCCGAGGACGTGCGCAAGGCCGCTCTCCGCGAGGTCGCCAAGCTCGAACGGGGCAGCGACCAGAGCCCCGAGGCCGGTTACCTGCGCACCTGGCTGGACACGATCCTCGACCTCCCCTGGGGCACCACCACGACCGACTCCGACGACATCGTCGCCGCGCGGGCCGTGCTGGACGCCGACCACCACGGCCTGGACGACGTCAAGGAGAGGATCGTGGAGTACCTGGCGATCCGGTCCCGTCGCGCCCGCCGCGGTCTCGAGGTCGTCGGCGGTCGCGGTTCCGGCGCGGTGCTGGCCCTGGTCGGTCCCCCCGGCGTCGGCAAGACCTCGCTCGGGGAGTCCGTCGCCCGGGCGCTCGGCCGGAAGTTCGTCCGGGTCGCCCTCGGTGGGGTCCGCGACGAGGCCGAGATCCGCGGGCACCGGCGCACCTACGTCGGCGCGCTCCCCGGTCGCATCGTCCGGGCCATCACCGAAGCCGGGTCGATGAACCCGGTGGTGCTGCTGGACGAGATCGACAAGGTCGGCTCCGACTACCGCGGGGATCCGAGCGCGGCGTTGCTCGAGGTGCTCGACCCGGCCCAGAACCACACGTTCCGGGACCACTACCTGGAGGTCGACCTCGACCTGTCCGACGTGGTGTTCCTGGCCACGGCGAACGTGCTCGAGTCGATCCCGCAGCCGCTGCTGGACCGGATGGAGCTGGTCAGCCTCGACGGCTACACCGAGGACGACAAGATCGCCATCGCCCGGGACTACCTGCTGCCCAAGCAGCAGGAGCTGGCGGCGCTCACCGCTGACGAGGTGGAGATCACCGACAGCGCCCTGCGGGAGATCGCGGCGAACTACACCCGCGAGCCCGGCGTACGGCAGCTGGAGCGGCTGTTGGCCAAGGCCCTGCGCAAGGCGGCGACCGAGCTGGTCGCGGCCGGTGAGAACCCCGCCAAGGTGGTCGTCGAGCGCGACAACCTGAAGCGGTTCCTGGGTCGGCCACGGTTCACCCCGGAGGCTCACGAGCGCACCTCGGTGCCCGGCGTGGCCACCGGTCTCGCGGTCACCGGGCTGGGCGGCGACGTGCTGTTCATCGAGGCGGCGGCGGACACCCCGGTGGCGGCGGTCCCGGTCGGCGAGCGGCGGCGCGGCAGCCTGACCCTGACCGGTCAGCTCGGCGACGTGATGAAGGAGTCGGCGCAGATCGCGTGGAGCTACGTGCGGGCGCACGCCGAGGAGCTCGGGATCACCGACCGTACGGCGCTGGACCGCGACATCCACGTCCACGTCCCCGCCGGAGCGGTGCCGAAGGACGGACCGTCGGCCGGCGTCACCATGGTCACGGCCCTGGTCTCGATGGCTACCGGCCGCCCCGTGCGGTCCGACGTGGGCATGACCGGTGAGGTCACCCTCAACGGCCGGGTGCTGCCGATCGGCGGGGTGAAGCAGAAGCTGCTCGCCGCCCAGCGAGCCGGGCTCACCACCGTGTTCGTGCCGCAGCGCAACGAGCCGGATCTCGACGAGGTCCCCGAGGAGGTGCTGGCCGCGATCGACGTCAAGCCGATGACCGACGTCGCGGCGATCGTCCGGCTGGCGCTCGCGCCGGCCGCGGCGGAGTCCCGGACCGCCGACGCCGCCTGAGCCGACTCACGGCCAGCTGAGCCGGCCACCACGACGAACGGCCTCCCCCGGTGGGGGAGGCCGTTCGTCGTTCTCGGGGTGCCGAGCTGGTCAGCTCTCGGTGGTCGTGCCGGTCGGCTCCTGCTCCCGATCGGGCCGCTGGTCGTCGTCGTACCGGCTCTTGACCAGGCTGGCCACGGTGGTGACGACCAGGGTGACGACGATGACCGTCAGAGACACCCAGATGGGGATCTCGCCACCCCAGGGCGCCCAGTCGGCCCAGTGGTAGGTGTGCATCGCGTGCAGCACCAGCTTGACGCCGATGAAGGCGAGGATGACCGACAGACCGAGCGACAGGTAGACCAGCCGCTTCAGCAGCCCGCCGATGAGGAAGTAGAGCTGACGCAGACCCATCAACGCGAACACGTTGGCCGTGAACACCAGGTAGGGCTCCTGGGTCAGTCCGTAGATGGCGGGGATCGAGTCCAGCGCGAACAGCAGGTCGGTCGAGCCCAGCGCCACGATGACGAACAGCATCGGGGTGATGTAGCGGGCACCGTCCAGATTCACCGTCAGCTTCGTGCCGTGGTACTCGTCGACGGACTTGAAGCGTCGCTTGACCAGCCGCATCAGCGGGTTGTCGGGCATGTCGTCGCCCTCGTCGTCGTGGCTGCGGTAGTCGATGACGAGCTTGACGGCGGTGTAGATGAGGAAGGCGCCGAACAGGAAGAAGACCCACGAGAACCGGTTGATGGCCGCCGCGCCCAGCGCGATGAAGATGCCGCGGAAGACCAGGGCCAAGATGATGCCGACCATCAGAGCGAACTGCTGCAGGTGCCGGGGCACCTTCATCGCGCCCATGATGATGAAGATGAACAGGTTGTCGATCGACAGGCTGTACTCGGTCAGCCAGCCGGCGAAGAACTCACCGGCGTACCTGGGACCCGACAGGGCCCAGACACCCAGTCCGAAGAGGATGGCCAGCCCGACGAAGACACCGACGAAGATGCCGGCTTCCTTCATGGACGGCTCGTGCGGTCGTCGACCGATGATCAGCAGGTCGACGGCCAGCACGGCGATCATCACCACCACGGTGATGATCCAGGTGTACAGGTGGATGTTCATGGGCGATGGGGGCCCTTTCCAAGACGAGGATCCGAGAACGACGAGGTCCCGGAGGTCTCTTCCACCAGCCCAGACTAGGCCAGCCGTCGCACCGGGCGCACCCCGACCGACCCGCTCGGTCAGCGGTGACAAAGGGTCTTGGGGGTGTCCGTGGTGACGACACGACGCGTTGAGGAATACTCCCCTCCGACCTGAAGTATCTCAGCCGATCCTCACCTGAGGAAATCTTCCGTACATAGTGGTCGCCGGACCAGCCCGCCGGGGGCCCGCCAGCGCTGGGAGCACGCGGTCAGCCAGTCGACACACGTCCGATGACGGCCACCGCCACCCAGCCCTCTCGAGATGCTGCGTGGGGCGCCAGACGTGTGGCCGTCGCGGGGTGAGTTCGGGTGTGGCGGGCGCTCCGAGCGGAGCTTGCGGAGCGAGGTGGGCGGAACTCATCCCGCGACGGCGACACCGGCCCCCAGAAGAACTCAGCGTCTCGCCTCCACCATCTGACGCAGCTCCTTCTTGAGGTCGGAGATCTCATCGCGCAGCCTGGCGGCGACCTCGAACTGGAGGTCGGCGGCCGCGGCGTGCATCTGGGCGGTCAGGTCCTGGATGAGGTCGGCGAGGTCGCCGGCCGGGATGCCGGCCAGGTTGCGGGCGGTCTTGCTCGCGTCCTTCATGCCCAGGCTCGGCACCATCGTCTTCTGCCGGCGGCCGTTGCGGCCGCTGAACAGCTCGTCGGTGTCGGCGTCCTCGCGCGCCAGCAGGTCGGTGATGTCGGCGATCTTCTTGCGCAGCGGGGTGGGGTCGATGCCGTTGGCCAGGTTGTAGGCCACCTGCTTCTCGCGGCGTCGGTTGGTCTCGTCGATCGCCGCCTCCATCGAGTCGGTGATCCGGTCGGCGTACATGTGGACCTGCCCGGACACGTTGCGCGCCGCGCGGCCGATGGTCTGGATCAGGCTCTTGGCGCTGCGCAGGAAGCCCTCCTTGTCGGCGTCGAGGATGGACACCAGGGACACCTCCGGCAGGTCGAGACCCTCCCGCAGCAGGTTGATGCCGACGAGCACGTCGTACTCCCCCATCCGCAGCTCGCGCAGCAGCGTGATCCGCTGCATCGTGTCGACCTCGGAGTGCAGGTAGCGGGTGCGGATCTTGTGCTCGAGCAGGTAGTCGGTGAGGTCCTCGGCCATCTTCTTGGTCAAGGTGGTGACCAGCACCCGCTCGTTCTTGTCGGCCCGGAGCCGGATCTCGGCCATCAGGTCGTCGATCTGGCCCTGGGTCGGCTTGACGATGACCTCGGGGTCGATCAGTCCGGTCGGCCGGATGAGCTGCTCCACGTAGCCGTCCGACTTGGCCAGCTCGTAGTTGCCCGGGGTCGCCGACAGGTAGACGGTCTGACCGATCCGGTCGACGAACTCCTCGAACCGCAGCGGCCGGTTGTCCATCGCGCTCGGCAACCGGAAGCCGTGGTCGACCAGGGTCCGCTTGCGGGACATGTCCCCCTCGTACATCCCGCCGATCTGCGGCACGGTCACGTGCGACTCGTCCACGACCAGCAGGAAGTCCTCCGGGAAGTAGTCCAGCAGGCAGTGCGGAGCGGTGCCCGGCCCGCGACCGTCGATGTGCCGGGAGTAGTTCTCGATCCCCGAGCAGGTGCCGATCTGCCGCATCATCTCGATGTCGTACGACGTCCGCATCCGCAGCCGCTGCGCCTCGAGCAGCTTCTGCTGGGACTCCAGCTCGCTCAGCCGCGCTCCCAGCTCGGTCTCGATGCCGCCGATCGCCCGCTCCATCCGCTCCGGTCCCGCCACGTAGTGGCTGGCCGGGAACAAATAGACCTCCTGGTCGTGGTCGGTGACCACCTCGCCGGTCAGCGGGTGCAGGGTGGAGAGGTTCTCGATCTCCTCGCCGAAGAACTCGATCCGGACCGCCAGCTCCTCGTACATCGGGAAGACCTCGAGGGTGTCGCCGCGGACCCGGAAGGTCCCCCGCGCGCCGGACAGGTCGTTGCGCGCGTACTGGATGCCGACGAGCCGCCGCAGCAGGCTGTCCCGGTCCATCTCCTCCCCCACCCGCAGCTTGACCATCCGGTCGACGTACTCCTGCGGGGTGCCCAGACCGTAGATCGCCGACACCGTGGCGACCACGATCACGTCACGCCGGGTCAGCAGCGAGTTGGTGGCCGAGTGCCGGAGCCGCTCGACCTCCTCGTTGAGGGACGAGTCCTTCTCGATGTAGGTGTCGGTCTGCGGGACGTACGCCTCGGGTTGGTAGTAGTCGTAGTAGGAGACGAAGTACTCCACCGCGTTCTTGGGGAAGAACTGCCGCAGCTCGTTGGCGAACTGCGCCGCCAGCGTCTTGTTGGGCTGCATCACCAAGAGCGGCCGTTGCAGCCGCTCGGCCAGCCAGGCCACTGTCGCGGTCTTGCCGGTGCCGGTGGCGCCGAGCAGCACGACGTCGTTCTCGCCGGCCTTGATCCGCTGTTCCAGATCGGCGATGGCCGTCGGCTGGTCACCGGACGGCTCGAAGTCGCTGACCACCTTCAGCGGTGCGACAGTGCGCATGAGGTCTTCGATCGGACGCATGGCTCGAAGCGTACGACCCACCACCGACAGTGTTCTCGTCACTCGCTGCTCACTCCGCGCTGAGGGCCCTGCCTTCCCTCCTCGCTCGCAGACGGAGAAGCATGTCTGCTCCCTCGTCGGTCCAGACAGCGCCGGCGCTCCGCTTCGCGGCCGCTCGCGACGGGTTGTCACTCGCTGCTCCGCCGCGCGCTGACTGTCCCTGACTTCCCTCCTCGCTCGCAGACGGAGAAGCGTGTCTGCTCCCTCGTCGGTCCAGTCAGGGACGGCGCTCCGCTTCGCGGCCGCTCGCGACGGGTTGTCACTCGCTGCTCCGCTGCGCGCTGACTGTCCCTGATTTCCCTCCTCGCTCGCAGACGGAGAAGCATGTCTGCTCCCTCGTCGGTCCAGACAGCGCCGGCGCTCCACCCGCGGCCGCTCGCGAGGGAGCGGCCGCTCGCGAGGAAGCGGCCGCTCGCCACGGGTGTCAGCCGCCGGCGGACTGGCCCTTCAGCATGGAGTTGACCATCGCGGTGAAGTCCTTGTCGAGCGAGGCCGTGTCGGAGTCCTCGGTGAAGTAGAGCGAGCCGACGACGGCCAGACCGTCGGTGCGGATCGACACCAGGGAGAAGATGTAGACCTGGATCGCATTCCCACCGTTCGCCACCGTCACCTGCGCCGAGCACGTCGCCCCGCTCAGCTTCTTGGTGCCGAGATCGACCTTCTTCGGGTCCGCGAACTTGCTGTTGGTGTACTCCTTGCCGATGTCGCGGTGGTACGCGTCGCACGTCTGCGAGGCGTTGCTGTCCGCCGGCAGCTTCGCCACGATGCCGACGAAGATGTCCCGGCCGTTGACCAGCTGGGCGGCGCCACCCTTCTCGCTGCGTACCTGCCAGTCCGGCGCCGGGGTCAGCTTGACCCCGTTGCCCAGATCGACCGTGTCACCGCTCGGCGCCTGGGTCGGGTTGCCGGACGGCTGGTTGGTCGACGGGGCGTTCGACGGCTCGGTCGGCTGCGGGCTCGGCTCCGTCGTCGGCTGGGTCGACGGGTCGCCGGTGGGGGTGGGCTGGGGAGCGGGCGTGATGGTGCTGACCGGCTCGTCGTCACCACCACTCAACGCCATGATGATGCCGCCGACCGCGACCAGCAGCACGACGGCCGCCACCACGATGCCGAGGATCAGCCCGGTGCTCTTGCGAGGCGAGGGCCCGGCCGGCCCGGCCGGCCCGCCGGTGGAGGGCGGCGGTTGGTAGCCACCCTGGCCCTGGGGCGGGTAGCCACCCTGCGGTTGCCCCTGGAACGGTCCGGCGTAGCCCTGCGGCTGGTAGGGCCCCTGGCCCGACTGGCCGCCCTGTGGGTAGCCCTGCTGCGGGTAGCCCTGCTGCCCACCCTGCTGCGGGTAGCCCTGCTGCCCACCTTGCTGCGGGTAGCCCTGCTGCCCACCTTGCTGCGGGTAGCCCTGCTGCGGGTAGCCCTGCTGGGGGTTGCCCGGCCGACCGCCCTGCGGCGGGTACCCGCCACCCTGTGGGGGCTGCTGCGGGTAGCCGCGTGGATCCTGCGGTGAGCCCTGGCCCTGCGGCGGCCACGGAGGATTCTGGCTCATGCCCGGCCCTCCTCGTCGTCGTAGAACCGGTTCCGGGCGTCGTCACCAGCGCTGGTCGAACCCGGCGGTGGGGGCGGCGTCGGTGGCGTGCCGACGTCGCCGGCGGCGGCTCCGGTGGCGGCCGGCACGGCGGGGGTAGATCCGGCCTGGGCCAGCTGCTGGTCGGCCGGCCGGCCGGCTCCCCGGTCGGCGCCGACCGTCGCCGAGACCGCCGTCTTGTGTGGCTTCGCCTGCGCCCGTACGGCGGTGCCGCAGGCGGTGCAGAACGACGCGTGGTCCAGCAGGGGCATCTCGCAGTGGAGGCAGAACCGCAGCTCGCCGGTCTCACCGACACCCTGGTCGCGGGCCGAGCGCTCCAGCGCGGCCTCCATCAGGCCGGTGTGCAGCACGTTGCGGACCCGCAGGATGAGGATGCCCAGGATCAGCAGGCCCCATCCGGTGCTCAGGACCACCGCCATCGTCGGGTTGCCGACGAAGGAGAACAGGTAGATCCCGCCCCAGAAGCCGACGTTGGCCAGCACGGCCTCCACGACCCCGCGGTAGTAGCGGGGGGTGAAGCCGTCGTAACCGCGACCCAACCCGGAGTACTCGGCGCAGGCGATACCGGTCGCGGTGCCCAGCACCAGCGGCTTGACGAAGCCGTGCAGGAAGACCAACGACATCCACAGACCGGGGTCGGCCTCGACCCGACCGCCGATGAGCAGGTCCCAGAAGCGCACGATGGTGTCGAAGCTGGCGTAGGCGACCCCGCTGATGACGCCGAAGGTGAGCCCGTCCATCAGGTCGTCGAACTCGGGCCGGCTGGCCAGCAGCACCGGGCCGACCTGGCGGATCGCCTCGCCGACGATCGGCACCACCAGCGCGACGAGCAGGAACGTCCACAGGCTCGGACCATCGGTGAGGCTGCTGCCGTCCAGCGACGTGGTCGGGACGGTCGGCGTCTGCAGCCTCATCACCAGGAGGGTGAAGAGGATGGCCAGCACCCCGGTGAGCCCGAACGCCAGCCCGGTGACCGGGAGGGGCTCGTCCTCCCACAGGTTCACGTCGTAGAGGTAGGCGATGTAGACGATCGGGATCGCGAACGCCGCCACCAGGATGGCGATCGGGAGCGCCCCGAAGATCGCCGCGACCAGCGCCACCACCAGGGCGATGGTGAGCGCCAGGCGATAGGTCTGCGGCCGCTCCCCGGCCCCCCGCGGCATGATCGTGGACACCAGCGCGAACGAGGCGACCGGTTCATCGGGCTTGGCTGCGAAGGAACGGCGCCGGGTGAGGTCGTCGGAGCGGACGTCCTGACCGCAGACGTGGCAGAAGTGCGCGACGTCGGGTAGCTCGGCATGACAACGGGGACAGTTCAACGGACAGTCCTCCTCCAGAAAGCTGGCACTGGGGTCGAGATCGGGGCCGGCTGGACGTCGGCACCCCGCGTGAGTTGCCAGAGAGTATGTCAGCCGGCGGTGGCGCGGGCTCGGAGATCGGGCCACAAAGAGTCGACCTGATCGATCAGGTCCGCCGGGGTCGCACTGTTGTCGAGGACGAAGTCGGCGACCGAGAGCCGGTCCGCCCTGCTCGCCTGGGCCGCGATCCGCGCCTCCGCGGCGTCGGTGTCGAGTCCGTTGCGTCGCTGCAGCCGCTCCCGCTGCACCTCCGGTGCCACGTCGACGACGACGAGCAGGTCGAAGTCGGCCTGCTGCCCGGTCTCCACCAGCAGCGGGATCACGTGCACCACGACCGCGTCGGGATCGGCGGCTGCCTCGATCGCGGCCGCCCGAGCGCGTACGGCCGGGTGGATGATGGCCTCCAGGTCCCGTCGGGCGGTGGGATCGGCGAACACCACGGTGCCGAGGGCCGCGCGGTCCAGGACGCCGTCCCCGGTCAGCACCTCGGCACCGAACCGCTCGACGACGGCGGCGAGCCCGGGCGTCCCCGGCTCGACCACCTCGCGCGCCAGCAGGTCGGCGTCGATGATCACCGCTCCCCGCGCGGCCAGGGCGTCGGAGACCGCCGTCTTGCCCGAGGCGATCCCCCCGGTCAGTCCCACGCGCAGCACGACGGGAAGGGTACGGGCTCCGCCATCCGGGGGCGACGGGCACCCCGGGACCGCAGGCCCGCGACGCGACCGGCCGGGGACGCCGAACGGCCCCCGTGCGCCGGAGCGCACGGGGGCCGTCGAGGTCGATCAGACGAGCGGGCCGATCAGGCGCCGCCGCCGGTGAGCTTCTCCCGCAGAGCCTGCAGCGCCTCATCGGAGGCCAGCGAGCCCTCCGGCACCGCAGAGGACGACGACGACGACGAGGCCGCAGGGCGGCTGTCGTTGGTCGACGAGGAGTACGACGCGGAGCCCGCGCTGCTGGCCGCGTTGGTCGCCTCGTTGGCGGCCTCCTCGACCTGCTTCTTGTGCGCCTCCCAGCGCTGGTGCGCCTCGGCGTACTGGGTCTCCCAGGCTGCGCGCTGATCCTCGTAGCCCTCGAGCCACTCGCCCGACTCGGGGTCGAAGCCGTCGGGGTAGAGGTAGTTGCCCTGGTCGTCGTAGCTCGCCGCCATGCCGTACAGCGTGGGGTCGAACTCCTCGGCGTGGGCGTCCACACCCTCGTTGGCCTGCTTCAGCGACAGCGAGATCCGGCGACGCTCGAGATCGATGTCGATGATCTTGACCATCACGTCGTCGTTGACCTGGACGACCTGCTCCGGGATCTCCACGTGACGCTCGGCCAGCTCGGAGACGTGCACCAGACCCTCGATGCCCTCTTCCACCCGGACGAACGCGCCGAACGGCACCAGCTTGGTGACCTTGCCGGGCACGATCTG
This sequence comes from Microlunatus aurantiacus, assembly GCF_039536605.1. Classification (NCBI taxonomy): domain Bacteria; kingdom Bacillati; phylum Actinomycetota; class Actinomycetes; order Propionibacteriales; family Propionibacteriaceae; genus Microlunatus; species Microlunatus aurantiacus. The sequence continues at coordinate 119,769 of NZ_BAAAYX010000013.1, forward strand.
CCCGATCTGGTGGGTCCGGGCGAAGGCCTGCCACGGATCCTCCTGGGTCGCCTTCAACGACAGCGAGACGCGCTCGCGGTCCATGTCGACGTCCAGCACCTCGACGGTGACCTCCTGGCCCACCTCGACCACCTCGGAGGGGTGGTCGATGTGCTTCCAGGACAGCTCGGAGACGTGCACCAGGCCGTCGACGCCACCCAGGTCCACGAAGGCACCGAAGTTGACGATCGAGGACACGACACCCTTGCGGATCTGCCCCTTCTGGAGCTGGGTGAGGAAGTTCTGGCGCACCTCGGACTGGGTCTGCTCGAGCCACGCCCGGCGGGACAGCACCACGTTGTTGCGGTTCTTGTCCAGCTCGATGATCTTGGCCTCGAGCTCCTGGCCGACGTACGGCTGGAGGTCCCGGACCCGGCGCATCTCGACCAGCGAGGCGGGCAGGAAGCCGCGGAGACCGATGTCGAGGATCAGGCCGCCCTTGACGACCTCGATCACCGAACCGGTGACGACGCCGTCCTCTTCCTTGATCCGCTCGATCGTGCCCCAGGCGCGCTCGTACTGCGCCCGCTTCTTGGACAGGATCAGGCGACCCTCTTTGTCCTCTTTCTGCTGGACGAGAGCTTCGATCTCGTCACCGACGCTGACCACATCGAAGGGGTCGACGTCGTGCTTGATCGAGAGCTCTTTGGAGGGGATGACCCCTTCGGTCTTGTAACCGATGTCGAGGAGGACCTCGTCCCGGTCGACCTTGACGACGGTGCCGGTGACGATGTCACCGTCGTTGAAGTACTTGATGGTCGCGTCAATGGCGGCGAGGAAGGCTTCGGGTGAGTCGAAGTCGTCGATTGCGACCTGGGGTGGTGCCTCGAGAGAGGACGTCATGTAGTGAAGCTCCGATAGATGGGACTCGTGTGTGCGCGCTGCAGCCCGGTCCGTACCAAACCAACCAACCGAGGCGAGCGTTGAAACCGACGACGATCCTGGGGCTCGTACGAGCGTGACCTACTCCGTCTGAGATCGCGCAGGCCACAGCGACACTCCAGAATACCTAGTCGTGCGAAGAGCGGTCAAACCGCGCGTCGTCGTGGACGGCTGACCCGAAAAGGGGACTCAACGGCTGAGGTCCGGCGTGTCGCACCAGCGCAGCCCGCTGAGCCCCCCCTTGTGGGTCAGCTGCCGGCGAGCACCGGCTCCCGGACGGTCCGGGTGTCGCCCGCGTCGTCGATGGAGTCGATGTTGGCCGAGTCGTAGACGTCCAGGTCGAGCAGACCGTTGCGCTTGGCCACGATGGTCGGGATCAGCGCCTGACCGGCCACGTTGGTGGCGGTCCGGATCATGTCCAGGATCGGGTCGATGGCCAGGAGCAGACCCACTCCTTCGAGCGGGAGACCCAGGGTGGACAGGGTCAGGGTGAGCATCACGACGGCGCCGGTGATGCCGGCCGTCGCGGCGGAGCCCACCACGGAGACGAAGGCGATCAGCAGGTAGTCGGTCACACCCAGCTGGACGCCGAACAGCTGGGCGACCGTGATGGCGGCCAGCGCCGGGTAGATCGCGGCGCAGCCGTCCATCTTGGTGGTCGCGCCCAGCGGCACCGCGAACGACGCGTAGTTCTCCGAGACGCCCAGGTTCCGGGTGACGACCCGCTGGGTCAGCGGCAGGGTGCCGACCGAGCTGCGGGACACGAACGCGAACGAGATGGCCGGCCAGGCTCCGGCGAAGAACCGGCTCGGCTTCAGGCCGTGGGCGCGGGCCAGCAGCGGGTAGACCACGAAGAGCACTATCAGGCACCCCACGTAGACGTCGATGGTGAACACGGCGAGCGGCGCGATCAGGTCCCAGCCGTAGTCGGCCACGGCCCGCCCGATCAGACCGGCGGTGCCGATCGGGGCGAGCTTGATGATCCACCAGGTGATCTTCTGGAAGATGGCCAGACCGCTGCGGACCACGCCGAGGAACGGCTCGGCCGGCTCCCCCACGGCCAGCGCGGCGGCGCCGAGCACGATGCCCAGCACGACCAGCTGCAGCACGTTGAACGACAGGCCGCTGGAGTCGGACTCCAGGCCCAGGATGTTGGCCGGGACGACAGAGGCGAGGAAGTCCAGCCAGGAACCGGTCCGGCCGGGTGCCTCCGCACCGGCGGTGCCGATGGTCGCGTTGGCCCCGGGGTTGGTGAGGAGCCCCAGCGTGATGCCGATGGTGACCGCGATCAGGGCGGTCACCGCGAACCAGATCAGCGTCTGGACGGCGAGCTTGGCGGCATTGGCCACCTGACGCAGGTTGGCGATGCTCACGATGATCGCGGTCAGGACCAGCGGGACCACGATCACCTGCAGCAGGGAGACGAACGTGCCACCGACGGTCTTGAGGGTGGCCGCCAGCCAGTCCAGCGAGAAGGTGCGGGCGAGGAAGCCCAGCAGCAGGCCGAGGCCCAGGCCGAGCAGGACCTGCGCCCAGAAGGGGAAGGTGCGACGCCGGGCGGGCGCGTCGACGTGGACAGAGGAAGAAGACACGAGACGGTGCTTTCTGACGGGTGCGGATGAAGGAGATCAGCGGAGACGCCGACGACAGCCTTCGATCTCGAGACGGCACAGGTCGATCACTCGCCTGGCCCAGCAGTTCACAGCCACGTGATCGCGCAACCGCCGTTCCGGGCCCGCTATTCCGGTTGTCGACCCTCAGTTCTCACCCGGTGCTCAGGTCCCGCGCCAGGCGCATGCCAGGTCAGGCTGCGGGCCAGCACGAGGACGATGACCAGGGCGATGAGTGCGACGGTGTCGAGGGTGTTCACGGGACTTCCTCCGAGAGGATCTGGAGCGGATCAGGACGCTGTCCAGTCTTCGGCGAACGGCACGACGACGACACCACCCGTTGGTGGACTCCCGGTGGAGATCCGGGGGTGGGATCGAGGCGCGAGAGGCGCTGCACTCCCCGATGGGTCAGTGAGCGGCGGCGTGCCAGGAGTGCCCGATGCCGACCGACACGTCCAGCGGGACCTCCATCTCCACGGCGTGACCCATCTTGTCGCGGACCAACGCCGTCAGGGACTCGGCCTCACCCGCGGCGATCTCGAACACCAGCTCGTCGTGCACCTGCAGCAGCATCCGGCTGCGCATCCCCGCATCGGCCAGGGCCTTCTCGACGTCCAGCATCGCGACCTTGATGATGTCGGCGGCCGACCCCTGGATGGGGGCGTTGAGCGCCATCCGCTCCGCCATCTCGCGCCGCTGCCGGTTGTCGCTCATCAGGTCCGGCAGGTAGCGCCGCCGGCCGAGGAGCGTCTCGGTGTACTCCGTCCGACGGGCGTCGACCACGAGCGAGCGCAGGTAGTCGCGCACCCCCCCGAACCGCTCGAAGTACTCCTCCATCAGCGCCTTGGCCTCGGAGGTGTCGATGCTGAGCTGCTGGCTCAGACCGAAGGCGCTCAGCCCGTACGCCAGGCCGTAGTTCATCGCCTTGATCTTGGCCCGCTCGGCCGGTGACACCTCGTCGGGGGCGACGCCGAAGACCCGTGACGCGGTGACGGTGTGGAAGTCCATCCCGGACTTGAACGCCTCGATCAGGACGGCGTCCTCGCTCACGTGGGCCATGATCCGCATCTCGATCTGCGAGTAGTCGGCGCTCATCAGCGACTCGTAGCCCTCGCCGACCACGAACGCCTCCCGGATGCGCCGTCCCTCCTCGGTGCGGATCGGGATGTTCTGCAGGTTGGGGTCGGTGCTGGACAGCCGGCCGGTGGCGGCGATGGTCTGCACGTACGTGGTGTGGATCCGGCCGTCGTCGGCCACCGACTTGAGCAGACCCTCGACTGTCTGCCGCAGCCGGATGGCGTCACGGTGGATGAGCATCTGGGCCAGGAACGGGTGCTCGGTCTTCGCGTAGAGCTGCTGCAGGGCCTCCGCGTCGGTGGTGTAGCCGGTCCGCGTCCGGCGGGTCTTCGGCATCTTCAGCTCGTCGAACAGCACGACCTGCAGCTGCTTGGGCGAGCCGAGGTTGACCTGCTTGCCGAGGATCCGGAACGCCTCGTCGGCGGCCCGGTTGACGGTGGAGTCGAACTCCGCCTCCAACGCCTCCAGCAGGCCGACGTCGACGGCCACCCCGGTCTGCTCCATCCGGGCCAGCGTGCGCTGCAGGGGCAGCTCGACGCCGTAGAGCAGGCTCGTCCCGTTGTGGGCCTCGACGTCGGAGTCCAAGGCGTCGGCCAGGTCGATGACCGCGCGGGCGCGCACCATCGCCGCCTCGGCCGCCACCTCCGCGCCCGAGTCGTCGTCGCCGAAGTCGAGGGCGAGCTGGTCGTCGGCGGTGGCGTCCAGGGCGTCGGGGCCGGCGTCGACCTTGAGCTCGCGCTTGAGGTAGCGGATGGTCAGGTCGGCCAGGTCGAAGGTGCGCTGGTCGGGACGCACCAGGTAGGCCGCGAGCTGGGTGTCGGAGGTCAGTCCGGCCACCTCCCAACCGCGGGCCCAGAGCGCCAGCAACGCGCCCTTGGCGTCGTGCATGGCCTTGCGCTTGCCCGGGTCGGCCAACCAGGCGGCGAGCGCGTTCTCGTCCGCGGGCAGCAGCTCGGTGACGTCCACGTACGCCGCCGCACCGTCACCGGCGGCCAGTGCGAGGGCGCGGATGTCCCCCGTGCCCGAGCCCCAGTGCCCGATCACGTCCAGTCCCGTCCGGTCGCCCGCCGCGTGCTCGGCGAGCCAGGCCGCCAGCTCGCCGGGCTCCAGGATGACGCCGGACAGCTCGAAGCCGCCCTCGGGCACGATCTCCTCGTTGGGCAGCGCCTCCAGCAGCCGGTCCCGCAGCACCCGGAACTCCAGCTGGTCGAACAGCTGGTGGGTGGCCTCCCGGTCCCAGGGCCGGCGTTCGAAGTCGTCGATGCCCAGCGGCAGGTCGAGGTCGCGGATGAGCGCGTTGACCTGGCGGTTGAGCCGGACCGCGTCGATCCGCTCCTTGAACGCGTCGGCGGCCTTGCCCTTCAGCTCACCGGCGTGGGTGATGAGGTTGTCCAGGCCGTCGTACGTGGTCAGCCACTTGGCCGCGGTCTTGGGACCGACGCCGGGGATGCCGGGCAGGTTGTCGCTGGACTCCCCCACCAGCGCGGCCAGCTCGGGATAACGGTCGGGAGCGACGAAGTAGCGCTCCTCGACCGCCGACGGCGTCATCCGGGCGAGGTCGGAGACCCCCTTGCGCGGGTAGAGCACGGTGACGCGCTCACTGACCAGCTGGAACGCGTCCCGGTCCCCCGTGCAGATGAGGACGTCGTAGTCGGCCTCCTGGGCCTCCGTGGCCAGCGTGGCGATGACGTCGTCGGCCTCGAACCCCTCCACCCCGAGGTGCGGCACGTTCAGGGCGTCGAGGACCTCCTTGACCAGGTCCACCTGCCCCTTGAACTCGTCCGGGCTCGCCGACCGGTTGGCCTTGTAGTCCACGTAGAGCTCGGACCGGAACGTCTTGCGGGACACGTCGAACGCCACCGCCAGGTGGGTCGGGGCCTCGTCCCGCAACACGTTGATGAGCATCGAGGTGAACCCGAAGACGCCGTTCGTGTGCTGGCCGGTCTGGGTGGAGAAGTTCTCCACCGGCAGCGCGAAGAACGCCCGATACGCCACCGAGTGCCCGTCGATCAGCAGCAGCTTCGGACGGGTCGGCGTCACCGCCGCCGGGGCAGCACTCTTCTTCGCAGCAGGCACGCAGAGGACTCTATCCGCGCCCACCGACATCCCCGACCCACGCCGGTACGCCCGCAGGAGCCGGCGGCGGCGCTCACCAGCCGCACCCCGTCCGCACCTCTGCACCCTCCCGCCGTCACTGCACCCCTTATTGCCGGTGCATCGCCGTCCAGCCGGTGCACCGGCGACAAGAGGGTGCGGGAATCAGCCTCACGAGTGGAGCAGCACGTCCGCCAAGCTCAGGGGTGAGGGTCAGCCATTCCTACGACGGAACGGGCCGAGGTGAGGGCGAAGGCGACGACAGGACGAAGGTCGGGGTGGGCGGCGGCGGTCGCGTCAGGGAGTGGTGGGCGTTCCGAGCGGCGCGGAGCCTGCGAAGCAGAGCGAGGTGGGCAGGACGCGACCGCCGCCGCCCACCCCGATACACCGACCGACCCCACACCGAAACACAACCAAGCGCGTACGGGTGTCAGTCCTCGCCGAGGTACGCCTTGCGGACGTTCTCATCCACGAGCAACGCCTTGCCGGTGTTCTGCAGCACGATCTGGCCGACCTCCAGCACGTAGCCGTAGTCGGCCAGTGACAACGCGGCCTGGGCGTTCTGCTCGACCAGCAGGATGGTGACACCCTCCTTCTTCAGCTCGACGATCGTCGCCATGATCTTCTGCATCATCAGCGGCGAGAGACCCATCGACGGCTCGTCCAGCATCAGCAGCTTCGGCCGGCTCATCATGGCCCGGCCGATGGCCAGCATCTGCTGCTCGCCTCCGGAGAACGTCCCGGCCGGCTGCGACCGCCGCTCCTTGAGGATGGGGAACAGATCGAAGGCGCGGTCCAGGTCGCTGGCCACCCCCGCCTTGTCCCGGCGGGCGAACGCCCCGAGCATCAGGTTGTCCTCGACGGTCAGCCGCGGGAAGATCCGCCGCCCCTCCGGCGAGTGCGCCAACCCGAGGACGGTGATCTCGTGCGCCGGGGTGGCGTCGATCCGCTTCCCCTGGAACCAGATCTCCCCCGCCTCCGGCTTGATCAGCCCGGAGATCGTGCGCAGCGTGGTCGTCTTGCCGGCCCCGTTCGTGCCGACCAGGGTGACGACCTGGCCCTCCTCGACGGTGAACGAGATCCCCTTCACCGCGCGCACCCGTCCGTACGCGACCTTCAGGTCCTTGATCTCAAGCATCTCGGCTCCCCTCGCTGCCGTCCGCCGCCCGGTCCGGTTCGGTGGCGTCCTCCGGTCCGGTGCCGATGTAGGCCTCGATCACCCGCGGGTCGCTCTGCACCTCGGCGGGCGTGCCCTCGATCAGGGTCCGGCCCTGCACCAGGCAGAGCACCCGGTCGCACAGGTTGAAGATGAACCGCATGTCGTGCTCGATCACCACCACCGCCAGTCCCGTGTCGCGGATCCGGAAGACCAGCTCCTCGGCCTGCCGGGTCTCCTGCGGGTTCATCCCGGCGGTCGGCTCGTCCAGCAGGATGAGCTTCGGGTCGGTGGCCAGGGCGCGGGCGATCTCGAGCCGACGCTGATCGCCGTACGGGAGGTTGCGGGCCAGGTGGTCGGTGGTGTGGCCGAGACCGACGAAGTCCAGCAGCTCCTGCGACCGCTCCCGCACGGCCTTCTCGTCCCGGCGGAACTTGGGTCCGCGGATGATCGAGGTGAACGGTCCGGTGGTGGTCCGGCAGTAGCGCCCGACCATCACGTTCTCGAGCGCGGTCATGTTGCCGAAGAGCCGGATGTTCTGGAACGTGCGGGCCATGCCGGCCATCACGACCTTGCGGGGCTTGGGCGGCAGCACGGCGCCGTCGAAGACCACCCGCCCGCTGGTCGGCAGGTAGAGCCCGGTGAGGCAGTTGAAGAACGTGGTCTTGCCGGCCCCGTTCGGACCGATCAACCCCATGATCTCGCCGCGGCGGACCGTGAAGTTCACCGAGTCGACAGCTGTCAGGCCCCCGAACCTCATGGTGACGTCCTCGGCCTGCAGGATCACCTCCCCGGCGGCGCCGGCGGACTGGTCGTACGCGCTCGTGGCGGTCATGACGCCCCCCCTCCCTTGACGAGCCCGGTCTCCTCGACCTCTTCCTCGATCCGATCGACCAGGTCCTCGTCGTCGTCGTGGAACTCCAGCTGGCGGCGCTGGTTGGGCACCAGACCCTCCGGCCGGAACCGCATCATCAAGACCAGCAGCAGACCGAAGATCAGCAGTCGGTACTCGCTGACGAAGCGGAGCTTCTCGGGCATCAGCTTGAGGATGGTCGCGCCGATCAGCACCCCGAGGACGGTGCCCATGCCGCCCAGCACGATGGCGGCCAGCAGGAACGCCGACTCCAGGAACACGTACTGGTCCGGGGTCACCGACACGTCGACGTGAGCCTTGACCGACCCGGCCACCCCGGCCAGGAAGGCGCCGCCGGCGAAGGCGAACAGCTTCAGGCCGAAGACGTTGACGCCCATGGCCTCGGCGGCCTTCTCGTCCTCGCGGATGGCCACCCAGCCACGGCCGATCCGGCTGTTGTTGAGCCGGACGAAGACCAGGATGATCAGTCCGATGACCAGCAGCAGCAGGAAGTAGTAGTTGGAGAACCGGCCCAGCGGGATGCCGAACAGGACGTGGGTGTCGCCGAAGTCGAATCCGAACAGGTTCAGGTCGGGCACCCCGGGGATGCCGTTGGACCCGTGGGTCAGGTCCGGTCCGTCAGTGCCGTCCAGGTTGATCATCGAGATCCGGAAGATCTCCCCGAAGGCGAGGGTCACGATCGCCAGGTAGTCCCCCGACACCCGCAGCGTCGGGGAGCCGATGATCAGGCCCAGGGTGGCCGAGACGCAGCCGCTGATGAGCACCACCACGATGAACGGCGGGTGCCAGTCGATCGTGGCGAACGCCGACTTCGACAAGATCGCCGCCGTGAAGGCGCCCGCCCCCAGGAAGGCGATGTAGCCGAGGTCGAGCAGCCCGGCCAGACCGACCACGATGTTCAGACCCATGGCCGTGGCCGCGAAGATGATCACCTGGGTGGCGATCGACATGTTCGCGTCCGAGCCGCCCTGGGTCAGCGGGAAGGCGAAGGCCACCACGAAGGCCGAGAGGATCAGCACCTTGCGGTGCCGCTGGGTGCAGCTGGAGAGGAAGCCCATCACGCCGGAGGTGAAGAGCACCGCGATGATCGCGCCGATGAAACCGAGGAACGAGACGAAGGAGCCGCCGTCGTCCATGTTCAGCGCGAAGGCCGCACCGAACAGCGCCAGCGCCATCACGGCAGCGACGCAGATGATCTCGATCCACGGCTTCGCCACCAGGCCGCCCAGGTTGGGCGCCCGGTCGGCCAGCATCAGCTTGGTGCCGACGAAGGCCAGCCCGGCCCCGATCAGAGCGACCCAGCCGCCGTACTCGACGTTCACCAGGCCCTCGAGCTCGACCGCGATGCTGATGATGATGAGGACGATGTAGATCAGACCGCCGGTGGCGGCCGACTTGGCCCCGCGCACCCAACCGACGCGACGCTTGCGGCGGCGCTTGAGGTAGAGGTGGGAGCCGACCAGGAACCCGACCACGAGCAGACCCAGCACCAGGAAGAGGAACTGCATCGGGGACGGGTAGCCGAGCACCGTCATGTTGTCGAGCGCACTGCGACCGTACGCCCACGGCAGGAACGGTGCGGCGATCATGATCACGCCGCCGACCAGCGCCAGGATCCGGCCGGTGCCGGTGGTCCGCTGCTGGAGCTCAGGGGTGAGGGGGTTGGGGATCTTCATGCCCGGTCCACCACCCTCGCACCCAGCAGGCCCTGGGGTCTGAAGACCAGGACCAGGATCAGCAGGATGAAGGCCCAGACGTCCTTCCAGGCCGAGCCGCCGAACGGCTCGGGGATGTAGGTCGCGAGGACCTCCACCACACCGAGGACGAGACCGCCGACCACGGCACCGTTGATGTTGCCGATGCCACCGAGGACAGCGGCCGTGAACGCCTTGAGACCGGCCAGGAAGCCCATCTTGAAGTCGATGTTGGTGTAGCGGAGCCCGTACGCCAGACCGGCGACCGCCGCCAGCGCCGCGCCCACCGCGAACGCGACCATGATGATCCGGTCCACGTTGATGCCCATCAGCCGGGCGGTGTCGGGATCCTGCGAGGTGGCCTGCATCGCCCGACCGAGTCGGGACTTGTTGACGAAGAAGTAGAGGAACACCGTGCAGACGGCCAGCATCACCAAGGTGAGCAGGGCGGCGCGCTGGATCGTCAGGCTGCCCAGCTGGATGGCCGGGCCGGTGACGAAGTCGATCTGCGGGAACGGGATGGCCCGCTTGGAGTCGGGGAACCCGGGCAGTCGGCCGAAGAACAGCCGGATGGCCTCCTGCAGGAAGACCGAGACACCGATCGCGGTGATCAGCGGCGCGAGCCGGGGCGCGTTCCGCAGCGGGCGGTAGGCGAACCGCTCGGTCAGCAGCGCGACCCCGACGGCGGCCGCCATGCCACCGATCAGCATGATCGGCAGCAGCACCAGCGACGTCGAGGTGCCGGGCACGATGAACCAGGTGGCGAAGGCGCCGAACGCGCCGATCATGAAGATCTCGCCGTGGGCGAAGTTGATGAGCTGGATGATGCCGTAGACGACGGTGTAGCCGACGGCGATCAGGGCGTACAGCGCTCCCAGGGACAAACCGTTGATCAGCTGTTGGAGCACGTCCATGCAGGGCCTCCGTGGCGATGTGACCGACGTGGACGGCCGCCGGACCGGCATGGTCCGAGCGGGCCGTGTTGCAGGGCTGACGACAGCGGCGGGTGGTGCTGAGCACCACCCGCCGCTGTCACTGACGACTAGCTACCGGTCTTGTCGGCGACCCACTTGCCGCCGGTGACCTTGTAGACGGTCAGCACCTTGGTCTTCGTGTCACCGAACTCGTCGAAGGCGACCGGACCGGTCGCACCGTCGAAGGACACTCCGCCGATCGCGGTGACGGTGGCCTCGCGGGCCGACTTGGCGTCGGAGGCGTCCTTGAGGGACACCTTCAGGCCGTTGATGATGGCGTTGGCGGCATCGAAGGCGTAGGCACCGTAGGCCGCGTAGGGCTCCGAGAAGCCGCCGGCGGTGTAGGCGTCGACGAAGGCCTTGGCCGACGGCAGGGACTCGGTCGGGGCACCCACCGAGGTGGCCAGGTCACCGTCGGAGGACTTGCCGGCCAGCTCGATGAACGCGGGGTCGAAGATCCCGTCGCCACCCATCAGCGGGACGTTGAGACCGGCAGCCTTCATCTGCTGGCTCAGCGGACCGGCCTGCGGGTACTCACCGCCGTAGTAGACGGCCTTGGGGTTGGCCGACTTCACCTTGTTGATGACGGCGGAGAAGTCCTTGTCATCGGGGTTGATGGTCTCGGCCGCGACGATCTTGCCGCCACCGGACTCCAGGGCGGTGGTGAAGGCGGCGACCAGACCCTGGCCGTACGCCTTCTTGTCGTGGATGGTGGCGACGTCCTTCATGTCCGCGCCGATCAGGTAGTTCGCGGCGAACGGGCCCTGGACGGCGTCGGTGGTGCAGGTGCGGAAGTAGTTCGGGTAGGTGCGCTTCGGCGCGGTCAGGTCCGCGCCCTGGGTCAGCGTCGGGTTGGTGTTGGCCGGCGACACCATGGCGATGTTCGCGGAGGCGAGCACCGGCTGCACCGACTGGGCGACCGAGGAGTTCAGCGTGCCGACCACACCGACCACCTCGTCGTCACCGGCGAGCTTGGTGGCGGCGTTCTTGCCGACGTCGGGCTTGGCCTCGTCGTCCTCGGCCGCGAGCTCCAGGGTCCAGCCCGGGATCGCGTTCGAGTCGTTGGCCTGCTTGATGGCCAGGTTCACCGAGTTGCGGATACCCAGACCCAGCGCTGACAGATCCCCCGACAGCGGAGCGATGACGCCGATCTTGGCGACCTTGTTGCTGGACTCTCCGGTGGTGCCGCCCTCTTCGGCGCGGCTGCCACAAGCGGACATGGACAGGGTGGCCGCGAGCAGGGTGGCTCCGACGGCTATGAGCCGATGCTTTCGCACGTTCGTTCTCCTCCTGGAGGGGTTCGCTGCGTGCTCGCGGGCCGGACAACGACTGGATGACGGCCTGACGATTCCGCGAGCATCTGCACAGTAAGCGCGGAATCTCAGCGGAACGTCAGGTTTAGCGGTCGTGTTGCCAGTTCGTTACACGACTGAATGCCCCGGGGGGCCGATCCGCTACTTCTTCTTGGCTCCGGCACCGTGCTCGATGACGCCTTCGGCCACCTCGCGCATCGACTTGCGGAGGTCCATGGCGGTCTTCTGGATCCACCGGAACGCCTCGGGCTCGGTCAGACCGAGACCGGTCTGCAGCATGCCCTTCGCCCGGTCGACGGCCTTGCGCGACTCCAACCGCTCGGTCAGGTCCTCGACCTCGGCCTCGACAGCGGTGATCTCGGCGAACCGGGCGCGGGCGATCTCGATGGCCGGGATCAGGTCGGCCTTGCCGAACGGCTTGACGACGTAGGCCATGGCGCCCGCCTGCCGGGCCCGGTCGACCAGCTCCCGCTGGCTGAAGGCGGTCAGCATGACCACCGGGGCGATCCGCTCGCTGGCGATCTTCTCGGCCGCGCTGATGCCGTCGAGCTTGGGCATCTTCACGTCCATCACGACCAGGTCCGGGCGCAGCTGGGTGGTCAGCTCCACGGCCGCCTCACCGTCGCCGGCCTGGCCGACCACGTCGTAGCCCTCTTCGGTCAGCATCTCGACGAGGTCCAGGCGGATCAGCACCTCGTCCTCGGCCACCACCACTCGCGTCGGAGCTTCGGTCTCGCCGGTGTTGGCTTCATCTGTCGTCACGGGGGTCACTCTAGCCAGCACGGCCGACGGCCAGCAGTCCTCGCACCCCGGTGGTCTACCCCAGGGGCGCCGACCGGGCGCGCCGCCCCGGGGACCTGCGCGTACCGGGAAGGGGACCTGAGCGTGCCGGGGAGGGGAGTCGAACCCCCATGTCCTTGCGGACAAACGGTTTTGAGCCGTCCGCGTATGCCATTCCGCCACCCCGGCGGGAGCAGCTGCGGCGCCTGCCGCGGGGTCGTACGTTACTACGGGCCACCGGTCGGTCGCGACCCACGATCCCCGCCCCGGCCGCGCCGACGCACCACGGCGTACGCCCGCGCCCGTGGTGGTCCACGGGCGCCAGGAGCCGCAGGCGTGCGTCAGCCGCCGGCTGGGGTCAGAGCGGGGCGCCGATCCGGCGGACCCGGATCATGTTGGTGTGCCCGGCGACCCCGGGCGGGGAGCCGGCGACGATGACGACCCGCTCACCCTCAGCGATCAGGTCGCTCTCCATCAGGGCCTTGTCGACCTGACGGATCATGTCGTCGGTGTGGGACACCATCGGGACCAGGAACGACTCCACACCCCAGTTGAGCGTGAGGGTCGCGCGGGTCTGCTCGATCGGGGTGAAGGCCAGGATCGGGATGGGCGACCGCAGCCGGGACAGCCGGCGGGCGGAGTCACCCGAGTGGGTGAAGGCGACTAGGAACTTCGCGTCGATCCGCTGCGCGACCTCGGCCGCCGCCTTGGTGATGACCCCGCTGGTGGTGTGCGGGTCCCAGTCGATGTTCTGCAGCTGCTCCAACCCGTGGTCCTCGGTGTTGGCCACGATCCGGGCCATGGTCTGTACGGTCAGCACCGGGTACTCCCCGACGCTGGTCTCGCCGGACAGCATCACGGCGTCGGCGCCGTCGAGGATGGCGTTGGCGACGTCGGACGCCTCTGCACGGGTGGGCCGCGGTGCGGAGATCATCGACTCCAGCATCTGGGTGGCCACGATCACCGGCTTGGCCCACCGGCGGGCGGCGGTGACGATCTGCTTCTGGACCAGCGGCACCTCCTCCAGCGGGAGCTCCACCCCGAGGTCGCCGCGGGCGACCATGAACGCGTCGAACGCGTCGATGATCTCGTCGAGGTTGTCGATGGCCTGCGGCTTCTCCAGCTTGGCGATGACGGGCAGGCGCTTGCCCTCCTCGTCCATCACCTGGTGCACGATGTCGATGTCGGAGGCGCTGCGGACGAAGGACAGCGCGATCATGTCGACACCGTTCTGCAGTGCCCAGCGCAGGTCCGCGATGTCCTTCTCGCTCATGGCCGGCACGCTGACCGCCACACCGGGCAGGTTGATGCCCTTGTTGTTGCTGACGGCACCGCCGACGACGACCTTGGTCACCACGTCGGTCTCGGTGACCTCCACGGCCTCGAGCGCGAGGCGACCGTCATCGATCAGGATGCTGTCGCCCGGGCGCACGTCTCCGGTCAGCCCCTTGTAGGTCGTCGAGCACCGGTCGACGGTCCCCTGGATGTCGTCGACGGTGATGGTGAAGGTGGCACCGTCGACCAGCACCTCCTTGCCGTTGGCGAACCGGCCGAGACGGATCTTGGGGCCCTGGAGGTCGGCGAGCACGCCCACCGGACGTCCCACCGACTTCGATGCCGCCCGGACGTTGTCCAGATTGGCCTTGTGGTCGGAATAGTCGCCATGGCTCATGTTGAGCCGGGCGACATCCATCCCGGCCTCCACCAGCTCGACGAGTCGCTCAGGCGCGGACGAGGCCGGGCCGAGCGTGCACACGATGTTTGCTCTACGCACGAGGCGACCCTACAGAAGGGACCTGGACCCTGTCGCCACACCCATCCCCGTGGGCGGCCGGTCGGCTCAGGCCCGGGCGACGACGTCCAGGGCGTTCCGCAGGTCGGCGGGATACTCGGAGCTGAAGGTGACCTGCTCGTTGCGCACCGGGTGCACGAAACCGAGCCCGACGGCGTGCAGCCACTGGCGCTCGAGCCCGAGCCGGGCGGCCAGGACCGGGTCGCCGCCGTACATCGGGTCACCGACGCAGGGGTGCCGGATGGCGGCCATGTGCACCCGGATCTGGTGGGTGCGGCCGGTCTCCAGGTGCACCTCGAGCAGCGTGGTCCCGACGAACGCGTGCAGTGTCTCGTAGTGGGTGACGCTGTGCCGTCCGCCCGCGGTGATGGCCATCTTGTACTCCGCGCTGGGGTGCCGTCCGATGGGTGCGTCGATGGTGCCGACGAACGGGTCGGGATGTCCCTGGACCAGCGTGTGGTACGTCTTGTCGACCGTCCGGGAGCGGAAGGCCCGCTTCAGCCCGGTGTAGGCGAGCTCGCTCTTGGCCACCACCATCAGCCCCGACGTGCCGACGTCGAGGCGCTGGACGATCCCCTGCCGCTCCGGGACGCCGGAGGTCGAGATCCGGAACCCGGCGGCCGCCAGGTGCCCGAGGACGGTCGGTCCGCTCCAGCCCACGCTCGGGTGGGCGGCCACGCCGACGGGCTTGTCGATCACCACGATGTCGTGGTCGTCGTAGACGATCGTGAGTCCCGGCGCGGTCATCGGCTGCACGACCGCGGTCCGCGGCTCGTCCAGGGTCACCTCGAGCAGCGCGCCCGCATGGACCCGATCGGACTTCCCGGCCACGGCGCCGTCCAGCAGCACCCCTCCGGTCGCCGCCAGGTCCGCGACCCGGCTGCGGGAGAGCCCCAGCATCCGGGCGAGGGCGGCGTCCACCCGCTCCCCCTCCAGGCCCTCGGGGACCAACAGCACCCGGGACTCGGTCACGTCGACGGTCCTGTCGCAGAATCCGTACGGCTCACTCAGGACTCCCGGTCCGGGCGCGTGGGCGGTTCCTCACCGGTGACGGCGGTCTCGGTCCGCAGCTCGGCGCTGCGCCGACCACGGTCGCCGGGACCCTCCTTGGTGTAGCGCTCACCCTCGATCCCGACGTTCTTGATCACCGCCAGGATCATGATCAGGACCGCGGCCGAGGTGATGCAGACGTCGGCGACGTTGAAGATCGCGAACCGGGGCAGCTGAAAGAAGTCGACCACGTGGCCGCGCAGGAAACCCGGCGTCCGGAAGATCCGGTCCATCAGGTTGCCGCTCACCCCGGCCGCGAGCAGCCCGAGGGCGACGGCCCAGCCCGGGTGGTTGATCTTGGGCGCCAGCCTGACCAGCACGAAGGAGACGACCGCGATCGCCAGCAGCGCGAAGACGATGGTGAAGTTCTCCCCGAGGCTGAACGCCGCTCCGGGGTTGCGGATCAGCCGCAGCGTGAGCAGCCCGCCCAGCAGGACCGGCGGATCGGCGGGGTCGAGCCAGCGGACCGCGAGGATCTTCGTCAGCTGGTCGATCAACAGGCCACCCGCAGCGATGACGACGAAGATCAGTCGCATCCGACGCCGGTACGCGCCGGACGGGGCATCCGTGCTTATCGGCGCTCTTCCCGCTGCTTGCAGGTGACGCACAGAGTCGCGCGGGGGAACGCCAGCAGTCGACCCTTGCCGATGGGCTGACCGCAGTTGTCGCAGCGGCCGTAGGCGCCCTGCTCGATGTGACGCAGCGCCAGACGCGACTGGTCCAGCATCTCCCGGGCGTTGTTGGCCAGCGACATCTCGGCGTCCCGCTCGAAGTTCGCCGAGCCGACGTCAGCGGGATCACGACCGGCGCCCTCGTTGCCGTCACGCAGCAACCCGACCAGCTCGGCCTCGGAGATCTCCAGCTGGCTGGCGAAGCGCTCGATGTCCTCGGCCAGGGTCTGCCGGACCTCGGCGACCTCGTCGTCGGTCCAGGGATCCTCGCCGTCGCGCACGGGCAGGCTCGCCGCGTCCACGGGAACCGGCTGGTTCTCGCCCGCGTTCTTGTCGTCGGCGGTGGCCCGCGTCGTGGTCATGGGTACATCCCCTCGGTGGAGCGACGCGGCTGGAGCCGCGCTGCTGCGTTCGTCGCACGAACCTTAGGGCCTGCCACGGGGTTCTTCAACGACCGGTCCGGATTCTTACCCAAATGCGATGGTGCCGCGACGACGTCGCGCAGACGGTGTGCACGCAGGAACCGCCCGGCCGGGATCGGCCGGGCGGTTCGGGGGGTTTCGTGCCGCCCTGAGGCGCTCGTCCTGACGGGCTGGCCCTGACGGGCTGGCTCAGCCGGGCTGGCTCAGCGCTGGTCGCCGAGCAGCGCGTCGAGCCGCGGGGTGTCGCTGGTCTTCGTGTCGCCCTCGTCGGACGGGTCGTCGGACGGGAACACCGAGGCCTCCTGCCCGGCGTCGGCTCCGGTCTCCGTCGCGGTGGCGCTGTCCGCGGCAGAGTCGTCCGGGGCCGTGTCAGCGGGCGCGTCGCTCGTCGTGGTGTCCGTTCCGGACGACCGGTCGGCGGCCGCGCTGACGGCTGCCGGCTCGGCCAGCGAAGGCACCTCGGACGGCTGGGCGTGGCCGGACTCGACCGCAGCCGTGTGGGCCCGCAGCTCGTTCGCCAGGTTGGCCCGGAAGGTCGCCTCGAAGTCACGCAGCTGTCCGACCGCCGCCTGCAGGCCGTCCCGCTCCGCGTGCAACCCGTCCAGCAGCTCGGAGCGCCGACCGGAGATCTCGTCGTCCAGGTTGTCGGCGCGGCTCCTGGCCTCGGCCTGGACCCGCTCGGCGGCCTCCTCGGCTTCGGCCCGGATGCGGTCGGCGCGCACCTGGGCGTCACCGGTGAGCTCCTGGGCGGCGGTGGTGGCCGTGCTCCGGATCTCCTCGGCCTCGGCGGTCGCCTCGCTGACCAGCCGCTCGGCCTGCTCGGCGGAGAGGCTGACCAGCCGGACGACCGCGGAGCTCGCCTCCGGAGCGGTGGTGACGACGATCGTCTCCGGCTCCGCGGGCCCGGTCGGTGCGGAGGCAGCCGCCACCGGCTCCGGGGCGGCCGTGCCCTTCAACGCCTCGATCTGCTTCTTGAGGTTCTGGTTCTCCTCGGTGAGCTGCTCGAAGGCCACCTCGACCTCGTCGACGAACTCATCCACCTCGAGCACCTCGTAGCCCGACTTGCGAGCCATCCGGAACCGCTTGTTGCGTACGTCGTCCAGCGAGAGCGTCATCGTCCACCTCAGTTGTTTCTCGTCATCACATCGACCGACCCCAACCCCGGGAATCAGCCCGCCCCACCGTAGCGCTCCCCACCCGCAACGCGCCCCGCGACAACAGCCACCGGCCCGACTGCGACCGAAGTCACCCGGTCGGCGCGTCAGCGCAGAGGTTGAGACAGAGCAGGTGAGTAACCGTGGGGTCGCTCACCGGAAGTCGGGAGCGGTGGTGGTCCGGCACATCGCTCTCGCAGCGGAAGGCCGCGCGACCGGACGTGCAGGAGGGGGGGTGGAGGACACGCTTTTCGTCCTTCGCCGCCGACGACGAACGAACGGTCAAGAGCGCGGCCGAGCAGCGAGAGCGATAGCTCAGAAGAAGACAGCCCGGTTGACCTGCATCAGGATGCTGACGCCGATGGCCAGACCGATGAAGGCGAGATCGAGCATCATGTTGCCGATCCGGACGGGCTTGAGCACCCTGCGCAGGGCCCGCAGCGGCGGGTCGGTGACGGAGTAGATGACCTCAGCGGCGACCAGCATCGGGCCGCGCGGCTGCCAGTCGCGGACCAGGACGGGGATCCAGGACAGGATCATCCGGGCGAAGAGCACCAGGAGGAAGATCCACAGCACCCAGCCGATGACCGTTCCGATGATGAACATGCGTCCGTGAGTCCCTCAGTCCGTGTCGGTTGTCGTCACCGGCCGGGAGCTCAGCTCTGGTTGAAGAACCCGCCTGCAATGCGTTCCTTGTCCTCCGCCGTCACGTTCACGTTGGGCGGGGAGAGCAGGAACACCTTGCTGGTGACACGTTCGATACTGCCACGGAGACCAAAGATGAGACCAGCGGCGAAGTCGACGAGACGCTTGGCGTCGACGTCCTCCATCTCGGACAGGTTCATGATCACCGGCACGCCGTCGCGGAAGTGCTCACCGATGGTCCGAGCCTCGTTGTAGGTCCGGGGGTGCACGGTGATGATGCGCGACATGGGGTCCGTCCGGGGGGTCGGGGCCACGATCGGGGCCGCAGTCGCCACCGTCGAGGCGACGACGGGCCGCTTGGTCTCGAGCGGGGTGACGCTGCCACCGGCGGGCCGGGGCTCGGTCTCGGGCCCGACGTTCCAGCCGGACGCGGTGGGCTTGGCTGCGGTCTGGTCGGCTCCGACCAGCTCGTCGCGGCTGATGCCTTCGGTCTGCTCACCGTCGGCCTCGTCGTACTGCCCGTACCGGTCGTCAGTCACCAGTCCGAGCCAGGCAGCTGCCCGCTTCAGTCTTTCGGCCATGGATGAGTTCCTTACCGTCCGTGCAGGTCCAGGTTCGCGCTCGACCTTACCGTCCGGAACCGGTCGTCCGGGGATCGTCCGGTGACGACACGCGGTCGGATCGACCGCGGCCGGCAACGGCCGGGGTGGGGTTCGAGCGCTGGGAGCACGAACGCGCTGGCACGAGAACGAGTCCCGTACCGGCGCGTCCGGTGCTGACTACTTGAGGAAGTCCGGGACGTCGAGGTCGTCGTCGTCGGCGGCCGGAGCCGGCGGCCACGAGCTCGCAGGCGTGGACGGACGCGGTGCGGCCTGCGGGCTCGACCCGGTCGGCGCCGGGCTCGGAGCGGGCCGCTCGGGCTCGGGGGTGGGTGCGTAGCTGGACGCGGGGGCCGGCCGGGAGCTCCGCAGGTCGCTGGCCCGGCTGATGCCGGGCTGCCGGCGCGGTGGCTGGCCACCATCGAAGCCGGCGGCGATCACCGTCACCCGGACCTCGTCGCCCAGGGCGTCGTCGATCACGGTGCCGAAGATGATGTTGGCGTCCTCGCTGGCCGCGTTCTGGATCAGGTCGGCCGCCGCGGAGACCTCGAACAGACCGAGGTCGGAGCCACCGGCGATCGACAGCAGCACACCGTGGGCGCCGTCGATGCTGGCCTCCAGCAGCGGCGACGAGACGGCCATCTCGGCCGCCGCGCGGGCCCGGTCCTCGCCCCGGGCGGAGCCGATGCCCATCAGCGCCGAACCGGCGTTGGACATGACCGCCTTGACGTCGGCGAAGTCGAGGTTGATCAGACCCGGGGTGGTGATCAAGTCGGTGATGCCCTGCACACCCTGCATCAGCACCTGGTCGGCCTGCTTGAACGCATCCAGGATGGCGATCTGGTGATCGACCATCTGGAGGAGCTTGTCGTTCGGGATGGTGATCAGGGTGTCGACCTCCTCGCGGAGGTTGCTGATCCCCTGGTCCGCCTGGCTGGACCGGCGCTTGCCCTCGAAGGAGAACGGGCGGGTCACCACACCGATGGTCAGGGCACCCAGCGCTCGGGCGATCCTGGCCACGACCGGAGCACCACCGGTGCCGGTGCCGCCACCCTCGCCGGCGGTGACGAACACCATGTCGGCGCCCTTGAGGGCGTCCTCGATGTCCTGGGCGTGGTCCTCGGCGGCCTGCCGGCCCTTGTCCGGGTCCGCGCCGGCACCGAGACCGCGGGTGAGCTCGCGACCGATGTCGAGCTTGACGTCGGCGTCGCTCATCAGGAGCGCCTGGGCGTCGGTGTTGACCGCGATGAACTCGACCCCACGGAGGCCGGCTTCGATCATCCGGTTGACGGCGTTGACCCCGCCTCCGCCGACGCCGACGACCTTGATGATGGCCAAGTAGTTCTGTGATGCCGAGACCACGTGGTTCCTGCCTCTGGTTGCTGTAGCTGTGGACGCTTTCGTGCGCGCGAAAGTCGGGACCTCAGGTCTACGGGGGAAGGAAACAGAGGTGATGACGCCGCGTCGGCCACGCTAGTCAGGGGGCTCAACCACTGTCCACACGAGGCCCTCGGACACGCCAGTGGGTCCCGAAAACGGCCTTATTGCTGACCCTGAAGTTGACCTTGAGGCTCAATCGTTATGTAGGCGTCTCACAAGGTCACGAACTGGTGGAGATCACGTCAGCGAGCGGCGTCAGCCGACGTCGTGAGCGGCCGACGACCGCGCCCCGGCGAACGGAGGAGGAGCAGAGCAACACGCTCTTCGTTGCTCGACGACGACGACGGAGCCGGGACCCGGCGCGGGCGTCAGCGAGCGGCGTCATCGAACGCGTCATCTCACAGCCGGGTTGTGCGGGGCGGAGACGTCGATCGACTTGGGGTCCTGCTTCAGCAGCGCCAGGGCCACCTGGCCCTTGAGCGCGGACTGGTCGGACGTGCCCCAGGCGATCTCCACGCCCGAGTCGAGCACCAGCACCAGCGCGTACGGGGAGTCGGCGCGGATCGTGACGACCTGGTCGCGCAGCTTCTTGGTCAGCTCGCGGGACACCACGGCGATCTCGGTCAGACTGGCGCGGTCGTCCTGGCTGGCGGCGGCGAGCGGCAGGTCGGACGGCCGCTTGCTGACGGTCAGGTACGGGATGCCGTGCTTGTCCACCAGGACGTACAGGTTGGCGTAGCGGACGGCGAACACGGGGGTCCGCTCGGTCACGGTGATGGACACGGTGTTCGGCCACGAGCGCTCCACCACCACGTTCTCGGCCTGCGGGAAGGTCGCGATCCGACCGGCGACCGCGGACAGGTCCTGCCGGGCGAGCGGTACCCCGAGCGGCACGCCGGCCTTGACGGTCACCTCCGCCCGGGTGAGCGTCTTCAGCCCGCTGACCTGGACCTGGTGGGCGGCCAGCACCGACGAGAAGCCCACCAGCCAGACCAGACCGCCGATCAGCGCGAGGACCAGCACGCCGACGAGGACGAGCGGCCAGACCCGGCGGCCCCGGGGTCGCTTCTGCCGCTTGCCGTCGGCCACGGACGGCGGTCGGGTCTGGGTGGCGGCGCTCATGAGAGACGCACCCGGCGGTGTCGGGCCATCAGGCACCCCGCTCGTGCCGGAGGGCGTCCACGATCAGCGGCGCCACCTTCGTCACGTCGCCGCAGCCCACGGTGATGACCAGGTCGCCCGGACGGGCGATCCGGGCCACGGCGGGCGCAGCGGCATCCCAGTCCGGCTCGTAGGTGACCTCGGCGGTGCCGGGGGCGACCGCCTCGGCCACCAGCGCGCCGTCGATGCCGGGGATCGGGTCCTCCCGGTCGCCGCAGACGTCCATCACGACCGCCTGGTCGGCGATCTCGAGGGCGGCCGCCAGCTCCCGCCAGAAGTCCCGGGTCCGGGTGTAGAGGTGCGGCTGGTAGCAGACCACGACCCGACCGCCGCTGTCGGCGACACCGGTCCGGGCGGCCCGCAGCGTGTTCGCCACCTCGGTCGGGTGGTGGGCGTAGTCGTCGTAGACCCGGATGTCGTCGACGGTGCCGACCAGCTGGAAGCGTCGGTAGGTCCCGCCGTAGGTCTCCAGCGCGGCCCGCGCCGCGGCAGGGTCGACCCCGAGGTGGCGGGCCACCGCGTACGCCGCCGCCGCGTTCCAGACGTTGTAGGCCCCCGGCACGTCCAGCCGGACCGGCGCGCCGTCGAGGGTGAAGGTGGATCCGGTCCCGGCGAAGGTGGCGTCGGTGATCCGGACGTCGGCGGTGGGGCTCCCGCCGTACGTGATGATCGTCGGTCCGGTGCCGCCCGCGGTGCGCACCCGCTCGGTCAGCGCGACAGCGCCGGGGTCGTCGGCACTGACCACCAGCAGACGCAACGACGGGGCGGTGGCGAAGCGGAGGAAGCCGTCGGCGTAGTTCTCCGCGCTCCCCCAGTTGGACAGGTGGTCGGGGTCGACGTTGGTGACCACGGCGATCTCGGCCGGGTACTGCAGGAAGGAGCCGTCGGACTCGTCGGCCTCGACCACGAAGGCGTCACCGCCGCCGATGTGCCCACCCGTGCTCGCCCCGGTCAGGGCGCCGCCGATCACGTACGACGGGTCGGCCCCGACGCGGGTGAGCAGGTGCGACACCATCGCGGTGGTGGTGGTCTTGCCGTGGGTGCCGGCGACCGCGACCCCGCGTCGGCCGAGCATGATCGAGCCGAGCGCGGCGCTGCGGTGCAGCACCCGCAGTCCCCGCCGGCGCGCCTCGGCCAGCTCGGGGTTGTCCTCCCGGATGGCCGACGAGGCGACCACCGTGCGGGCGTCGCCGAGCTGGGTGGCGTCGTGGCCGATGTGCACCCGGGCGCCCTGCGCCGCCAGCGCCTGGAGGTACTTCGAGTCCTGCCGGTCGCTGCCGCTCACCTCGACGCCGAGCTGGACCAGGGCGGAGGCCACCCCGTTCATGCCCGAGCCACCGATGGCGATGAAGTGGACAGCCCCCAGCTCGCTCACCTCGACCAGCTCGACCGGTGTCAACAACCCCATCAGCTCGTTCGTCCTTCCGCGTCGTCGGCGCCGGCCCAGCCCGCCACCCGCAGCGTCTCGCGCGCCAGCACGGTCGCCGCGTCCCTGTGGCCAACACCGGCCAGGGCCGCCGACATTCCCCGGAGCACGTCGGGACGGATCAGGCTCGGGACCTGGTCGGTGACCCACGCCGGGGTGCAGTCGGCGTCGGCCAGCAGCATCCCGCCGCCGGACGAGACCACGCCGGCGGCGTTGCGGGCCTGCTCGCCGTTGCCGTGCGGGTAGGGCACGAACACCGCCGGCAGTCCGACCGCCGCGGTCTCCAGCACGGTGCTGGCCCCGCAGCGGCCCAGCATCAGGTCGCTCGCCGCGTACGCCACGTCCATCGCCTCGATGTAGGCGAGGGGTCGGTAGACGGCTCCGGTGGCCTCGTCGGCCGCCGTGACCAGGTCGTCGGTCAGGTTCCGCGGTCCGACCGCGTGCAGCACCGAGATCCCGGCGGCCAGCAGGGCCGCTCGCGCCCCCAGGACGGCCCGGTTGAGGCTCACGGCCCCCTGCGACCCCCCGCTGACCAGCAGCACCTGCCCGTCCGGAGGCAACCCGAACGACGCGCGGGCCGCGGCCCGCCCGGCCCCCCGGTCGAGCTCGGTGATGTCGCTGCGCAGGGGCAGCCCGATGCAGGTGGCGCCAGGCAGGGGCGTGTCGGGGAACGCGGTGAACACGTGGTCGCTGAAGCGGGCCGCCAGCCGGTTGGCCAGACCGGGCAGGGCGTTCTGCTCGTGGATGACGATGGGCACCCGGCGGCGCCGGGCCGCCAGGTAGACGGGGGTGGACACGTACCCGCCGAAACCGAGCACGACGTCGGCGTGGAGCCGGTCGAGCAGCCGCCCCGCCTCGGACACGGCACCCCGCATCCGCGCCGGCACCAGCAGCAGGTCCCGACCCGGCTTGCGCGGCAGCGGCACCGGCGGGATCAGCTCGAGGGTCAGCCCGGCGGCCGGCACCACCGAGGTCTCCAGACCGCGGGCCGTGCCCACCGCCGTCACCACCGCGTCGGGAGCCAGTCGGGCGATCTGGTGCGCCGTCGCGATCAGCGGCGAGGTGTGCCCGGCCGAGCCGCCGCCCGCCAGCACGACGCTGACCTCAGCAGCGGGGCGCGCAGGACTCATGCCGACTTCCGTCGGGAGCCGACCACGGCACTGACCCGGGGCTTGGTCGAGCGGGTACGGGACGCCAGCAGCGTGCGCGCGTCCGGTTCGTGTCGGGCGCAGGAGAGCAGCACGCCCAGCGCCAGCAGGTTGGCGATCAGGGCCGAGCCGCCGTAGGAGACCAGCGGCAGCGGGACACCGGCGATGGGCAGCAGCCGCAGCACCACGGCCAGGTTGATGAGGGCCTGCACCATGAACCAGATCGTCACCCCGGCGGCGGCGTACCGGCGGAACGCGTCGTCGCTGCGGGACGCGATCCGCAGCCCGGCGTAGCCCAGCACGAGGAACAGGGCGAGCACGATCAGGCTGCCGAACAGACCGAGCTCCTCCCCGATGACGGCGAAGATGAAGTCGGAGTGGGCGACGGGCAGACCGCCCCACTTCTGCCGGCTGCCGCCGAGGCCCTGTCCCCACCAGCCGCCGGAGGCGATGGCCCACATGCCGGCGTTGGCCTGGTCGTTGGCCCCGTTCAGGTCGGCGGTCGGGTCCAGGAAGGCCGCCAGCCGCCGCATCCGGACGGGGCTGGTGACGAAGAGCGCGACCACGCCCCCGACGGCGCAGAACCCCAGGGTCGCCAGCACCCGCATCGGGGTGCCGACGACGAACAGGACGCCGACCATGATCGACCCCATCACGACCGCCGTGCCCGCGTCGCCCTGGAAGACCACCAGCAGGATCAAGATGCCGCAGACGGGCAGGTACGGGATGAGCAGGTGCCGGGGCTGGTCGAGCAGCTTGTCCTTGCGGGCCAGCACGTCGGCGCCCCAGATGATCATGGCCAGCTTGGCGAACTCGGACGGCTGGATGGAGGTGAACCCGAGGTCGATCCAGTTCCGGTTGCCACCGCTCTCGAAGCCCAGGGCGGTGTAGGTCAAGATCAGCAGCAGGGTGGCCAGGGCCACGCCGAACCAGCCCAGCACGCGGAGCACGTGGTGCGGCATCCGGACCAGCGCGATAGCCCCGACGACCCCCATGACCAGGAACATCGCCTGCCGCTTCACGTAGAAGTAGGCGTCGTCGTAGATCATGAACGCGCTGACGCTGGAGGCGGACAGCACCATCATCAGCCCGAGGGCCACCAGGATCGAGGCCGAACCGAGCACCAGGTGGTAGCTGGTCAGCGGTCGGTCCAGCACCGCCTGCAGCCACAGCCGCAGGCTCCGGGTGGGGGTCGGCGCGATGTCGGTCTTCGTCGGGCGGGACCCCGCCGTCGTGCTGGAGCGGGAGCTCTTCGCGGCGGTCCGTCCGGTGCGTCCCGGCGTCACAGTCGCCACGCGGTCACTCCTCACCCAGTGCGTACGGCCGCGGCGAAGGCGTCCCCTCGGGCGGCGTAGTCGCGGTACATGTCCAAGCTGGCGCATCCCGGAGCCAGCAGCACCGTGTCCCCCGGACGGGCCAGGGAGACGGCGGCCGCTACGGCTTGCGCCATCGCTCCATCTTCGGTGTCCTCGATCGTGATCACCGGGACATCTGGCGCGTGTCGGCGCAGCGCGTCGGCGACCACGGCCCGGTCCACGCCGAGCAGCACAGCCCCGCGCAGCCGGTCGCGGTGCGCGACCACGAGGTCGTCGAACGTGGTGCCCTTCGCCTGCCCGCCGGCGATCCAGACCACCGAGGCGAAGGCGCGCAGGGCGGCGTCGGCGGCGTGTGGGTTGGTGGCCTTGGAGTCGTCGACGAACGTGATCTCGTCGCGGACCAGCACCGTCTCGATCTTGTGCGCCGCCACCCGGACCCCCCGCAGACCGTCGCGGACCGCGCCGGCGCGGACCCCGAAGGCGCGGGCCAGGGCCGCCGCGGCCAGCGCGTTGGCCACGTTGTGCGGCGCGGCCGGGTTGACGTCGGCGACCGAGGCCAGCTCCAGCGCCGAGTCGCGGCGCTGCTCGATGAACGCCCGGTCGACCAGCAGGTCGTCGACCACCCCCAGCATGGACAGGCCCGGGATGCCGAGGGTGAAGCCGATGGCCCGGGCCCCTTCGATCACGTCGGCGTCCTCCACCATCCGCTCGGTGGCCGGGTCCGCGTCGTTGTAGACGCAGGCGATCTGGACGCGCTCGTAGATGCGCGCCTTGGCGTCCCGGTAGCCCGCCGCTCCCCCGTGCCACTCGAGGTGGTCGGGCTGCAGGTTCAGCACCACCGCGGAGTGCAGCGACAGCGAGTGCGACCAGTGCAGCTGGTGGCTGGACAGCTCCACGGCCAGCACGTCGTACGGCTCGGGGTCGAGCACCGTCTCCATCACCGGTCGGCCGATGTTGCCGACGGCGGCGGTCCGCAGACCGGCGGCCAGCAGCATCGACTCCAGCATCTGGGTGGTGGTGGTCTTGCCGTTGGTCCCGGTGATGCCGAGCCACGGCACCGGCCGCTTCGGGCGGCCGAGACGCCAGGCCAGCTCCGGCTCGCTCCAGATGCCGATCCCGGCCGCCGCCGCGGCGGCCAGCAGCGGGTGGCGGGGGCTCCAACCGGTGGTGACCACCAGGTCGATGTCGTCGGGTCGCAGCGCGCTCGACCCGGGACCCAGCCGGACGTCGGCCCCGAGCGTGCGCAGCAGCTCGGCCTTGTCGGCGTTGACCTCGCTGGCGGTGTCCTCCACCACCACGACCCGGGCACCGAACTCCAGCAGCCCGTCGGCGGCGGCGAAACCGGAGACACCCAGCCCGGTCACCAGCACGGTGGCCTGCGGCCAGGGTGAGGCTCCGTCGGCCGTGGCCAGCCACGGCAGGCTCGTCACGACTGCGTCCTCACGTTCCTGCGACCCACTCGGCGTAGAAGATGCCCAGCGCGGCCGAGACGAACAGCCCGCAGATGATCCAGAACCGCATCACGATGGTCACCTGGGCCCAGCCCAGCAGCTCGAAGTGGTGGTGGATCGGTGTCATCTTGAACAGCCGTCGGGGCGTGCCGGTCATCCGCCGCGTCGCCTTGAAGTAGCTGGTCTGCAGGATCACCGACATCACCTCGATCACCAGCAGACCGCCGAGGATGATCAGCAGCAGCTCGGTGCGGGTGAAGATGGCCAGCCCGGCCAGGGCTCCGCCCAGGGACAGCGAACCGGTGTCGCCCATGAAGATCTTGGCCGGCTCCGCGTTCCACCACAGGAAACCGAAGCACGCACCGGCGAGCGCGATCGCCACCACCGCCAGGTCGTACGGGTCCCGGACCTCGTAGCACTTCGGTCCGGCCGACGCGGTGTAGGCGCAGGACTGGTTGTACTGCCAGATGTTCACCAGGGTGAACGCCCCGAAGATCATCGTGCTCGCCCCGGTGGCCAGACCGTCCAGCCCGTCGGTCAGGTTCACCCCGTTGCTGGCGGCGGCGATCAGCAGGATCACCCAGATGACCACCAGGAACACCGGCAGCTTGAGGAAGTCGATGTCGCGCAGGAAGGAGATGTACTGCGAGGCGGGGGTGATGCCGCGCTCGTCGGGGAACTGCAGTGACAGCAGCGCGAAGACGATGGCCACCAGCGACTGGCCGGCGATCTTGGCCTTGCTCCGCAGCCCGAGCGAACGCTGGTTGCGGATCTTCAGCCAGTCGTCGAGGAAGCCGACAGCACCCAGCCCGGTGAACAGGAACAGGATCAGCAGGGCCGACGCCGACGGCCCCGTCCAGGTCAGCAGGTGGCTGCCGAAGTAGGCGACCAGGACGGCGGCGATGATCACCAGACCACCCATCGTCGGGGTCCCGCGCTTGACGTGGTGCGACGTGGGCCCGTCGTCGCGGATCAGCTGCCCGTAGCCCTTCTGGACCAGGAACCGGATGGCGAGACGGGTGCCGAGCAGGGTGCCGATGAGAGCCAGGCCGCCCGCGAAAACGATCGTCTTCACGCTTAGCCCTCACCCTGTTCGTCGTCGGGACCCACCGGATCGGCGGCCACCAGGGCGGCTGCCACGGTGTCCAAGGCTAAGCCACGGGACGCCTTGACCAGAATCACGTCACCGGGCGCGACCCCGGCCAGCACCCGCCGTACGGCGTCGTCGCGGTCGCCGGCCACCTCGGCCCGGACGGCCGTCCCGGCGTGCTCGGCGCCGGCCACGACCGCCTCGGCGAACTCCCCCAGCGCGATCACCCGGGACAGCCCGTGGTCGGCCGCGTATACCCCCAGGCTCCGGTGCTCCGCGTCGGCGGTGCCCCCCAGCTCGAGCATGTCCCCGAGCACCGCCCACCCCACGGCGCCGGGTCGGTCGGCGAGCATCCCGGCGACGGTGTCCAGGGCCGCACGCATCGACTCCGGGTTGGCGTTGTACGCGTCGTTGACGACCAGGGTCCCGTCGGCCCGGCGGCCGAGCTCCATCCGCCACCGGGAGCGAGGGCGGGCCCCGGCCAGTCCGCGGACCACCGTGTCCGCCGGCACCCCGAGCGCCCGGGCCAGGGCGGCGGCGGCCACCGCGTTCGCCACCTGGTGACGACCGGAGACGCCGAGCTGCACCCGCACCGGCGCCGCGGCCACACCGTCGCGCTTCTCGTGCAGGGTGAACGCACAGCACCCGAAGGCGTCGGCCACCACGTCGCCCGCCCAGACGGCATCGGATCCGGCCGGCTCGGCCCGCACGCTGGTGGCCAGCAGCCGCGCAGCCGTCCGCTCCCGCATCGCCCAGACCAGGGGGTCGTCGGTGGTCAGCACCGCGGTGCCCTCGGCCGGCAGCGCCTCGACGATCTCCCCCTTGGCCACAGCGATCAGCTGCTGGCTGCCGAACTCGCCCACGTGCGCAGAGCCGACGTTCAGGACGGTGGCCACCTGCGGTGGCGCGATCGTGCACAGGTAGGCCACGTGGCCCACCCCGCGAGCACCCATCTCGGCCACCAGGTAGCGGGTGTCCGGCGTGATCCGGGCGACGGTGAGCGGCAGCCCGAGCTCGTTGTTCAGGTTGCCGACCGGCGCGACGGTCGGACCGTCCAGCTCGAGCACCTGGGCCAGCAGGTCCTTGGTCGAGGTCTTGCCCGCCGAACCGGTGATCGCCGCCACCCGGAGCCCGGCGGCCGCGCCCCGGTCGACCTGGTCACGGGCCAGCCGACCGGCGGCCACCAGCGGGTCCGCGACCACGAGGCACGGACCGGGAGCCCCGGCGACCGGACGTGCGGTCAGCGCCGCCGCGGCCCCCCGTCCGAGAGCCGCGGTCACGTAGTCGTGGCCGTCCACGTGCTCGCCGGGAAGGGCCAGGAACAACGTCCCGTCACCGACCTGCCGGGAGTCGACAGCCAGGCCGGCGACCGTACGGTCGAGGGCGTCGGGCGCCTCAACCGCCCGTACGACGTCGGCGCCGAGCAGCTCGGCCACCTCGCGGACCGTCACCGGGATCATCGGTGCACCCGTTCGGAGCTGTCAGACGCGGTGGCCGTCCGGTCAGACACCGCGGACGGGTGGAGTGCGGTCCAGACCTCACGGATGGCGTCCTCGTCGGCGAACGGCAGCACCCGACCGGCCACCTCCTGGCCCCGCTCGTGGCCCTTGCCGAGCACGGCCACCACGTCGCCGGGCCCGGCAGCGGCCAGGGCGGTGGCGATCGCGTCCCGCCGCGGGCCGCCGTCGACCACCTGCACGGCGTGATCGGTCCGCCCCGCCTCGGCCCGGGCGCCGGCCAGCACCTGCGCGCGGATCGCCACCGGGTCCTCGCTGCGCGGGTTGTCGTCGGTGACCACGACGAGCTCGGCCGCCTCGGCCGCCGCGGCCCCCATCGGACCCCGCTTCTCGGGGTCGCGGTCCCCCCCGCAGCCGAGCACCACGATCCGTCGCCGACCACCCAACCCGGCCAGCACGGCGCTGACCGCCTGGGGTGTGTGGGCGAAGTCGACGAACACGGTGGGAGCGCCGTCACCCAAGTCCACCCGCTGCATCCGCCCCGGGACCACGGCGTCGGCCAGCCCGGCCGCCGCGCGCTCGAGGTCCACGCCGACCAGGTCGGCCATGGCCAGCGCGGTCAGGGCGTTGCGGACGTTGAACTCCCCCGGCAGACCGAGCGCGAAGCGTACGTCTGCCGTCGGCGTGCCGGCCGTCACGGTCGTCCGCCCTCCGGCGGCGTCCTCGCGCAGCCGCACGGTGTAGTCGGCGGCACCGTCCAGGCTGACCGAACGCACCGGGTCCAGACCCTCCCGGCGGGACCGGTCGACGAGCTCCGGACCGCGGGCGTCGTCGATGCTGATCACGGCGCCGTCGGCCCGTTCGGCGGTGAACAGGGACGCCTTGGCCGCGAAGTAGGAGCCGACGTCACCGTGGAAGTCGAGGTGGTCGCTGCCGAAGTTGGTGAAGGCGGCCACCGCGAAGCGCAACCCGTCGACCCGGCCCAGGGCAAGGGCGTGGGAGGACACCTCCATCACGACCGCGTCGGCCCCCTGTTCCAGCATCACCGCCAGCAGGGCGTGCAGCTCGGCAGCCTCGGGCGTGGTCACGGTGGTCCGGCGTGCCGCCAGCGGTCGGTCGTCGACCTGGAAGCCGATGGTGCCGATCAACCCGACCCGCAGCCCGGCGGCCCGCAGAGCCGCCTGCAGCAGGTAGGCCGTGGTCGTCTTGCCGTTGGTCCCGGTGATCCCGAACAGCCGCAGCCGTCGGCTCGGGTGGTCGTAGATCCGATCCGCCAGCGCCGGGATCAGCGCCCGCGGTCGGTCGACGACGGCCACCGGAGCCGACCCCGACCCCGCCAGCGCCCGGTCCACGCCGGCGGGGTCGGTCAGCACCGCGACGGCACCGCGGTCTATCGCCTCCGCCGTGAAGTCCGCGCCGTGCACGGTGGCGCCGGGCGCGGCGACGTAGAGGTCCCCGGGGTGGACCAGCCGGGAGTCCGCGGTCAGGCCGCTCACCCGGAGGTCGGCGACGGTGGCCCGCGCCACCGGACCCGTCGACAGCTGCAGGACGTCGCACACGTCGGACCAGCCGACCCCGCTCAGCCCGGTGGGGCGCAGGCTCGGCGGCTCACCGCTGCCGTCAGCTCCGACCACGGTCCGACGGTACCGAGTCCACGGCGGAGTCGTCCCGACAGCCGCTCACGACGCCGGTCACCAGGAGATCTTCTTCGGCTTCAGCACCGACGTCTTGGTCGGCTCCACCGAGTAGCGCGGCAGAGCGAACTGCATGATGTCGCGGTAGACCGGGGCCGCCACCTGGGTGCCGGTGGGGTCGGCGCCCTTGGGGTTGTTGACCACCACGTACGTCATGATCTGCGGGTCGTTCAGCGGCGCGTAGCCGATGTAGGACGTGATGTAGCCCTTGTACCCCTTGCTCGTGCCGCGCTGGGCGGTGCCGGTCTTGCCCCCGCTGGTGTAGCCGTCGAGGCGCAGGGCGGCGGTCTTGCCCGAGTTGTCCACGACGGCCCGCATCAGGTCGCGGACGTGGGTCGAGGTGTCGCTCGACACGATCCGACGGGGGTCCTTGACCGGCAGCGCGACCGGCTTGCCGTTGCTGTCGGTGGCGCCCTTGATGATCGTCGGCGGGTTGTAGACGCCCCCGTTGACCAGGCCGGCGATGGCCGAGATCTCCTGGATGCCGGTGACCGTGAGCCCCTGACCGAAGGCGACCCGGTCGCGGGTCAGTCCCTGCATCTGCGCCCCGGGCAGGATGCCGATGTCCTCCCCCGGCAGCTCGATCCCGGTCCGGGCGCCCAGGCCGAAGCTCTGCAGGTAGGCGTGCAGGTCCGCGGTCGCCATCTGACGAGACAGCATCACGGTGCCGATGTTGGAGGACTTCGCGATCACCCCGCGCATGTTCAGCTTGTAGTCGTCGTCGTGCTCGAAGTGGTCCTTGATCTCGTACGGGCCCGACGGCAACCGGTTCGGGATCTCCAGCCGGGTCGACTCGTTGACCGTGCCGGAGTCGATCAGGGCGGCGGCGGTCAGGACCTTCTGCACGCTGCCCGGTTCGTACGGCGCGGTGAGCGCCTGCAGGTTGCGGTACTTCTGGTCCTTCAACGGCTTCGTCGCGTCGTAGCTCGGTGCCTGCGCCATCGCCAGGACCTCACCGGTCTTGATGTTCATGGTGATCGCGAACCCGAAGTCGGCCTTGTTGGCCTTGACCGCCTGCGCGACCCGTCGCTGCGCCACCCACTGCAGCTCCGAGTCCAGGGTCAGCTGGTAGTCGTAGCCGTTCTGGGCCGGCGTGATCTTGCTCGTGCCCAACGGGATCTTGCTGCCGTTGGGGGCGCTCTCGTACTCCTCCTGGCCCTCGACACCGGCCAGCTGCTTGTTCAGCTTGTACTCCAGCCCCTCCACCCCGACCCCGTCGGGATTGACGAAGCCGACGATCGAGCCGGCCAGGGTGCCGGTCGGGTAGGTCCGGATCGGGTCGTTCTCGCGGAAGATGCCGTACAGGTTGCGTTCGGCCAGCGCCGCCGCCATCCGGCTGTACGTCATCGCCGGCACCTTCTTCTTCAGGTACACGAAGCGGGTGTTCGGCTTGGTCAGCAACGGGTTCAGCTCGTTCACCGTCATCCCCAGGTAGGGCGCGATCACGTCGGCGAACTCGCCGGGGCGCTTGCTGGTCAGACCCGGATCGGCGGTGACGGCCACGGCCGGCTCGGTGGCGGCCAGCACGGTGCCGTTGCGGTCGGTGATGTCGCCCCGGGACGGCAGCAGGGGCAGCTTCTGGGTCAGTGCCGCGGCCGACTCCGCCGCGTACGCCGAGGAGTCGAACCCCTGCAGCTGCAGCAGCCGTCCGGCACACAGGGACAGCCCCATGGCGAGCATGATCAACACGACGTGCAGCCGACGCCCGCCGTTGGCCAGCGGGACCCGCAGCACCTTCTTGCGACCCCGCCGGCGCGGGGCCGGACGCGAGGCGCTGCCGTCGCGGAGGGTCCGACCGGCGTCACCGTGCCGGCCGTGGGTGCGCGGCGTCGTCGCCCGGTTCGGACGCGGCTGGCTGTCGCCCCGCGCGCCAGCGGCCCGTGGCTCGGTCGCCCGCGCCCGGACCCGACCGGTGGTGCTGGTCTTGGTCGCGCCGCTCCGCAGCTGCCGGCCCGCCGCCGGGTGTGGTCGCCGCTCGGCCATCAGTTACCCCCACCCTGCCGGGACTTCTTCTTCGCGGCCTCGGCGGCCTTCTGCTGCGCGGCCTGAGCGGCCTTCTGCTGGGCGGCCGCGGCGGCCGCCTGCTGGCGGGCAGTGGCCTCGGCCTGCGTCTTCTTCGCTGCGTCGGCAGCCGCCTTCTCCGCGGCTGCCTTCTGCGCCGCTGCCGCCTCGGCCTTCTTCTTCGCCGCAGCGGCGGCCGCCTTGGCCCGCGCCTTGGCCTCCCGCTCCGCCTTCTCGGCGGCGAGCTGGGCGGGGGTCTTGACGATCAGCCCCTTCATCTCGTCGCCGGTGATCCGGTGCTGCTCGCCGATCACCTTGCCCGAGGGCACGACCAGGAACGCCGGGTACGGGTTCGCCCGCATCCCGAGCGCCGAGGCCTTGGCCGCCACCTGATCGGGCGACCGGGCCTGGTTGAGCTGGGACTGCAGCTCGGCCTCCGCGTAGACCAGCTGGACGGCCTGCCGGTTCAGGGCCCGGGACTCGAACGCCTGGTTCTGCAGCGAGGTGTTGACCACCAGCAGACCGACCATGCCGACCCCGAAGATGGCGATCAGCACGGTGATGAACGGGATCCGGGCCATCCGGGCCGGCAGCGGCGGGACCGATCGCAGTCCCCGCCCGAGCCGGCCGTTCGGGGCCCGGTCGGACCGGTCGTCGGCCGGCGCCTGGAGCGGTGCCCACAGGGCGCTCACGCGACGGTCCTCCGTCCCTGCGGCTCGCGGATCCGTTCGGCGGCGCGGAACCGGGCCGAGGCGGCCCGGCGGTTGGCGGCGATCTCGGCCTCGGTCGGCTTGGCCGCGCCGCGGGTCAGCAGCTTCAGCCGCGGCTGGTACTCCTCCGGCACCACCGGCAGCCCCGGCGGCGCGGTCTCCCGGGCGCCGGCGGCGAGCACCTGCTTGACCAGGCGGTCCTCGAGCGAGTGGTAGGCGAGCACGGCGATCCGTCCGCCGAGGGCGAGGGCAGCGACGGCCTGCGGCAGCACCGACTCCAGCGCGTCGAGCTCGCCGTTCACCTCTATCCGGAGCGCCTGGAAGGTCCGCTTGGCCGGGTGCCCACCGGTCTTGCGCACGGCGGCGGGGATGGACCGGTCGAGGACCTCCACCAGACGGGCAGAGGTGTCGAAGGGCTGGTCGGTGCGGACGGCGACGATCCGGCGGGCGATCCGGTCGGCGAACCGCTCCTCCCCGTAGGTGCGCAGGATCCGGGTCAGCTCGCGGGCGCTGTAGGTGTTGAGCACCTCGGCCGCGGTCAGCTCCTGCTGGCCGTCCATCCGCATGTCGAGGGGGGCGTCGACCGCGTACGCGAAGCCGCGGCTGGTGTCGTCGATCTGCAAGGAGGACAGTCCGAGATCGAGCAGCACCCCCTGTACCCGGGGGTGGCCGAGGCGGGCCAGCACCTCGGCGAGCTCGTCGTAGACCGCCTCGACGAACGTCGTCCGGTCCGCGTACGGGGCGAGCCGCTCGGCCGCGAGCGCCAAGGCGGCCGGGTCCCGGTCGAGACCGATCAGGTGGGCGTCGGGGCAGGCCCGGAGCAGCGCTTCGGCGTGACCGCCGAGACCGAGGGTGCAGTCGACCAGGACAGGCGGGTCTGCGGGATCACGCTCCACGAGCACCGGGGCCAGCACGGCCACGATCTCGTCCAGCATCACCGGGTCGTGCCGCGGTGGGATGGGTGGGGTTGCCATCTCGACCCTTCGTCGTCCTGCGCCGTGCTCGTGCCCTGCCGATGACGAACGGCCCGTACGGCCAGGTTTCAACCCGAGACCCGCGGATCGTGACCTGGCACCGGGGAAGGTGTGCCAGGGCACTAGGACCTGCGGGTTGAAGCCTCGTCGTACGCGCCGTTCTCCGTGCTTCCTGCTGTTCGTGCTTCCTGCTGTTCGTGCTTCCTGCTGTTCGTGCTTCCTGCTGTTCGTGCTTCCTGCTGTTCGTGCTTCCTGCTGTTCGTGCGTCCTGCTGCTCAGCCCTGCTCGTGCCTCGTCTCCCGGTCCGGGCTCACAGCCCCGGGAAACCCTCGTCGTTCATGTCGGCGAACTCCGACTCCTGCTGGGTGGAGTAAGCGCTCCAGGACGTCGCGTCCCAGACCTCCACCCGGTTCATCGCTCCGACCACGACGCACTCCTTGTCGAGTCCGGCGTACGCCCGCAGGTGCGGCGGGATGGTGATCCGCCCCTGCTTGTCGGGCACCTCGTCGGACGCCCCCGAGGCGAGCATCCGCTGGTAGTCCCGGACCTGCTTACTGCTGGAGGACGCCGCTCGCAGATCACTGGTCTGGGCGATGAAGGCCTCCATCGGCCAGATCGCCAGGCACCGGTCCTGCCCTCGCGTGATGACCAGGCCGGGGGCCAGCTCGTCACGGAACTTCGCGGGCAAGATCAGCCGTCCCTTCTCGTCCAGGCGCGGTGTGTGGGTGCCGAGGAACATGCCGTTCCGCACCTCCTCGCTCCACCTACCGCCCTATTCCCTCCACTTCGCGCCACTGTACTCCACTTCACTCCACTTGACAC
Source organism: Microlunatus aurantiacus (assembly GCF_039536605.1). NCBI lineage: Bacteria > Bacillati > Actinomycetota > Actinomycetes > Propionibacteriales > Propionibacteriaceae > Microlunatus > Microlunatus aurantiacus. The sequence continues at coordinate 155,225 of NZ_BAAAYX010000013.1, forward strand.
CGGTTCGACCCCCTCAGACCCCTTCGCTCGCTCCCACACCCGTGGAGCTGCGCGTTTCCCGACCACTGACGGCTTGCGCCCCCTGCACCCGGCCCCCGGCGTGCGTTTCCCGACCACTGGCGGTTTCCGCGCCTGGCCCGCACCGCACACTCCACGCGGGCGGTCCGCTGTCTGCATGGCCGAGCACTTGCTTCGACTCCCTACGGTTGCCGGGCAGCAGCACGTAAGGTGCGAGATGACCTGTCCGGCGTTCACCGGGCGCCGAGGGGCGGGAGGCCGAGTGACACTCAGTTACCAGCGCAGCGCGACGGACCAGTTGTCACTGGGCGACGTCGTCGAGGTCATGGGTCGGGTGCGGACCGCCATCGAGTCCGTGATCGAGGGCAAGCGCGCCGCCGTCGACCTGGCCCTGACGGTGCTCCTGGCGGAGGGCCACCTCCTCGTCGAGGACGTGCCCGGGGTCGGGAAGACGATGCTGGCCAAGGCTCTCGGCCGCTCCATCGACTGCTCCGTACGCCGGCTGCAGTTCACTCCCGACCTGCTGCCCTCCGACATCACCGGGGTCTCCGTGTACAACCAGGAGACCCGCGACTTCGAGTTCAAGCCGGGCGGCATCTTCGCCAACATCGTGGTCGGGGACGAGATCAACCGCGCCTCACCGAAGACCCAGTCCGCACTGCTGGAGTCGATGGAGGAGCGCCAGGTCAGCGTGGACGGGACGACGTACCTGCTCGAACGGCCGTTCATGGTGGTCGCCACCCAGAACCCGATCGAGATGGAGGGGACCTACCCCCTCCCCGAGGCGCAGCGCGACCGCTTCACCGCCCGGATCGCCATCGGCTACCCCACCCCGAACGCCGAGCTGGCCATGCTGGACTCGCACGGCACGTCCGACCCGCTCGGCGACCTCACCCCGGTCACCGACGGGGCGACGGTCAAGGGGCTCATCGACGCGGTCAAGGGTGTCTACGTGAGCCCGGCGGTCAAGCACTACCTCGTCCAGGTGGTCAACGCGACCCGCACCTCCCGCGAGCTGCGGCTCGGCGCCTCCCCCCGCGCGACGTTGCAGCTGCTCAGGGTCAGCCGGGCGGCAGCGGCCCTGGCCGGGCGCGACTACGTGAGCCCCGACGACGTCGCCGGACTGGCCACCGCGGTGCTCGCGCACCGGGTGCTGCCGTCCACCGACGCCCAGCTCGCCCGTCGGACCGTCGACGAGGTGGTGTCCCACCTGGTCGCCTCGGTGCACCTGCCCGACCACCGCTGAAGCACGGAACGGTGAGCATGCGCAGACCATGGCGGCTGTTCACCGCCCGCGGGCACGTCTTCCTGGTGATCGGCCTGCTGATCGTCCTCGGAGCGATGGTGGCCGGTCAACGCGACGTGATGCGCATCGGCCTGCTGCTGCTCGCGCTGCCGGCCATCGCGGCGGTGCTGGTCGCCCGGGCGCGGCTGCGGCTGTCCTGCGAGCGCAGCGTCGAGCCCTCCCGGGTGCCCCTCGGGTCACCGATGCGCGGCCGGATCACCCTCGGCCAGGAAGGGCGGCTGCCCGCCGGCATCCTGCTGCTCGAGGACTCCGTCCCACCCGAGCTCGGCAACCGGCCCCGGTTCGTGGTGGACAAGGCCGATCTCAGCTGGCGACGCGAGATCGAGTACCCGATGCTCGGCCGGGTCCGCGGTCGGTTCCGCACCGGACCCCTGATGGTGCGCACCACCGACCCGTTCGGGCTGGTGCAGCTGGACCGCCACTTCCAGGCCACCTCGGAGGTGATGATCACCCCCGTGGTGGAGATCCTCCCCGCGATGCGCTCGGCCGGCGGGGCGGGTAGCGCCGGCGAGGCCCGCCCGCACCGGGTCGGTGTCACCGGACAGGACGACGTGCTGGTCCGCGAGTACCGCCAAGGCGACGACCGGCGGCGGATCCACTGGCGGTCCACCGCCCGGCGCGGCGATCTCATGGTTCGTCGCGAGGAGCAGGCCTGGGACCCCACCGCCAGCGTGCTGCTGGACGCGCGCGTGGGCGCCCACGCCGGGCGCGGCATGCACAGCTCACTGGAGTGGGCGGTCTCGGCCGCGGCCTCCGTGGCGGTGCACTTCCTCGACGACGGGTTCGGGGTGGAGATCTACGAACCCGACGGCTCGATGCACATCTCGGGTCAGCTGGGTCAGCACAGCTCCACCTCGAGCGATCTCGCGCTCAGCCGGCTGACCGATCTGCGCGGCCGGGCGACGTCCAGCATCCACTACGCGGTGCAGGCCGCTGACGTGGACAAGGCCGGACAGCTGGTGGTGGCGATCATGGGCCGGATGACGCCCGAGGACGCGAACTCCCTCCTCCGGCTGCGACGCAACCGCGCCCAGGGGCTGGCGATGGTGCTCGACATCGACACCTTCAGCGACGAGCCGACCAGTGAGCGGACGCGCCGCCAGCACGAGCTGGCCACCGAGATCCTGATCGAGAACCAGTGGCGGGTCGTCGGCGTCGAGCGTGGGCTGAGCGTCGCCCAGGCCTGGTCGGGCCTGGACCGGCTCGGCGCCGGTTCGCTGGCCGGGATGGGAGCCTGATGCGCTCCAGCGACCGGTTCATCCTGGCCACCACCGTGGCCGTGCTGCTGATCAGCTTCACCGCGGGTCCGCTCACCACCGACAGCTCCTACCTCGGTCAGTCCTGGTTCGTCGTGCTGGTGCTGGCCGCGGTCACCGTGGGGCTGCGACGGGCGCGGCTCACCACCGGGTTCGTGCTCGCCGCTCAGCTCGCCCTGTTGGCGGTGCTGCTCTTCGTGCTGTCGTCGTTCGCCCCCGGTCGGGGCGAGGCGTGGTACGCCCACTACGTCGACCTGTGGCGCCAGGGCATCGAGCACATGCAGACGCAGGCGGCCCCGATGGACACCGACGCCGGGGTGAAAGTCATCTTCGTGTCGGTGATCGGGTTGATCTTCGTGCTGACGGACCTGCTGGTCAGCGGGCTCGAACGACCGGCCTGGGGCATCGCCCCGCCGGCGGCCGCGTTCGTCGTCCCGGCCATCGGTCTGGGGATCGACACCGGCATCGTGCCCTTCGCCTGCCTCGCCTTCGGCTACCTCGGCATCCTGGTGGCCGACGGCCTCAACCGGACCGGTCGCTGGACCCGAGGGCTGTCCCGCGACTCCGCGGACGGCTTCGGCACCGCGACGCCGATGGTGTGGCGGGCGGCCGGTCTGATCGGGGCGCCGGCCCTGGCCGTGACCGCCGTGCTCGGCCTCGCCCTGCCCACGCTCGCCCTCCCCGGTCTGGGGATCGGCAACGGGCCCGGCGGGAACGGGCCGCTGCAGCTGACCGACCCCACGCTGGATCTGCGCCGCAACCTCAACCAGGGTGCGGACACCGTGGTCATCCGCTACACCAGCGACAGGCCGGGCGGGCTCTACCTGCGGATGGCCTCGCTCCCCCAGTTCGACGCCAGCGGCTGGCGCAACGTGCAGATGCGGCTGGAGGGCGGCACGCGGCTGCCGCAGATCCCCGGGGTGAGCGGTGAGGGTGGCGACGTGCGGAACACCCAGATCTCGGTGCTCGACTTCGGTTCGGAGTACCTCCCGCTCCCGTACGCGCCCCGGTCGGTGTCCGTCGCCGGCGACTGGGCCTACGACCCGAACTCGCTGATCATGCTGTCGTCCGCCCGGAACGCCCGCGACGAAGCCATCCGCAACCTCTCGTACGACGTGCAGAGCGTCGACCTGGATCCGGACGCCACGGCGCTGGCCCGGGCCGTGGCCGGCACCCCGGCCGACAGCACCATCACCTCCATCCTCCCGGCCGATCTGCCCGACGACCTGAAGGAACTGACCCGCGAGGTGACGAAGGGGGCCGACACCGACGCAGCCAAGGCGTGGGCCATCCAGGAGTTCCTGCGCGGACCCGATTTCACCTACAGCACCGAGCCGCTGCCGGGCAGCGGCTACCGGGCGCTGGAGAACTTCCTGCTCCGCGACCGCCGCGGCTACTGCGAGCAGTTCGCCGCGTCGATGGCCATGATGGCGCGCGAGGTCGGGATCCCGTCGCGGGTGGCCGTCGGCTTCCTGCCCGGTGAGCGGGTCGAGGACAACACCTGGGAGGTGTCGATCCGCGACATGCACGCCTGGCCGGAGCTCTTCTTCGCCGGGTACGGCTGGGTGCGCTTCGAGCCGACCCCGGCCAGCGTCACCGGCACCCCACCCGCCTGGACCGTGCCCGGGTCGGACGCCCCGAGCGACGAGGAGTCGCTGAACCCGAGCGAGGAGCCGTCGGCGGAGACCGCCGCCCCCAGCGAGGCCCCCTCGGCCGCACCCTCCGCCGGTCCGGAGGATGCAGGCGCCGGAGCCGGCGTGCCCTGGCGCCAGACCCTGATCGGATCCGGCATCGGCCTGCTCGCGCTGCTGGTCCTGGCGGCGCCGGCGACCATCCGCTTCCGCCGGCGCTCGGCCCGGCTGACGGGCGAAGGTGCTCCCGAGGACGTCGTCGAGGACGTCTGGGCCGAGCTCCGGGACTCCGTCATCGACTACGGCGGCAGCTGGCCGGAGGGCTCACCACGCTCGATCGGCTCGACGGTCGGTCATCGGCTGGACGCCGAGGAGTCGGCGGCCATGGGTCGGGTCGCGGTGCTGGTCGAGCAGGGCCGCTACTCCCGCTCGCTCGACGGCGCCGCGCTCGACGACCTGCCCGCCGTCACCCGGCAGATCCGCCGCGGCCTGGCCCCGCCCTCCCGGTGGCGCCGCTGGCTCGCCACGGTGGCACCCAAGTCGCTGTTCCGGCGACCGAGGGCCTGACTCAAGGACTCGGTCTCGGTCTCGGTTGGTCGGCTGGCCCGGATCACCGGACGTGACTTCCCGGCGCCATCCGGTCCCGGGGTTCACGTACCGGACCACCGGACGTGACTTCCCGGCGCCATCCGATCCCGGGGTGCGCTTGCCCAGACCACCGGACGTGACTTCCGGGCGACATCCGGTCCCGGGCTCCCCGTACCGGACCACCGGACCTGACTTCCCGGCGCCATCCGGTCCCGGGCTCCCCGTACCGGACCACCGGACCTGACTTCCCGGCGCCATCCGGTCCCGGGCTCCCCGTACCGGACCACCGGACCTGACTTCCCGGCGACATCCGGTCCCCGGCTCCGCCCGCCGGACCACCGGACATGACTTCCCGGCGACATCGGGTGGTTCCGCCGCGGCGTATCTGGCGGTTGTGACTCATTGGTGTCACCCGGCCTCCGAGCCGCACGTACGGAATCGTCGAACAGCGAACCTGCGGAACCCAGGAACGGGCGCGTTGTCCACAGACGCTCACACCGAGCCTCGGCCTGTGGACAATCGTGAACGATTGGCGCGAACGTCCTTAGTTGTAGGAACGTGACGACGAAGGCTCCAACCAAGACCACGTTCAATCCGCGCGCTCCTTTCAGTCGCGCCGACGCCCGCGCGGCTGGGATCGCCGAGGGCAAGCTGCGAACGCCCGCGTACCAGCGGCTGTTCCACGACACCTACGTGTGCTCGTCGGTCGCGGTGACCGCCGAGGTACGGACGGCTGCAGCCCTGGACCGCACCGGGCCGGACGCCTATGCGAGTCATCACACGGCTGCCGAGCTGTGGGGCATCCCGGTGCCTGTCGACGGCCTCGTGCATGTGACCACGGCGAAGTCCCAGGGCCGAAATCGCCGCCGCGGCGTCCTCACCCACCAGCCCGTGACCGTGCGAGGCGGGACGACGGTCCGCAACGGCATACGGCTGTCGACGCCGGCCCAGGTCTTCTGCGAGCTGGCCGCCGCCGGACTCGGTCTGGTCGATCTCGTCATCGCCGGCGACGCGATGCTCAGGAAGGGCCGGGCCACTCTCGAGTCGCTCAAGCGGTCGGTGGGCGACATGACCGGTGCTGGGGCGAGGAGAGCGAGGCGCGCCCTCGGTTACGTCCGCGCCGGTGTCGACTCCCCGATGGAGACGCGCCTGCGGATGCTTCTCGTCCTCGCCGGGCTTCCCGAACCGAAGGTCAACGTCATCTTGCGCGACCTCCACGGAGAGTGGGATCGCCGCTTCGACATGTGCTACCTGGCTCTGAAGCTGATCATCGAGTACGACGGCGAGCAGCACGGGGAGCTGGACCAGCGCGACTCGGACATCCACCGGCGTGAGGAGCTGGAGCGACTCGGCTACACGCTGGTTCAGGTGACGTCGCGCGGCATCTACCGCGACCCCGCACGGACCTTGCGGCGCGTTGCTGACGCCCTGCGCGACGCCGGCGGCCACCCGCCGGGCCGGTGGCGGCCCGAGTGGAAGCAGCACTTCCCCGAGCGTTTCGCGGGTAACGGCGCTGGCTGAGTAAGCCTGGCGCCCGGTCGAGAACCCTCACCCGGCACGGATCGCGGCGCCCGCGGGTGACAATCAGTGGCTCGCACTGAGGCCACCATGGGACCACTCACGGGCAGACATCGCCACACGCCCAGACATCAGAACCCACCCCCGAGCCACCAACGGCAGACCCGACTCGCGCCAGGGCAGCCAGAACCCGCCCCCGAGCCAAACGGCACACCCGCCACGCGCTCAGCCACCAGAACTCACCACCGAGCCACCAACGTCCACCCGGTTCAGCGAATCGCCCCAGTCACGCCCGACGGAATCGACGGAATCGACCGGATCGACGACCTCACCAGGATCGACCAGCCCCCAGACGCACGACAGCCGCCGGGAGCGGTGAGCTCAGCCGACGGCTGGGTGGTGGTGCAGACGGAGAGGGCTCAGAAGCCGGACTCGTCGCGCCGGCGACGCCAGCGCTCCTCCATCTTGTCCATGAACGATCCGTCAGTGGCGGATCCCTGCGGGGCTCGGGCACGCTCGCCGCCCCGGGCCGGGGCGCTGGTGCCCACGTGCTGCCAGGAGTAGATCGCGGTCACGGCGGCGGCGACCATGATGCCGAAGCCCAGGAGGCTGAGACCGACGTAGCCGATCGGGCCGCTGGACATCAGATACAGGCCGACGACCAGCAGGGCAAGACCCACGAAGAAGCCGACACCCGCTATCGCGGCCCGGCGCCGATGGAGCTTGCGCACCCCGGTTCCGCGCAGCGTGTTCACCAGCTTGGGGTCCTCGGCGGCCAGGGCCGCTTCCATCTGCTCGAGAAGCCGCTGCTCTTCTTCTGAGAGGGCCATCGGCCACCTCCCATGTCTCGTCGTGCGCTTACTCTGACTGTACGCGCTCAGTGTTCGGCACGGACCCCGGATCCGGATTCACGACCCCGAGAGCAACGCCATTGGTGTCGCAAGTGTATGTGTCGTGGGTGTCGAGCGAAACTCTCCTGTGGTAACGCTCTCGACTCGTTCTCCAGACCCTGTGAGGACTCCCCGGGATCCCTCAGACACCGTTCCGGATCTCTCGGATCTGCGGCCCCGGAGGAACGGCCGGGTCCGCTTCGCCCTCGCCGGCCAGGCCTCCGCGCGGTTGCCAGGTCGGCGACGGCGGGCGCGAGATCCGCCGGGTCAGGACGGCCCGCTGCACCGCCCCGGGTCCGAAGCGGCCGACCGCCGCGTCGACCGCCCGGTCAGCCTCCCGCCAACCCTGCTCCGGCTCGATCAGGGTCGGCTGGACGCAGGCCTTCTCCGCCGGCACGAGCCCCTCGACCCGGACCCCCACCCGGCGGACCCGCGGACGGTCCAGGGCCAGCCGCTCGTACAGACCGAGGGCGGCGGCGTAGATCTCGTCGGTGACCGCCGTCGGCGACGACAGCGTGATGGACCTGGTCAGCTCGGCGAAATCGGCGAACCGGACCGAGAGCGACACGGTCCGGCCGACCAGTCCCGCCTTGCGCATCCGACCGGCGGTCTTGTCGGCCATCCGCAGCAGCTCGCGGCGCACCACGTGACCGTCGTCGCTGTCGGCCCCGAACGTCTCCTGCGAGCCGATGCTCCGCTCCGGCTCGGTGACCACCACCCGGCGACCGTCGCGACCCCAGGCCAGCTCCCGCAGCATCCCCCCGGCGTGCGGACCGAACGTCCGTCGCAGCCCGCCGCGCGGGGTGTGGGCCAGATCCCCGACGGTGCTGATGCCGAGGTTGTGCAGGCGCTCGGCGGTCTTGACCCCCACGCCCCACATCTCCTCGACCGGCAGCGGGTGCAGGAACGCCGCCACCCCGTCGGGTAGGACCTCCACCAGGCCGTCCGGCTTGGCCTGCTTGGAGGCCACCTTGGCCACGAACTTGGTGGGACCGATGCCGACGGAGCAGGAGATCTGTTGCTCGTCGGCGACCACGGCGCGCACGTGCTCGCCGATCTCGACCGGCGTCCCGAACATCCGCCGCGAACCGGTCACATCCAGGTAGGCCTCATCGATCGAGGCCGCCTCGACGACGGAGGTGATCGAGCGGAACACCGCTCCGATCCCGGCGGAGACCGAGCTGTACGCGTCGAAGTCCGGACTGAGGAAGGTCGCGTTGGGCGCGAGCCGCATGGCCTGCGAGGACGCCATCCCGGACCGGACTCCGAAGGCGCGCGCTTCGTACGTCGCCGACAGCACCACCCCCCGGGGATAGCCGCCGACGATGACCGGGGTCCCGCGCAGGTCGGGCCGGCGGCGCAGCTCGACCGAGGCGTAGAACGCGTCCATGTCGACGTGCATGATGATGCGGCCGGTCACACAGTTATCGTACACAGGTTCTATTCGTCGGTCACGACCCGGGTGTTCGCCGATTCTTGTCGACAAAGCGGGCTCACCGCTTCACGGCGAAGAGATGCAGGTGCGGCGCGACGGCCTGGAAGGCGGGGTCGGCGGCCACCTCGGTCTCCAGCTCCAGGAGCTCGGCCTGCCCACCCGACGCGGCCTCCAGCACCGACTCGGTGACGTGGCCCGCCACGGTGCCGACACCGTGGGTCGCCCGCACCTCCAGACCCGCGGCGGCGACCGCGGCGAGGACGCTCTCGCGGTCGAACCATCGTGGGTCGTTCCAGATCCTCCGGGCCTGCGCGATGTGACCGGCCAGGGCCTGGGTCAGCACGGCCGCGTGCCGCTGAGCCACCACCAGACTCAGGGCACCCCCGGGGCGCAGCACGCTGGCGATGGCGGCCAGGGCCTCCGCCGGGTCCTCCACCACCTCGAGCACCTTGTGGCACACCACCAGGTCGGCGCTCTCGGTCCCGATCAGGTCGACCAGCTCGGTGGCGTCACCCTGGACCGCGCTGACCCGGTCGGCCAGCCCCCGCTCGGCCGTACGGCGCTCCAACGCGGCCAACGCGTCCGGGCTGGGGTCCACCACCCGGACCCGGTAGCCGTCCGCCGCCAGGTCCATCGCCATCCCCCCGGTGCCGCCCCCGAGGTCCACCACGTCGCGGCCCGGGTGATCCAGCGCCCAGGCGGCGAGCTGCGCGGTGAGCAGGTCGTCCAGATGCGTCTGGGAGACGGATCGGCGGCGACGCGGGTCCGACACGTGGTCCTCCTCGGTGACTGGCTCTCCCGTGAGGCTATCCGGCGCGCTCGCGCACCGAGCCCGCGGCGCGGTCCCGGCGTCCGTCGCCTTCTGCTGCCCTCGAACGAGAGCGGCTGAGACCAGGTCGCCCATCGGGAGGCCCGGCACGCACGGGGGTCGAGGTCCGTTCGTGCCGGGACCAGCCCGGGCACGCAGGCGCGAATCACTGCGTCAGCTCGATCGACATCTCTGGTCAGGTCTTCCCCAAGCCCTGAATCGAAATCGCGTTCGAACCAGGACCTACGCTACACGCCGCCACCGACAGGGTGTCGAGCACCGACATCGCGGCGCGTCGTTCGTGATGCGAACGTTGCGACGCCGGCTCCCCAGGTCACGGACCGGTCACTCACCCCACCCCATCGAGAACACCTCGAACGACGTGGCCAGGGGTACGCCGAGCCGGGTTCCCGTGGGCCGGGCCGCGCCCTCGAGGAACTCGCGGGGATCGAAGAACTCCCAGCCGAGTCCGTCGATGTAGGCGCGGTGCGCCTCGAGCGACGCCACCCCGCGGTCGAACGTGGCGGTCGTCTCGACAGCGTGCTTCCCCTCGGGTGACCCGGCGGCCCACACCTGCCGGACGCCGCCCCAGGGGTGCAGCCCGGCGGCGATCTGGTCGTGGAACACCCAGCGGTTGCCGGCATCGCGGACGGCGTCCAGGGTGGCCGCGCCGACTGCGATGTGGTCGGCCTGGTTGAGCGACCGGCCACCCCAGGTGGGCCGGAAGTTGTTGGTGATGACGATCTCGGGCTGGTGCCGCCGGACCGCCGCGCAGATCACCTTCCGCAGCGCGACGCCGTACTCGAGCACGCCGTCCGGCTGACCGAGGAACTCGACCACGTCCACACCGACGATCCGACCGGACTCGACCTGCTCGGCCTCCCGCACCACCCGGCACTCGTCCGGGCTCATCCCGTCGATCCCGGCTTCGCCGCTGGTGACCATCGCGTACGCGACGGTCTTGCCCTGGTCCGTCCAGCGGGCCACCGCCGCGGCTGCGCCGAACTCGAGATCATCCGGATGCGCGACCACGCACAGGGCGCGCTCCCAGCTCTCGTCGACGGGGCTGAACGGTTCGGGTGCGGTCTCGTCGGTCATGTCCCGGAGCCTAGTCAGGCGCTGGCCGGAACGATTCTCTGGCGCAGCACAAGCCCGCGACGATCTCTCAGGCCCCGAAGCGCGGGCGAGCAGCGCCGTCAAGAAGAGTCGAGCAGCGCCGTCACACAGAGTCCGTGTGACCGAGGGAACGGGCGGGGGCGACGCGATCCCGGACCAGCCGCTTGAGCGGGGGGATCTCGGGGAAGCCGCCGTCGCGGGCACGGTCCCACAGCAGCTCGTCGTCCAGCGCGACGGTGAACACGCCACCGACCCCCGGCCGCAGGGCGACCTCGCCGAGGTCGGTGGTGAACGTGGTCAGCAGCTCCTGCGCGACCCACGCGGCCCGGAGCAGCCACCGGCACTGGGTGCAGTACGTGATCACCAGGCGCGGTGCGGCCACCGACCCGGTGTCCGCGGCGTCCGTCACAGGCGCAGACCGGTCAGGTGCGGCGTGATGTCGGCGAGCGCCTCGTCGCCGTACGCCTCGGCGAACCGTCGGCCGAACGAGGAGTTGAAGCGGTACTCCTGGGTGCCGACCACGGCGACCGCGTACGCCGACAGCATCGAGCCGATCTGCGCGCAGCGCTCGAGCGAGACGCCCCAGGAGAGCCCGGCGATGAAGCCGGCCCGGAAGGCGTCACCGACACCGGTGGGATCGCGCTTCGCCGTCTCCTGCGCGATCGGTACGTCGATCGGCTCCTGGCCGGCCACCTCGACCCGGGCCCCCCGGCGCCCCCGGGTCATCACCCGGACCCCGACCCGGGACACGATCTCCTCGTGCGACCAGCCGGTCTTCTGGGTGATCAGGGTGTCCTCGTAGTCGTTGGAGAACAAGTAGTCGGCGCCGTCGATGAGGCGGATGATCTCCGGACCGTCCAGCCAGGCCATCTGCTGGGACGGGTCGGCGATGAACCGGTAGCCCCGGGAGCGGCACTCGTCGGTGTGCCGCTGCATCGCCTCGGGGTCGTTCGGGGAGATGATCACCAGGTCCAGTCCGCCCACCCTGGCGGCGATCGGGGCCAGCTCGATCTGCCGGGCCTCGGCCATCGCCCCGGTGTAGAACGAGCCGATCTGGGCGTTGTCGGCGTCGGTGGTGCAGACGAACCGGGCTGTGTGCTTGGTCTCGGAGACGTGCACCGGCCAGGTCAGCACGCCGTGCCGGTCGAGCCAGGCGCGGTACTCGCCGAAGTCCTCCCCGACCGAGCCGACCAGCAGCGGGCTCAGGCCCAGTGCGGCCAGTCCGAAGGACACGTTGGGCGCGATGCCGCCGCGCTTGATCTGCAGGTCCTCCACCAGGAAGCTCAGCGAGATCTTGTCCAGGTGCTCGACCACGAGCGACTCGGCGAACCGACCCGGGAAGGTCATCAGGTGGTCCATGGCGATGGATCCGGTCACGGCGATCTGCACGGCGGCAGCGTAACGGCCCGTTCCCGGCGACGGCGGCACGCGGGCGATCCCCGGCGCGGTCCGGCCCGGACCGCCGCCATTACGCTGACCGACTGTGACAGCGACGGCGAGAGCACGGCGGACGGTCGACGGGCCGCCGGTGGTCGTGGTCGGCGGCGGACTCGCCGGGTTGGCCGCCGCCCTGCGGCTGACCAAGGCCCGCCACCCGGTCCGGCTCTACGAGGCCTCCGACCGGCTCGGCGGCCGATGGGCCTCGCGGACGCTGGAGCTCCCCGGCGGCAGCGTGGTCCTCGACGACGCACCCCCCGTGCTGGAGTTCCCGGCCCCCTGGCGCGACCTGTTCCGCAAGAGCGGCCGGACCCTGGTCGAGGAGTTCGACCGCTCGGCGGTCGCCCTGTCCGCAGCCGAGCCGGCCACGTACGTCTTCGCCGACGGCGCCGAGCTCCGTTGGCCCACCGACCGGGGCGAGCTGTTCGCCGAGCACGAGCAGGCGTACGGCACGGCCGTGGCCGACCGGTGGCGCCGCCTCGTCGACCAGCTGGACGACGTCTGGCAGACGGTCCGCAAGCTGGGGTGGGAGGCGGAGCTGACCGGCAAGGCCGAGCTGACCGGACCCGTCCGTCGACGGATCGAGCAGGACCGGACGGTCGCCGACCTGGCCCGGGAGATCGACCACCCGCACCTCGCCGCGGTGCTGCGCGCGGGCGCCTACCGCCAGGGCGGAGAGCCGGAGACCACCCCGGCCTGGTGTGCGGTCTCCCAGTCCATCGAGCGCCGCTTCGGTCGCTGGACGCTGCAGTCGGACTGCGTCGACGACCACCGTGACCGCACCGGGCGCAGCTCGACCCTGACGGACGCCCTGATCGAACGCGCGCGGGTGCGCCGGGTCGACATCCGCCTGAACGAACGGGTGGACGTGCTCGACCTGGACCAGGGGCGTGCCCGGGGTGTGGTCACCACCCACGAGCGGCTGACCGCCGCCGCCGTGATCTGGACCGCGGACCCGTGGCAGCTGCCGGCCGCGGGACTCCCCCGCTTCCGGGCCCGCGCCCTGCGTCGCCACCTCCGCCGCCTGACACCGGCGGCGGCGCCGCAGGTCACCCACGAGCTGCGGCCGGCCACCGACGACTGGTCCCGCGGACGCGTGCAGGAGACGGTCACCCTCGACGCCGGCGGCGTCCCGACCGTGACCTACCGGCGACCGGTCACGGCGGGGACCCTGCACTCGGTGCACGACTGGCAGCACCGAGCGCCCGACCCCGGGGCCGGCGCCGCCTGGCGGGGATTCGACAGCTGGCTGGACCGCCCGCCCGTCCGCAGCGGCGTGGATCGGCTGCTGCTCGCCGGGCCGTGGTCCCCGGCCGGGAACAGCCCGGCCGCCACGGTGCTGTCGGGCGCCCTCGCCTCGTACGCGGCCCACGATCTGATCGGCTGACATCGGCTCGAACTCGGTACGGCGCGCGAGTAGAGTGAGTCGTCCGTTTTCGGCAGTACCGCAGTGAGGCCAGGTTCTTCTTGAAGCAATCGACGCTGGAGCACGAGCTGGCGGTCGAGCAGGCGCACGTGGATCTCGTCTACTCGCGGCTCGCTGAGGCCACCCGTTCGGCCCAGCACGTGGCCGACCAGGGTGCCGACCTCTACAAGTCCGACCGAGGCAGCTTCGTGCGCGAGGAGGACGGCACAGGCCTGTACGAGCGCGACGTCTTCGCGTTCCAGGCCGCCAAGCGGCTGGCCGTCCTCGACGCCGAGCACGAGGGACTGGTGTTCGGTCGACTGGACCGCACCGACGGCGAGATCCGCTACGTGGGCCGGATCGGGGTCCGCGACGCCGATTACGAGCCGCTGGTCATCGACTGGCGCGCCCCCGCCGCCGAGCCGTTCTACCGGGCCACCCCGGTCAACCCGATGGACGTCGTCCGCCGACGGGTGTTGCGCTGCTCGGGCGACCGGGTGATCGGCATCGAGGACGATCTGCTCGGCGAGGGTTCCGACGAGGATCTGGTGGTGGTCGGCGAGGGTGCCCTGATGGCGGCGTTGAGCCGGGCCCGTGGTCCGCAGATGCGCGACATCGTGGCCACCATCCAGGCCGAGCAGGACGAGGCCATCCGCGCGCCCTGGCAGGGCTTCACGATGATCTCCGGCGGCCCCGGCACCGGGAAGACCGTCGTCGCCCTGCACCGCGCCGCGTTCCTGCTCTACTCCCACCGCCGCCGGTTCGAGAACGGTGGGGTGCTGGTCGTCGGTCCGAGCCAGGTCTTCATGAACTACATCGAGCGGGTGCTCCCGTCGCTGGGCGAGGACGCGGTCACGCTGCGCTCGATCGGCGGGGTCGCCGCCGACGTGGTGGACCTGCGCGGCGAGCGCACCGACACCGCCGCGGTCGCCACCCTCAAGGGCAGCCTGCGGATGGTCGCGGTGCTGAAGCGGCTGGTCAACGAGCCGTGGCAGGACGTGCCGCGGGAGCTGTTCGTCACGCTGCAGGGCGACGTGCTCCGTCTCAGGGCCGACGAGCTCAGCCGGATCCGGGCCGATGTGCTGGGTCACACCAAGCTCAACGCCGGGCGCGAGCCCGCGGAGAAGGCGCTCCTCAACGCCCTGTGGCGCAAGCGGGGCGACATCGACCTGGAGCGGGACGAGTTCGACGAGAAGATCACCGACAACGCCGCCTTCACGGTGTTCACCAACGCCTGGTGGCCGCGGGTGGACGCCACCGACACCCTGGCCCGGCTCGCCTCCCGCAGCATGACCGAGCGGGTGACCGCCGGCATCCTGAGCGCCGACGACGCCGAGCTGCTCAGCGCGTCCTTCCGCGACCGGCCCGACGGACGCGCCTGGACCATCGCCGACGCCGCCCTGCTGGACGAGCTCGTGCACCGCCTCGGTCCGCTGCCCGAGCCGGAGGAGCGGGAGATCTCCCTCTTCGCCGACGACGACACCGAGATCGCCGAGCTGGTCACCACGATGGAGCGGCTGGCCCCGAAGCGCGAGATCGACCCGTTCGCCACCCCGCACGACACGTTCGCGCACATCCTGGTGGACGAGGCTCAGGACATCACGCCGATGCAGTGGCGGATGCTGCGCCGCCGCGGACCGAGCGCGAGCTGGACCATCGTCGGCGACCCGGCCCAGAGCTCCTGGCCGGATGGCCGGGAGACCGAGCGGGCCCTGACCGAGCTGGTGGGCGGAGCTCCGGTCCGTCGCTACCGGATGAGCACCAACTACCGGTCTCCGTCCGAGGTGTTCGACCTGGCTGCACAGGTCGTGGTGCACGCCTACCCGGAGGCCGATCTGCCCCAGGCGGTCCGCTCCACCGGGGTGGCTCCGGAGCTGCTCACCGCCGCGGACCTCGGCGACGGCGTCCGGGACGCGGTACGGGCCCTGCTCGGGGCGGTCGAAGGC
Organism: Microlunatus aurantiacus; assembly: GCF_039536605.1. Classification (NCBI taxonomy): domain Bacteria; kingdom Bacillati; phylum Actinomycetota; class Actinomycetes; order Propionibacteriales; family Propionibacteriaceae; genus Microlunatus; species Microlunatus aurantiacus. The sequence goes on from NZ_BAAAYX010000013.1 coordinate 170,579, forward strand.
ACTGTCGGGGTGGTCGCCCCGCCGTCACGGCTGGCCGCCGTGGTCCGCGCCCTGCAGGACGCCCCCGAGGGGTCCGACGAGCGGGTGATCGTGGTGACGGCCCTGCAGGCCAAGGGCCTGGAGTACGACGGGGTCCTGGTCGTCGACCCGGACACGATCGTGGCGGAGTCGGCCGGCGGTTTGCGTTCGCTCTACGTGGCGTTGACCCGACCGACCCAGCGCCTGGTCACCCTCGACCTGAGGCCCGACCCGCTGTGGCGGCGGAACCTGGGCTGACACCCTGGTCCTGCTCCCCGCTGGTCACGAACGCCCCCGGACGCGGCGCTCCCGCGCAGGTCCGGGTGGGTCACGCTCGTGACCTCAGCGCGTCCGGGTCAGGGTGTCGACACCCTGCAGGATCTCCAGCGTCGCCGTGGAGCGGTTCATGGTGATGAAGTGCAGACCCGGCGCACCGCCCTCCAGCAGCTGCCGGCTGAGCTCGGTGGCCAGCTCCACCCCGACCCGACGGACGGCGGCGGGGTCGTCGCCGGCCGCGTTCAGCCGGTCCACCACGAAGCGGGGCAGGTCGGCTCCGGAGAGCTCGGCGAACCGCTGGATCTGGCTCAGCCGGGTGACCGGCATGATGCCGGGGATGATCGGCAGGTCCGACCCCGACGACCGGACCCGGTCCACCAGCTCGAAGTAGCGCTCGGCAGTGAAGAACAGCTGGCTGATGGCGAAGCCCGCCCCGGCCCGCTCCTTCTCCACCAGCACCCGGGCGTCCAGGGCGGCGTCCTTGCGCTCGGGATGCAGGTCGGGGAAGGCGGCCACGCCGATGCAGAAGTCGCCGAGGGTGGCTACCAGCTCGACCAGCTCGGTGGCGTTGGCCAACCCGTCGGGCTCGCGGACCCACGGCTGCGTCGGTCCACCGGGCATGTCGCCCCGGATGGTCAGGATGTGTCGGATGCCGGCGTCGGCGTACGCGCCCACCACGCGCCGGAGCCGGTCCCTGGCCTGGCTGGCGCAGGTCAGGTGCGCCATCGTCCGCAGAGTGGTCTGCTCGGCGATGGCCCGGGTGACGTCGATGGTGCGGTCCCGGGTGGACCCGCTCGCACCGTAGGTCACCGAGACGAAGTCGGGCGCCAGCGCCTCCAGCCGACGCACCGTGTCCCACAGCACCCGGGCCTGGTCGTCGTCCTTCGGCGGGAACAGCTCGAAGGAGAAGAGCGGCCGGTCGCCGGCGGTCAGCAGGTCGGCCACGGTCGGCGGACGTGACGCGTACGAGAGCGGACCGGCCATTCCGTCACCCTAACGACGGGGCTCCCACGCGCTCCGTAGGCTCACCATGTGGTCGAAGCCCCCGACATCCCGCTCCTGCTGGACCCCAGCCACCCTCTCGGTGAACCGTTCCGGTCAGCGATCCAGGACCGGATCACGACGTTCCTGGAGGAGCAGGAGTCCCGGCTGAGTGAGCTGCAACCCGAGGTCGGGACCCTCGTGGACCTGGCCGCTCGGCTGCTGGCCGGCGGCAAGCGGCTGCGGCCCGCGTTCTGCGCCTGGGGCTACGTCGCTGCCGCCGGACTGGGCCCGGTGCGGGATCAGACCGACGCCACCGAGCCCCTGCTCACCGCTGCGGCGAGCCTGGAGCTGTTGCACGGGAGTGCCCTGGTGCACGACGACGTGATGGACGGCTCGGACACCCGTCGGGGGGCGCTGTCGGCCCACCGGGAGCTCGAGGGCCGGCACCTGGCCGACGGTCGGCTCGGGGACCCCGAGACCTTCGGTCGCGCCGGGGCCATCCTGCTCGGGGACCTGCTGGTGATGTGGTCGGTGGAGATGCTGGAGCGCGCCGGGCTGCCTGCGGCGTCGGTCCCGGGGGCGTTGGCGATCGCCCAGTCGATGCGGACCGAGGTGACCTGCGGGCAGTACCTGGACGTGGCCGCCCAGTCGCTGGCCCTCGGCTCCGACCCGGACGCCGAGCTGCTCGCCGCCAACCGGGTGGTGGAGTACAAGTCCGCCCGGTACACCGTCTACCGCCCGGCTCAGCTCGGCGCCGTGATCGGTGGCGGGTCGTCCACGCTGCTGGATGCCCTGGCCGCCTACGGGTCGCCACTCGGACGCGCCTTCCAGTTCCGCGACGACCTGCTCGGTGTCTTCGGCGATCCCGAGCTGACCGGCAAGCCGGTCGGTGACGACCTGCGCGAGGGCAAGCGGACCGTGCTGATCGCTGCCGCCATGGCCCGCACCGACGACAGCGGGCGGCGGCTGCTGAGCGACCGCCTGGGTGACCCCGCCCTGGACGCCGCCGGCGTCGCCGCCCTGCAGCAGGTGATCGTGGACTCCGGCGCGCACGAAGCGGTGGAGTCGATGATCGCTACCTACTACGACGAGGCGGTCGCGGCTCTGGCCGGACCTGAGATCAGCCCCGCGGGTCGGCAGGGACTCACCACCCTGGCCGCGGCAGCGGTCCACCGGAGCGCCTGAGCCGCGGCAGCGGTCCACCGGAGCGCCTGAGCCGCGGCAGCGGTCCACCGGAGCACCTGAGGGGGGAGGTATGGGCCCCGGTCAGGAACCGGAGGCGGGCCAAAGCAGCGGCTCGATGGACCGCACCCAGGCGTGTCGGGGTGCACCCAGCGATCGAGACCCGCGTCTGTCCCGGATACCGCCGCCGCCTCAGGTCAGGACGACCGCGAACGGCGGGTCCTGGGCCGCCCGCTCCTCCAGCACGTCGAGGATCCGTCGCCAGGGACCCGGCCGGGCCACCGCGAACATGGCGTGGCTCGGCCAGACCAGGGCGGTCGGCTCGGTCATGTCGGTGAGCACGTCCCACAGGGCATCCAGGTTGGCCCCGGTCCAGTCCGGCAGGTCCAGGCTCGTGCGCAGGGCGGCGTAGAAGTCGCGACTCCGGGCCACCTCGGGCAGCACCGCCACCCGCCAGCCGTCAGAAGCCAGCTGCGTCTCGACGTCGTCGGCGGCCGCGACGACCCGGTAGACCCCGCCTCGCCCGGCGGCCAGACCCGTCCGCTCGGGCTCGCCGCCCGGTGCCGTCATCCCCGGTGCCGTCATCGCTGCACCCGCGCGAACGTGTCGTAGTGGTCGGCGGTGTAGAACAGCTCACGGTCCCGGTCGCCGGTGACGATCCGCCGGGCGCCACGGTCCCGCTCCCCCGGCGTCCGCACCGTGTACTCCCGGTAGTAGCCGCGGGCCCGCTTCGGCAGCACGCCCTCGAAGTTGTTGAACGTGGCGCCGTCCTTGGCGTACGGGAAGGGGCCGCCGGCGTCGATCAGGGCGACCGTCTGGCGGGCCTGGACGGGTAGGTCGGCGAGCCGCACCCACGCCAGCCCGTCACTGGGGCTGGGCAGGCTGCTCGAGCGGGGAGCCGTCGTCGTCCGAGCCGTCGCGGTGGCCCGGCCCGTCGTCGGGGTCCGGTCGACACTCCGTCCCGTTGAGCTCGCGGTGGTCGCGGTGGGAACGGCGTCCGTCGGGCCCGCTGTCGGCGTCGGACCGCCCGCCTGCAGCGCGTAGACCAGCAGCACCACCACCGCGACGGCGGTGAGGATGGCGCCGACCCTGGCGACCGTACGGTTCACGGGCACCGGGGGTGTCACCGGGCGGGACCGGTGAAGCCGGCGGCGCCCAGGGTGAACTGCTCCATCGCCGGGTCGGCCCGCCAGGCGTCCCGCAGCCGGGAGCTCAGCGAGCGGGCCGCGGCCTCCGGGTCGTCGGCCAGCGTGAGGGCGCGGACCACGCAGACCCGGCGGGCGCCGGCGGTCAGCACGTCGTCGAGCACGCCCTCGTCGATGCCTCCGATGGCGAACCACGGCTTGGCGGCGAGGTCGTGCGGCGGAGCGACCCGAGCGGCGTAGCGGACCAGGTCAAGCCCGACCGGCTCGTAGTCGGGCTTCGTCGACGTCGCGTACACCGGACCGACGCAGAAGTAGTCGGCGTCGTCGTCGGCGATCGCCCGGTCGGTCTGGTCGGGGGCGTGGGTGGACCGACCGATCATCGCCCAGCGGTGCAGCCGCCGCCGCGCCCGACGGGACGACCCGTCGGTCTGACCGAGGTGCAGCACGTCGGCCGAGAAGCGCTCGGCCAGCTGCGCTGAGTCGTTCACACAGACCAGGGCCCGGTGCCGCTCGGCCGCCCGCCGGGCCACCTGCAGCGCCTCGAGCTCCTCCTCGGCGTCCATGTCCTTCTGCCGGATCTGCAGGATGTCCACCCCGCCGGCGAACACCGCCTCACAGAACTCGGCCAGATCACCCCGTTCGGTCCGGGCGTCCGTGCACAGGTAGAGCCGGGCCAGGCGCAGCCGGGCTTGCAGCCCCATGAGTACGTTCATGAGTGGAGCCTCTCGGGAGGGCAGGAGCACCTGTCTGATGAGTACTGGCGGGCGACGCGTCCCTGGTCGTACGGGATCGCGCCGAACGAGCGAGACGGCGCGGAGCGCGGGACCGCCGAGCGCGGAGCGCGACCGAACATCACCGTCATGTCCGCGACCCTACCGATCTCCGGGCCGTGAGCCGGGGGTTCCTAGACTGACGGCATGACCGACACCCAGCCCGCGACCGCCGACGTGGTCGTCATCGGCGGCGGGCTGATGGGCCGGGCCTCGGCCTGGCGGCTGGCCGCCGCCGGTCTGGACGTGGTCGTGGTGGGCGGCGAGACGGCGGCCGCGGCGTCCACGGTCGCGGCCGGGATGCTCGCCCCCGTCACCGAGACCACGTTCACCGAGGAGGTCCTCCTCGGTCTCAACCTGGCCTCGATGCAGCGCTACCCGTCCTTCGCCGCCGAGGTCGAGCAGGCCAGTGGTCTACCCAGCGGTCTCCGTGCCGGCCCCACCCTCTCGATCGCCTACGACGCCGACGACGCCGCGCGACTGGCCACGCTGGCGGCCTACCTGGGTCGGCTCGGTCTGGAGTCGAGCCGGCTGACCAGCCGCGAGGCGCGCACGATCGAGCCGTTGCTCGCCCCCACCGTCCGCGCCGGCCTCCTGGTCCCGGGCGACGCCAGCTGCGACAACCGGCAGCTGCTGGCCGCTCTGACGGCGGCGGGAGAACGGGTCGGCGTGCGGGCCGCCGCCGGGTTCGTCCACCACGTCGCCAGTGCGGCCGACCGGGTCACCGGTGTCGTGCTGGCCGACGGGACGTCGGTGTCGGCGCCGACGGTGGTGCTGGCCAACGGCGCCTGGGCGGGTCAGGTCACCGGGATCCCGCCGGTCCCGGTACGACCGGTCAAGGGCCAGATCCTCCGGCTGGATCCGGGGCGCTTCCCCCAGCCCGGCGTCGTGGTCCGGGCCTTCACCCGCGGGACCGAGATCTACCTGGTGCCCCGGGACGGCGGCCGCGAGGTCGTCGTCGGCGCGACCGTCGAGGAGCTCGGCTTCGACCGGCGGGTGACCGCTGGCGGGGTGTACGAGCTGTTGCGCGACGCTCGACTGGCCATCCCGATGAGCACCGAGTACGTGCTGGCGGAGGCGTCCGTCGGCTACCGACCGGGCACCCCGGACAACGCGCCGATCCTCGGGCGGGGCGTGCTGGAGGGCCTGGTGCTGGCCACCGGTCACCACCGCAACGGGGTGCTGCTCACCCCGATCACCGCCGACGTGGTGGCCGAGCTGGTGCTGCACGACCGCGTGCTCGACGTGGCCGCACCGTTCGGCCCGGAGCGTTTCGACCGAAAGCGCATCGACCGCGAGCGCATCGACCGCGGGCGCGTCGACCCGGTCGCAGCCGGTCACCGCGAAGAGGACCGCCGATGCTGATCTTCGTCAACGGCGAGCGGCGCGAGGTGTCCGCCGGCACCAGGCTGCACGAGGTCGTCGGCGACGGGGACGAGACTCCCCGCCGGGGCGTGGCGGTCGCCGTCGACGGCACGGTGGTGCCGCGGGCCCGGGTGGCGGAGACGGCCCTGACCGAAGGAGCACGGGTGGAGATCGTCACGGCGGTGCAGGGTGGTTGAGCTGACGAGCGGCGTACGCAGGGACCCGGTGACCGCCGAGCCGACCGATCCGCTGGTGATCGCCGGCCGCTCGTTCACCTCGCGGCTGGTGATGGGGACCGGCGGAGCACCCAGCCTCGAGGTGATGGAGGCTGCGCTGCTGGCGTCCGGCACCGAGCTGACCACCGTGGCCATGCGCCGGGTCGACCCCAGCGCCCCCGGGTCGGTGCTGGACGTGCTGGACCGGCACGGCATCGCGATCCTGCCGAACACGGCCGGCTGCTACTCCGCGGCCGAGGCGGTGCTGACTGCCCAGCTGGCCCGCGAGGCGCTGGAGACCGACTGGGTGAAGCTCGAGGTGATCGCCGACGAGATCACGCTGCTCCCCGACCCGATCGAGCTGCTGGACGCCGCGGAGCGGCTCGTCGCCGACGGCTTCGTGGTGCTGCCGTACACCAACGACGACCCGATCCTGGCCCGCAGGCTGGAGGCCGCGGGCTGCGCGGCGGTGATGCCGCTGGGCGCTCCGATCGGTTCCGGCCTGGGCATCCGCAACCCGCACAACATCGAGCTCATCGTCGAGGCGGCCAGGGTCCCGGTGATCCTCGACGCCGGGATCGGCACCGCGTCGGAAGCGGCCCTGGCCATGGAGCTCGGGTGCGATGCCGTGCTGCTGGCCTCCGCGGTCACCCGGGCCGAGCGGCCCGTGGCGATGGCCGAGGCCATGCGGTACGCCGTCCGGGCGGGTCGGCTGGCCCGCGGGGCGGGTCGGATCCCGGTCCGCCGCTACGCCGAGGCGTCCTCGACGAGTGCCGGACGCATCGACTGACCGGCGCGTGCCATGGAGCCTCGCCTCGGCGCGGCATCCCCGGCTCGACCCTCCCCCGTGCCTAAACTCGGCCGAAGGTCCCTGTGTCATCCAGCACCGGGCCGACTTCCCCCATCGTGTTCGGAGCAGGCGTGACCATGACGAGTGTCGGTGACCCCCTGGTGGGTCAGCTGCTCGACGGTCGCTACCAGATCACCCACCGGTTGGCCCGCGGCGGCATGGCCACCGTCTACATCGCCACCGACATCCGGCTGACCCGGACCGTGGCGGTCAAGGTGATGCACATCGGTCTGGGCGACGACGCCGAGTTCGCCCGGAAGTTCGACCACGAGGCCCGCTCGGCCGCGAAGCTCTCGCACCCCAACGTGGTGTCGGTCTTCGACCAGGGCCACGACGACGGCCGGCCGTACATCGTGATGGAGTACGTCGAGGGTCGGACCCTCCGCGACATCTTGAACCACGAGGCGCCGCTGCCGCCGGAGCGCGCGCTGGACATCATCGAGCCGGTGCTCGGGGCCCTGGCCGCCGCGCACGAGGCCGGTCTGGTGCACCGCGACGTCAAGCCGGAGAACGTGCTGCTGTCCGAGCGCGGGCAGATCAAGGTGGTCGACTTCGGGCTGGCCAAGGCCATCTCGGCGCAGACCTCGACCGCGACCCAGGGACTGCTCATCGGTACCGTCTCCTACCTGCCGCCGGAGCTGGTGCTGTCCGGTCGGGCCGGTCCGCGCTCCGACGTCTACAGCGCCGGCGTCGTGCTGTTCGAGATGCTGACCGGACGCAAGCCCCACGTCGGCGACACCCCGATCCAGGTCGCGTACGCCCACGTCCACAACGACGTCCCGCCCCCGTCGCAGTTCTGCACCGCCGGCCAGATCCCGCCCTACCTGGACGCGCTGGTCACCGGCGCCACGGCCCGCAACCCCGACGCCCGGCCGCACGACGGCAAGGTGTTCCTGTCCCAGGTGCGCCGGGTGCGGGCGGCGCTGCGCGACGGTCTGCCCGACGACCCGGAGCTGACCCAGGACCTCAGCGTGCTGCAGCGCTCCGACCTCTCGGCCGCCCTGCCGCCGGGGGTCGACCCGAACGCCGAGCTCACCCAGCTGGTCCCGCCGCCCGGCGCGCCACCGGTCGGGCCGCCGCGGATCGTGCAGCAGCGCGGGATGACCCCGACGTCGCCGCCCACCGTGCGCGACGCCCCGCCCCCCGCCGTGCCCGGCGCCTCGGCGGGCGAGTCGTCCTACAACCCGGCCCCGACGTACGTCTCCGGCGACCGGCTGGCCTCGCGGCGGGACCGCGAGGGAGCCCGTCGCCGGCGGGGCTGGCTGATCGTGCTGCTGGTGCTGATGCTGACCGCGATCGCGGCCCTCGCGGGCTGGTATCTGACCGAGGGCCGGTTCACCGCCACACCGGCGCTGACCGCACTGCCCCAGACCGAGGCCGCCACGGTCGCCCAGCAGGAGGGTCTGCAGATCGACTTCGTGGACCGGTTCTCCGAGACCGTCGCGCCCGGGCTGGTGATGGACACCGACCCGGTGGCCGGCACCAAGGTGCCGGACGGTGGCTCGATCACCGCGGTCGTGTCCAAGGGTCCGGAGCGGTACGCGATGCCGAAGGTCGTCGGTCTCGGCCAGGCCGCCGCCGCCGCCGCGATCAAGGACGCGAACCTGACCCTCGGCAGCGTCGACCAGTCCTTCTCACCCAAGGTCGCCAAGGGGATCGTCCTCAGCGCCTCGTACGCGCCCGGCGCCAAGCTGAAGTCGGGCGCCACCGTCGAGCTGACCGTCTCCAAGGGCCCCCAACCGATCAAGATCGCCGACTACACGGGCAAGAGCGCCGCCACGGCCAAGGCGGCCCTGACCGAGGCCGGTTTCAAGGTCAAGATCACCACCGCGAACTCCGACACCGTCACCAAGGGTGCGGTGATCAGCCAGTCACCCGACAAGGGCACCGGGGTGAAGGGCGACAGCATCACGGTCAAGGAGTCCCTCGGGCCGGTCATGGTGACCATCCCGAACGTCCGCAGCATGGGCGTCGACGCGGCCAAGAAGGCGATGACGGCCGCCGGCTTCAAGACCAAGGTGCAGGCCGTGGCGGTGAACTACATCGGCATCGGCTACGTGGTCTACTCCAAGCCGAGTGCCAAGAGCGAGGCCCCGAAGGGCTCGACGATCACCTTGTACGTCGTCTAGCCGGAGCGCGTCACCGGTGGCCCTGCGACGGGACGAGCTCGGTCCGCTGATCGCCCTGCTGGCGATGACAGCGGCCTGGGGCTCGACCTTCTTCATGATCAAGGACGTGGTCACCCGGATCCCCGTCCCGGATCTGCTGGCCCTGCGCTTCGCCATCGCCGCCGTCGCTCTGGCCGTGATCGCCGGACCCCGGCTGCGGATGTCGACCACCACCCTGCGACGCGGTCTGCTGCTCGGGCTCCTCTACGGCGTCGCCCAGCTGCTGCAGACCTTCGGTCTCGCCCAGACCGCGGCCAGCGTGTCGGGCTTCCTCACCGGTCTCTACGTGGTGCTCACACCGCTGCTCTCCGCGCTGATCCTGCGGACCCGGATCCCGCCGGCGGTCTGGGCCGCGTCGGTGCTCGCCACCGCCGGGCTGGGCGTGCTGTCCCTGCAGGGATTCGCCATCGGCTACGGCGAGCTGCTCACCGTCGCGTCCGCTGTCGTCTACGCGCTGCACATCGTCGCGCTGGGGCGGATGAGCGAACCGGGTACGGCGTGGGCGCTCAGTGCTGTGCAGATGGCCACCATCGCAGTCGTCTGCGGTGTCGCCGCCGTGCCGGGAGGGATCCAGCTGCCCGCGTCGGGCACCGACTGGGCGATCGTGATCTACCTCGCGCTGATCGCCGGAGCGCTCACCATGCTGCTGCAGACCTGGGCCCAGGCCCGGGTGGAGGCAGCCCGGGCCGCCGTGATCATGGCCATGGAACCCGTCTGGGCCGCCGCGTTCGCGGTCGCCTTCGGCGGTGAGGGCGTGACCGGCCGCATGATCATCGGCGGCGGAGCGATCCTGGCAGCCATGTACCTGGTGGAGCTCGCTCCCCAGCGCCGCGTCGTCAGAAGCTAGAGCGCGGCGAGGGCCTCCCTGAGGGGGGTGTCGCCGGAGATCACCTCGAACTGCCGGCGTACGCCGGTGCCGTCCACCACCAGCCGGGTCACGACCTCGGCCACGTCGTCGCGGGGGATCTGCCCGCGCCCGGTGCGGTCGGCGACCTGCACCGAGCCGGTGGCGTCGGCGTCGGTGAGCCCGCCGGGACGGACGATGGTCCAGTCGAGCTCGCGGGACCGAACGATCTCATCCGCCTCGGCCTTGGCCCGCAGGTAGATCTGGAACACCTCTTCCGAGCCGACGACGAAGTCGTCCGCCTCCAGCGCGGAGATGACCACGTAGCGTCGGACACCGGCCAGCTCGGCGGCGTCGGCCAGCAGGATCGCGCCATCACGGTCGACGGTCATCTTCCGCCCCGGGCCGCTGTTCGGCCCGGCCCCGGCGGCGAACACCAGGGCGTCGGCCCCGGTGATGATCTCGGCCAGCTCGGCCGCGGTCTGGCTCTCCAGGTCGAACACGACCGCCTCGGCGCCGACGGCCCGCAGGTCGTCGGCGTGCTCCGGCCGACGGATCAGGCCGACCGGACGGTGACCCTCGGCGGCCAGCCGGCGCTGGGCGAGCAGGGCGATCTGACCGTGCCCGCCGGCGAAGAAGACCCGCCGTCCGGACCGCTCTCCCGACTGCACGGTCACCGTCTCGGAAGTCTCAGAACTCATGGGTCGAGCCGCCTCGCAGGTCGGTCATCCGGGTGCTGGTCATGGCGTCCACCCGGCCGTAGATGAGTCCGCGGCCGCGGTCGTTGAGGAGCTCGTCGTGGATCGGGAAGCCCTCCAGCGCGCCGACCTCGCGGACGAAGTCGATGGTCTCCTTCATGGCGGCCCAGGGCCCCATCATCGGCACGGCCAGGATGTCGACCCCGCTCGGGACGGCGGTGAGGGCGTCGCCCGGGTGGAACAGCGTGGGCTGCCCCTCGGACCGGAGCACGAAGCCGACGTTGCCGATCATCGGGATGTCGCGGTGGATGACGGCGTGCTGCCCGCCGACAGCGGTCACCAGCAGGTCGCCGATCACCACCTGCTCACCGGCGGCGAGGTCGTCGGCACCGATGCCGGGAAAGCTGCCCGACTCCTCGGCCAGCACGATCGACGGCTCGACGTAGACCTTCGCCTGGGGGTTGGCCTGCACCAGAGCGGGGAGGTGCTCGGGGTCGGCGTGGTCGGGGTGGCTGTGGGTGATCAAGATCGCGTCGAGGTCGGTGAGACCGTGCCAGGAGTCCGAGAAGTTGCCCGGGTCGATCAGGACGCGTGCGTCGTCGGTCTCGACGAGCACGGCCGAGTGGCCGAGGTGTGTGATCCGCATGCCGCCAACCTACCCAGTCGGTCGGAGCCGACCCCACGGGGGAATCTGGTCACCGATGAGGGTGCCGGGACTCCCCCAGACATCGGTTCGGCATCGGTGCTGGCCTTCCGAGGACGTCGCGTGGCACGGTGGTCGGTCGACACAGGACCGGTCCCCGCCAGGAGGCTCAGCCGAGCAGGCGGCCGAGGATCCCGCCCGCCGTACGGGCCTCGTCGACGGTCACGTCCAGGTGGGTGACCGCCCGGACCATCCGGGGGCCGAGGGCCGAGACCCACACCCCCTGGTCCTTGGCGGCCGCGGCCACCTGGGCGGCGGGGAGGTCACCGGTGTTCAGCACCACGATGTTGGTCTGCACGGCGGCCACGTCGACGGCGGTCGGGGCTGCCTCGCCGACCGCGGCGGCGAAGGCGGCGGCGGCGGCGTGGTCCTCGACCAGTCGGTCGACGTGGTGGTCCAGGGCGTGCAGCGCACCGGCGGCCAGGATGCCGGCCTGCCGCCAGCCGCCGCCCAGGCGCTTGCGCCAGATCCGGGCCTGGGCGATCCGGGCCGCCGAGCTGACCAGCACCGAGCCGACAGGCGCCCCGAGACCCTTGGAGAAGCAGACGCTGACGGTGTCGAACAGGCTGCCGTACGCGCTCAGCGAGACCCCGGTGGCCACGTGCGCGTTCCAGAGGCGGGCGCCGTCGAGGTGGTAGCTCAGACCTTCGGCCCGGCACAGCTCCCCCAGCGCCACCAACCTGTCGTACGACTGGACGGTCCCGCCGCCGAAGTTGTGGGTGTTCTCCACCGCGACCGCCGCGGTCGAGACCAGGTACGGGCCGGCGTTCGGAGCAACCACCCCGGCGTACGCGTCGACGTCGACGAGACCGGCGACCGACGGCACCGTGCGCATGGTGAGCCCGTGCACGGCCGCATGGGCCCCCATCTCGGCGCGGGCGATGTGGGCGCCGACGTCGCAGACGACCTCTTGGCCCGGCTCGACCAGCAGCCGCACGCCGAGCAGGTTGGCCAGCGACCCGGTGCTGCAGAACAGACCCGCCTCGTGGCCGAGGAGCTCGGCCGTGCGCTGCTCCAACGCGATCACCGTCGGGTCCTCGCCGTACACGTCGTCACCGACGGGAGCCGCGAGCATCGACTCCCGCATGGCGGGGGTGGGGACGGTCACGGTGTCAGAGCGCAGGTCGATCACGCGAAGCCTCTCGGGCGGGACGGGCAGGACCGGCCTCAGAAGGAGACCGGGACGAACGACTGCACGGCGTTGGTCCGACGGATCCGCCCGGTGGTCAGCCGCTCGGCGACCAGGAAGGCGAGCTCCAGCGACTGGTTGCGGTTGAGCCGCGGATCGCAGAGCGTCTCGTAGCGGTTGACCAGATCGGCCTCGACCAGGTCGTCGCTGCCCCCGACGCACTCGGTGACGTCGTCGCCGGTCAGCTCGACGTGGACACCACCGGGCCAGGTGCCCAGCTCCTCGTGCACGTCGAAGAACCCGTTGAGCTCGGTGATCACGTCGGAGAACGCCCGGGTCTTGAAGCCGTTGCGGGCCTCGAACGTGTTGCCGTGCATCGGGTCGCAGACCCAGGCGACCTGGCGCCCGCTGGCGGTCACCTTGGCGACGATGTCGGGCAGCAGGTCGCGGACCCGGTGCGCCCCCATCCGGGTGATGAAGGTGATCCGACCGGGCTCGTGATCGGGGTCGAGCCGGTCGGCGAGCTCCAGCGCGGTGTCCGCGGTGGTGGTCGGACCGAGCTTCACCCCCAGCGGGTTGCGCACGTGCCGCAACAGCTCGATGTGGGCGCCCTCGAGCTGACGGGTCCGTTCGCCGACCCAGAGGAAGTGCCCGGACACGTTGTACGGCAGGTGCGTCCGCGAGTCGGTCCGGGTCATGGCGTGCTCGTACTCGAGGCTGAGCGCCTCGTGGCTGGCGAAGAAGTCGACGGTGTTGAACACGTCGTCGTCGATGCCGCAGGACACCATGAAGGCGAGCGCCCGGTCGATCTCCCCGGCCAGCGTCTGGTACTGCACGCTGGCGGCCGAGCTCTTGGCGAAGTCGGCGTTCCAGTGGTGCACGCTGCGCAGGTGGGCGAAACCGCCGGTGACGAAGGCGCGCACCAGGTTCAAGGTGGCCGCCGAGGCGTTGTAGACGCCGAGCAGCCGCTGCGGGTCGTGCCGGCGGGCCTGCTCGGTGAACGGGAAGCCGTTGACCGCGTCACCCCGGTAGGCGGGCAGGGTCACGTCACCGCGGGTCTCGGTGGCCGCCGAGCGGGGCTTGGTGTACTGCCCGGCCATCCTCCCGATCTTGACGATCGGGACCTGGGCGGCGTACGTGAGCACGACCGCCATGGACAGCAGGGTGCGCAGCTTGCCCTGGATGTTGGCCGCGGTCACCCCGTCGAAGGTCTCGGCGCAGTCGCCGCCCTGCAGGATGAACGACTCACCCGCGGCCACGCTGGCCATCTTGTCGCGCAGGTTGTCGCACTCCCCGGCGAACACCAGCGGCGGCAGCGACCGCAGCCGGGCGACGACCTCGTCGACCTCGGCGGCGTCGTCGTACGTGGGCTGCTGCAACGGCTTGAGCGCGTGGAGCTCGTCCAGGGTGGGAATGGGCGGGTTGTCGGGCACCCGCCAACTGTAGACGTGCCGACGTCGGCCGGATCCGGTTTACCGGGCTGTGGGACCGGCCGCCTCAGGCCTGCGGCGAGACCTCGTCCGCCTCGTCCTGCTTGGCCTGCTTGGCGGCCAGCTCCTTGGCCGTCGGGGCGTACATGTCGACGTACTCCTGGCCCGACAGCTCCATGATCGCGTACATGATCTCGTCGGTGACCGAGCGCAGGATGAACCGGTCGCCGCTCATCCCCTCGTAGCGGGAGAAGTCGAGCGGGGTGCCGAAACGGACCGTCGGGCTCATCACCTTGCTCAGCAGCTTGCCGGGCGGGGCTATCGCGTCGGTGCCGATCACGGCCACCGGGATCACCGGCACCTGGGCCTCCAGGGCCATCCGGGCGACCCCGGTCCGGCCCTTGTAGAGCCGTCCGTCGTGGCTGCGGGTGCCCTCGGGGAAGATGCCGAACAGGTCCCCCCGGGCCAGCACCTTCATCCCGGCCCGCAACGCACCTTCCGACGCCCGACCGCCGCTGCGGTCGATCGGCACCTGGCCGGTGCCGGCGAAGAAGCGGCGCTGGGCCCAGCCCTTCACCCCCTCGCCGGTGAAGTAGTCGGACTTGGCCACGAAGGTGATCCGGCGGTCGAGCGCCAGCGGCATGAACACCCAGTCCGCGAAGGAGAGGTGGTTGGCCGCGAGGATCGCACCGCCCTTGGCCGGCACGTGGTCGGCCCCCTCGACGATCGGGGAGAAGATCCTCTTCACCGGCGGGCCGAGCAGCACGTTGCGCATCACCCAGTAGAGGCCGCGGCCCTCCCCGTTGTCGTCCTCGTCGGCCCGGACCACCTCCAGCTCGGCCCCCGACCCCGATCGCCGGGCCCGCGACCGGGCCACCAGCCGGGCCCGCTTCTCGGCGTCCCGGCGCCGGCGGGCGGACGTGTCGTCGGCGCCCGCCGGATCGCTCACGCGGTCACGTCCTCGACGGTGGCGGTGGTGTCGGAGGCGGGCTCGGCCGACGCGAGCGGCGTCCCGGCGATGGGGTCCGAGGGCACGGGCGGGACGGGGCGACCCAGACCGGGCCGGGCCACCACGACCGCCGACGGCAGCTGCCGGCCGTCGGCCAGCGCCGCCTTGACCGAGGCGCCGTACGCGTCCACGTACTCCTGGCCGGACTGCTGCTGCACCGCGGCCATGATCTCGTCGGTGACGTGACGCAGGACGGTGCGGTCGGCCGCCACGCTGGCGTAGCGGTCGAAGTCGATCGGCTTCCCGATGGAGATCTTGGCGCGGCGGTAGTAGGGGATGCGGAGCCGCTTGGTCCGCTGCAGGCGGGTGTCGCGGATGCCGATGGGGATGATCGGCACCCGGGCCCGCAGCACCAGACGGGCCACTCCCGTCTTGCCCTTGTAGAGACGGCCGTCCGGGGACCGCGTGCCCTCGGGGAAGATGGCCAGCAGCTCACCGTTCCTGAGCACCTGCAGCACGCTGTCCATGCTGCCCGCACTGGCCCGTCCGCCGGAGCGGTCCATCGGCACCTGGCCGACGACGGTGAGGAACCAGGCGACCAGCCGCGTGAACGGACCGCCGCCCTCCGCGAACAGCTCGGCCTTGGCCGGGAAGGTGAGCCGGCGCGAGATCACCGCTGGCACGATGAACGTCTCGACGGCCGAGGTGTGGTTGCAGACCACGACGGCCGGGCCGGACTCGGGGATGTTCTCCAGACCCGTCACCCGGGGTCGCCACACCAGCCGGACGACCGGCAAGAACAGCGACCACTTGAAGATCCAGTAGAACAACGCGCCTCCGAAGCCCAGATTCGGAGTGAGCCTAATCCCATCTGTGCCACCATGCGCACGTGACGTCCGTGCTGGGCTCGGCCCTCCGACCCGTCGTCCGACTGCTCGACCGGCTCCGTGGTCGGCGGGAGGACACCCCGCCGGGGCGGCGTGACGGCCCCCTGCCACCGGCCCTGGCCGACGACCCGGCGGTGCAGCCGTACGAAGGTGGCTCTGGCCCCGTCGGGGTGCTGCTGATCCACGGCTTCACCGGCACCCCGCAGTCGCTGCGCCCGTGGGCCGAGCACCTGGAGGCGGACGGGTTCACCGTCTCGCTGCCCCGGCTGCCCGGCCACGGCACCCACTGGCGCGAGCTCAACCAGACGGCCTGGACGGACTGGTACGCGCACGCCGACGCCGCGTTCGCCGATCTGCGGGACCGGTGCGACCAGGTGTTCATCGCCGCCCTGTCCATGGGCGGGGCCCTCGGCCTCCGGCTGGCCGAGCAGCACGGTGCCGCCGTGGCGGGACTGGTGCTGGTCAACCCGGCCATCAACATCACCGACCCGCGGATGCGGATCCTGCCGGTGCTGCACCACCTGGTGCCGTCGCTGGCCGCGATCGGCAACGACGTCTCCGATCCCGCGGCCCGGGAGATCGCCTACGACCGCAACCCGCTGCACGCGCTGCACTCGCAGACCAAGCTCTGGGCCGACGTGGTCGCGCACCTGGACCGGGTCACCCAGCCGCTGCTGGTCTTCCGTTCCGACGCCGACCACGTGGTCGACCCCTCCTCGGTCGCCCTCCTGAAGGATCGGGTCGGATCCGCCGACGCGGAGTTCCGCCGGCTCACGCGCAGCTTCCACGTCGCGACGCTGGACTACGAGGCCGCGGAGATCTTCTCGGCGTCGTCCTCGTTCTTCCGGCGTCTGTCCGCCTGAGAACTCTCGACCTCATGTCGACGTCGACGGCGTGTCGAGTTGCATAGTTGGTCGAAATACCGCCCGTGATCTTGTTGTGACCACTGGGGCGTGGTTAATCTCCTGAGGAAATCTCAGTCTCGTGTGACTGATGTGACTTAGGAGTTGAACGATGGCCCCAACCGGCCGACGGTCGATCGCCGCGATCGCCACCCTGGCCAGTGCCGTGGCCCTGTCCTTCGGCACCGGGATCGCCCCGGCCGAGGCGGCGTCCAGCTCGGGCGTCGCCACCACCACGGTGAACATCCGCGGCGGAGCGAGCACCTCGGCGTCGTTGCTGGGCCGGCTGGTCCGCGGCCAGAAGATCACCGTGACAGGCCATGCCACCGGCGACTGGGTGAAGGTGCGCTTCCGAGGCGCCACCGCCTACATGGACGGGGAGTACCTGGACCGGACCGGAGCGCGCCCCGCAGCCCCGACGACGTTGCCCACCGCCGGCAGCCGGATCGCCACCGCCGAGCTCAACATCCGCTCCGGCCCCGGCGCCCGTCACCGTGTGGTGTCCGAGCTCCCCGACGGCAGCGCGATCACCGTGACGGGTCGCTACGTCGCGGGGTACGCCGAGTTCCGGCACCGCGGCACCCTGCGGTGGGTGTCAGCGGCCTACCTCGCCGAGTCGCTCGACGGCACGGCGGCCGCGCCTCCCGGCGCCTCCCCGATCGCCGCTCCCGCGCCGGTCTCGGGCACCACCCGCGGCGAGATCGCCCTGGCCTTCGGCCGCGCCCAGCTCGGCGAGCCGTACGTGTTCGGCGCCACCGGGCCGAACCGCTGGGACTGCTCGGGTCTGACCCAGGCCGCCTGGCGCGCCGCCGGGATCAGCATCCCCAGGACCACGTACACGCAGGTCAGGATCGGGCAGCGCGTGGCGCGGTCGGACCTGCGGCTGGGCGACCTGGTGTTCTTCTACGGCTCCCGCCCCAGCCACGTCGGTCTGTACGCTGGCAACGGGATGGTCCTCAACGCCCCTCGCCCGGGCAAGACCGTCTCCTACAGCAGGATCAGCTCGATGCCGTACGCCGGTGCGGTCCGACCGGGCTGACCACTCCCGAGAGGCTCCGCCCATGACCGAGCTGGCCGGTCGCGCTCTGCGGTCTCGCTCGTTCGTCGTGAGAGGCCCCGTCGATGACCGACCCTGACGACAAGGAGTCGGTGGACCGGGCCTTCGCCGAGCTGATCGCGGGCTACCACCTGACCTCGGACCGTCCCGACCACGAGTGGGAGGGCCCGGTCCCCGGCCGGACACCGGCCCCGGGATCGGTGTTCGAGACCCCGGCACCGCGCCCGCCCGACCGACCCGCGAGCTCCCCGACCACGCGCTCGCTGCCCGCTCCCGACCCCGACGACGAGGTGGATCCTGGTCCGGTCGAGAGCTACGAGCCCGGTCCGACACCGCCCCTCCCCCGGCCGGCCTGGCCCGTGCTGGTCGGCTGGCTCGGACTGGGCTACGCGGTGCTGACGGTCCTCGCGACGGCTGTCGGGATCGTGCTGCCGACCTGGGCGGTGTGGGCCGGGATCCTCGGCTTCGTCGGCGGCTTCGCGCTGCTGGTCAGTCGGCTGCCTCGTCAACGCCCGCCCGACGCAGGAGACGGCGCCGTCCTCTGAGCCGGAGCCGACGTCCCCGGCCGGGCCAGAAGCCGCCCCGGTCGGCCATCGGCGGGTCGAGGATCGCGTGCCGGGCCAGGTCGGCCGCCCCGATCAGGCCGGCGTCGTTGCGGAAGTGAGCTAGCTCCAGCCGCGCCTGCTGGCGGAAGCCACGACCGGTCAGGGTCCGGGCGAACATCTGTCGAGCGGGTTGCAGCAGCAGGTCCCCGGCGGCGCTGACCCCGCCACCGATGACCACCAGATCGGGGTCGAGCGCCGCAGCCAGGTTGGCGATCCCCTGACCCAGCCACTGACCCACGTCGGCCAGCAGCTCGATCGCGGTCTGCTCCCCCTCGACCGCCGCGGCCGTGACACCGGGTCCGGTGATCGTGTCGGGGTCCCCACCCAGCATCTCCAGCAGGCGGTAGGCCAGCGGGGAGTTGCTCCCCACCAGCTCGCGGGCCTCCCGGACGAGGGCGTTGCCGGAGGCGTACTGCTCCCAGCAGCCGCGGTTGCCGCACTCGCAGCGGTGCCCGCCGGGGACGCTGATCATGTGGCCCCACTCACCGGCCATGCCGTAGGTGCCGCGGAACAGGTCACCGTTGATGACGAGCCCGCCGCCGATGCCCGTGCCCAGGGTGATGCAGACCATCACCGACGACCCCTGCCCGGCCCCGAACCGGTACTCCGCCCACGCGGCGGCGTTCGCGTCGTTGTCGACGATCAGCGGCAGGTCGATGCGCTCCCGCAGCCGCTCCCGGAGCGGCTCCTCCCGCCAGGCCAGGTGCGGGGAGAACCGGACGATCGACTGGGTGTTGTCGACCCAGCCGGCCGCGCCGATGCCGGCCGACACGACCCCGGCGTGACCGGCCCGGAGCCGGCTCACCAGGTCGACGATGGCGTCCTCGACGGCCTGCGGGCTGTGCGAGGGCGTGGGCACCTGCAGCCGCTCGAGGATCGTGCCGCGGGCATCGACCACCCCCGCGGCGACCTTGGTGCCGCCGATGTCGATCCCGACGCTGAGCGGACCGTCGACCCACGACTCCGGCGGCGACCGGTGGCCCGGTCGTCCGGCAGGTCCCTCGGCCGGCGTCGCGGCCGTGACGTTCAGCCTTCCACCCGCCGCTTGAGGTCCTTCAGCGCACCGTCGATGATCGTCTTCTCGGCCTTGCGCCGGAACATTCCGATCATCGGCATCCGGACGTCGACCGACAGCGCGTACGTGACCTTGGTGCCCTTCGCCGACGGGACCAGCTCGTAGGACCCGTCCATCGCCTTGAGCAGCTGACCCTCGACCAGGTGCCAGCTCACGGAGTCGGTCTGCCACCGGTAGGCCAGCGTGTAGACGTCGGAGACGACCGAGTGCTCGAGGTTGACCTTGACGTGGTCGGGCTTGCCGTCGGGGTGGCTGGTCAGGACGTCGACCTGCTTCATCGCCGACACCCACTCCGGATAGGACGCCACGTCGGCGATCACGGTCATCACCTCATCGGGTGAGGCCGCGATCTCGATGCTGTCCCTGGTCTGATCGGCCACGTGACTCCCTTTCCCCAGCGGGTCGTGAGCACCCGCACTCGACCTCACACAGTAGCGACGTCGGGCAGATCGAGGGCCGCCCGGAGCACGCGCCGCGCCTGCGCGGCACCGTAGCGCTCAGCGACGAGGCCGCGCCCGGCGGCACCCAGCGCTCGGGCGTGCTGCGGGTCGCTGAGCAGGTCGCCGAGCCTGGCCGCCAGCTCGTACGGGTCGTCGGGCGCGACCACGTAGCCGGTGCGGCCGTGCCGGACGGTCTCCGGCGCCCCACCGGAGCGTCCGACCACCACCGGGATACCGCACGCCGCCGCTTCCAGGGCGGCCAGGCCGAGACCTTCGGGGTCGAGACCTCCGAGCCGACTGCGGTACGGCAGCGCGAACACGTCGGACCGTCGCAGCGCGGCCAGGACCCCGGCCTGGTCGAGCGCCCCGGTGAAGACCACCCCGGCGATACCCTCCCGCCGGACCTGGCGCTCCAGTCGCGGCCGCTCCGGGCCGTCCCCCACCAGCACCAGCTCGGGACCGAGGGCCGAAGACGTCCGGACAGCTGGTCCCGGCAGGCGGGCCCAGGCCTGCAGCAGGGTGTCGAACCCCTTCCGCCGGACCATCCGCCCGACCCCCACCACCCGGGCCGCCCCGACTTCTGTGCCGATCTCCGCGATGGTCGTCGCTGGTGCTCCAGAAGATGGCGCGGTGTGGCGGAACACGTCGAGGTCGACCGGTGGGGGCAGCCGGACGAGCTTCGCGCGCCCGGCCGGGCTCAGGGCCGCTGAGATCCGGTCGGTCACGTAGTCGGAGATGGTCGTCAGCACGTCCACCTCGTCGCCGATCCGTCGCAGCAGCGCGCGCGAGCCCGGGAGGGTCGCCCACCAGGTCTCGTGACCGTGGGTCAGGGCGACGATCCGCTCGGCGCCGGCGGCGCGGAGAGCGGGGGCGAGGAGCGCGAGGGGGGCAGCAGCGCCGAAGAGCACCCGGTCGGCGCCGGTGCGCCGGAGCAGGTCGACGGCCTCGGACGCGGCTCGCGGTCCCGGCAGCAAGGGGCCGGGCAGGCGCTCGACCGGGAACCCTGCCGCGGCGTCGAACGCGTCCGCGCCGGGGGCGGTCGAGGTGAGCACGGCGACGTCGTCGTCGAGGAAGCGGCAGGCGTGCGCCACGAACGACTCGATGCCGCCGATCCGCGGCGGGAAGTCGTTGGTGACCACGAGTGTCGTCATCGGCCCGCCAGGTCGGCCAGATCGGCCCGCCACCGCTGGCGGAGCTGCTTCGGCGTGGTCCCGATCCGCTCCGCCGCCTCCTCCATCGATTCGCCGCGGTCGAGGGCGGCGTAGAAGCGGTTCAGGGCGTCGTCTCCGTACGCCGAGGCGATGGAGCGGGCGGCCGTCCAGGCCAGGTCGTAGGCGAGGTCCAGATCGGCGGCGTCCGGGGCGAAGTCCGCCTCCGTCGGCCAGGTGCTCGGCGCCCCCTTCTCCCGGACGAGCTCGCGGACCGCCTTCTCCGCCGGAGCGCGGCCGGCCGGATGGGCGCGGTAGGCGATCTGATCGGCGTAGCCCTCGACGAGCCAGGTGGGGGCGGGTGACCCGGGTGACCGGGTCGCGACGTGCACGGCCTCGTGGGTGAGCAGCACCTCGCGTCCGAGGTCGCTCAGCTGAGCTGTCAGCTCCGGGTTCACGACGACGTGGATCGGTGCCGACGAGGTCTCCGGACCCATCGGCCAGGCGGCGGCGGCCACTCCCGCGTACGAGGTGCTGGTCACCCCCAGGGTCTGCTCGAAGACCGCGCGACTCTGCGGCAGCTCCACCACCAGCGGCCCGTCCGGGTCACGGTCGGCGGTGCCGATTCGCTTCCGTACGGCGTCGCGAGCCGCCGCCGCCTCCTCGAGCCAGGTCCCGGCCGGACGAGCGGTCAGGAGCAGCGTCGAGCCGGCGCGCTGCAGCGTCACCGCCTGCTGCCACCAGATCGGGGCCGGGGCGTCACCGCGCGGTCCGGCGCCGTCCCCCGCGATCACGATGGTCGCTGGGCCACCGTCCGCCCCCGCCTCGTCGGCGAAGGTGAGCCAGAGCTCCTCCTGAGCCACCCGCGCCTGACCAGGGAGCGCCCACCGGACCACGACCGACTGCACCCAGGCGCCGGGAGCCGTCCGCGAGGACGGAGCGAGATCGGTCGAGCGGGTGCCCGCCGTCCAGCTCATCTGCGACCAGTCGACACGACCGAGGTTGGCGGCCCAGACGGCCGCCCGGGCGGCGAACACCGGATCACGCGCGGAGACCAGGGCGGCGGTGCTGCCACCCCGTCGGGCTGTGGCCACGAAGTCGTCCAGCAGCCTCTGGGTCCGCTCGGAGCGGCCGCGGTCGATCGGTGCGGCCGTGGAGGCGGCGCTAGCGGTGGCTGGGTCCGACGCGCGGGGACGGTCGCCCTGGACGCCGACGGAGCAGCCCACCAGGAGACCGACGACCAGCGCCCACGACGTGAGCCGGAGGACCGAGGGCCCCTGCGGGGAGGCTCCTCGACGAAGGGTGGCGCTCAGCCGGGTCGGCGCGCGCCGGAGAACGGCATGG
Source organism: Microlunatus aurantiacus (assembly GCF_039536605.1). Classification (NCBI taxonomy): domain Bacteria; kingdom Bacillati; phylum Actinomycetota; class Actinomycetes; order Propionibacteriales; family Propionibacteriaceae; genus Microlunatus; species Microlunatus aurantiacus. The sequence goes on from NZ_BAAAYX010000013.1 coordinate 192,763, forward strand.
AGTCCAGCGAGGCGTACTCGACGCTCTTGCCCGGGCGCGGTGAGTGGATGATCTGCCCGTTGCCGGCGTAGAGGCCGACGTGGGTGGGGCTGGACCCGTAGTAGAAGACCAGGTCACCCGGCTGCAGATCGGACTTCGCAACCGACCGACCGACACCGATCTGGCTCTGAGACGTGCGGGGCAGCGAGACGCCGACCTTGGACCAGGCCGCCGAGGTCAGACCCGAGCAGTCGTAGGAGCTCGGGCCGGCGGAGGCGAACCGGTAGGGCTTGCCCAGCTGGGACTTCGCGAACGCGAGGGCGCGAGCGCCCTTGCCGGAGCCGTCGGTGACGGTGTCGGTCGCCGTGGAGGTGCCGGCCGGACTGACGGCGCCGCCCTCGGCGGCAGCCTGCGCCTCTTCGCGCGCCTTCTGCTCCTCGGCGGCGATCCGCTGCCGCTCTTCCTCGGTCAGCTTGGCCAGCACGGTCTTGGACTCGGCGATCTTGCTGTCGGAGGAGGTCCGCAGCTTGTCCAGCTCGGCCTGCTCCTTCGTGAGCTGGGCCGTCTCCGTCTCGGTCGACCGCTCCAGCTCGGTGAGCTTGGCCTGCTCCTCCTGGAAGTCCTGGAGGGAGGCGTTCTGGTTCTCGCTGAGCTTCTCGACCGTGGAGACCTGGCTCAGGAAGTCTTCGGTGTCATCGCTGAGCAGCAGCTTCGCCGCCGTGTCGAGGTGACGGTTCTGGAACTGGGCCAGAGCGACCTGACCGGCCTGCTTGCGCAGACGCTCGACCTTGGTGGTCTGGGTCTTGACGTCGGCCTTCTTCAGCTTGAGCGTGGCCTGACTCTGCGCCAGACCCTGCTTGACGCCCACGTACTCCTGGTCGATGGCAGCGGCCTCGGTCTCGAGCTGAGCGATCTGGGCCTTGGCCTCTTCGACCGTCAGCGGCGGGTCTGCCTGCGCGAGCTGAGGAGCGGTCACGAGGGCACCGGTCAGCGCCAACGCCGACAGTCCGAGGGCGGCGGTGCGTGCATATCCGCGCAGACGTCCCCCGACGTGGACGGCCTCGGAACTCCGTGAGGTCACCCGATCAGATTAGGTCACGGAATGGTCACCACAAAATCGTTCCGCGAACTTCACAGCATCCTGACAGGGTTTCCGATCAGCCCGATTCGGTCCACTCCAGCGGACTCTGCACCGCCTGGGCCCGACGGGCCCCCGGGATCAGACGCAGGGGCGGCACGAGTCCCGCTCGGGCGAGCTCGGCCAGCGCCTGCTGCTCGTCGGCGTCCAGGTCCACGCCGTGCTGGGGTGACCCCAGCAGCACCGTGACCACGCAGTCCGAGCACGCCGGTCCCCGCGCCACGCACGAGTCGCAGTCCACGTGCATCGTGTCCATCACACCCACCTCATCCCACCTCGTTGCCGGCCCACCCGCGGCAGGATCCGATCTGCGGCACACCCTGCCCGAGCCCTCTGACAGTGCTCGGACTGCTCACTCGCCGCGGGCCTGGCACTCAACGAATGATCTCGTCCCCGATGTCGGTGACAACTGCATCCGTTGACGATCCCCGGCGGCCGGCCGGTCGGCGAGAGACTGGTGGCATGAACGACGTCCGGGAGCCCGATCGCTACGCCCACGGCCACCACGCGTCCGTCCTGCGGTCGCACCAGTGGCGTACGGCGGAGAACTCAGCGGGCTATCTCCTCCCCCGTCTGCGGCCCCAGGACCGGTTGCTCGACGTCGGGACGGGGCCCGGCACCATCACCGTCGATCTCGCGGAGCGGCTGAGCGACGGCTGGGTGACCGGCATCGACAGCGCCGAGAAGGCCGTCACCGCGACCCTGGCCCTGGCCGAGGAGCGGCAGATCGACCGGATCACCCTCGAGATCGGCAACGTCTACTCGCTGACGTACGCCGACGACTCCTTCGACGTCGCCCACGCGCACCAGGTCCTGCAGCACCTCTCCGATCCGGTGGCCGCGCTGACCGAGATGCGGCGGGTCGTCCGGGCGGGGGGTCTGGTCGCGGCCCGGGACGCCGACTACGCAGCGATGACGTGGTACCCGTCCGATCCCCGGTTGGACCGCTGGCTCGAGCTCTACCACCAGGTCGCCCACGCCGCGGGCGGGGAGCCGGACGCGGCCCGTCGACTGCGGCACTGGGCGCAGCGGGCGGGGTTCTCCGACGTGACGTACACCGCATCGACCTGGTGCTTCGCCGACCCCGGGGACGTGGCCTGGTGGTCGCAGACCTGGGCCGAGCGGGTGGTCCGCTCCGACTTCGCCGCCCAGGCGCTGCAGGCCGGTCTGTCCGACGCGACCGAGCTGGCCGAGCTCTCCGCCGGTTGGCGGTGGTGGGGCGACCAGCCCGACGCCTGGTTCGCCGTCCTGCACGGCGAGCTGCTGGCCGAGGTCCCCTGACCTCTCCCGTCGCGAGCGGCCAGGCAGCGAAGCGAGTGAGGCAGGCGCCGTCGCGAGCGGCCGTGCGGCGAAGCGAGGAACGACAGCAGTGTCGGAGGCTGCCTCTAGTTTTCGGCCCATGACCGCGACGAGGGCCACCGCAGCCGGGGCGAGCCTGCAGGACTCCTTCGAGGATCTCGGCACGCACCTGTCCCAGGTGACCTTCTGCGTCGTGGACCTGGAGACGACCGGTGGCGCCGAGACGGACTCGATCACCGAGTTCGGTGCGGTGAAGGTCCGGGGCGGCGAGGTGCTGGGCCGGTTCCAGACGCTGGTCAACCCGAAGAGCCACATCCCGCCCCTGATCGCCGTGCTCACCGGCATCACCAACACCATGGTGGCCGACGCTCCCCCGCTCACCGAGGTGCTGCCGTCCTTCCTGGCCTTCGCCGAGAACACCGTGATCGTGGCCCACAACGCGCCGTTCGACACCGGCTTCCTCCGCCGGGGGTGCGAGGCTCTCGGCTACCCGTACCCGAAGTGGCCCGTGCTCGACACGGCCGCCCTGGCGCGGGCCATCCTGCTGCGCGACGAGGTGCCCAACTGCCGGCTGTCGACCCTCGCCCAGCACGTCAAGTCCCCCACGAGGCCCAACCACCGCGCCCTCACCGACGCCGAGGCCACCGTCGACGTGCTGCACGCGCTGATCGAACGGGTCGGCAACCTCGGCGTGCACACCATCGAGGACCTGCGGGAGTTCACCCGTCGGGTGTCGCCGCAGCGTCGGGCCAAGCGCACCTGGGCCCAGGACCTGCCCGAGCAGCCGGGGGTGTACCTGTTCGTCAGCGAGCGGGACGACGCCCGCGAGGTGCTGTACGTGGGCACCTCCCGCAACATCCGTCGCCGGGTGCGGACGTACTTCACCGCCGCCGAGAAACGGCCGCGGATGGAGGAGATGGTGCGGGTCGCCACCGGGGTCGAGGCCGTCCCCTGCGCCACCCCCCTGCAGGCCGAGGTCGTCGAGCTCCGGCTGATCGCCAGTCACGCCCCCCGCTACAACCGGCGCTCCAAGTTCCCGGAGCGGAACCTGTGGATCAAGATCACCGAGGAGGCGTTCCCGCGGCTGAGCGTGGTGCGAGCCGTACGCGACGACGGCGCCACCTACTTCGGTCCGTTCCGCCGGCGGAAGTCGGCCGAGGAGGTGGTGCTGGCGGTCTACGACGGGTTCCCGATCCGGCAGTGCACCCAGCGGCTCAGCACCCGGCGGCCGTCGCCGGCCTGTGCCCTGGCCGACATGGACCGCTGCGCCGCGCCGTGCACGGGCAAGATCTCCGTGGACGGGTACGGCGACCTGGTCGAGCAGGTCCGCACGGCGCTCGCCCAGGACGTCCGGCCCGCGGTGCACGGCCTCCGCGACCGGCTGCGCCGACTGGCCGAGGAGCAGCGGTTCGAGGAGGCGGCCACCGTCCGCGGGCGCCTCGACACGCTGATCCGGACGGGTGTGCGGTTCCACCGGGTGCGCAGCCTGGCCGCCTGCCCCGAGATCGTCGCCGCGCGGCGGACCGACGACGACTGGGAGATCCACGTGATCCGGTACGGCCGGTTGGCGGCCGCCGGTGTCGCTCGGCCCGGCGACGTGCCGCAGGTGGTCGCGCGGGCCGTCCGGGCCACCGCCGAGACGGTGCTCCCGCCGGTGGGCCCGCTGCCGGCCGCGGGCATCGAGGAGACCGAGCGCATCGCCGCGTGGCTGGAGCAACCAGGCTCGCGGCTGATGGAGCTCACCGGCGACTGGGCCTGGCCGCTGCACGCGACCCTCGACCACCCCGGCCTGGTCAGCGAGCTCGGCGTCGGCTCGTAGAGCTGTCGCCTCGGCACCGACAACCCGACGTCAGGTGGTGGCCCATCGGTGGTGGGGTCCGTCGATGGGACCCTGCTCGACCGACATCCTGCGGTGATCGACCTTGTCGACAACCCGTGGCGACCGACCCCGTGCCGACAGACCGGGTGTCCATAAGATGGCGGCATGCTGACCGCGATCGTCTTCGTCAAGGCCGATGTGGCCCGGATCCCCGAGATCGCCGAGGAGATCGCGGCCCTGGCCGGGGTGAGTGAGGTGTACTCCGTCACCGGCGCCATCGACCTCATCGTCCTGGTGCGCGTGTCCGGGCACGAACAGGTGGCCGAGGTGGTCGCCGACCGCCTGAACAAGGTGGTCGGCGTGCGCGAGACCGAGACCCACATCGCGTTCCGGGCCTACTCCAGCCACGACCTGGAAGCCGCGTTCGCCCTCGGCGACGCGTGAGCCCCACCGCCCCGTCAGCGCGTCTCCCGCGGGCCCTGCTGATCGTGCTGGGCATCCTGGTCGTCGCGTTCGTCGCGACGCTGGTCATCCTGCTCTCGGTGGTGCGCCCACCGTCCTACGAACCGGTCCCGGTCCCGAGCGTCAGCCGGACCTGAGGCCCGGTCCGGGCCGGGTGGGCCTCCGACCTGCGCGGTCAGAGCGCGATCTTCGCCACCACGAGACCGAGGCAGACGGCCACCAGCGCGAGCATGCCGACGAGCTGGACGGCCATCCGGTTCTGACGGGGGGCGTACGCCAGGATCGCGCCCGACACCCCGCCCACGATGATGCCGCCGATCAGGCTGACCCAGCCGAAGCTGGAGAACCCGACCAGCACGGCGTAGAGCACGAGCAGGACGAGCAGGCCGATGTCGGGTCGGACGTCTTCGCCGGTCTTGGCCTTGCCGATCGTGTTGGCGGCCAGCAGACCGACGATCGCCGACGCGGCGCCGATCGACCAGGACGACGACGGTGCCAGCAGGAAGAACAGGGTCGCCCCCCCGAATCCCGAGGCCAGGAACAGCAGGCTGAAACGCCAGCTGCCCAGCTCCGACTCCAGGGCGCGGCCGGCGAGCCAGAGCACGAGCAGGTTCATCAGCACGCCGAGCAGCTGGCCCGAGACGAAGGAGGTCGTCACCAGCCGCCAGAACTGACCGAAGGACACGTAGCTGTTGCTCATCGCGAGCAGGCCGGAGGCCAGACCGCCGGTGACCAGGTCGATCAACCAGACAGCGACGAAGGTCCCCATCAGGACCTTCGTCGCCAGCGCACCCCCGGGCCGGATGCTGGCACCGAACCGTGTCCGGGGCTGGCGGCCGGTCACCCGGCCCAGCCCCACGCAGCGCGGGCACTGGAAGCCGACCGACGCCTCCGTCATGCACTCCCCGCAGATCGGACGTCGGCACCGCTGGCAGGTGATGCCGGTCATCCGATCCGGGTGCCGGTAGCAACCGGTGAAGTTCGGGGCGGTGAAGCTCGGCCCGGGCTCGCTCACGACGCTGGTCGGGGTGAGGTCACTCGCTGATGTCGACGGACTCGATCACCACGGGCTCCGCCGGGCGATCCATCCGACCGACCTTCACGCGGGCGATCGCGTCGACCACGTCGCGGCCGGCCTGGTCGGCCACCTCGCCGAAGATCGTGTGCTTGCGGTTCAGGTGCGGCGTCGGGCCGACGGTGATGAAGAACTGCGACCCGTTGGTGCCGGGCCCGGCGTTGGCCATGGCCAGCAGGTAGGGCTTGTTGAAGGCCAGGTCGGGGTGGAACTCGTCGGCGAAGGCGTAGCCGGGGCCGCCGGTGCCGGTGCCCAGCGGGCAGCCGCCCTGGATCATGAAGCCGTCGATGACCCGGTGGAAGACCAGACCGTCGTAGAACTTGCCCTTGGTCGGCGCACCGGTCTCCGGGTCGGCGTACTCCTTGGTGCCCGACGCCAGACCGACGAAGTTGGCCACCGTCTTGGGGGCGTGATCGGGGAACAGGTTGATCGTGATGTCGCCGTGGTTGGTGTGCAGCGTCGCCGTGGTGGGCACCGGTCGTCGTACCTTCCGTCAGTCTCCGTCGACGGTCGAGGAGATCGGCAGCCATCCTGTCATGCGCGGACAAGACGTCTCGTGCACGGAGAGGACCACCGGCCCTGACCGGACGACCGGTGGACCGGTACGGTGGTTCGAGCCTGACGTCCCGCTCATGCACACGGGATCTACTGCCGCACTTGATGATGGAGGAATGTGATGGGGAAGAAGAACAGCCCAGCCGAGGTGGTGACCGAGGAGGTACTGCCGGCGGTGCAGGACTTCGCTCATCTCGCGGCTGATCGGATCAGCGCGGCCGCGGACCGGGTCGGACCTCTGGCCCACCAGGCGGCGGACGCCTTCAGCCCCTACGCCCAGCAGGCCAGGGACCGGGTCGTGGACACCGTCAGTCCCTACGCCCAGCAGGTCAGCGAGACCGTCGGCGAGAAGGTCGGCCCCTACGCGCACCAGGTCAGCGAGACCGTCGGCCCGTACGCCAAGTCGGCCAGGCAGCGTGGCGCCCAGGTCGCCCACGACGCCGTGGAGAAGTTCGGGCCGGCCTTCGAGGACGCCCTGGACAAGGTCCCGCCGGCCGTGGAGGCCGCCAAGAGCAAGATGCACGACGACGTCTTCCCCAAGCTGGCCGAGGCCCTGGCGGCCGCGGCGGCGGCGCCGATCGTGGTCGAGGCGACCGATCGCGGCAAGGCCGTCGTCGCGGAGGCCAGTGGCCGGGGCAAGGCCGTCGTGGCCGCCGCCCGGGGTGAGGTCGTCGCGCCGAAGCCGAAGAGCCGGTGGCTGAAGCGGCTGGCCATCGTGCTCGCCGTCGGCGGCATCGCCGCCATCGTCGCCCGCAAGCTGCTCGGCAGCTCCGACGCCGACTGGCAGGCAGCTCGCCCCACTGCGCCGTACGTCCCGAAGCCTTCGGCCCCCGCCGGTCCGGCCACGTCACCGGCCAGCACCTGGTCGGCGGCCACCGACCCCACGTCGGCCGCCAGCGCCAACGCGGTCACCGCGGTCGAGACCGACGACGACACGTCGGCCGTCGACGGACTCGAGGAGGAGATCTCCGACGAGGCCGACAGCGACCAGGCTCCGGTCGAGTCGGAGGTCGAGCTGGGTTCGGAGAGCGGCGAGGACGTCGACCCCGACGCCGTCGACGACGAGGCCCCCGAGGGCACCCAGCCCCCCGAGGACGCCGACACCGACGGTGGCGAGGCATCCGCGTCGGGCGACACCGAGAACAAGGACGACAACACCAAGTAGCGACGGACGACACGTCGGTGACCGGGACGACACCTCCCACGAACCGGCGACACCTGAGCCAAGAAACATCGGCTGCAGCGCTCACAGCGGCACCTCCGACAAGGCCTTCTCTTCACAGAGGCCCGATCAGGAGGAACCGTGACACCAGCGCTGCAGCCGATTCTCTTTTCCTACGACCCCGACGCCGAGGGCGTGTGGGTCGACGCCGCGCCCTTCCGGGCGCACCTGACGCTCCTGCTGGCCGCCGGGCTCACAGAGCCCGTGGTGGCCCGCCTGGCCGGGGTCAGCGTGCGGTCGGTGGCGCACCTGGCCCACGGTCGGCGGGGGCGCGTGATGCGACGGATCTGCGGCGACACCGGTCGGCGTCTGCTGCGCATCACCGTCACGGAGGCACGGTCCATCCGCCACCGGCCGGTGCCCGTGCGGGCGAGCCGCTACCGGCTCAGGGCGATGACCGCGGCCGGCTGGTCGGTGGAGCGGCTGGCCGACGACCTCGGTCTCGCCATCCCGGTCCTGGAGCGGGTCATCGGCCGCGGGTCGGCTACCTGCTCGCAGCTGGTCGCGCTGACGGTCGCGGCGGCGTACGAGCAGTGGGAGACCGACCAGGACCTCGCCGGTCCCCACATCGCCGTCGCCTGACCCGGCCGACGCGATGACGGTGCCGGTCGCGCTGGGGCTGGCGCTGGTCACGGGGCTGGTCCTGTTCGCCGCGACACCCGCGGTCCTGCGCCGGTTGCCGGAGCCCACGGATCCGGCCGCACCGTCGGCGCCGTCCGCACCGGGCGTGAGCCCGCCACCGGCAGCGGCCTCCGCGGCGGGGACCGACCCGGACCGGAAGGTTCCGTACGCGGCTCTGGCCACCCGTGCCTTCGCCGCGGTCGTGGCCGCCCTGGGGGCGGTGACCGCGTTGGCCGCCGCGCTGCTGGCGCCGCCGGCGACCCTGCCCGGCTGGCTGGTGCTGGCCACGTTCGGCGTGCTGCTGGCGGCGGTCGACGCCCGGACGACCTGGTTGCCGCTGCCGCTGACCCGGCCGGCCTGGGCCGCCACGGCGATCGCCCTCGCGCTCGGGGCGGTGCTCGGCGGCGCGGACCTGCTGCTGCGCGGTCTCGCCGGGTTCGTCCTGGCCGGGGCGGTGTTCGGCGCGGTCTGGTGGTTCAGCCGGGGCGGGTTCGGCTTCGGCGACGTCCGGTACGCCCCACTGGTCGGGGCGGCCACCGCGTCGGTGGACTGGTCGGTGCTGGCCTGGGCGCTCGTCCTCGGCAGCCTGGTCGGCGCGCTGGTGGGAGTCGGCCGGCTGGCGCTGGGCCGGCGGGGCGCCTTCGCGTACGCGCCGGCGATCCTGGCCGGCGCCTACCTGGCCATGCTGGTGGCCTGGCTGACCACGTAGAGCAGTGCCCGCCCGTACGCGTCGGCCGCCGACGGCTCCGGCTCGGTGTGGTGGGCACGGCCCGGTCCGCTGACCGAGACGACGAACCCGTCCGGGCCGGCGTCCATCGACAGGAAGTGCTCACCCAGCTGCTCGCGCAGCTGCTCCTCGCGCGGGAGCCAGACCACGTCCTCGACCTCGACCGAGTCGAGTGCCCACTCGACCGTCCCGTTGAAGTGGAAGCGCGTCTCACCGTTGCGGGTGATCAGCTCCACCACCATGTCGCTGACGCAGAACACGGAGTCCGCGATCTCCGGGCGCGGGATGAAGAACAGGTCACCGTTGTGCGGCTGCCAGGACAGGTGCGGCCCGAGCTCACGGGCGAGCTCTCGAGAGATCATGCAGCGAGCCTAGCCAGCCGGTCCGTGACGGTCGGGGCGCTGCGGCCCGCCGCCCTGGTCGTGCCGCGACCGACCGGAGCCTTGCGGAGAGCCAACTAATCTCGGTGCCGTGACCACGACGCCGCGACCGGGTTGGTATCCCGACCCCGCCGACGACGCCCCGGTCGACGAGGGTTTCCGCTGGTGGGACGGCACCACCTGGACCGACCACACCGCCGACCACGCGTACGCTCCCGCACCCGACGGGACCGGCCCGGTCGTCCCACCTCGGCGGCAGTCGCGGATGGTGCGTGCCGTCGCCTGGACCGTCGTCGTCGCCCTCGTGCTGACCACCTCCGCGGGGGCGTTGCTGCTCCTGTGGTCCGGACCGGCGTCCGGCCCCGGGCGGGAACCCGACGAGGCGGCGGCGTCCGTCGGCGGTCAGCTCGACGAGCGCGCCCGCCGGGCCAGCATCGGTCCGGTCACCCTGGATCTGCCCCCGGCGCCCTACAAGGTGTCCGGCGGGACGCACCAGGTTCCGGGCGTCCTCGACGTCGTCTTCCTCGCGGAGGCCACCGTGCACGCACCCACCGACCAGCGCGCCGGCTGGACGGCGATGACCTGCCTGGCCTCGGTCAGCGACCGTCTGGCCGCCGACTTCGACCTGGACGAGGACTCCGAGACCACTGTCCGCGAGCTGGCCGACAAGGTCTACGGCTCGGGCCCGACGGAGGTCCGCGACGTCGACGTGTCCGACCACTCGGTCGACGGCCACGGCGGTGTCCGGGTCACGGCCCAGGTGGCGTACGACATCGCCGGGCTGCCCAGCCGCTACGACGACGTGACCGCGATCCTGATCCGCCTGGACGACGGCTCGGTCGTGGTCGCGTTCAGCTCGGTTCCCGACGACGCCAGCGAGCAGGTCCGTGCCCTCGCCGCCGGCTCACTGGCGTCCCTCCGCATCAACTGAGCCCCTGGTGCTCGCTCCACGCCAGCACCCCAGATCCCTCGACCACCGCCGGGTCCGCGCGCGATCCGCGGCCGAGCGGAGCGAGCACCGTCGGCGGCCGAGCGGAGCGAGCACCGTGAGCGGCCGAGCGGAGCGAGCACCGTCAGCGCCGGGTGGCGGCGACCCAGTCCTCCAGCTTGGCCTGCCCGGCCCCGGAGTCGATCGCGGCGCGGGCGCGTTCCAGACCCCCGGCCAGCTGCGCGTCGAGATCGTCGGCCACCGGGCCGTCGAGGGCCACCAGCGCCGCCGCCGCGTTCAGGGTGACGATGTCACGAACCGGCCCGGTGCGGCCGGCGAGCAGGTCGCGGACCACCGCGGCGTTGGTGGCGGCGTCCCCCCCGACCAGGTCGGCGACCTCGGCCCGCGCGATGCCCAGGTGCGCGGGGTCGAGCTCCCGCTCCCGGACCTCCCCGTCGGCGTAGACCCAGACCGTCGAGGTGGTGGTCGTGGTCAGCTCGTCCAGCCCGTCGCCGCCGTGGACCACCAGACCGCGCTGACCGCGGCCGGCGAACACGCCCGCCATCAGACCGGCCATCCGCACGTCCGCCACCCCGACCGCCTGGGCGACCGGCTGGGCCGGGTTCGCCAACGGACCGAGGAAGTTGAAGGTGGTCGGGATGCCGAGCTCCCGGCGCCAGACGGCGTGTCGCAGGGCGGGGTGGTAGAGCGGTGCGAACAGGAAACCGATCCCGACCTCGGCCACGACCTCGGCCTGGCGTTCGGGGGGCAGGTCCAGGGCCACGCCCAGCGCCTCGAGGACGTCGGCGGCGCCGCAGGCCGACGAGGCGGCCCGGTTGCCGTGCTTGACCACGCGGCCGCCCGCCGCCGCCGCCACGATGGCCGCCATGGTCGACAGGTTCACCGTGTTGGCCCGGTCTCCCCCGGAACCCACGACGTCCACGGCCGGACCCGGCACCTCGATGGGTGTGGCGAAGTCGAGCATCGTGTCGGCCAGCCCGGCCAGCTCGGCCACCGTCTCGCCCTTGCACCGCAACGCCACGACGAACGCCGCCTGCTGGGCCGGTGTGGCTTCCCCGCTCAGCAACCGTTCCATCGCCCAGGCGGTCGCCTCACCGGGAAGATCCTGCCCGGCCACCAGCGGCCCGAGGACCTGCGACCAGGTGAGTTCCGCCGGGCGGCCGCCTGCAGTCGGCATGTCAGGCAGGACCGACCGGGACGACGTCGGTGCTCGTGCTGGTGCGGTCGGGCGTCCGCAGCAGCGTGGCGACGACGGCGGGCAGGCGGAGCGGGTCGACCGGGTGCGGCACCACGCCGTCCGCCCGGGACCAGGTGGCCAACCAGGCGTCGTCCCGCCGCGCCGTCAGGACCAGGACCGGCGGGCAGGGGAAGATCTCGTCCTTGAGCTGCCGGCACAGACCCATGCCGCCGGGCACGGCCTCGCCGTCCAGGATGACCAGGTCGATGCCGCCGCGGTCCATCGCGGCCAGCACGGCCGGCTGCGTGGCCACCTCCTGCACCTGGATCGGCGCCAGGTCGGCGGCCACCTTGCGACCCAGGGTGAAGCGGACGTTCTCCCGGACCGTGCGGTCCGAGGCGTAGAGCAGGATCACCAGCTCGCGCGCCGCTCCCACGCTCGGGTCGGTGTGCTGGGCCTCATCGGTCATCGTGTCCACGTCCTCCTCCGGCGGTGTGCCATGGGATCGTAGCCGAATGGCCGTCGCCAACCTCACGATCGACCGCTCCCGCCTGATCCAGGTCGCCGTGCCGCTCGGGCTCGGTGTCCTGGGCTGCCTGCTGCCCTACCTGACGATCACCTCGCTGAACACCCAGATCGAGCCGGTCACCGTGACCCGTGGTCTCTGGGGTGCCGCCGGGCTGGCTCGCAGCCTCGACCCGACCGAGATGCCCAGCTTCTACACCGGAGCCGACCCCGGTGCGCTGGGTACGTGGCTGAACGTCTTCAGCGTCGCCGTGACGCTCCAGCAGGTCGGGGTGGTCGTGGGCCTGGTGACCCTGGTGGCCCTGCTGATGGACGAGATCAACACGTTCCTCTTCTGGCCGCTGCACCTGGCCGGCTGGGTGCTCGTGCTCGCCACCGCGCTGCTCTGGCTGGGCGCCGTGCGCCTCGGCGCCCTGGGCGTCGACGCGCACCTCGGTCCCGCCTGGGCCGTGCTGGCGCTCACCGGGCTGCTGCTGCTGGCGCTGACCTTCCGGGCCCGGACCCGGATCGACAGCTACGGGGGCGTCTGAGGCTTTCGGAGGTCTCCGGGAGGTCACAGAACGGGTCCCAAGGGGCACGGTGAGAGGCGTCCGTGAGCGGCGGGACGCCCCATCGGCGGCTCCTGTGCGTGCCCCGGAGTGACCTGGTGGTGTCGTACGGCAATAATGACCTCGTGGCTCTTCATACACACGAGGTCAGCGGCTCGATGATCAAGCCGCGCGGCGCGCTGCATCGCATCCCCCAGTCGCGCCTGCGGGGGCACGAGGGCCGCCCCGACATGGTCGCCGTCGGCACGATCGTCTGGTTGGCGTCGGAGCTGATGTTCTTCGCGGCGCTCTTCGCGGCCTACTTCACGATCCGCAACGTGACCAACGGCCAGGCGGCTCTCAACGGCACCGAGCCCCTGTGGCAGGCGTCGACGGAGATGCTGAACATCCCGTTCGCCGTCGTCAACACCACCGTCCTGGTGGCCAGCTCCTTCACCTGCCAGATGGGCGTCTTCGCCGCCGAGCGGGGCCAGGTCAAGCGGACCGGCTCCCTGGCCGCCATCAAGACCTGGGGCCTGCGCGAGTGGTACATCCTGACCTTCATGATGGGGTCCTTCTTCATCGGCGGTCAGGTCTACGAGTACGCGGCGCTGTTCTCCGAGGGCGCCACCATCTCGACCAACGTCTACTGGTCGGCCTTCTTCCTGGCCACCGGCTTCCACGGCCTGCACGTGACCGGCGGGCTGATCGCCTTCGTCCTCTTCCTGGGGCGGACCTACCTGGCTCGCACCTTCACCCACGAACAGGCCGTCAGCGCCGTCGTCGTGTCCTACTACTGGCACTTCGTCGACGTCGTCTGGATCGCGCTGTTCGGTGTGATCTACCTGCTTCGCTGACGTCGGGCGCATCCACGCCCGGCCGCACAACTGAATGACCAGACGAGTGCAATTCCCGTCCGCGGAAGCGCCTCGACAGCACAACCGAGAGGGACCCCCACGTGCGATTCCTGACCGCAAGACGACGGCACCCGGCAGCCCGCGGGCTGGTGCTGGTGTTCGCGCTGCTCGTCATGGGCGCTCTCTACTCGGCCATGGCGCCGAGCACGAAGTCGGCGGCCGACACCGGCACCAGCCAGCAGGTGGCCGAAGGCAAGGCGCTGTTCACCGTGTCCTGCGCCTCGTGCCACGGTCTGAACGGCGAGGGCCAGGTGTCCGGCTCCATCCAGGGTCCCCCGCTGGTCGGCGTCGGAGCCGCGGCGGTGGAGTTCCAGGTGGCTACCGGCCGGATGCCGATGGCCCACCCCGGACCGCAGGCGGAGGTCAAGCCGAGCCAGTTCACCGAGGACGAGGTCCTGGCCATGGCGGCGTACGTCGCCACCCTCGGCCCGGGTCCGGCCATCCCGGAGCCTGAGCAGTACGACCCGGCCGGCCTCAGCGAGGAAGAGATCGCCCGCGGTGGCGAGCTGTTCCGCACCAACTGCTCGGCCTGCCACAACTTCGAGGGTGCTGGCGGTGCGCTGCCGAACGGCAAGTACGCCCCGTCCCTGTTCGACGTCAGCAACCTGCACCTGTACACGGCCATGCTGACCGGCCCGCAGCAGATGCCGGTGTTCTCCAACGGCGTGCTGACCGTCGAGGACAAGCGGGCCATCATCGGCTACCTCAACGAGCTGCACGAGCAGCCCAACCGCGGTGGTCTCGGGCTCGGTGGACTCGGCCCGGTGGCCGAGGGCCTGTGGGCCTGGGTCGCCGGTCTCGGGGTCCTCGTCCTGTTCGCGATCTGGATCGCAGCGAAGGGAGTGAAGGCGCGATGACCGATCTGGAGCACCGCACCGGCGACAGCCACGGGGGCGGTGGCCGCGAGCTGGCCACCACCGTCGACGACCCCAGGTTCCCCGTGCCGGACCCCGGCGAGCCGGAGCACCTGCCCCGGCTCACCGACGTCGACGAGGACGCCGCCGACCGGGCGACCCGGCAGGTGGCCACCATGTTCGGCCTGGTGCCGGTGCTGGCGATCATCTTCGTGGTCAGCTACTTCGCCATCCCGAAGGACGCCTACATCGACTTCGGGCCGCTGCACACCGGCCTCCAGCACCTGGTCTTCGGACTCACGCTCGGGCTGGCGCTGGTGCTCATCGGCGTCGGCGCGATCCAGTGGGCCCGCCAGCTGATGGACGACCACGAGGCGGTCGACTACCGCCACGGTGCGTCCTCCAGCGACGAGGAGCGCGAGGAGACGGTCGCGATCCTCGAGCAGGGGATCGCCGAGTCCGGCATCACCCGGCGCAAGGTGCTGGGGCGCAGCCTGCTCGGCGCCCTCGGGCTCGTCGCGCTGCCCGGCGTCGTCCTGCTGGCCGACCTCGGTCCCTGGCCGACGCGGAAGTTCATCGACCGGACCATCGCCACGACGATCTGGAAAGAGGGCATCCGGCTGGTCAACGACGTCACGTACGTCCCGATCAAGGCCGACCAGATCCAGATCGGCCAGCTGATCAACGCCCAGCCCGAGAACCTGCAGGACCTGCACGGGACCGAGTTCCTGCAGGAGAAGGCCAAGGCCTCCATCATCGTCGTCCGGATGAACCCGAACACGATCAAGATCCCCGACTCGCGCC
The DNA here is from genome assembly GCF_039536605.1 of Microlunatus aurantiacus. NCBI lineage: Bacteria > Bacillati > Actinomycetota > Actinomycetes > Propionibacteriales > Propionibacteriaceae > Microlunatus > Microlunatus aurantiacus. Next base: position 207,793 of record NZ_BAAAYX010000013.1, read on the forward strand.
AGGACTGGCAGGTCGGCGGGATCCTGTGCTACTCCAAGATCTGCACCCACGTCGGGTGCCCGATCAGCCTGTGGGAACAGCAGACGCACCACCTGCTGTGCCCCTGCCACCAGTCGACGTTCGATCTGGGCGACTCCGGTGTCGTGGTCTTCGGACCCGCCGCCCGGTCCCTCCCCCAGCTCCCGATCACCGTCGACGCCGAGGGGTATCTCGTGGCCCGGGACGGCTTCAACGTGCCCACCGGCCCGAGCTACTTCGAGCGGGACTCCCGCAATGACTTCCAGCAGGGTGATAACTGATGGCCAAGCCCGCACCCACCGTCTCCGCCGGCTCGTCCGTGGCGGCCGAGACCCCACCCAAGCAGCTCGGACCCGTGTTCAAGGTCGCCGCCGGCCCCGCCAAGTGGGCCGACGAGCGGGTGGGCGTGGCCAAGCTCAGCCGACCCTTCATCCGCAAGGTGTTCCCCGACCACTGGTCGTTCCTGCTCGGTGAGGTCGCGCTCTACTCGTTCGTCATCCTGCTGCTCACCGGCGTCTTCCTGACCCTGTGGTTCAAGCCGTCGATGGCGGAGGTCGAGTACGAGGGCACCTACCAGCTGCTCCGCGGTCTGCAGATGTCGGAGGCCTTCGAGTCCACGCTGGCGATCTCCTTCGACATCCGCGGCGGTCTGCTGATCCGGCAGATGCACCACTGGGCAGCCATGCTGTTCCTCGCGGCGATGCTGGCCCACAGCCTGCGCATCTTCTTCACCGGTGCGTTCCGCAAGCCGCGCGAGATCAACTGGGTGATCGGGGTCAGCCTCCTGTTCATCGGCCTCATCGAGGGCTTCGCCGGCTACTCGCTGCCCGATGACCTGCTCTCCGGAACGGGCCTGCGGTTCGTCGACGGCCTGGTCAGGGCGATTCCCATCATCGGCACCTGGGCGGAGATGTTCGTCTTCGGCGGGGAGTTCCCCGGCTCGCTGATCGTGGCCCGCCTCTACATGGCGCACATCCTGCTCATCCCGGCTGTGCTGCTCGGTCTGATCGCGGCCCACCTGGCGCTCGTGGTCTACCACAAGCACACCCAGTACCCGGGCCCCGGCCGCAACGACGGCAACGTCGTCGGCTACCCGGTCTTCCCGGTCTACATGGCCAAGGCGGGTGGCTTCTTCTTCATCGTCTTCGGGGTCATCACCTTGATGGGCGGGCTGATGCAGATCAACCCGCTGTGGACGTACGGCCCGTACAACCCCGCCCAGGTGACCGCGGGCAGCCAGCCCGACTGGTACATGGGCTTCGTCGAGGGCGCGATCCGGATCATGCCGAACTGGGAGTCCCACATCGGCAACACCACCTGGTCGTGGAACGTGGCGATCCCCGGCCTCGGGCTGATGGGTCTGATGGCGGTCTCGATGATCGTCTACCCGTTCGTCGAGCAGTGGGTCACCGGCGACAAGGCCGAGCACCACATCCTCGACCGCCCGCGGAACGTCCCCACCCGGACGGCGTTCGGGGTGGCCGCGATGACCTGCTACGGGCTGTTCTGGATCGGTGGTGGCAACGACCTGATCGCCACCCAGTTCCACGTGTCGTTGAACTCGGTCACCTACTTCCTGCGGGTGATGGTCTTCGCCGGACCGGTGATCGCCTTCATCATCACCAAGCGGATCTGCATCGGTCTCCAGCGCTCGGACGAGGAGCGGTTGCTGCACGGGTCGGAGAGCGCCATCATCGTGCGCGACCCGTCGGGCGGCTACTCCGAGGCGCACGAGCCGATCAGCCAGGACGAGGCGTACACCCTCACCCAGCACGTCGCGCCGCTCGCCCTGGCCCCGGTCTCGGAGCAGGGCGACCTCTCCGACAAGGAGCTCAAGGCCGAGCAGCGTCGCCGCAAGGCCAGCCGCTTCTGGTACCTGGACGCGCTGCGGAAGCCGACCCGGGCCGAGCTCGAGGCGGCCGCCCACCACCACGACGACGACCACGCCGACGGCAACGGTCACGGCGAGATCGGCAACGGGCACGGCAACGGCAACGGCAACGGGCACAGCAACGGTCACGGCACCCGCGAGGTCGGAGCCGGCTCGGGAGCCCGCTCCCAGGACTGATCGCAGCTGATCCACCAGTGACGCCTCGCCCTTCCGGGCGGGGCGTCGCTGCGTTCCGGTCCTTCCGTCGCGGTTCGGCGTAGGGTGTGGGTTTGGTCACCCCGGACGGCCGCCGGGTAACGATCGGCAGGTGGGTCACGTTGGTCAAGTTGGACAGGGGCGTCCGCCGCCCTCCGGGGCAGGACCGAAGCCCGACTCCCGAATCCCCAGGAACTCGCCTCACCCATGACTGACACCAAGACCCTGACCCCCTCCGCGCAGGAGCCGGCCGAGCCGAAACCCCGCCTGCTGGAGCTGTCGGCCACGCAGCTGGTCGGTGGCGCCCTCGCGGCCATGACGGCCGCCGTGATCGGCGCCCGCCTCGGCGTCGCCGGCACCGTGTTCGGCGCGGCCATCGGCAGCGTCGTGGCCGGCACGGCCGGTTCTCTCTACACCGCCTCGCTCAAGCACACCCGGAACAGGCTCTCCTCGGCCTTCGTCGGTCGGGTCGGGGGAACCGCGGTAGCGGTCACCTCCGTGCCGGCCGACACCACCGCGGTGGGGACTGGCGCGACAGAAGCCCGGCCGGTCGATCTCCGGGCAGCGGGCGACGGCGCGGCCGACGGTTGGGGCGACTGGACCGTCACGCAGCCGGCGGCAGCCATCGCTCCCCCCTCACCCCAGCCGGAGGCCACCGCCGCCGACGTCGACGCGGCCGGTCGGCCGGTCGCGCGGCGACCGTGGAAGGCCATCCTGATCAGCATCGCCGCGGTCTTCCTGCTGGCCGTCGCCGGCATCACGGCCTTCGAGCTGGTCAGTGGCCAGGCTGTCTCCGGCGGCCAGGGAACCACCCTCACCCAGGTCGGTGAGGGTCGTTCGGGTGGCACTGACACACCGGTCCAGGCCCCCTCCGCGGAGACCTCCTCGTCGCCGACGGCCGAGCCCTCGACGACGGCCAGCGCCGAGCCCAGCGTGGCACCGTCCAGCCAGCCGACCGGGTCCGCCGAGCCGACGACCGAGCCGAGCCAGAGCGCGGAGCCGTCGACCAGCACGCAGCCGAGCTCGGCCGCTACTCCGTCGGCGTCCAGCAGCGGGGCGGCGGAGCCCGGCGACACCGGCAACGGCGCGGGCGGCTGACCGGACCCCGGTCTCAGCCGAGCGGTGAGTCCGCCAGGCTCGTCCCCAGGAAGCGGGACAGGGTGCTGCCGGCCTCCAGCAACCGGTAGGTCACCAGACCGTCCGGCCCGGGCTCGCCCGACCCGGCGGCTGGTGCCCCGGTCGACGGTGTCTCACCGAACACCAGCACCGAGTCGATCACGTGTACGTCGGCCAGAACACCGGGCCGCGCACGCGTCACCGGGTCGAGCAGCAGCCGCTCCCGACAGATCTCGGCACCCTCGCGGCGCACCACGGTGGTGGCGTCCAACCGGCCGCCGAGCTCGCCCGCCCGTCCGAACACCAACGTCTCCCGCCACCGGGCCGCGGCCCCGTCCGCCAGGTCGACAGCCAGGGTCCGGGTCACGTCCGACCCGTCGCTGAGGACGAACGGGGCGCCGGCGTAGCTCAGCCGAGCGCCCAGGCCCAACCGGATGCCGGTGTGCCAGGACGCCGCCCTCCCCCGCCCGTGGTAGGCGACGGTTCCCGCGATGTCGGACAGCTCCAGCGTCGCCCCGGGGCCGACCTCGATCTCCAGACCGACCTCGTCCCCGCCCAGCAGCAGCGCGGTCTGTCCGACGAGCGCGACCCGGGCCCGGTCGACGGGTCCGTGCAGCCGCTGGGCCCGCAGCAGACCGGCGCGGGTGCGCACCTGATGGTGGCCGTCGCGGACCTCGACGCTCACCCTCGTCGTCGTCACGGTCGGCACCGGCTTCGTCAGTGCTCGTGACCCCGACCGGCGTCCCCGTGGGGATGCACGGAATCGTCCGCGTGGGTGTGCACGGTGCCGTCCGCGTGGGCGTGGGGCGCCATCGGACCCGGGTCCCGGGGACGGAGCGCGCCGGACCGGAACTCCGCCAAGGTGTCCAGCACCCAGGTCCGCACCCGGGCGATGGACGTCGGGTCCGTCCGTGACAGGGCGATCACCGTACGACCCTCACGGGCCGCTGAGGCGTCCCGGACCATCTGCTCGACATCCACCCCGACGTACGGCGCGAGATCGGTCTTGTTGACGATCAGCACATCGGCCCCGGCGATCCCGGGGCCGCCCTTGCGCGCCACGTCGCCCCCACCCGCCACATCGAGCACGAAGAACTGCGCATCGACCAGCGCCGGTGAGAACGTGGCGGTCAGGTTGTCCCCGCCTGACTCGACCAGCACCACGTCGACGGGGGTGAAATCCTGCTCCAGGTCCTCCACCGCCAGCAGGTTCTGGCTGACGTCGTCGCGGATCGCGGTGTGCGGGCAGGCTCCGGTCTCGACCGCTCGGATGCGCTCCGGCGCCAGCACCCCGGCCGAGCGCAGGAAGCGGGCGTCCTCGTCGGTGTAGATGTCGTTGGTGATCACACCGAGACTGAGCTCGGTGCCGAGCTCGCGGCAGAGCAGCGCGATCAGCGAGCTCTTGCCGGTGCCGACCGGACCGGCCACCCCCAACCGCAGGGACCGCTGGACATCGGGGTGGGAGTGCTCAAGCACGGAACAGGCGCCTCTCGGTTCGGGTGTGCAGCTCGGCCCAGTGCTCGATCTGCGGGGCGGCGTACGCGGGGATCTCGTCCACCTGGCTCAGCTCGGCGACCCGGGCGACCATCGCCTCGACCACGTGCCCGGCCGCCACCGCCCAGGCCACCGCGACGGACGGGTCGAACGGCTGCAGCTTCACCGCGGCGGCGATCACCGTCTGGACCTCGTCGAAGCCGATCAGCCGGGCGGTCTGCGCACCGTCCAGACCTGCCTCGGCCGCCGTGGCCCCGATCACGACCGCCCGACACCAGGCGACCCGGTTCGCGGTCAGCGGGGCCAGTCGGGGCCACACCGTCGCGGCCAACCGCAGATAGCTGCGGCCCAGCAGGTCCGAGGCGTCCCGCAGAGCGGCCGAGGCCGTCCGGACCCGCCAGGCCCGGTCCACGACCTTCATGGTCGGTACGGCCGGGTCGGTCGGTACGGCCGGTTCGGCCGGGTCGGTCGGTACGGCCGGGTCGGTCGGTACGGCCGGGTCGGTCGGTACGGCCGGGTCGGTCGGTACGGCCGGGTCGGCCAGCCAGTGCCGACGGGCGATGACCGCGGCGGCCGCCTCCACCTCGGTCACGGTGCTCAGCCGGGCGACCAGGTAGTCCGGCACTCGATCCAGTCGCAGCCCGTGGTTCAGGGCCGGCTCGAGTCCGGCCGACTGGGTGTGAGCACCCGTCGGCAGCCGACCATCGGCCAGCAGCAGGCTCAGGTAGGCAGCACTCATGTCAGGTCACCGCACCCCGCCCGGCGACGGCCTGCACGAACATGCCGTCGACTGACGGAAAACTCAGCACCTGGCCCCACCCCAGCCCGCAGATTCCGTCGACTGACGGAAAACTCGGCACCCGGCCCCACCCCAGCCCGCAGATTCCGTCGACTGACGGAAAGTTCTGACACCGGCGCGGCGCCGTGCGAGCTGCGCGCAGCCACGATCGTCATCAGGGACCCCGCCCTCAGAACAGCTTGTACAGCTGGGCGAGCGGCAGCTCGGTGGCCGGGGCGGGGGTGATGAGGTCGCCGTCGATGGTGATGGCGTGCGTCTCCGGGTCGATCTCGATGGCCGGCAGCGCGTCGTTGTTGATCATGTCCGCCTTGGTCACGTCCCGGGTCGGGCGGATCGCCACCAGACTGCGACTCAGACACAGCTCGGCGGCCAGGCCCGCCTCCAGCGCGGCCGGAGCCACGTACGTCTGCGACAGGTGCGACGCACCCGGACCGTACAGAGCCGGCCGCATCAGCACGGGCTGCGGGGTGGGGATGGAGGCGTTCGGGTCGCCGAGCGCGCCGACCACGATGCCGCCCCCCTTGATCACCACGCTGGGGCTGACCCCGAAGAACTTCGGCTCCCAGAGCACGAGGTCGGCCAGCTTGCCGACCTCGATCGAGCCGATCTCGTGGTCGACACCGTGGGAGATCGCAGGGTTGATCGTGTACTTGGCCACGTAGCGGCGCGCCCGGAAGTTGTCCGCGGGCAGGCCACCGGCCAGGTCGCCGCGGACCTGCTTCATCAGGTGCGCGACCTGCCAGGTCCGGGTGATCACCTCCCCGATCCGACCCATCGCCTGGGCGTCGGAGGAGGTGATCGAGATCGCCCCGAGGTCGTGCAGGTGGTCCTCGGCGGCGATCGTGGTGGCCCGGATCCGCGACTCGGCGAAGGCCAGGTCCTCCGGCACGGCCGGGTTGAGGTGGTGGCAGACCATCAGCATGTCGAGGTGCTCGGCGACGGTGTTGACCGTGTGCGGCAGCGTCGGGTTGGTGGAACCGGGCAGCACGTTCGGCAGCCCGGCGATGGTCAGGATGTCCGGCGCGTGCCCGCCCCCGGCTCCCTCCACGTGGAAGGCCGAGATCGTACGGCCACGGAAGGCCCCGATCGTCGACGCCACGAACCCGGCCTCGTTGAGCGAGTCGGAGTGCAGGGCGACCTGCAGCCCCCAGCGCTCCGCCCCGGTCAGGGCCGCGTCGACGGCAGCGGGGGTGGACCCCCAGTCCTCGTGCACCTTGTAGCCGCCGGCGCCGGCCAGCGCCTGCTCCTCGAACGCCGACGCGGCCACGGTGTTGCCCTTGCCGAGCACCAGCAGGTTGACCGGGAAGGCGTCCAGGGAGCGGTGGAACTGCTTCAGGTGCCACGCGCCGGGCGTGACGGTCGTGGCCTTGGAGCCCTCCGACGGACCGGTGCCGCCGCCACCCAGGGTGGTCAGCCCGGCCGCCAGCGCCTCGACGATCTGCGACGGCGAGAGGAAGTGCACGTGCGAGTCGAAGCCGCCGGCGGTGAGGATCTTGCCCTCGCCGGAGATCACGTCGGTGCCCGGTCCGATCACCAGCGCCGGATCCACCCCGTCGGCGATGTCGGGGTTGCCGCTGCGGCCGATGCCGACGATCCGCCCGTCCTTGATGCCGATGTCGGCCCGGACGATGCCCCAGTGGTCCAGGATCACCGCGTTGGTGATCACCGTGTCCACGGCGCCCTCGGCCGAGGACGCCAGCGACTGGTTCATCGACTCCCGGATCGACTTGCCGCCGCCGAAGACCGACTCCTCGCCACCGAAGGTGAGGTCGGTCTCGATCTCGATCCACAGGTCGGTGTCACCGAGCCGGATCTGGTCGCCGGCGGTCGGCCCGTAGAGCGCGGCGTAGTCGTCCCGGCTGATCCGGCTCACGCGGCACCGCCCCCGCTCGTACGGAGCTGGATCCCGGGGACCAGCCGCCGTCCCCGCAGGGCGACGACCCCGACCGTGCGGGAGACGCCCGGCTCGAACCGGACCGACGTCCCGGAAGCGATGTCGAGGCGGAACCCCTGGGCTGCGGACCGGTCGAACTCGAGGCCGGGGTTCACGTCCGGCAGGTGGATGTGGGAGCCGATCTGGATCGGTCGGTCGGCGACGTTGGTGAAGGTCAGCTCGCCCCGCTCGGCCGGTCCGCGATCGGCGTTCAGCTCCAGGTCACCGGGGGCCACCCTGATCGCACCCGGTCCGCTGCTGCTCGTCCCGCTCATCAGGCTCGCCCCCTCACTGGATCGGCTCGTGCAGGGTGACGAGCTTGCGCCCGTCCGGGAAGGTCGCCTCGACCTGGACGTCGGTGATCATGTCCGCGACCCCGTCCATCACCTGAGCCCGGGTCAGCACCTCGCGACCGGTGGTCATCAGCTCCTCGACGCCGACGCCGTCGCGGGCGCGCTCGATCACCCAGGTGCTGAGCAGCGCCACCGACTCCGGGTAGTTGAGCTTCACACCCCGCTCCAGCCGGTCGCGGGCGATCATCCCCGCCACCGCCATCAACAGCTTCTCGGTGTCCGACGGAGCCAGGTTCATGCACGGTCTCCTTCGACGAAACGGAGGCGCCCGTCGGCGCCCGCAGCAGGCGCCACGCTAGTCGCCGATTGTTTCGTCGGCGTTGCGGCCCTCGCGGCCCGGCACCGGAGCCGTACGGCCGGGCGGACGGTGGTCGCGGGCGCCGGTTCTGGCTGCCGCCGACAACCCCCAGCGATCGTCGGCGACCGGGCGGAGATCCGCCGCCGAGACCCAGCGCAGCAGGACGGCATCGTCGCGGACAAGGGCGACGTGGGCCTGCCAGCCGTCCCCGTCGCGCTGCCACGCCACCACCAGCCCGGGCAGCCGGATCCCGCCCGGCACCGCCACCCAGACGTGCCGTCGGCCCGCCGCCATCGTCAGCGCTCCTGCGGGGCGGGATCGACGATCGGCTCGATCCGCTCCGCGGGAACCCACTCCATCGCCACGGCTCCCTCGAACGGGACGTGCACCACCAGCGCCGCCCAGCCGGTCGCGGTCGCGTTGTGCACCGGCAGGTACTGCCACTGCACCACCACCCCCGGGGTGGGTGCGCCGTAGCCCCCGTTGCCGGTGACCCAGACGTGCCAGCCGGTCGGCGCACGCGGCTGGAGGTCCACGGCGTCAGGATAGACCCGATGTGAACACAGGTTCTATTCCGGAGACCGGCGATCCCCGACGAGGCCGTCGCCACGCTGCCCGGCTGGGAGGATGGCGGACATGGTCGACCGTGTACGCCGAGCCCGCTACGCCGTGGGCGCGACCTTCGCCATCAACGGTCTGACCTTCGCCAACCTGGTCCCCCGCTATCCCGAGATCGTGGCCGAGCTCGACCTCGACAAGACGGCCTTCGGCGCAGCCGTGGCGGCGTGGCCGCTCGGCGCGCTGCTCTCGGGACTGCTGGCCGGGGTCGCAGTCACCCGCTGGACCTCGAAGCGGGTGATCGTCGTCGCGTCGCTGGCCATGTCCGCTCTGCTCGTCGGGGTGGGGTGGGCGTCCAGCTGGCTCGCGCTGGCCGCCGTGTTCTTGTGCGTCGGGCTGGTCGACGCTCTGATCGACATCGCCAACAACGCCCAGGGCCTGTGGGTCCAGCGGCGGCTGGGGACGTCCATCATCACCGGTCTGCACGGGCTGTGGAGCGTCGGTGCCGTCGTCGGAGGGTTGATCGGCTCGCTCTTCGCCGGTCTGGGGGTGCCGGTCCGGTGGCACCTGCTGCTCACCGGGGTGCTGTTCGCGGTCGCCCTGCTGCTGGTCGCCCGCCTGCTGCTGCCGGGTCACGAGCCGGCCGCCGGGCCGAGCCGCTCCCACCTCCAGGACGAGGAGACCGACGGGAGTCGGACCGATCCCGGTGGCCGGACGCCGCGCGTCACCCCCGGGGTGGTCGCCCGACTGCTGCTCGTCTGCCTGGTCGGGCTGGCCGGCGCGGCCGGTGAGGACGCCGGCAACACCTGGGGCGCGCTCTACCTGACCGGTGACCTGCAGACCACGGCGGCGGTGGGCGGTGCGGTCTTCGTGGCCATGCAGACGGCCATGATCGTCGGCCGGTTCGCCGGCGATCCCCTCGTGACCCGGTTCGGGCCCCGCGGGGTCAGCCGGGTGGGCGGGATCTTGACCGTGGCCGGTTTCGGTGTCGTGCTGGCCACTCCCAGCGTCGTCGCGGCGGTGATCGGCTTCGGTGTCGTCGGTCTGGGCATCGCCGTCCTGATCCCGTTGGCCATGCAGGCGGCCGACGAGCTTCCCGGGCTGCCCCGCGGGTTCGGGCTGGCCGTCTCGGGGTGGATGATGCGGCTCGGCTTCCTGGCCACGCCACCGCTGATCGGGCTGGTGGCCGACGCCGTCGGGCTGCGCTGGGCGTTCGTCGTCCCCGCCGCCCTGGGGGTGCTGGCGGTCGCGTTCGCCGGGCTGCTGGCTCCGGCCGAGAGGCGTCCGGCGCGTGACTGATCTCTGGTACGCCGCGTACGGGTCGAACCTGGCCCGGGACCGGTTCACCACGTACCTGTCCGGGGGGCGACCCGTGGGCGCGGCGCGGCACTACCCCGGCGCCCGGGACCCGCGGCCGCCGAGCGACGACCGCCCGTTGCTGCTGCCGGGGCGCATCTACTTCGCCGGCCGGTCGCTCACCTGGGGCGGGGGCATGGCGTTCTACGACCCGGACGCCCCCGGCACCGTGTACGCCCGCGCCTACCGCCTCTCGGCGGCGCAGTTCTCCGACCTGGCCGCGCAGGAGATGCGGCGCGACCCCGGGACGGACCTCGATCTGGCTCCCGTGCTCGCCGGGCGGCGGCACTCGTACGGTCCGGGCCGCTACGAGACCCTGCACCTGGTCGGCCAGCTGGAGCAGCACCCGGTGCTGACCTTCACCGCGCCCGTCGACCACGGGCTCGCGCCGAACCCACCGGCACCCGGCTACCTGGCCACCATCGCCCGGGGCCTGCGCGAGTGTCACCGGCTGAGCGACGACACCGTCGTGGCCTACCTCGACGCGGCCCGCGCCGTCAGCGGCTCCTGACCCGCCGTCGGCGCGCTCAGCACGCCTTCCACCGGGCCAGCACGACGACTGCGGTGACGGCCCGGCGCACGGGGATCGACGCCGCTCAGCCGACCGGCACCCAGTCCTCGGCGGGCACGACCTCGGCGGGTTGCGGCGGTCCCGGCGGCGTGCCGTCACCGAACGGCCGCCCACCCAGCTGCTCGCGGCCGTGCGAGGTCAGCCAGTTCGACAGGTCCGGCCCGTTCGGCACGATCTGGGTCGGGTTGATGTCGGTGTGCACGACGTAGTAGTGCCGTTTGATCTGGGTGAAGTCGGTGGTGTCGCCGAACCCCGGGGTCTGGAACAGGTCCCGCGCGTACGCCCACAGCACCGGCATCTCGGCCAGCTTCTGCCGGTTGCACTTGAAGTGACCGTGGTAGACCGCGTCGAAGCGGGCCAGGGTGGTGAACAGCCGCACGTCGGCCTCGGTGATGGTGTCTCCCACCAGGTAGCGCTGGTCGGCCAGTCGGTCCGACAGCCAGTCCAGCGCGGTGAACAACCGGTCGTACGCGGAGTCGTACGCCTCCTGGGAGCCGGCGAAACCGCACCGGTAGACGCCGTTGTTCACCTCGGTGAACACGCGCTTGCTGACCGCGTCGATCTCGTCCCGCAACGGCTCGGGGTAGAGGTCCGGAGCGCCGGCCCGGTGGTGCTCGACCCACTCGGTGCTGAAGTCGAGGGTGATCTGCGGGTAGTCGTTGGTGACCACCGCCTTGGTCGGGATGTCGACCAGCGCCGGCACGGTGATGCCCTTGGGGTAGTCGGGGAAGCGGGCGAAGTAGGCCTGCTGCAACCGCTCGTAGCCCAGCACCGGGTCGACGCCACCGGGATCGAGGTCGAACGTCCACGACCGGACGTCATGGGTGGGTCCGCACAGGCCGAGGGAGATGGCGTCCTCCAGACCGAGCAGGCGCCGCACGATCAGCGTCCGGTTCGCCCACGGACAGGCACGCGCAGCGATCAGCCGGTAACGACCGGCCTCCACCGGGTAGCCGTCGCGGCCGTCCCGGGTGATCCGGGTCGGGATGTAGTTGGTGTCGCGGGTGAACTCGGCTCCGCCGGACACGTACGCGCCCTTGGTCGAGTACTGATCGTCAGCCATGCCGCCAGCCTAGGAGGTTGGGCCAGCGGGAGGTTGTCGGCGAGAATGCGGGACGTGCGTTTCCTCGAGTCCCCGCCCACGTACGACCTGACCTACTCCGACGTCTTCATGGTGCCGAGGCGGTCGTCGGTCACCTCCCGGCTCGACGTCGACCTGCGCAGCACCGACGGCGTCGGCACCACCATCCCGCTGGTGGTGGCCAACATGACAGCGGTCTCCGGGCGTCGGATGGCCGAGACCGTCGCCCGCCGCGGCGGGGTGGCGATCATCCCGCAGGACATCCCGACCGACGTCGTGGCCGAGGTCGTCGACAAGGTCAAGGGCTCGCACCCCGTCTTCGACACCCCGATCCGGGTCACGCCGCACACCCCGGTGGGACAGGCCCTCTCCCTCCTGCCCAAGCGGGCGCACGGGCTGGTGGTGGTGGTCGAGGACGACAAGCCGCTGGGCACGCTGAGCGAGGCCGACGCGGCCGGGGTCGACCGCTTCGCCCAGGTCCACGAGGTGATGTCGGCCGACGTGCTGATCGTCGACGCCGACCAGTCGCCGACGGAGATCTTCGCCGCTCTCAACGCGAGCCACCTCGAGGCGGCGCTGGTGATGTCGCAGGACCGCCTGATCGGGGTGATGACCCGCAAGCACGCCCTGCGCTCGACCCTCTACCAGCCCGCCGTCGACCCGGCGGGCCGACTGATCCTCGGAGCCGCCGTCGGCATCAACGGCGACGTGGCGGGACGGGCGGAGCGGCTGCTGGACGCCGGCGTCGACGTGCTCGTCGTCGACACCGCCCACGGCCACCAGGAGAAGATGCTGCAGGCGCTCAAGGCCGTTCGTGACGTCCGGGACCGGCTCCGGGACCGGACGGGTCGCTCCATCCCGCTGGCCGCCGGGAACGTGGTCACGGCCGACGGCGTCCGGGACCTCGCCGAGGCCGGCGCCGACGTGATCAAGGTCGGGGTCGGACCGGGAGCCATGTGCACCACCCGGATGATGACCGGTGTCGGTCGACCGCAGTTCAGCGCCGTGCTGGAGTGCGCGGTGGCGGCCCGCGAGGTCGGCGCCTCCGTCTGGGCCGACGGCGGGGTGCGCTACCCCCGTGACGTCGCTCTCGCGTTGGCGGCCGGAGCGGGGTCGGTGATGATCGGTTCCTGGTTCGCGGGGACGTACGAGAGCACCGGCAACCTGCTCACCGACGCCCAGGGACGGCTCTACAAGGAGTCGTTCGGGATGGCCTCGGCCCGCGCCGTGAAGATGCGGACCAAGGACGCCGGGGCGTACGACCGCGCCCGGGCCGGCCTGTTCGAGGAAGGCATCTCCACCTCCCGGATGTTCCTCGACCCGGAGCGGCCGAGCGTGGAGGACCTGATCGACTCGATCGTGGCCGGGGTGCGGAGCAGCTGCACGTACGCGGGCGCGACCAGCCTGGAGGAGTTCGCGGACCTGGCCGTGGTCGGGGTCCAGTCGCCGACCGGCTACGACGAGGGCCGGCCCCTGCACGCGTCCTGGTAGGAAATAGACGCGATCGGCGTCGAAGCGGTGACCACCCTCCGGCCGGCGGCCCCGGGTTAGTACGGTAGGCGCATGTCGATGGGTGCCGACCGCCATGCCGTGGTCATCGAGGACGACGCCGACGTACGGAACCTGCTGATGGCGATCCTGCACGAGGCGGGTTTCACCTGCGTGGCGGCGGCGACCGGGATCGAGGGCATCAACGCGGTCCGCGAGCACCAGCCCATCCTCACCACCCTGGACGTCAGCCTGCCCGGTATCGACGGCTTCGAGGTGGCCCGCCGGATCCGCGCCTTCTCCAACACGTACGTGATCATGCTGTCGGCCCGCGACGAGGAGATCGACACCTTGATGGGCCTGGACGCCGGCGCCGACGACTACCTGACCAAGCCGTTCCGCCCCCGCGAGCTGCGCGCCCGGATCGAGGCCATGCTGCGCCGACAGACTCCCCGCGGCGCCGGGTCGAGCGCCGACGCCGCGCCCACCACGGGTGCCGCCGCCGGCGCCGCACCGAGCGGCACCGGCACCGCAGGCTCGGGGTCCACCCCGGCGCCGGGGACCGCTGGCACGACGGCGGCCGCCGGACGTGACTCCACGGAGGAGGGCTGGATCAGCCACAACGGGTTGCGGATCCACCCGGAGATGTGGCTGTGCGAGCTCGGCGGGCGGGCCGTCGAGCTGACCCGGAGCGAGTTCGACCTGCTGCTGGCGCTGATGGAGGGTCGGCGTCGGGTGATCAGCAAGGACTCCCTCGCGCTGGAGCTGCGCGGCGAGTCGCCCGGCGGCTACGTCGCCGACGCGGACCGGCGGGCCGTGGAGGTCCACATGGCCAACCTGCGCCGCAAGCTCAACGACCCGGTCAGCTCGCCGCGTTTCATCGAGACCGTCCGCGGCGTGGGCTACCGGTTGGCCGAGTCCCGCCCGGGCTGACCGACCCGAACCCCCGACCAGTCCAGAGGCACACCCTCCCCCGCCTGACCCAGAGAGGTCCAGCCCGGTGCACCGCGTCGACGACGTGACAGACCAGATGATCCGCCACGTCCTGGCGTACGCGGACGGTCGCCTCCGCCGGGATCCGGTGCCGCTGGACCGGGGCACGAAGACCATGGCTGAGCTGGACGGGCTGCTGGCCGGGGTCATCGGTCGGCACGGCCGCGATCCCGACGAGGTGCTGGACGTCTACAGCTCCGTCGTGGCCCCCAACGTGATCTCCACCGACAGCTCGCGCTTCCTCGGCTTCATCCCGGCGGCCCCGACCAAGGCGAGTCTGGTGTTCGACGCGCTGCTCTCCTCCGCGTCGCTGCAGGGGATCTCCTGGCTGGAGGCGTCCGGTGCCGTGGCGGCGGAGAACTCGGTGCTGCGGCTGATCGCCGGCGAGGCCGGACTCCCCACCGGCGCGGGTGGCTGCTTCGTCTCCGGCGGGTCCGCCGGCAACCTGTCCGCCCTGGCGGTGGCACGGGAGACGGCCAAGCGTCGGGCCGGTGACGGCCGCCGGCGCCTGCGGGTCGTCGTCGGGACCGAAGCCCACTCCTCGATCACCAGCACACTCCGGCTGCTGGAGATGGACGCCCTCGTCGTGCGCACCCCCGACCACCGGCTCACCGCCGGGGCCGTCAGCGCCGCCCTCGCCGAGGACCCCGACCTGAGCGACGTCGCCGCCGTCGTCGCCACCGCCGGCACCGCGAACGCCGGGATCGTCGACGACCTGGCCGGGGTGGGAGCCCTGGCCCGCGAGCACCAGTGGTGGTTCCACGTGGACGGCGCCTACGGCGGTGCCGGCATCTTCGCGCCGTCGCTGCGCGACCGGTACCGCGGTCTGGAGCTGGCCGACTCCTTCATCCTCGATCCGCACAAGTGGCTGTTCGCCCCGTACGACTGCTGCGCGCTGCTCTACCGGCAGCCGGTGCTCGCCCGGGCGACGCACACCCAGCACGCCCCCTACCTGGACGCCCTCCGGACCGAGGACTCCGAGTGGAACCCGACCGACTACGCCTACCACCTGACCCGGCGGGCGCGGGGTCTGCCGCTGTGGTTCTCCCTGGCCGTGCACGGGGTCGACGCCTACCGGGACGCGGTCGAGGTCGCGGTGCGCCTGGCTCGGGAGACCGCCGAGCTGATCGCCCAGGAGGACCACCTCGAGCTGATCCGCGAGCCCGAGCTCGGCATCGTGCTGTTCCGCCGTCGGGGCTGGGGACCCGACGACTACCTCGTCTGGTCGCGGCGGTTGCACCGGGACGGGACCGCATTCGTCCCTCCGTCGCTGTGGGAGGGCGAGACCGTCGGTCGCTTCGCCTTCCTGCATCCGGACACGTCCATGGACGTCGTCCGCGAGATCCTCCGGCAGACCCGCTGATGGGTTCCGTACCGACCGTCGGGCGACGATCCGCAGGGGGCCGGACCGATAGCCTGACGATGCAGCCACTCCCACCCGAAGCAGTCCCGCGATCCTCGTCCAGCCAGGAGCTCCCACCCGCGATGCAGTCGATGATGATGCCCGTCCTGTCGCACGAGACCATCGAGGACCTCTACCCGCGGTACGCCGGCGCCTGGGAGGTGCTCCTGGTCGAGGCGGCCGCGCGGCACGTGCTGAGTCTGGAGGAGTTCCGCGACGAGATGCGCGACGGCCGCCTGGAGAAGCACGTCGTCGTCGACGACGACGGCCGCGTGGTGGCCATGACCACGCTGACCACCGAGCTTGACGCGATCCCCTGGATCAACCCGACCTTCTACCGGCTCCGCTTCCCGGCCGAGGCGGCCGCCGGGACGCTGTTCTACCTCGGCTACACGTTCGTGGACGTCGAGCACCGACGCTCCGCCGCGCTGAGCCTGATGGCGGGGGCCGTCAACCGGCGGCTGGCGAAGGCTCACGGCGTGATCGGCTTCGACATCTGCGGTTGGGGCATGGCGCGCGGGATCGGTCGGCGGATCGAGCGCATGTTCTCCGGCAGCGTCGGCGTCCTCCCCGGCGACACCCAGACCTACTTCGTCGCCGACTACCGGCACTCTCCCGCCGAGGGCCCGTTCGTCATCTCCTCGCTCGCCGAGCGTCCGGACCTGGTGGAGGACGTCCGGGCGCTGCTCGCCGAGCAGTGGCCGGCCTACACCCTGACCGAGACCGGTGGGCACGACGTCGACCTCGAGGGCCTGCTGCTCAGCATCCCCGACCACCAGCTGCTGCTGCTCGACCACGAGGGCGCACTCTGCGGCGTCGGTCTCTCGCTGCCGCTGGCCTGGGACGGCCGGACCGAGTCGTTGCCGGCGGGCTGGGACGACGCCATCAGGTCGGGCCACCGGTTCCTCGCGTCCGGCGGCGAACCGGACACCCTGTGCGCCCTGTCGGTCACGGTCGCGGCGAGCCGGACGGGTCGTGGTCTGGCCGAGCAGCTGATGGACGCCTTGAAGGAGAGCGCGGCCCGCTTCGGGGGGCACTCGGTGATCGCGCCCCTGCGACCCACCCAGAAGAGGCACTACCCCCTGATCTCGATGGCGGACTACGTCGGCTGGACCCGGTCGGACGGCCAGTACCTCGACCCGTGGCTGCGGCTGCACGTGCGCCGCGGGGCCGAGGTCCTCGGCATCGCCCACGAGTCGATGGTCGTCACCGGCACCGTGGCCGAGTGGGAGGGCTGGCTCGGCGCCCCGCTCCCGGGCAGCGGCGAGTACGTGATCGAGGGCGGGCTGTCCCCCTTGCACGTCGACCACGAGGCCGACATCGGCCGGTACGTCGAGGCCAACATCTGGCTGCGCTACCCGATCACCCGCTGATCGAGGCCGTCCGCAGGTCGGGCGGTCCGGGCTGACCGAACTGACCGGCCCGGGCGGTCAGCTCCTGCACGGCCACGTCCATCTCGGTCAACAGCTCCGCGATCGCCTCGGGGGAGGGGTCGGATCCGGCGCGTGCGTGCCGCTCGACGGCGGAGGCGCTGCGCATCACCCGCTGCGCCCCGATGGTGCCCGAGGAACCCTTCAGCTCGTGCGCGATGGCGATGACGGCCTCCCGGTCGCTGTCGGCGGCGGCCCGCTGCAGGCTGTCGCCGCGTTCGGCGCTCCGCCGCACGTAGGAGTCGATCATCGTGACCACCAGGCTCGTGCCGTCGGCGGCGACCAGCTCCGCCAGGTCGTCGAGCCGGCTGGTGTCGATCACCCCGTCCTCCGGCGAGGCGCTCGGCTGCTGCGGAGGCGGCGTCTGCTCGACCACTGCCGATCGCGGTATCCCGGACAGGACGGTCGCCAGGTCCGTGCTGTCGACGGGTCGGAACAGCAACCGCTCGACCCCGGCGGCCAGGCACCGTTCGCGCTCCTCGGTCGTCACGTGCGTCAGGAGACCGACGACCGGGGTCCGGCGGCCGGAACGGTCGAGCTCGCGGATCGCCCGAACCGTCCCGTAGCCGTCGGCGCCCGGTGTGTCCATGGCCAGCAGCACGGCGGCGAACTCCCTGGTCGCCAGCGCACCCAGAGCGGCGGCCCCGTCCCGGACGGACTCGACGACGAACCCCAGACCGGTGACGAGCTCGGTGAGGACGACCTGACTGACCAGGCTGTCCTCCACCAGCAGCAGCGCCGCCCCGGCACCCACCGGCGGCCGAGGGTCCAGGAGGTAGCTGCGGCGCGCGTGCAGCTCCTTCTCCCGCGGCGCCATCAGCCGGACCAGACGGTCGAACAGGTCCGCGCTGCGGACCGGCTTCGGCAACCACTGCGTGATGCCCAGGCTGCGCATCGCCGCCGGCTCGGGATAGAGGCCCGAGGTCAGCATGATCATCGGCAGGCCCTGCAGCACCGGGTCGGCCGTGACCCGGCGCGCGAGCTCGAGCCCGTCGGTGTCGGGCATGTGGGCATCCAGGGCCGCGATGTCGTACGGCTTCCCCAGCATCGCGGCGGACCGCAGCATCTCGAACGCCCGGGGCACGGTGTCGGCGACCTCGGGGAGCAGCCGCCAGGACTCGAGCTGGGTCTCGAGCAGGGTGCGGTTGGTGGAGTTGTCGTCCACCACGAGGACCCGCAGACCGACGAGCAGCTCGTCGCTGAACGCGTCGATGAACGGCTGCGGCTTGGTGGCCGTGCGGAGCGTGATCTCCACCGCGAAGGTGCTGCCGACGTCCACCTCGCTCTCGAGCGTGATCGTGCCCCCCATCACCTCCACCAGTCGCCGGGAGATGGCCAGGCCGAGGCCGGTCCCACCGAAGCGCCGGGTGGTCGACGCGTCGGCCTGGGAGAACGACTCGAAGAGACGGCCCTGGTCCTTCTCGGCGATCCCGATGCCGGTGTCGATCACCTCGAAGCGCAGGCGGGCACGGTCCCGGTCACCGCTGAGCATGACGACCTTGAGGATCACCTCACCGGTCGCGGTGAACTTGACCGCGTTGGACACCAGGTTGAGCAGGACCTGCCGGATCCGGCCCGAGTCGCCGTGCACGGCGGCCGGGACGTCGGGGTGGCAGTAGGCGATCAGCTCCAGGCCCTTGCCCGAGGCCGCTGGCGCCAGCAGGGCGCCGACCTCGTCGACGAGTAGGCGGAGGCTGAAGTCCGACTGGTCCAGCACGACCTTGCCGGCCTCCAGCTTGGAGAAGTCGAGGATGTCGTCGATCACCGTGAGCAGGGCGTCGCCGGCGCTGTTCACGCCCTCGGTGTACATCCGCTGGGTCGGGTCGAGCTCGGTCTCCAGCAGCAGCGAGGTCAGACCGATCACGGCGTTCATCGGCGTCCGGATCTCGTGGCTCATGGTGGCCAGGAACTCCGACTTGAGCCGGGAGGAGGCCAGCGCGTCCTCCCGGGCCTGCTCCAGCGCCTGCGCCTCCCGACGACGCTCGGTGATGTCCTGGGCGAAGACCGACACGCCTTCCACCCCGTCGGTCCCGACGATCGGCGACACCGTCATGGCGACGGGGACGACCCTCCCGTCGGGTCCCGACCAGTCGATCTCGAAGCCGTCGAGCCGGTCACCCTGGTCGGCCCGGTCGAGCAGCTCCCGGGTGGTCGTGCCCGTGCGCTCGAGCAGGAAGTCGGGCGAGGAGTGCAGCACCGTGTCGGCCGGGTGCCCGTAGAGACGCTCGGCGGCCGGGTTCCAGGCGGTGATGCGGTTGTCCCGGGAGATGCCCACGATGGCGTCCGTCGAGGAGGTCACGATCGAGCCGAGCGTGGTGAGCTCCGCCGTGCGGCTGGCGACCTTGCCCTCCAGGTCCCGGGTCAGGCTCACGTTCTCGTACACGATCATCACCTGCCGGGTCATCACCGCGACCACCAGCAGCCCGGCCGTGACGAGGAAGTAGGGCTGCCACTCCCCCGCGCGCCAGAAGACCAGCACCAGGGCGCCCACCACCGGCACGTACGGCAGCAGCTGGAGCAACAGGGTGTAGTCCCGGCCCCGTGACGTCCGCCCGGTCATCGGGACGAAGGTGGCCAGGCCGATCAGCACCGGCCCGATCATCCAGCCCGCCGCCAGCGGGGTGGACATCAGGTACTCGCTGCCCTCGGTGAGCGCACGGACGTAGATGCTGTCGCTGACGGCCACCACCAGCAGCCCGGTGCCGAGGAAGAACCAGGTCGACCGGTCGCCGGGCGGCTGACGCATCCCCAGGCAGAGCACCAGGGCGCAGATGGTGATGTCGGCGATCAGGTAGGCCATGTGCAACCAGCCGGCCAGGCTGCTGTAGTCGGTCCGGGCCAGGACCGACCCCAGCACCGACGCCTCGCTGATCAGGATGACGCCGAGGGAGATGACCAGCACGTCGAGGATCTGGCGGTAGCGCGAGATCAGCAGCTCCGCCCGCCGGGGGAAGGCGAACATCGCCATCAGCGTGGGCAGGAAGTAGCCCAGGAACGCGATCGTGTCGCCGATCGCCGACGGCGCGGCCTCGGCGGCGGTCAGCGCGCTGGAGACCCAGCCGAGCTGGCCCAGGGCACCGAGGCCGAACCCGACGGACATCAGCGTCCAGGCGGTACGCGCCGCGGTGCGCCGGCGGGCCGCACGGATGCTGCAGACGAGACCGAAGGTGATCGCCCCGAGGACGGCGACGCTGCTCAGGAGCTGGGACTGCATCGACGACGGATCGCCGACGGCCAGCAGCGCAGTGACTCCCGCGATGACGACGAGCCAGCCGAGGCCGAGCCGGAGGAGCAGGGCCACCGGCGTCGCGGCGACGGTGCCAGGGCGCGGCGGACGATCGAGTGACGGACCAGTGCGATCCATACGGTCAGAACTCTTCTCTCATCGGGCCCCGAGCGCGACGAACGACATCGAGATCATACGCGGACCAGACGATCAGATCAGGCGCGGGGCGCGCGCGCCGCGCGCTCCAGAGCCGCCCGCAAAGCGTCCTTGGTCAGCGGCTTCGCCACGTAGTCGTCCATGCCGGCGGCCCGACAGCGCTCGGCGTCCTCGGCCATGGCGTTGGCGGTCAACGCGATGATGTAGGGCTGCTGCTCGGCCGGCAGCTCAGCGCGGATCCGCCGGGTGGCCTGGTAGCCGTCGAGCTCGGGCATCTGGACGTCCATCAACACGATCGCGTACGGCGTGGCACTGAGCTCCTCCACCGCCTCGAGCCCGTTGGACACGCACCTGCTGGTCTCGCCCAGCAGCCGGAGCATGCCCTCGGCCACCATCTGGTTCAGCGGGTTGTCCTCGACCAGCAGCACGGGTCGCCGCGCCGGGTGCGCAGCACCACCGGCCGAGCCTGCCGCCGTCGACATCATCCGCCGCCTCGCCTGTCGAATCCTGCTCGGGACGAGTGTAGATCCGGGGTCCGGCGGCGCACCAGTGTCCCCCCGGTGAGTGGAGGCGACCTCAGGCGGTCGCGTACCGCTTGGCTGCCCGCGCCCGCGCCTTGAGGGCCTCCTCCTCGCGGTTCTTCGGGGGTGCCGAGGTGCTCAGGTGAGCCAGCAGGTGCTCGGTGGCGTGAGCGATCTCGTGCACCGCCGCGTCGAAGGCCTCCTGGTTCGCCTGGGACGGCTTCGTGGTCCCGGCGATCTTGCGGACGTACTGCAGGGCTGCCTCGTGGACCTCACGGCTCGTAGCCGGTGGCTCGAAGTTGTGGAGCTGACGGATGTTCCGGCACATGCCCCGAGCCTAAGCCGTCGCCCCAGGGGGAGACGAGCCCCAGCAACCAACAACCGCCCCGCCGACGAGCGTCAGCGAGACGGCTCCCGAGTGACGACCGTCAGTGCGCGTAGTCGCCGCGGTAGAACTCGTAGATCCAGCCCGTGATGGTGGCCACGGCGATGCCGGTGGCCAGGATCGACAGCCACCACCCGAAGATCGGCCCGAGGATGAACAGGCCGAAGGTGAGGGCGCAGAAGAGCGGCCACTTGCTGTGCGGCGGAAAGAAGCCGAGCTCGCCGGCGCCCTCCGCGATGTCACCGTCTTTGCGGTCCTCCGGGCGGGCGGGGATCCGCCGGGCGATCAGCGCCAGGTACCCGGCGATCATCAGGACCAGGAAGAAGGTCAGGATGAGGGCGACGGTGCCGGTGATCTCGTGGCTCATGAACCAGTAGACCGGCGTCACGATCACCAGGAAGATGACCAGCGCCCCGAAGATCCAGGCTTCGACCTTCACTTGCCGCCCTCTCCCTTGGTCTGATCGGTGGACTGACCGATCACGTCGTCCGACTCGCCGGCCATCCGAGCCTGGAGCTCCTCGACCCGTCCGGCGTCATCCGGCGCGTCGGCGCCGGCGAAGTCGCCCGCGTCGGCGTCGTTCGCCGGGTACTCGGCCAACGCCACCTCCGGGTGGTGCAGATCGAAGGCCGGGGACTCCGAACGGATCCGGGGCAACGACGCGAAGTTGTGCCGAGGCGGCGGGCAGGACGTCGCCCACTCGAGCGACCGACCCCAACCCCACGGGTCGTCGGTGGTGACCTTCGGGTTGTTGCGGCTCTTCCACACGTTGTAGACGAAGGGCAGCATCGACGCACCCAGCAGGATCGCCCCGACCGACGAGACCTGGTTCAAGACGGTGAAGCCGTCGTTGGGCAGGTAGTCGGCGTAGCGCCGCGGCATCCCCTCGACCCCGAGCCAGTGCTGGACGAGGAAGGTGGTGTGGAAGCCCACGAACAGCAGCCAGAAGTGGATCTTGCCGAGCCGCTCGTCCAGCATGTGCCCGGTGAACTTCGGCCACCAGAAGTAGAAGCCGGCGAACATCGCGAACACGACGGTGCCGAACACCACGTAGTGGAAGTGAGCGACCACGAAGTAGGAGTCGGAGAGCGCGAAGTCCAGCGGCGGGCTGGCCAGCACCACACCGGTCAGACCACCGAAGAGGAACGTGGTCAGGAAGCCGACCGCCCAGAGCATGGGCGTCGCCATCGTGATGTTGCCGCCCCACATGGTGCCGATCCAGTTGAAGAACTTCACTCCGGTCGGGACCGCGATGAGGAACGTCATGAAGGAGAAGAACGGCAGGTTGACCGCGCCCGTCACGTACATGTGGTGCGCCCAGACGGCCACCGACAGGGCGGCGATCAGCAGGGTCGCACTGACCAGACCGATGTAGCCGAACACGGGCTTCTTGCTGAAGACCGGCAGCACCTCGGTGATGATGCCGAAGAACGGCAGCGCGATGATGTAGACCTCGGGGTGCCCGAAGAACCAGAACAGGTGCTGCCAGAGCATGGCTCCGCCCGTGGCCGCGTCGAAGATGTGCGCGCCCAGGACCCGGTCCGCCTCCAGCACCAGCAGGGCCGCCGCGAGGATCGGGAACACGATCAGCACCAGGATCGACGTCACCAGGATGTTCCAGGTGAAGATCGGCAGCCGGAACATGGTCATGCCCGGGGCGCGCATGCAGATGATCGTGGTGACGAAGTTGACCGAGCCGAGGATGGTGCCGAGGCCGGCCATGTAGAAGCCCATGATCCACAGGTCGCCGCCGACGCCGGGCGAGTTCACCGCGTCGCTCAGCGGTACGTACGCGAACCAGCCGAAGCTGGCCGCTCCCTGCGGGGTCAGGAAGCCCGAGCAGGCCATCAGACCGCCGAACAGGTAGAGCCAGTACGAGAACATGTTCAGTCGCGGGAACGCGACGTCCGGGGCGCCGATCTGCAGCGGCATGATCGCGTTGGCGAAGCCGGCGAACAGCGGGGTCGCGAACAACAGCAGCATGATCGCGCCGTGCATGGTGAAGAACTGGTTGTAGGTCTCGTAGGACAGGAACTGCAGCCCGGGGAACGCCAGCTCGGCCCGGATGGCCAGGGCCAGCACACCGCCGAAGGCGAAGAACAGCAGCGACGTGACGAAGTACAGGTTGCCGATCACCTTGTGATCGGTGGTGGTCGTCCACTTCCAGACCTTGGTGCCGAGCGCCCGGGTCGGCTCGGCGACCTCGGTTCCGGTCACCGTGCGCTGCATCGTGGTCATCGGGTCTGCCCCTCACCGGCTGGGCCGAATTTGTTGGCGTTGGCGGGTCCCGTGGCCTCACCGGTCTGACCCTTGGCCACCAGTGTCTTGAGGTAGGCGGTGTACTCGGCCTCGCTCACCACGTGGACGTTGAACAGCATCGCCGAGTGGTAGGTGCCACACAGCTCCGCGCACTTGCCGGCGAACACACCCTCTTTGGTGGGCGTGGTCTGAAAGGAGTTGTCGCGACCGGGGACGACGTCCATCTTCTGGTAGAAGGCCGGGACCCAGAAGGAGTGGATGACGTCGGGTGACCGGAGATCGAACTGGACCCGCTGCCCGACCGGCAGGTAGAGGTCCGGGGTCTCGCTGATCGTGCCGGCGTTGTAGACGTCGGTGCCCACGTCCGGGTTGTCGGCCGACTTGTAGTTGAAGGTCCACGACCACTTCTGGCCGACGACCTCGACGGTGACGGCCGGGTCCGGATCCCGCTCCAGCACCTTGTTCTGGGCGATGACGGTGAAGTAGAACAGCACGCCGATGATCACGAACGGGACGATCGTGTACATGATCTCCATCGGCAGGTTGTAGCGGTTCTGCCGTGGCAGCAGGTTCGACCGCCGCCGGTACCGCAGCACCGCCCAACCGATCAGTCCCCACACGAGGATGCCGACGGCACCCGCCGCGATCCAGGTGCCGATCCACAGGTCACCGATCGGGATGGCGTTGCTGCTGGCCGGTTCCGGCAGACCCAGCCGCTGGAACTCGTTGGTGGTGTCCTGGATGGAGCAGGAAGCCAGGAACAGCATGCTCAGCCCCCCGGCGACCGCTGCCGGTCGTCGCAGCTGCTGCCATCGAGCTGACGGGCGTGACCGCCGCGTCAGTTCAGGCATCTCCACGCCACCCACATCGCGCCTTTCGTCGGTTTGAGCCGGGAGTCCCAGCCGGTCCCCGGCGATGACCCGACAAGAGTTCGGGTGCGAGGGTCGCGGGGGGAGCCAGTCCTCTTGGGAAACCATAACGCAGGAGATCACCGGCGACGGTGGCAGTGGGTCGCGCCGGTCGCTCGTGGCGATGCCGTGGCGCTGACGGGTGCTGGACACGTCGTTGGTTCTCTTCCGGGGGGCGGGTCAGAGGCACCCTGGCTCGTCGCATCACCCGGAGAACGACGAAGCTCCCCGCCCCGAGAAGGGGCAGGGAGCTTCGGGACCGGTCGGCACGTGGCCGGGCCGGGAGGACTCAGTGGAAGCTGTCCCCGCAGGCGCAGGATCCGGTGGCGTTGGGGTTGTCGATCGTGAAGCCTTGCTTCTCGATCGTGTCCACGAAGTCGATCGTGGCGCCCATCAGGTACGGAGCGCTCATCCGGTCGGTGACCACGTTGACCCCGCCGAAGTCGGCGACGATGTCCCCGTCCAGGCTGCGCTCGTCGAAGAACAGCTGGTAGCGCAGCCCCGAGCAGCCGCCGGGCTGCACCGCGATCCGCAGGGCCAGGTCGTCGCGGCCCTCACCCTCGAGCAGGGCCTTGACCTTGCCGGCCGCACCCTCGCTCAGGATGACTCCGTCCGAGACGGGGGTGGTGCTCTGGTCGATTGCCGTCATATCACTCTCCACAGGGGTGGGAACTCGCTGGTCTGGGGTGAGCCCACCCCCGAGGGCGGACATCATCCACCAGTCAGTCTAGACCGGTACCGCGAGGGTCGGAAGATCGTGTGGTGGGGGTCACCAGTGCCAGCTGCGCGCGACCCGCACGGCGGCCTGCGCGATCTCGTCGGCCGTCAGGTCGCCGCCGGTGGGGTGGTCCAGGCTCGAGACCCGGATCGGGTACGCGGCCTCGATCCCCATGGTCCGCATCTCCCGGGCGCCGATCAGGACCTCGCCGGCCACGATCACGCACGGCGCGAGGTGGTCGGCGGCGATCCGAGCCGCGGCCGCCACCACTCCCCCGCCCCGCGACGCGAAGTCGAACACACCGCATCCCGACACCACCAGATCCGGTCGGTGACCCGGATCGGCCAGCGCGAGGTCGGGCCCGGTGGCCAGACGTCCGCCGAGAGCGAGGACGACCCACCCCAGGCCCCCGCAGGCACCGGCGCCGGGAACCCCTGCCTGCCCGGGCGCCACCAGCTCGGTGAGGTGCTGCAGGGCCGAGTCCGCGGCCAGCAGCGGGGCCGGGTCCTCGCCTGCCGCCCGGCCGCGCCGGGACGTGATCCCGCGCAGGCCCAGCAGCTGGGCTTCCCGCTCGGGTGTCGGAACCACCCCGACCAGCTCGACACCGTCGAGCAGATCCCGGGCGGGGCCCAGATCCACCGCGGAGAGTCCGGCCAACCCGGCCACACCGAACGTCAGGTCGGCACCCGACGACCGTGCGCCGAGTCCGGCCAGCAGCCCCGCTCCGGCGTCGTGCACGTCGATCCCGGCGAGGTCGACGAGCAGGCGGCGGGGGCGCTGCTCGGTCAGGATCGTCGCCATGGCTCGGCCGAGGAGCGTCGAGCCGGACCCGTACGGGATCGGGCTGCCCTCCACGGCTGCACCGCCGACCCCGCTCACGGCCAGCACGGCGTCGGTCCCGTCGCACGCCCACTCGACCGGCAGGCCGTCCCAGACCGCGCGCTGCAGGGTGCCACCGCCACCATCGGCGGTGGCCTCGACGAACCCCCGACCCGCCTCACCCACCGGACGGAGCTCGGCGTCCGGCCAGCCCTCGGCCAGCGCACGCCCTGCCTCGGCCGAGGACAGGGCCCCCATCCGATCGGGACAGATCAGCACACGCACGGCAGGCATCCTGTCAGGCGGTGACGCAGCAGGAGTGTCGGTGGGCGGTGGCAGGTTCGCACCATGGACTGGACCACCTCTCTCGCTGATCAGATCGACTGGCACTGGCAGCACCAGGCACGGCCCCGCCTCGACGGGCTCACCGACCGGGAGTACCTCTGGGAGCCGGTGGCCGGCTGCTGGAGCATCCGGCCCCGCGCCGAGGCGGTGGCGATGCCGGTGGGCGCCGGGGACTTCGTCATCGACTTCGACCAGCCCGAACCCTCGCCGGCCCCCGTGACGACGATCGCCTGGCGACTCGGGCACGTGATCGTCGGCGTGCTGGGCGAGCGGAACGGGCGCTACTTCGGCGGTCCACCGGTGTCGTACCAGGAGTTCGACTACCCGATCTCGGCGGACCGGTCACTCGACCTGCTGGACGGGTACTACGCCCGGTGGATCACCGGCGTCCGCGCCCTCAGCCCGGAGGCACTCGTGGCCCCCTGCGGCGAGCCCGGTTTCGAGGCGTCGCCGATGGCCGACCTGGTGCTCCACATCCACCGCGAGCTGATCCACCACCTCGCGGAGATCGCCCTTCTCCGCGACCTCTGTCTGCGGGCCTGAGCCGACTCAGGCCAGCCCGTCCAGGGCGGTCTTCGACTCCGGGTCGAGCTCGATGTCGGCTACGGCGAGGTTCTCCTCCAGGTGGGCCAGAGACGAGGTGCCGGGGATCAACAACACGTTCGCTCCTCGGGTCAACGTCCAGGCCAGCACCGTCTGGGCCGGGGTGCGGCCGAGCCGCTCCGCGGCCGCCGCCACCTCGGGGTGGTTGAGCACCGGGTTCTTCGCCCGGAACGCGGAGCCGAGCGGGAAGTAGGGCACGAAGGCGATGCCGTAGTCCGCGCAGAGATCCAGCACCGGCTGCGACTCACGCTCCAGCAGGTTGTACGGGTTCTGCACGCACAGCACGTCGGTGCGCTGGAGGGCGTGCTCGAGGTGCTCGACGGTGATGGTGCTGAGACCGATGCCGGCGATGAGCCCGTCCGCCTGGGCCTTGATCATCGCCGTCAGCTGGTCGTCGAACTTCTGGTCCGGCCCGGGGCTGTCCATGATCCGCAGGTTGACCGCCGCCAGGCGCTCGGTCTGCAGGCTGCGGAGGTTGTCCTCGATCCCCTGGCGCAGCTCGTCGGGCGCGTCCCAGGGGATCCAGCCGCCCTTCTCGTCGCGCCGGGCCCCGACCTTGGAGACCAGGGCCAGGTTGTCGGCGTACGGGTGCAGTGCCTCGCGGATGAGCTCGTTGGAGACGTCGGGGCCGTAGTACTGGGCGGTGTCGATGTGGTTGACGCCCGCCTGCACCGCCCGCCGCAGCACGGCCAGAGCCTGGTCGCGGTCCTTCGGCGGACCCTTCACCCCGGGGCCGGGCAGCTGCATGGCGCCGAAGCCGACACGGGAGACCTCGTACGGGCCCAGGGGGAACAGTTCCATGATCACGACCCTAGTCGCGCCCGAAAAGCGGACCTCAGTTCGGGATGAGGCCCTCGTCGCTCTCGCTGAGCAGGGCACGCACCTCGTCGAGCGAGGCGTCCACGTCCGGCAGGATCAGGTCGGAGTCGGTGATCTCGTCGTCGGGCACCACGACCCCTACGGCACGCACCTGGTCGTGCAGCGACCGCAGCGCCTGGGCCAGCTGATCCTGGTCCCCGACCTTGACCGCGGCCTCGACCGCATCGTCGAGAGCGTTCAGCGCGTTCCGTGCGTCGCTCTCGATCCGCCACTGACCCTCACTGAGGATCCGGACGATCATCGCAGGTCCCCCTGGTTGGGCTGGGGGGCGGCGGGCGGCGGGGCGTACGTCTGGTTCTGCACCGGCTGCGCGACCGGAGGCTGGCCGGCCCCTTCGATGGCCTGCGGCGCGCTCGCCGGTCCGGCCCCGAGCTGCGCCTTCATCCGGCTCAGCTCGTCCTCGACCTCGGAGGTGGAGGCGAGCTGCTCGAGCTCGCGGGTGATGTCGTCCTTGGCCGTGCCGGTCGGGTCGTCCAGCGCACCGGACGCGAGCAGCTCGTCGATCGCGCCAGCTCGCGCCTGCATCTGCTGGGTCTTGTCCTCGGCCCGCTGGATGGCGAGGCCGACGTCGCCCATCTCCTCGCTGATCCCCGAGAACGCCTCGTTGATCCGGGTCTGGGCCTCGGCGGCGGAGTAGGTGGCCTTGATCGTCTCCTTGCGGGTGCGGAAGGAGTCCACCTTCGCCTGCAGCCGCTGGCTGGCCCGGGTGAGCTTCTCCTCCTCGCCCTGCAGCTGCGCGTGCTGGACCTGGAGGTCGCTCAGCTGCTGCTGGACACCGGACCGCCGCGTCAGGGCCTCGCGGGCGAGGTCCTCGCGGCCGACCTCGAGCGCCTTCTGCGCCTGCTCGGTCAGCTTCTCCACCTGCGTGTTGAGGCCGTTGGCCTGCAGCTCCACCCGCTTGCGGCTCGTCGCCACGTCGGCCACCCCACGGCGCACCTTCTGCAGCAGATCGAGCTGACGCTGGTAGGAGTAGTCGAGCGTCTCGCGCGGATCCTCGAACTTGTCCAGGGCCTTGTCCGTCTTGGCGCGGAAAATCAATGACATTCGCTGGAAGATGCCGGCCATCGTGTCCTCAACTGGTCCCTTCGGAGTCCCGGACCGTGCGCCCGGAGCGGTCGTGCACAGGCTTCTACCGTATCCCCGTCGCCGAAACCGCGACACCGAACCGGCCGCGAGATTCGAGATCGCGGGTATCCCCTGACAGAATCCAGGGACGACCACCCTCGTCACCCAGCCCGGTGGCCCATCCGGCCGGGGTGCTCAACGGACGCACCATCGAGAGGCAGCAGTGGCACTCTTCCGTCGGAACAAGTCGCAGGACCCGGAGTCGGAGCCCGACGACGGGCTGCCGACCACGATCGCCGAGTCCGGACGGAAGAAGAGCGGGCCCACGCCGTCGCGCCGGGAGGCCGAGGCCCTGCGCCGGCAGCGGGTGACGCGGCA
The DNA here is from genome assembly GCF_039536605.1 of Microlunatus aurantiacus. Classification (NCBI taxonomy): domain Bacteria; kingdom Bacillati; phylum Actinomycetota; class Actinomycetes; order Propionibacteriales; family Propionibacteriaceae; genus Microlunatus; species Microlunatus aurantiacus. Next base: position 237,031 of record NZ_BAAAYX010000013.1, read on the forward strand.
GCTCTCCCCCAAGGAGGCCCGCAAGGAGAACGCGGCCAAGAACCGGGCGGAGCGGATGCGGAGCCTGAACGCCCGCGAGGCCACCCCGGAGAAGGCGCTGATGCGCGACTACATCGACGCCCGCTTCAGCGTCGGTGAGTTCCTTCTCCCGTCGCTGGTGATCATCCTCGCGCTCAGCTTCTTGAACTCGGTCTGGCCGGCCATGACGTTGTTCGCCACGATCACGATGTACGTCTACATCCTCGCCGTGCTGGCCGACGGCTTCATCATGTGGCGCGGGTTCAAGCGGGTGCTGGCCGAGCGGCTGCCGCGGGTGTCGCCGAAGGGTCTGCTGATGTACGGCATGAACCGGATGATCCAGATCCGCCGGTTCCGGATCCCCGCCCCGCGGATCAAGCGCGGAGATGCGTATTAGTCCTGTGCTGGTCGTCACTCGCTGTTCCGCTGCGGGCCGATTGGCGCTCCGCTGCGCGGTCGCTCGCGACGGGGCCGACTCGCTGCGCCCGTTCGGGGAGCCGGGCGCTTCGCTGCACGGCCGCTCGCGACGGGCTCGCTCGCTAGCGCTCGCTCGGTTCCTGTCGGTGCGGCTGAGTATGGTCTGACGTCGGGTCGGTGTCCTGCTGGCTCGACGACGACGTACGTAGGAGTGGAAGACGACGATGGAGTTCAGGTATCTCGGCAACAGCGGGCTGAAGGTCTCGGCGATCAGCTACGGCAACTGGGTCACCCACGGCTCCCAGGTCGAGGCCGAGAAGGCGGCCGTCTGCGTGCGGGCCGCCCTCGAGGCCGGCATCACGACCTTCGACACCGCCGACGTGTACGCCAACACCAAGGCGGAGGAGATCCTGGGGGACGCGCTCGACGGCCAGCGGCGCGAGAGCCTGGAGATCTTCACCAAGGTCTACTTCCCGACCGGTCCCAAGGGACCCAACGACACCGGGCTGTCCCGCAAGCACATCCACGAGTCCATCAACGGCTCGCTGAAGCGGCTGAAGACCGACTACGTCGATCTCTACCAGGCGCACCGGTACGACCACTTCACCCCGCTCGAGGAGACGATGGAGGCCTTCGCCGACGTCGTCCGCGCGGGCAAGGCCCTCTACATCGGGGTGAGCGAGTGGACCCCGGACCAGCTGCGCGCCGGTCACGCGCTGGCCCGCGAGCTGCGGATCCCCTTCGTGTCGAACCAGCCGCAGTACAGCGCGCTCTACCGGGTGATCGAGGCCGAGGTCGTGCCGACCAGCCGTGAGCTGGGCATCAGCCAGGTCGTCTTCTCCCCGATCGCCCAGGGCGTGCTGACCGGCAAGTACCAGCCGGGTCAGCCGGTGCCGGAAGGCTCTCGGGCGACCGACCCGAGCGGTTCGGCGTTCATCAAGAACCTGCTGACCGACGACACCTTGACCAGGGTCCAGAAGCTCCAGCCGCTGGCCGAGGCCGAAGGGCTGACCATGGCGCAGCTGGCCGTGGCCTGGGTGCTGCAGAACGACAACGTCGCCTCTGCCATCACCGGTGGCTCGCGTCCCGAGCAGATCACCGCCAACGTCGAGGCGGCCGGCAAGAAGCTGTCGGCCGAGACGCTCGCCGGCATCGACGACGCGCTCGGCGACGCTGTGCAGCGCGACGGGTCGGTCGTCGGCAAGGCCTCCCCGACCGAACGCCTCACCTGAGCCGGACGGGGACGACGATGGCGTGGCGCTGGGTGGGCGAACCACCGATCCCGGCCGATCTGGAGCAGCGGTGGCACAGTCAGGGCGATGCCGAGACCTGGCTCGGGGAGTTCTATCCCGAGCTGCGCGAGGCGGGGGTCAGGGCCGTTCGCCTCTACGAGGAGGACCGTCTCGTCTACGGTCCGATGTCACTCGACCCCAAGTGACCGACCCCGAGTGACCCGCCTGGCTCGGAGCCGTCCCGCGCAGGTCACCCCGGCCTGATCCGGCCCGACCGGGTCCAGGCCGGGTCGACCGCTGGGTCGTCCGATGGGGTCGTCCGAGACGGCTGCGACCGCGTGTCAGGGTGGCGATACGCTCCGGTCATGATCGAGAAGGCGCGTTCGTGACCGGGTCGCGAGTGGTGGCGGTCGGGCACTTCCAGCCGGAGCGGGTGGTCCCGAACTCCGAGCTGGAGACCATGGTGGAGACCAGCGACGAGTGGATCCAGCGGCGGGTCGGGATCAGGGAACGCCGGTGGGCCGGGCCTGACGAGACCGTCGACGTGATGGCGGAGAAGGCGGCGCTGGACACCCTGGCCAAGGCCGGGATGACCGCCGACCAGATCGACCTGGTCATCGTGGCCACCTGCAGCGCCCTGGACCGCTCCCCCAATATGGCCGCCCGGGTCGCGCACCGGCTGGGGATCCCCGGGGCCCCGGCCACCATGGACATCAACACGGCGTGCTCCGGCTTCCCGCACGCCGTCGCGATCGCGCAGCACGCGATCGCTGCCGGCGCCTCCACCACGGCCCTGGTGATCGGCGCGGAGAAGCTGACCGACGTCACCGACTTCACCGACCGCACGACCTGCGTGCTGACCGCGGACGGAGCCGGGGCGTTCCTCCTCACCGCCGACCCCGAGGAGCACATCTCCCCGGTGCTGTGGGGCTGTGTCCCCGAGCTCGGCGACGCCGTCAGGATCGAGCGCTCCGGTGGCGACAAGTTCGCCCAGAACGGGCGGGCCGTCTACCGCTGGACCACCTTCGAGCTGCCGCGGATCGCCCGCGAGGTCATCGACAAGGCGTCTCTGGCTCCCGAGGACCTGGCCGCGATCGTGCTGCACCAGGCCAACCTGCGCATCATCGAACCGCTCGCGGCCAAGATCGGGGCGGTGAACGCCGTGGTCGCCACCGACGTGACCGAGTCCGGGAACACGTCTGCCGCGTCGATCCCGCTCGCCCTGTCCAAGCTGCAGGAGAAGGCGCCGCTCCCCTCGGGAGCACCGGTGCTGCTCTTCGCCTTCGGGGGCGGGCTGGCGTACGCGGGTCAGATCATCCGGATGCCCTGAGCATGCCGACACCCGCCTACATCACCGAGCTGCGGGAGGTCTGGGGTCACCGACCGCTGCTGTTGCCGGGGGTCTCCGGTGTCGTGCTGCGGGGCGATCCCGGGCACGAGCAGATCCTGTTGGGGCAGCGGTCGGACAACGGCCGCTGGAGCCTGCCGGCCGGGATCGTCGAACCCGGTGAGCAGCCGGCGGACAGCCTCGCCCGAGAGCTCTGGGAGGAGACCCGGGTCAGGGTGGTCGTCGAAGGGCTGGTCAGCCTGATCGCCGATCCGGAGGTCACCTACCCGAACGGTGATCGCTGTCAGTACATCTCGATGACGTTCCGCTGCCGCTACGCCTCCGGACAGGCGGCGGTCGGTGACGACGAGTCGCTGGCGGTCGGCTGGTTCGACCTCGACGCCCTGCCCGCTGACCTCAGCGAGCGGGGGCGGCAACGGATCGCGGCGGCCCTGTCCGCCGATCAGGCCTGCGCCTTCCTCACCGCCGGCTGACCCTCAGCTCTCCGCAGCTGTGACCCGCCGATCGCGTCGGACGTCGGCGACGAAGAGGCCGGCGCCGAAGGCGGCCACCAGCAGTCCGACGCCGACGATCACCGGGGCGGCGTTGCGCGCGTCGGCGGCCCTGGCCTCATAGCTCTGCGCCGCGCTGCCGTCGGCCTTGGCGCAGCTCTGCCCGGGGCTCAGCTCCACCCCCCGACAGCTCACTGTGGGATCGGCCCCCAGGGTGAAGGGGTAGAGCGCCACCAGCAGGCCGGCCAGGGCGAGGAGCAGGTGGGACAGACGACGTCCGGTCATGGGCGCGTCACGGCTCGCGGACGCCCGGGGTGACGAACGGCGGCTTCACGATCGTGAACGCCTCGCGGCGCCGACGCACGTCGACCGCGACCTGTTCGCCCAGCACGAACCGGGGGTCCAGCAGGGCCAGCGCGATCCCGGTCTTCAACGTGGGCGAGAAGGTGCCGGAGGTGACCGAGCCGATCTCGTGACCCTCGTCGTCGCGGACCAGCATCCCCGGCCGGGGGATGCCGCGGCCCACGGCTCGAAGCCCCCACAGCAAGCGGTTCGGGGTGGCTTCCTTCTCCGCCCGCAGCGCGGCGTCGCCGAAGAAGGCGTCCTTCTTCCAGCCGACGGCCCAGCCCAGCCGGGCCTGCACCGGGGAGATGTCGGGCGAGATGTCCTGGCCGTGCAGCGGATAGCCCATCTCCGTCCGCAGGGTGTCCCGGGCCGCGAGCCCGGCGAGCTGGATCCCGTACGGCTCGCCGGCCGCGACCAACGCGTCCCAGACCAGCCCCGCCTGCTCGCTGGGCACCACCAGCTCGTAGCCGCGCTCGCCGGTGTAGCCGGTGCGGCAGACCGTCAGCGGGACGCCGTCCAGCTCGGCCCGGGCGAAGGACATGTAGGCGTGACCCGTCGGCAGCCCCGCGGCCTCCAGCACCTCGTCGCTGTGGGGACCCTGCACGGCGAAGACCGCGTACGCCTCGTGCCGGTTCTCGACCGCGACACCCTCCGGCGCGGCGGCGGCCAGCAGGCTCGCGACCTCCGCGCAGTTGGCGGCGTTGGGGATCAGCAGGACCTCGTCCGGCCCGGCGAGATAGGCGATGAGGTCGTCCACGACCCCGCCGTCGTCGTTGCAGAGGAGCGAGTACTGCGCCTGGCCCGGAGTGATCTTGCCCAGGTCGGCCGTCAGGCAGCGGTTGACGAAGTCGGCAGCCCCGGAGCCCGTGACCGCAATCTTGCCGAGGTGGCTGACGTCGAACAGACCGACAGCGGTCCGGACCGCGACGTGCTCGGCCAGGACGCCGGCTCCGGCGTACTCCAAGGGCATCGACCAGCCGCCGAACTCCGAGAACCTGGCGCCGGCCGCCTCGTGACGATCGTGGACCGGGGACCGCTTCGATCGGGGCGCCGCGGGGGCCGGGTCACCCGCCGGTGGCTCGGGCGGGCTCCCACCGGTCGGCGGGGAAGCAGCCGATGATGCGGTGGACACGCAGCCGAACCTACCCCACTACTGTGGGCTGGTCCCGAGTTCTGCCCCGGGGTGATCCGCCGAGTGAACCTGCGAGTGAAGGAGCCCCCGTGCCCGTCCCCAGCCTGCCGACCCTGACCGTCGCCCGGACGCCCGACAAGACCGCGACCGCGCTCGTCGTCGGCTACGGCGCCGCCGGCGTGGTCGGTGCGCCCAGCGGCCTGGACAAGGAGTACAGCAAGCGGCTCGGCCTGGAGCTCAGTGCCCTGGCCGCGAGCATCGGCGCCAAGACCGACGCCGGCCACACCCGGACGCTCCCCGCGGTCGGCGGTTGGCCCGTCGTCATCGTGGTCGGTCTGGGCGAGGAGTCACCGACGCCCGAGGATCTGCGGCAGGCAGCGGGCGCCGGGGTGAAGCAGGCGGCCAAGCAGACCGATGGTGGCGCTCACGTCGCCGTGGCGCTCGGGGCGGACGAGCCGGAGACGGTGCAGGCGGTGGCCGAGGGCGCGTTGCTGGGCAGCTACGGCTACCGCCCGAACGGCCAGGGGGACAAGCCCGCCGCCGTGGCCTCGGTCTCGGTGATCACGCCGCTGGCGGGGCGTCGGGTGAGCACGACAGAGGCGGTGACCAGCGCGGCGACGATCGCCCAGGCGGTGGCCGCGGCCCGGGAGTGGGTCAACATCCCGCCGAACCTGCTCTACCCCGCCTCGTTCGCCGAGGAGGCCAAGGCGTTCCTCCGGGACTCCAAGGTGGCCGTCGAGGTGCTCGACGACAAGGCACTCGCCAAGGGCGGCTACGGCGGCATCCTCGCCGTGGGGGGCGGCTCGTCCCGGCCGCCCCGGCTGGTCCGGCTGGCGTACTCCCCGCGGGGGGCGAAGCACCACCTGGCCCTGGTCGGCAAGGGCATCACCTTCGACTCCGGCGGCCTGAACCTCAAGCCCGGCGACAGCATGTACACGATGAAGTGCGACATGGCCGGTGCCGCCGCCGTCATCGCCGCAGTCCGGGCGATCGCCGACCTCGGTCTGCGGGTCAAGGTCACCGCGTACGCGTCCCTGGCGGAGAACCTGCCGTCCGACACCGCCTACCGGCCGTCGGACGTGCTCACCATGTACGGCGGCAAGACCGTGGAGAACGGCAACACCGACGCCGAGGGACGGCTGGTGATGGCCGACGCCATCGCCCGGGCCAGCGAGGACGCCCCCGACCTGATCGTGGACGTCGCCACCCTGACCGGCGCCGCCGTCGTCGCGCTCGGTGACCGGACCGCCGGGCTGATGGCGAGCGACGACGACACCGCCGACCGGGTGCTGGACGCGGCGGAGGCGGCCGGCGAGGACGTCTGGCAGCTACCGATCCCCAAGCACATCCGCCCGAAGCTCGACTCCAAGGTGGCCGACATCCGGTCCACCAGCGGCGAGCGCTCGGGTGGGGCACTGGTCGCGGCCGCGTTCCTGCGCGAGTTCGTCGGCGAGGGCGTCGCCTGGGCGCACGTGGACATCGCCGGCCCCGCCTGGACCGACGGCGGCGGGAGCGGCTACGTGTCGCCGGGAGGCACCGGCTTCGGGGTCCGCACCCTCGTCGCACTGGCCCGCTCGCTGGAGGACTGACTCTCTGGCGCTGCTCAGCGGCGTCGCCACTCAGCGCAGTGTTCCAGCGGAGGCCGGCGCGGCCGGGAGTGCAGGAGCGGATCGGCAGGGACGCGCTCTTCGTCCCGGGCTGATCCGCGACGAACGAGCGGCCCAGAGCGCCGGCGAGCAGCGCAGTGACTCAGCGCAGGTCGGGGTGCTTCTTGTTGCGGGTGTTGTAGTCCCGCATCCGCTGCGGGTAGCCGACCACGGCGGCGTCGTAGCCCGGGATCTGCAGGCTCTCGGCGAACTTGTGTCCCCATTCCGGTGACGGCACCACCCGGCGGGTCCACTCCCCGTCCCAGGCGACCAGCAGCAGCGTCGTCTGGGTGACCGACGTGCGCGGCTCGATGAACGCCTCGACCCCCCGGTGGCTGCTCGCGAACTCCTGCAGGTGCATCGTGATGGCGTCGTCGACCTTGCCCGAGCTCCTACCCGCACCGCCTCCCCGCCGCAGCTTCTGCGTGCCCCGTTTCCACCAGCCCATGACGCCAGTATGAAGGTGATGTCCTAGGCGCGCCCGGGAACGAGCGACCGACCAGGGAGCGCCGACCCAACGACGGCGACCCGCTGGCGGGCTGGTGCGCCCGCGGACGGCTTGCAGCACGGGCGCGGGCCTCCGAGGAGTGCGTCAGTGGTGGACGGGCGGTCGCCCGAGGTCGGCCAGGACCTCGGCGAGCTGGTCGACGGCCCAGTGCAGCTCGTCGGCGGTGACCACCAGCGGCGGGGCGAGGCGGATGGTCGAGCCGTGGGTGTCCTTGACCAGGATCCCCCGTGCCATCAGGCGCTCGCTGACCTCGCGACCGGTGCCCAGGGTGGGGTCGATGTCCACTCCGGCCCACAACCCGACGCACCGCACGTCCGTCACCCCGTGGCCGACCAGGGCGCGCAGCCGGTTCCCGAGCACGGCCCCGAGCTCGGTCGCCCGTCGCTGCCAGGATCCGTCGGCCAGCATCCGGACCACGCTCAGGCCGACGGCCGCCGCCAGCGGGTTGCCGCCGAAGGTGGAGCCGTGCTGGCCGGGATGCAGCACGCCGAGCACGTCGGCGTCGCCGACCACGGCCGACACGGGGACCACGCCACCACCCAGGGCCTTGCCCAGCAGGTACAGGTCGGGCTCCACGCCGACGTGCTCCGACGCGAAGGTCCTCCCGGTCCGTCCCAGTCCCGACTGGATCTCGTCGCAGATCAGCAGCATCCGGCGTCGGTCGCACAGCTCACGGAGTCCCGGCAGGTAGTCCGCCGGCGGGATCACCACCCCGCCCTCCCCCTGGATCGGCTCCACCAGCACCGCGACAGTGCTCGCGTCGCAGGCGGCCTCCACGGCGGCCACGTCGCCGTACGGGACGGTGCGGAAGCCGGGCGTGTAGGGACCGAAGCCCGCGCGGGCATCGGGATCGTCGGAGAACGAGATGATGGAGATCGTGCGCCCGTGGAAGTTGCCGGCGGCGACGATGATGGTCGGGTTCTCGATCCCCCGGACGTCGTGGCCCCACTTCCGGGCCACCTTCAGTCCGCTCTCCACCGCCTCGGCGCCGGTGTTCATCGGCAGCATCATGTCCTTGCCGGCCAGGGCGCACAGCTCGGCTGCGAACGTGCCGAGCTGGTCGGAGTGGAAGGCCCGGCTGACCAATGTGACCTTGTCCAGCTGCTCCTTGGCCGCCTGCACCACGGTCGGGTGACGATGCCCGAAGTTGACAGCTGAGTAGGCCGCCAGGCAGTCGAGATAGCGCCGACCCGTCACGTCGGTCACCCAGGCGCCCTCGGCCTCGGTGATGACGATGGGCAGCGGGTGGTAGTTGTGGGCGACGTGGGCGTCCTCGAGGGCGATCTCGTCGGCCGTGGGATCGGCGACACCGGTCTCGGCGGGCACGATCGCGGTCTCAGCGGGCACGGTCCCGGTCTCAGCGCTGCGGTCGGTCATGGTCGGGCTCATGCTCCCAGCTCCGGCCCGGACGCGCCGCCGGCGAGCGGGCGCCGCAGCTCGAGGGTGCAGCACTTGACGCCGCCCCCGCCCTTGAGCAGCTCCGACAGGTCCACCGGCAGCACCTCGAAGCCACGGGCGGTCAGCTGCGCGGCGAGAGCGGTCGCCCCCGGGGCCAGCACGACGTGCCGGCCGTCAGACACCGCGTTCAACCCCAGCACGGCAGCGTCGGCCGCCGTGGCGATGACGGCGTCCGGATACAGGGTGGCCAGCACCGCCTGGGCGACCGGGGAGAACGCCGCCGGGTAGTAGGCCACCGTGCGGTCGTCGAGCACGGCCAGGGCCGTGTCGAGGTGGTAGTACGCGGGGTCGACGAGTTCCAGGCTGACCACCTCCATCCCGGTCAGTCGAGCGACCTCGGCGTGGGCGGCGGGGGTGGTGCGGAACCCGGTCCCGGCCAGGATGGTGTCACCGACGACGAGGAAGTCGCCCTCCCCCTCGTTCACCTCCACGGGCTGGTGGACCGGACCCAGTCCGTGTGCCTCCAGCCAGCTCGCGTACGCCCCCGACTCGGCGGACCGCTGCGGGTAGGCGAACCGGGCCGCGATCGTCGCTCGGCGCGTCACCAGGGCGCCGTTGGCCGCGTACACCATGTCGGGGAGGCCGGGGACGGGTTCGAGCACGTCCACGCGGTGCCCGAGGCGGCAGTAGGTGTCGCCCAGCGTCTGCCACTGCCGCAGCGCGAGGTCGCGGTCGACCTCCACACCCGGGTGCATCCAGGGGTTGATCGCGTACTCCACGGCGAAGTGCCGCGGCGGCGTCATCAGGAAGTGGCGCGGCCGGGGCACGCGCTGCGTGCTGCCGGTGGGCGCGTAGGCGAGATGGGTCATGGGTGGGCTCCGATCGACGAGATCGAGGGACCGCGTCCCTCCGCCGGTCCTGGTGAGGCACGGTCCCCCTCAGCCTAGGAATCGCGATCGACGCAATCAATCGCCGGATCTTGCGACTTCACCCGCTGTTCCAGTGGTCTGTTCCGCTTGAGCATCGATCCGTTGCGCGACTAGGTTGGAACCCATGGACGTCGTGGACGAACGCATCCTGCACCACCTGGTCCGCAACGCGCGCGCGACCTTCGCCGACATCGGCGCCGAGGTGAATCTGTCGGCTCCGGCGGTGAAGCGACGAGTGGACCGGATGATCGCTGACGAGACGATCGCCGGGTTCACCACCATCGTCGACCCGGAGTCCCTCGGCTGGGGCACCGAGGCGTACGTGCAGGTCTACTGCAAGGGCACCGTCTCGCCGCAGGCGCTGTTCAACACCTGGGAGTCCATCCCCGAGGTGGTGAGCGCGTCGACCGTCACCGGCCAGGCGGACGCCATCCTGCGCGTCCGGGCGCGCAACGTCCGCGACCTGGAACGCGCCCTGGAGCGGATCCGCGGCGACGACACCATCGACCACACCGAGTCGATCATCGTGCTGTCCCGCCTGATCGAACGCGGCTAGCGCTTCACCACCGACGCCGGGATCGCGGCGCTAACTTTCTCCCATGACGGAACAGCCGGATCTGGTCGTCCTCGGCGGAGGCAGTGGCGGGTACGCCGCCGCCCTGCGCGCCGCCGAGCTGGGCCTTCAGGTGAGCCTGGTGGAGAAGGGCAAGCTGGGCGGTACCTGCCTGCACCGCGGGTGCATCCCGACCAAGGCGATCCTGCACGCCGCGGAGGTGGCCGACGCGGCCCGGCACGGCAGCCGGTTCGGCATCCACGCCACGCTCGACCGGATCGACGCGAAGGAGATCACCGCGTACGCGGACGCGGTCGTGACCCGGCTGTTCAAGGGCCTCACCGGACTGGTCTCGAGCCGCGGCATCACCGTCGTGCAGGGCGAGGGACGGCTGGAGTCGGTCGGCGGCACCATCGGCGTGCGGGTCGGCGGCGAGCTGATCACCGCGCCGGCCACCGTGCTGGCCAGCGGTTCAGCGTCCAGGACGCTGCCCGGCGTCTCCCCCGACGGCGTCCGGGTGCTGACCAGTGAGCACGCGCTCCGGCTGGAGACGCTGCCGCAGCGCGCGGTGGTGCTGGGCGGCGGCGTGATCGGGTCGGAGTTCGCGTCCGCGTGGACCTCGCTCGGGGTGGAGGTGACGATCGTGGAGGCACTCCCCCGGCTGCTCGCCGGCGAGGAGCCGGAGGTCTCGACGGCCGTCGAGCGGGCCTTCCGCAAGCGCGGTATGACCCTGCGCACCGGTGTCGGCGTCACCGAGGTCACGACCACCGACGACGGCGTACGGCTGCAGCTGGGTGACGGCTCCGAGGTCGTGGCCGACCTGGTGCTCGTCGCCGTCGGGCGCGGCCCGGTGAGCGACGGTCTCGGCTACGCCGAGGCCGGCGTGGCCCTGGACCGCGGGCTGGTGACGGTGGACGAACGGCTCCGCACCACCGTGGCCGGCGTGTACGCGGTGGGCGACCTGGTCGCCGGCCCGCAGCTCGCCCACCGCGGCTTCGCCCACGGGATCTTCGTGGCTGAGGAGATCGCCCATCGCGCCGGCCGGCTGGACTCCCCGCCGGTCCCGGTCCGTGACCAAGACCTGCCCCGGGTCACCTACAGCGATCCCGAGGTCGCGTCGGTGGGTCTGGGTGAGGCGGCGGCCCGGGAGGCGTACGGGGAGGTTCAGACCCTGGTCTACGACCTCGGCGGCAACGGCAAGTCCCAGATCCTGAAGACCCAGGGCTTCGTCAAGCTGATCCGCCGGGTGGACGGCCCGGTGGTGGGGGTGCACCTGGTCGGCTCACGGATCAGCGAGCTGATCGGTGAGGCGCAGCTGATCACCGGCTGGGACGCCTTCCCCGCCGACGTCGCCGGTCTGCTGCACGCCCACCCGACGCAGTCCGAGGCGCTCGGGGAGGCGCACCTCGCCCTGGCCGGCAAGCCGCTGCACGTGCACGGCTGACCCCGCCAGGCGGGCCGCAGCCGGGCGGGGCGCAGCCGGGCGGGGCGCCGCGGGTGCGCGCCGGGGCGTTCGGACACCCCGATGGACTCCCCGGCCCTGACCACTAGGGTGAGAGACACCGTTACGCTCAGGTCACACGCGACCAGCGTCTGACCCCCCGGTTCTGCGCCAGAAGGAGTCCCACCACCTCATGTCGACTTCCGTAACTCTCCCCGCACTCGGCGAAAGCGTCACCGAGGGCACCGTCACCCGGTGGCTGAAGCAGGTCGGTGATGCGGTGGAGGCCGACGAGCCGTTGCTCGAGGTCTCGACCGACAAGGTCGACACCGAGATCCCCTCGCCCGTGGCCGGTGTGCTGCTGGAGATCAAGGCCGCCGAGGACGAGACGGTCGAGGTCGGCGGCGAGCTGGCCGTCATCGGTGACGCCGACGAGGCGCCGGCCGGCGACTCCGGTGGCGGCGAGGCTCAGTCGGAGAACGAGCCCGATGCCGGTGAGCAGGCGGCACCGGTGTCGCAGGAGCAGCAGGAGACAGAGCCAGACCCCAGCTCGGATGCCGACGCCGGTCGCGCGGCCGACGCCAGTGCGAGCGGGCCGTCGGCCGGAACCGCCGGCGGCGGTGGCGGCGGGACCGAGGTCACGTTGCCGGCCCTGGGCGAGAGCGTCACCGAGGGCACCGTCAGCCGCTGGCTGAAGCAGGTGGGTGACACCGTCGAGGCCGACGAGGCGCTGCTGGAGATCTCGACCGACAAGGTGGACACCGAGATCCCCTCGCCGGTCGCCGGCACCATCCTGGAGATCCGGGTGGCCGAGGACGAGACCGTCGAGGTGGGGGCCGTGCTGGTCGTCATCGGTGACGGTTCACAGGCCGGTTCGGCTCCGGACAACGAGTCGCCGGACAACGAGACGGCCCAGGTGGACAGCGCTGACACGATCGAGGAGCAGACTGCCGCCGGCGACGAGGGCGGCCAGGCGCCGATCCCGGCTCAGCCGGGGGGCACGTCCGAGCCAGAGGCCAAGACGCCCGAGCCGGAGGCGACGTCCGAGCCCGCCAAGAGCGAGCCCACCAAGAGCGAGCCCACCAAGTCGGAGACCGCCAAGAGCGAGACGGCGGAGGGTGACCGCAGCTACGTCACCCCCCTGGTCCGGAAGCTGGCGGCCGAGCACTCCGTCGACCTGTCCTCGGTGACCGGCACCGGCGTCGGCGGTCGGATCCGAAAGCAGGACGTGCTGGCGGCGGCCGAGGAGGCCAAGAAGGCCGCCGAGGCACCGGCGCCGGCGGCCGCACCGGCCGCTGCGGCATCGGCTCCCGCCCCCGCGGCGAAGAAGCCGGCGGCCGAGCCGAGCAACCTGCGCGGGACGACGGAGAAGCTGTCCCGGCTGCGCAAGACCATCGCCAAGCGGATGGTGGAGTCGCTCCAGGTCTCGGCCCAGCTGACCGCGACCGTCGAGGTCGACCTCACCGCGATCTCCCGGATCCGAGCCAAGGCCAAGGACGACTTCAAGGCCCGCGAGGGTGCGAGCTTGTCGTACCTGCCCTTCATCACCAAGGCCGCCATCGAGGCGTTGAAGGTGTTCCCGAAGGTCAACGCGACCATCGACACCGAGGCCGGGGTGGTGACCTACCCCGACGCCGAGCACATCGGCATCGCGGTCGACACCGAGCGTGGCCTGCTGGTGCCGGTGATCAAGGACGCCGGCGACCTGAACCTCGCCGGGATCGCCAAGAAGATCGGCGACCTGGCCGCCCGCACCCGGCAGAGCAAGGTCGGGCCGGACGAGCTCAGCGGCGGCACCTTCACCATCACCAACTACGGTTCCGCCGGGACCCTGATGGACACCCCGATCATCAACCAGCCCCAGGTCGCCATCCTGGGCACCGGCGCGCTGGTCAAGCGGCCGGTGGTGATCAAGGACGCCAACCTCGGTGAGGTCATCGCGGTCCGCGACATGATGTACCTGTCCATGTCGTACGACCACCGCATCGTCGACGGCGCCGACGCGGCCCGCTTCCTCTCCCTGGTCAAGGCCCGGTTGGAAGAGGGCGACTTCGGCGCCGAGCTGGGGCTGTAGCCATCCGCTACCTGCTGGCCGGGGCGTCGGGCTTCCTGGGAACGGCCCTCCGGGTCCGGTTGGCGTCGGAGGGTCACGAGGTGGTCCGGCTCGTCCGTCGCGAGCCGGGCTCGGCCACCGAGTTCCGCTGGGACCCCGACGCCGGGACGCTGCACGACGCCGTCCTCGACGGCGTCGACGCCGTGGTCAACCTGTGCGGGGTCGGTATCGCCGATCGCCCGCTCACGACCAAGCGCAAGGAGATCGTCCGGTCCTCCCGGATCAACCCGACGCGCACGCTGACCGGCGCCCTGACCGCCCGGCTCGAGCGGACGGGGTCGGCTCCGGTGCTGCTGCAGGCCAGCGCCACCGGCTACTACCCGTCCGAGGGATCCGATCAGCCGCTGACCGAGTCCGCGCCGGCGGGAGCCAGCTGGATCTCCGGGTTGGTGGCGGAGTGGGAGCGTACGGCTCAGCCCGCCGCCGACGCCGGTGTCCGGGTGGTGCTGTTGCGCACCAGTCCGGTGATCGACTCCAGCGGTGGGCTGTTCCCGGTGATGAGGAGAGCGTGGTCACTGGGCGCCGGGGCGGTGCTCGGCGACGGCACCCAGCACATGCCGCTGATCCAGCTCGGCGACTACCTCCGCTTCGTGCTCTGGGCCGCGGAGCACCACGAAGCCTCGGGGCCGTACAACCTGACGCTTCCCACACCGACCACCAACGCCGAGTTCACCGACGAGCTCGCCGGCCAGCTCCGCCGGCCGCGCTTCCTCAAGGCGCCGAAGGCGGTGCTGTCGGCGGTCCTCGGCGACTTCGCGGAGCAGCTCCTCGGGGACGTCTGGCTCCTGCCCCAGCAGGCGACCGACCAGGGCTTCACGTTCCAGGCACCGGACGTCGCGACGGCCATCGCGCACTCTCTGCGCGACTGACCGCTCCACTCCTCGAACCGGCCCGCATCGTCGGCACCTCACGTGTGCTCACCCCGCCACACAGCTGCACCCTTCACCCGTCGCTGCACCCGCTCCCCGCCCGTACACCCGCTATAGCCGGTGCACGAGCCGCAAGAAGGTGCACCAACGCGGAAAGGGTGCACGAACGTGCGACACAGCGCACCGGCCTGGACGCACACTTTCCATCCACGGGTGGAAAGTGTGCGTCCCACGTCGGCCGAAGGCCGGAGTACTCGTCCGTGGACGGATATTGCCGCCCACCCCCCACCCCGCCCGCGGCCTAGACTCCGGTCATGAACCTCGACTTCCTCTACCCCGGTCCTCTCGGGACGCGCGAGGTCGACTACCTCGCCGCCTGGGAGTCGCAGCGCCAGATCCACGCGGAGGTCAAAGCCGGCGAGCGACCGAACACGGTGCTGCTGCTGGAGCACGCCAGCGTCTACACCGCCGGCAAGCGGACCGAGCCGCAGGAGCGGCCGCTGGACGGCACCCCGGTGGTCGACGTCGACCGGGGCGGCAAGATCACCTGGCACGGTCCGGGCCAGCTGGTCGGCTACCCGATCGTGAAGCTCCCCGAGGCCGTCTACGTCGTCGACTACGTCCGCCGGCTGGAGGAGGCACTGATCGACCTGTGCGCGGATTACGGCCTCCACGCGGCCGCCCGCGTCGCCGGTCGCTCCGGCGTCTGGCTGCCCGCCGACGGTGACAAGCCCGAGCGGAAGATCGCGGCCATCGGGGTCCGGGTCGCGGCCGGGGTGACGATGCACGGGTTCGCCCTCAACGTCGACCCCGACCTGCGGGCCTTCGACGCGATCATCCCGTGCGGCATCACCGACGCGGGCGTCACCTCGCTGGCGGCCGAGACCGGTGAGTCCCCCGGGCTGCCCGAGGTCGCGCACCTGCTCCGTCCGCACCTGGAGCGGTACCTGTCCTTCCTGCCGTATGAGCAGTCGGCCCCGCTCAGCCAGGCGCCGACGCAGGACAAGCCGACGGTCACCTACGGGCTGGCCGTCGCCTGACCTGAGCGCCCTCACCGCCCGGCGGCCTCGAACCGCCGGGGCGGTGCGCTCTCGTCCCGGGTCGGAGCGGGTCGCAGCCCGACGGGGACACCGGACTCTGGCAGGCTCTGGCCATCAACCAGCGGTCGGAGTCGACCGAGGTCAGGGGGTGACGTGTCCGAGCCGACGACAGCGTGGGCGCTGCGCACCGCAGGCCTGCACAAGACGTACCCGGGCCGTCGCGTTCCCGTCCCTGCGGTCGACCGACTCGACCTCAACGTGCCGGCCGGTGGGGTGCACGGCTTCCTCGGGCCGAACGGATCCGGCAAGACCACCACCATCCGGATGGTGCTCGGTCTGATCCGGGCCGACGCCGGCCGGATCGAGATCTTCGGCACCGAGGTGCCCCGGCACCTGCCCGAGGTGGTCAACCGGGTCGGGGCCATCGTCGAGCAGCCCAAGTTCTTCCCCGCCTTCACCGCCCGCCGCAACCTCGAGCTCCTGGCCACCGGGATCGGGGTGCCCGACGAGCGCGTCGGGGCCGTGCTGGAGGAGGTCGGACTCGCCCAACGATCCCGGGATCGCTACAAGACGTACTCACTGGGGATGAAGCAGCGGCTGGCGATCGCAGCGACGCTGCTGAAGGACCCGGATCTGCTGATCTTCGACGAGCCCACCAACGGCCTCGACCCCGCCGGCATCCACGCGATCCGGCAGACGATGCGGCACCTGACGCAGCAGGGGAAGACCGTCCTCGTCTCCAGCCACATCCTGGCCGAGGTGCAGCAGGTCGCCGACACGGTGTCGATCATCGGCCGCGGACGGCTGCTCGCCGAGGGACGGGTGGACGACATCCTCGCGGGTGCCGCGCACGGGGTCCGGGTCCGGGTGCCCGACCCACCCGCCGCTCATCGCCTCCTGACCGAAGCCGGTTTCGGCTGCGTCACCGCCGCCGACGGCGCGATGAACGTCTCCACGGCGCCGGACGGCTCACCGGTCGACCCCGGCGGCCTCAACCGCTTCCTCGCCGAGCGCGGTGTGTACGCGTCCGAGCTGAGTCGTGACCTGGCCAACCTCGAACAGGTCTTCCTGCAGCTCACCGCCGCCGACACCCTGGGCACGGTTCCCCCCGCTCCGCCGGCCACACACCCTCCGGTTCTGCGCCAGCCACCCCCCGCGGGGGCAGACGTCCCGCCGCCCGACGGATCGGGGCGACGATGAGGAACGCGCTGCGAGCCGAGGCCCGCCGGCTGCTGAGCCGGCGGCTCACGGTGGTGGCCCTGCTGGTGCTGTTCGGGATGGTCGCGCTGTTCCAGCTCGAGGTGAACTCCCAGATCACGCCGCCGTCGGCCGCCGAGGTCGCCCAGACCCAGGCCGAGTACGACCAGTACCAGCGCGACTGGGAGGCCAACCACGAGACGTGGGAAGCAGAGTGCCTCGACTCCGGCGGCGCTCCCGACGAGTGCGCGGTGCCGCCACCGGAACCCGCGGACTGGGGGCTCGGCCCGACCTCGTTCCGCGAGGTGGTGTCCGGCGCGGTGAGCTTCGCCGTCTACCTGACCGGGTTGGTGCTCTTCGTGGCCCTCGCCTCGTTCATCGGTGCGGAGGCGACCACGGGGTCCCTGGCGAACTGGCTGACCTTCATCCCCGACCGGCGCGTCGTGCTGACCAGCAAGCTCGCCGTCGCCGCCGTGTTCGCCGTCCTCGTGGGAGTGGCGGCCACCGGACTGACGGTAGCCGCGTCCTCGGTGCTGGCCCTGGTGCACCGACAGCCACTGACCGGGCTCGAGCAGCTGGTGGCGATGGCCGGGCGGGGAGTGGTGGTGGTGGCGGTCCTGGGCGTCCTCGGCTTCTGCGTCGGGATGCTCACCGGCTCCACCGGCGCCAGCATCGGGGTGCTGCTCGGCGGTCTCTTCCTCACCTACGTCCGACTCATCCTCTCGGTCACCGCCCGCTGGGCCGAGCACCTCGCACCGTGGAGCCCGGAGGTGAATCTCACCGCGATCGTGCACGCCGGGACCACCTACCCGGTCAGCGCCGGACCGGGCACCGATCCGGACTCCGCCACCGTCGCGGAGCGGTCGCTGAGCCTGGCCCACGGCCTCGGCTACTGGGCGGTCCTGCTCGTTGCCGTCATCGTGGTGACGTGGCTGGTCTTCCGGCGGCGCGACGTGTCCTGAAGGAGGCCGTCCGGCGTCCGCCCCGTTCCGCTCCTGAGCCGGCCGGGCGCTCAGCGAGTAGGCTGAGCCGGTGACCGTCGCCCCCGAAGGACGCAAGATGCTCCGCCTCGAAGTGCGCAACGCCAGCGTGCCGATCGAGAAGAAGCCGTCCTGGATCAAGACCACCGCACGGATGGGTCCGCAGTACACCGAGTTCCGGCAGCTGGTGAAGAACGAGGACCTGCACACCGTCTGCCAGGAAGCCGGCTGCCCCAACATCTTCGAGTGCTGGGAGGACCGCGAGGCCACCTTCCTCATCGGCGGTGACCAGTGCACCCGGCGGTGCGACTTCTGCCAGATCGACACCGGCAAGCCCGCCGACTTCGACGCCGGCGAACCGCTCCGCGTCGCCGAGTCGGTGCAGAAGATGGGTCTGCGCTACGCCACTGTCACCGGGGTCTGCCGCGACGACCTCCCCGACGAGGGCGCCTGGTTGTACGCCGAGACCATCCGCAAGATCCACGAGCTCAACCCCGGCACCGGCGTGGAGATGCTCGCCCCCGACTTCTCGGGCAACCCCGACTACCTGCAGCAGCTGTTCGACACCCGGCCCGAGGTGTTCGCCCACAACGTGGAGACAGTGCCGCGCATCTTCAAGCGGATCCGGCCCGGTTTCCGGTACGAGCGGTCACTGGACGTGCTGCGCGCCTCCCGGGCCGCCGGCCTGGTCACGAAGTCCAACCTGATCCTGGGCATGGGCGAGACCCGCGAGGAGGTGTCGGAGGCACTGCGCGATCTGCACGGGGCCGGCACCGAGATCATCACCATCACCCAGTACCTCCGGCCCTCGCCCCGTCACCACCCGGTCGAGCGCTGGGTCAAGCCCGAGGAGTTCGTCGAGCTGCAGGCCGAGGCGACCGAGATCGGGTTCGCCGGTGCGCTGAGCGGTCCCCTGGTCCGCTCCTCCTACCGGGCCGGGCGCCTCTACCGGCAGGCCATGGAGTCCCGTGAGGATCTCGTACCATCGGCTGTCACCGGCTGAGTCGCGACGTCGACACCACAGATCCACCAGATGATCCCCGAGGGAGTACGGCATGGCTGACCAAGCCGGTAAGGAAGCCAAAGCGCAGCTGAAGGCCGCGAAGCAGGCCGAGAAGGCGCGCCGCAAGGCCAGTACCGACCCGGCCGACATGGGCCGGATGCGGCAGATCAAGCGTGCCTACAGCCTCACCCACGAGTACGACAAGCAGCTGCCGCTGTGGGTGTTCGGCCCCTGGGTCGCCGTCTTCGTGATCGCCCTGGTGATCGGCTTCGCCGTCGGCCACCCGATCTACGCGGGCATCCTGGGTCTGACCCTGGGCATGCTGGCGGCGATGATCTTCTTGGTCCGGCGGACCAAGAAGGCGACCTACAAGCGGTACGCCGGTCAGGCCGGCTCCGCCGAGGTCGCGTTGTCGATGCTGCCCAAGGCCTGGGTGTCGAAGCCGGTGATCGCCGTGACCCGGCAGCAGGACGCGATCCACCGCACCCTCGGCCCGGGCGGGCTGGTGCTGATCGGCGAGGGCGAGCCCGGCCGCCTCAAGGCGCTGCTCGCCGGCGAGGTGCGCAAGCACGAGCGGGTGGCGTACGGCGTGAAGGTGACGACCATCGTGATGGGCAGCAAGGAAGGTCAGGTCCCGCTGGACAAGCTGGCCGACCACATCAAGAAGCTGCCGAAGACCCTGGAGTCCAACCAGGTGACCGACATCCGCCAGCGGTTGCGTGCCCTGGACGCCGTCCGCCCGCAGATCCCGATGCCCAAGGGACCGATGCCGACCAGCTCACGCCAGGTCAAGGGCTCCCGTCAGGCGATGCGCGGCAGATAATCCTCACTCGCTGTTCGCTGCGCGCCAGGGGGATCTGTCTTCCCTTCGCGTTCGCAGACGAAAAGCGTGTCTGCTCACTTGTCGGTCCAGACAGATCCGGGCGCTCCGCTCTCGGTCGCTCGCGAGGGGACGCATGGTTAACGTAGTGAACGCCGAGCGCGTGAGTGTGCAGTACGGCACCCGGCTCGTGCTCGACGAGGTGAGTCTCGGCGTCGCGGCGAGCGACGTCATCGGGGTCGTGGGACGCAACGGTTCCGGTAAGACGACCCTGTTGCGGGTCCTGAACGGCATCGACGAGCCCGACTCCGGCCGGGTGGTGCGGACGGCGTCGGCCTCGATCGGCTACCTGCACCAGGCTGACGACTTCGCGCCGGAGGCGACCGTGCGGGACGTCATCGTGCACGGCGAGGCCGATCACGTGTGGGCCGCCGACTCCTGGACCCGGGCGCTGGTCGAGCACCTGCTCGGTGCCGTCGACCTGGACAGCCCGGTCGGTCAGCTGAGTGGCGGCGAGCGGCGCCGGACGGCCCTGGTCGCTCTGATGCTCGGCGGCCACGACCTGCTGGTGCTCGACGAGCCCACCAACCACCTGGACGTCGAGGCGGTGGACTGGCTGGCCAAGCACCTGCGCACCCTCCAGGACCGCGGCACGGCGATGCTCGTGGTCAGCCACGACCGGTGGTTCCTGGACGCCGTCTGCTCGCGGGTCTGGGAGGTCCACGACGGCGTGGTCGACGCGTACGACGGCGGCTACGCGGCGTACGTGCTCGCCCGGGCCGAGCGATCCCGCCAGGCGTCGCAGCTGGCCACCCGGCGCAAGAACCTGCTTCGCAAGGAACTGGCCTGGCTGCGCCGCGGCGCCCCGGCCCGCACCTCGAAGCCCAAGTTCCGGATCGACGCGGCCACGGTGCTGATCGAGGACGAGCCGCCACCGCGCGACCGGCTGGAGCTGGAACGGTTCTCCGTCACCCGGCTCGGCAAGGACGTGTTCGACCTGACCGACGTCACCGTGAGCATCCCGGGCCGGACCCTGATCTCCGACCTGTCCTGGTCGATCGGACCGGGTGACCGGATCGGTCTGATCGGCATCAACGGGGCCGGCAAGACGACCCTGCTCCGCCTGCTCACCGGGGACCTGGCGCCGGACTCCGGGCGGGTCAAGCGCGGCCGGACCATCGACATCGGGCACCTGTCCCAGGCCATGGGTGAGCTGCCCGCCGGGGAGCGGGTGCTGGACCTGGTGAGCCGCGAGCGACGCGTCACCCAGGTCGCGTCGGGCAAGGAGGTGACGGCCACCAGCCTGCTCGAGGACTTCGGCTTCACCGGCGAGCGCCTCACGACCCGGGTCGGCGACCTGTCCGGCGGCGAGCGGCGGCGGCTGCAGCTGCTGCGGCTGCTGATCGGCGAGCCCAACGTGCTGCTGCTCGACGAGCCGACCAACGACCTCGACATCGACACCTTGACCGTGGTGGAGGACTACCTCGACTCCTGGCCCGGCACCCTGATCGTGGTCAGCCACGACCGCTACTTCCTCGAGCGCGTGTGCGACGTCACGTACGCGCTGCTCGGCGACGGCAGCTGCGTGCTGCTGCCCGGCGGGGTCGACCAGTACCTGGACATCCGGCACGCCGCCGAGCGCACCGGCTCCGGCCCCGGGACGGTGAGCACCGGCGGCCAGGGCACAGCGGTCGCGGCTTCCGCCACCGACGGCCCCTCCCCGGCCGAGACCCGGCAGGCCCGCAAGGACCTGGCCCGGATCGAGAGCCAGCTGGCCAAGCTGGACCGTCGGGTCAAGAAGCTGCACGAGCAGATGGCCGAGACGGCCAGCGACTACGGCAAGCTGGCCGAGCTCCAGCAGCAGCTGACGGCAGCCACCACCGAGCAAGCCGGCCTGGAAGACGCCTGGCTGGCCTCCGCCGAAACCCTCGACTGACGGGTCACCCCCACCCCGACTTCTGCACCGCTATCGACATCCGACGTGGGTTCTGCTCCAAAACTTCTCGACCGCGACCCCGAGCAGCGCCAGGTAGGTTGGCGCCATGAGCGTGCTCACCGTCGACTCGTTGCTCACCGCCCTGCCCGAGGGCGTGATCGTGACGGATCCGGCTGTCCTGGAGAACTACCGCCGCGACTGGTCCCAGGACCCGAACGCCGGCACGCCGTCGGCGGTGGCCCGCCCCACCGACGCAGCTCAGGTGCAGACCATCGTCAGGTGGTGCGCGGAGAACCGTGTCGCCGTCGTGCCGCGCGGAGCCGGCACGAGCCTGTCCGGCGGCTCCTCGGCCGTCGACGGCGGCATCGTGCTGTCGCTGGAGCGGATGCGCGCCATCGAGATCGACACCACCACCCGGGTGGCGGTGGTCGAGCCCGGCGCCTTCAACGCCGAGGTCAAGACCGCGGCCGCAGCCCACGGCCTCTGGTATCCCCCGGACCCCTCCTCGTACGAGATCTGCTCGATCGGCGGCAACATCGCCACCAACGCGGGCGGTCTGTGCTGCGTGAAGTACGGCGTCACCACCGACTACGTGCTCGGACTGGACGTGGTGCTGGCCGACGGCGAGCTGATCACCCTCGGCGGCAAGCGGATCAAGGACGTCGCCGGGCTTTCCCTGCTCAAGCTGTTCGTGGGGTCGGAGGGGACGCTCGGCATCATCACGCGGGCCGTCCTCCGCCTGCTGCCGGCCCAGCCGCCCCGGGCGACCCTGGTGGCCACCTTCCCCGACCCCGAAGCGGCCGCTCGCGCCGTGGTCGCGCTCGGCATGGTGGCCCGCCCGTCGATGGTCGAGCTGATGGACAACGCGTCGATCAACATCGTCGAGGACTACCGCTCGATGGGGCTGGACCGGGCAGCCGGCGCACTGCTGCTGGTCCAGTCCGACGCGCCCGGGGTGGCCTGCTCCGCGGAGATCGCCCTGGCCGAGGAGGCCTGCCAGAGCAACGGGGCCACCGAGTGCTTCACCACCGACGACGCCGAGGAGGGCGAGATGTTCGCCGAGGCCCGGCGGATCTTCTTCCCGGCGGTCGAGGGTCGTGGCGCCCTGCTGCTGGAGGACGTGGGCGCCCCGGTCCCCGAGCTGCCGGCCCTGTTCGCCGGGATCGCCGCCATCGCCGCGCACCGACAGGTGGACATCCCGGTCGTCGCGCACGCCGGCGACGGCAACACCCACCCGACCATCGTGTTCGACCCGGCCGACACCGCCGCGCGGGAACGGGCCGCCCTCGCCTTCACCGAGATCATGGAGCTGGCCCTGTCCCTGGGCGGCACCATCACCGGCGAGCACGGGATCGGCCGGCTGAAGAAGGAGCTGCTGCCCACCCAGCTGGGGCCGCGGGTCACCCAGCTGAACCGGCAGGTGAAGCAGCTGCTCGACCCGGACGGCATCCTCAATCCGGGCGCCATCTACTAGCGGCTGACCTACGCCGCCTCGTTGAACATTCCGTCAGTCGACGGGATGTCGGCCCTTGGCGGGGGTACGGGCGTACCTGTGGCGTTGAACATTCCGTCAGTCGACGGAGAGTCGTGGCCGTGCGGGTGGATTTGCGCTAGATGCCGTCGACTGACGGAATGTTCGAGCAGCGAGACCACGTGGCCACAGAGCCCACGACCACACGCCTACCTGCGGTTTACCACCACGGTCGTCGCCACCAGGTCCTGCAGACCCCGTCGGTCGGGGCCGATGATCAAGGGCGGCAGCGCCAGGCAGATCAGCGCCTGCCGCAGGGCCGCCCTGGGGAAGCCGACCGGCTCGGTGTCCAGCCGGACGACAGCGATCCGGCAGATCAGCTGACCGAAGCTGCCGCTGGCCACGGTGACCAGCAGCGTGGTCTCGACGAAGAAGGTGGCCAGGATCATCCAGGCCTGCCAGCCGCTGCCGGTGACGACGACGGTGCCGAAGATCCCCACGGCCACGGCCATCGACGCCGCCCAGTCGACGATCAGCGCAGCCACCCGGGCCCGCCAGCCGGCCAGCGATCCCCGACCGGACTCGGGCAGACCGAGTCGTTGTCCCGGATAGGGCTCGGCCGGGACCTCCGGCGTTCCACGCGTGGCCACCCGGCGAGGCTACCCGCCCACGACCGTGGGGACCGTGCCGCCGAGATCGCGCACCGGGGGCTGTGATGTCCGCGGCACAAGGCTGAAACAGGCCGGACACGTGGGCTCAGTACGTTCGCCCGGTAACCCGCTGTCGAGGTTCCGCCGGGGCATCCCCACCCGCACGCCCCCGACTCCATCGGGCACGGTCTCATCACACCCCGGCCGGGCCCCGCACCCGAGGAGCACCCATGAGTGGAAGCGCCACCCGGCACGACGCCGTCGAGGCCGTCACGTCGTACGAGATCCCGCACAAGGACTT
This sequence comes from Microlunatus aurantiacus, assembly GCF_039536605.1. Taxonomy (NCBI): domain Bacteria; kingdom Bacillati; phylum Actinomycetota; class Actinomycetes; order Propionibacteriales; family Propionibacteriaceae; genus Microlunatus; species Microlunatus aurantiacus. The sequence continues at coordinate 260,869 of NZ_BAAAYX010000013.1, forward strand.
CGCCGAGCCGCTCGGCCAGCTGTTCGGCAAGAACGTGTTCGACCTGGCCCGGATGAAGAGCCGGCTGCCGAAGAACGTCTACACCTCGGTGCTGGCCACGATCGAGAAGGGTGCCCCGCTCGATCCGTCGATCGCCGACTCCGTCGCCTCGGCCATGCGGGACTGGGCGCTGGAGAACGGCGCCTCGCACTACGCGCACGTCTTCTACCCGCTGACCGGACTGACGGCGGAGAAGCACGACTCGTTCCTCGAGCCCGATGCGAACGGCAGCTCGCTGGCCCAGTTCACCGGCAAGACGCTGACTCAGGGCGAGCCGGACGGCTCGAGCTTCCCCAACGGCGGCATCCGCAGCACCTTCGAGGCCCGCGGCTACACCGCCTGGGACGTGACCAGCCCGGCGTACATCCTGGAGAACCCGAACGGGAACACCCTGTGCATCCCCACGGTGTTCATCTCCTGGACCGGCGAGGCGCTGGACAAGAAGACACCCCTGCTGCGGTCGCAGCAGGCGATGAGTGTGCAGGCCGCGCGGCTGCTGAAGCTGTTCGGCCACACCAACGTGGACACGGTGGTGTCCTACGCCGGCGCCGAGCAGGAGTACTTCCTGATCGACGAGCACTTCTACTACGCGCGCCCGGACCTGATGAGCGCCGGTCGGACGCTGTTCGGGGCCAAGCCGGCCAAGGGCCAGCAGTTCGATGATCACTACTTCGGCGCCATCCCAGAGCGGGTGCTGGCCTTCATGATCGAGGTCGACCGGGAGCTGTTCAAGCAGGGCATCCTGGCCAAGACCCGGCACAACGAGGTCGCCCCCGGTCAGTTCGAGATCGCCCCGCTGTTCGAGAAGTCCAACCTGGCCCATGATCACCAGCAGCTGATGATGACCACCCTGAAGAAGGTGGCCGAACGCTACGGGATGACTTGCCTGCTGCACGAGAAGCCCTTCAACGGGGTCAATGGCTCCGGCAAGCACGTCAACTTCTCGCTGGGCAACAGCAACCAGGGCAACCTGTTGAACCCCGGTGACACCCCGCACGAGAACGCGCAGTTCCTCACCTTCTGCGCCGCGATCATCCGCGGTGTCCACCTGTACGGCGGGCTGCTGCGTGCTGTGGTCGCGTCGGCCAGCAACGACTTCCGGCTCGGGGCCAACGAGGCGCCGCCGGCGATCATCTCGATCTTCCTGGGCGACCAGCTGATGGACGTGTACGACCAGATCGCCAAGGGCGGGGCGACCGGCTCCAAGAGCGGCGGCACCCTCGAGGTCGGTGTCGACACCCTGCCGAAGCTCAAGGCCGACCCGGGCGACCGCAACCGGACCAGCCCGTTCGCCTTCACCGGCAACCGGTTCGAGTTCCGCGCCCCCGGTTCGGGGCAGTCCATCTCCGGTCCGATGGTCGCGATCAACGCGATCCTGGCCGACTCCCTGGACTTCATCTCGACCCAGATCGAGGCGAAGCTCGCCGAGGGCACCGACTTCAACGACGCGGTTCAGACGGTCCTGCAGGGCATCGTCACCGACCACGGCGCGGTGATCTTCAACGGCGACGGCTACTCCCAGGCGTGGCAGGAGGAGGCGGCCCAGCGCGGGCTGAAGAACCTGCGCACCACCCCGGACGCGCTGCCCGAGCTCGCCGACCCGGCCGTGATCGCGATGCTCGACAAGTACAAGGTGCTCAGCCCGCGCGAGCTGAACAGCCGGTACGAGGTTTACCTCGAGCAGTACATCCTGAGCGTGCACGTCGAGGCGGTGGAGACCGCCCGGGTGGGCAAGACGGCGATCCTGCCGGCAGCGCTGCGCTACCAGGCGCTGCTCGCCGACAACGTCGCCAAGCTGACCGCCGTCGACGTCCCGGCCGACCGGACCATGCTCGACGCGGTGACCGCCGAGATCACCAAGCTGACCACCGGGATCGCCGCCCTCGAGACGGCTCTGGCGCACGAGGCCGGCGACTCCTCGTCGCTGGAGCACGCGACCCAGGCCAAGGACGAGCTGATCCCGCCGATGGCCGACGTCCGCGCCGCCGCCGACGGGCTGGAGGAGCTGGTGGCCGACGACCTGTGGCCGCTGCCGACGTACCAGGAGATGCTGCACATCCTCTGATCGGTCCGGCACCCCTCGTGGGGTGACCAGGTACGGGAGACGAGAACGGGTTTCCGCGAACAGCGCGTGTCACACCAGTGAAACAAACGCGCAACTCGACGGAAACCCGTTCTCCGTATCTTCGCTGGAGCCGAGGACGATAGGGTGGCGCGCGCCAGCGAGACCACACGCGTACCTGGTCGTACGGTTCCAGCCGCACCTCGGGTACACCCACGATCACCGGAGGACAGATGTTCCAAAGCGCCGACGAGCTGTTGGCCTACATCAAAGACGAGGGCGTCGAGATCGTCGACGTCCGCTTCTGCGACCTGCCCGGCATGATGCAGCACTTCACGGTCCCGGCGGGCTCGTTCGACATGAGCGTGTTCGAGGACGGTCTGGCGTTCGACGGATCGTCGATCCGCGGCTTCCAGAAGATCCACGAGTCCGACATGGCTCTGCTCCCGGACCCGACCACCGCGTACCTGGACCCCTTCCGCGCCGCCAAGACGCTGTGCCTCAACTTCTTCGTGCACGACCCGCTGACCAAGGAGCCCTACAGCCGCGACCCGCGCAACATCGCGCGCAAGGCGGAGAACTACCTGGCCTCCACGGGCATCGGCGACACCGCGTTCTTCGCCCCCGAGGCCGAGTTCTACGTCTTCGACGACGTGCGCTTCGAGACCAAGCAGAACACCGGCTCGTACGCCATCGACTCGGTGGCCGGAGCCTGGAACACCGGGCGGGTCGAGGAGGGTGGCAACCGCGGCTACAAGGTCAAGTACAAGGGTGGCTACTTCCCGGTTCCGCCGGTCGACCACTTCGCCGACCTGCGCGACGTGATGACGCTGAACCTGGAGGCCGCGGGCCTCATCGTCGAGCGGTCCCACCACGAGGTCGGCACCGCCGGCCAGGCGGAGATCAACTACCGGTTCAGCACCATGCTGAGCGCCGGCGACGACCTGCAGAAGTTCAAGTACATCATCAAGAACACCGCCTGGGCCGCCGGCAAGACGGCGACCTTCATGCCGAAGCCGATCTTCGGTGACAACGGCTCGGGCATGCACGTGCACTCCTCGCTGTGGAAGGGCGGCGACCCGCTGTTCTACGACGAGGCCGGCTACGGCGGTCTGTCCGACCTGGCCCGCTGGTACATCGGCGGCATCCTGGCCCACGCCCCGGCGCTGCTCGCGTTCACCAACCCCAGCGTGAACTCGTTCCACCGCCTGGTGCCGGGCTTCGAGGCGCCGGTCAACCTGGTCTACAGCTCGCGCAACCGCTCGGCGGCCATGCGGATCCCGATCACCGGGACCAACCCGAAGGCGAAGCGGGTCGAGTTCCGTTGCCCGGACCCGTCGTCCAACCCGTACCTGGCGTTCGCGGCCCTGCTGCTCGCCGGTCTGGACGGCATCCAGAACAAGACCGAGCCGCCGGCCCCGATCGACAAGGACCTCTACGAGCTGCCGCCGGAGGAGCACGCCAACGTGCCCACCGTCCCCGACAGCCTCGGTGGCGCCCTCGATGCCCTCGAGGCCGACCACGAGTTCCTGCTGCAGGGCGACGTCTTCACGCCCGACCTGATCGAGACCTGGGTCGAGCTGAAGCGGGCCGACATCGACGCGGTCCGGCTCCGTCCGACGCCGCACGAGTTCGAGATGTACTACGACTGCTGAGGAACTGAGCACAGCTCTCGAGTGATCGTCCGGAAGCCCCGAGTCCTGAGACTCGGGGCTTTCGTGACAAACGGGGGGCTCAAACCGCCGAACCGGCGCGACACGCCGGGTCGAGCACACTGAGCCGCAGGTCTGTCACGCCGTGACCACCCCGGCTCGCTCGACCAGCCGTTCTCGAGCCACGCCGACCCGCAGCGCGTCGGTCAGCCGGGCGCGAACGGGTTCGGTCAGCCGGTTCCCGCCGAACAGCCTGTAGGTCTGCCGGTACAGCTCGTCGGTGCCGATGCCCATCGCCTGACCGGCCACGTACGCCATCGCGTTGACGATCTCCAGCAGCGCGATGTCGGTCAACGGTCGTGCCTTCGCCTCGGGGGAGACCCGGAAGCCCGTCCAGTCCCGCGGGTCGCGGGCGGCCGGCCAGCAGAAGCCGTCCTCGCGGTCGCGGCGCACGTCCTCGGGGATCAGCGCCCGCAGCTGGGTCAGCCGGTGGTCGACGAGCCGGGTGCGCCCGTACGCCTTGACCAGCCGACGGCCCAGTCGCTCGACGCTGATCGGGCCGGACTCCTCGACGATCCGACGCATCACGTCGACCACCTCGCGGCGGGCCCGGGGATCGTGGTCCAGCCGCTCCAGCACCGAGGAGGGAAAGGGACCGAGATCGCTCTCGGCGTACGGCTCCAGATCGGGAGGCGTCGCGTCCGGTTCCTCCGTGCTGCCGACCGGCTCGGCGGTCGTGTCGCCGTGGTCGTCGTCTGGCTCCCGTGCTGTCACGTCCGGTTCCGGGTCCTCGGGCTCCGACTTGCGATCCGAGGGTTCGGCCGGCCCCTCCCCCGGCTGCTCGTACGTCTGCCAGGACGTCGACGCCGTCACCTCGCCGACCTGCCGGGGTGCCTCCACCGAGGCGTACGCCCGCTGCACCAGCTCCCGGACGACACCCTCGGGGTCCGACAACCAGGCCGGCAGCCAGACCCGGGCGACAGCGGGCCAGCCCATGATCGCCGAGAGCACGCTGACCGGGGCGCCGTCGCGGTCGCCGGTGGTCGAGCGCGCGGCCCAGACCGGCCCGTCCAGCAGCACGGCCAGGGTGGGGGTGTCGCCTCGGCCGGGCGCGGCAACCGCGAGGTCGATGCGGAACTCCGACAGACCGACCTCGGTCTGGACCACGCACCCCGCCTCCCGCAGGGCCGAGGCGACCTGCTCGGCGTGCCGGTCGATCGCCACCTCACTGCGCACCCGCGGCGCCACGCCGTACTTGGCCTGCTCCAGGTAGGCCCGCAGATGGCGGATGCCGACCGAGGAGGTCTGGTCGGCCCGCACGTCCTCGGGTTCGAAGGAGCAGAACACCATGACGCGTCGGCGGGCCCGGGTGACGGCCACGTTCAGCCGCCGCTCGCCGCCGGAGCGGTTCAACGGCCCGAAGTTCAACGGCAGCACGCCGTTCGCGTCCACCGAGAAGCCGGTGGAGAAGATGATCACGTCCCGCTCGTCGCCCTGGACGTTCTCCAGGTTCTTCACGAACAGGCCGTCGTCCTTGCTGGCCAGGGACTCCCGCAGACCCTCGAGCTCGCTGTCCCACAGCATCGACTCGATCAGGGCGCGCTGCTGGATGTTGAACGTGACGACGCCGATCGAGCGCTCCCGCTGACGCCAGCGTCGCAGCACCTCGTCCACCACCGCGGCGGCCTCTGCCGGGTTGGTCCGCAGCAGGCCCTTCTCCGTCCCGCGGGTCCCGCTGCGCAGGAACGTGCCGTCCACACGGGTGAAGCTGACTCCGGTGTCGTACAGCTGGCCGGGGAAGGCGGGGAACGACGACAGCCGGTCCTCGTAGTACTGCGCGTTCGAGAAGCTGATCAGGCTCTCGTCGCGGCTGCGGTAGTGCCAGGACAACCACAACCGCGGCAGCCCCGCCTGCACGCACTCCGACAGGACGCTCTCCTCGTCCGGCACCACGACGAAGTCTCCGTGCTCGAGGTCCTCGCCCTCGTCGGCACCGGGCTGGCCGAAGCTGTACGGCGGCATCTGCTGGGAGTCGCCGGCCACCACGCACGCGGCGGCGCGACCGAGCGCGCCGATGGCATCCGGCACCGTGATCTGGGAGGCCTCGTCGAAGACGACGAGATCGAACTCCATCGCCTCGGGAGCGATGAACCGGGCCAGGGAGTCCGGACTGACCAGCACGCACGGGGTGATGGTGGCGATCACCTCGCCGTAGGTGCTGATCAGCGACCGCACGCTGAGCCCACCCCGACTGCGCCCGACCTCACGCTCCAGGGCGGCGACCCGGGCGAACACCGTGCCGGTGCCGAACGGGCGGGCGGCGATCAGGGCCGCCGGGAGCACCGAGACCGACGCCGCACGAACGGCCTCGGCCGCCCCGAGGAACCGGGCGACGAAGCGGTCCTGGCCGGCGCCGTCGAAGGTGGTGAACCCGCCGTCGTCCCAGCGTTCGATCAGGGCGGCTTCGGCCATCCCCCGCTCCAGGGCGGCCACCGCTTCGGTGCCGGGCACGACCCCGCTGAGCAGCTGCCAGCGCGCCTCCGGCAGCTCGGCGGCCAGCGGCTCGACCGCCGTTGCCGCCCGGAGCCAGCGCCGCAGCGCGGCTCCGTGCGGACCGTCAGATCGCCGGAGGTCGGTCCCGTCCCGCCAGGCGCCCAGCAGCCCGGCCGCACCGTACGCCTGCTGATCCGACGTGCGGCTGCGGCTCACGGCGAACACCGCCTGCAGCCGTGTCAGCGCCTCGGCGAGCGCGGCGGCCGGCGCGTCACCCAGCTCGGGTTCACGACGGCGTACGGCGATCGTCTCGGCCGCAGTCCGGGCGCCGAGCCGGCCGAGCGCGGCCAGGTGCCCGTCGACGACCCTCAGGGCGTCCGCGAGCTGCTCCGTGCCCGACCCGCTCAGCAGGTTGAGCCCGGACGACAGCCCGCTCAACCCCGGCAGTGCCTGCCAGCCCGCCATCATGGCACGGTGCTGGTCGGCCAGCCCGGCGAGGGCGTCGACGCGGGCGGTCAGCTCCTTCGGCGGGACACCGCGGCCGGGCCGCAGGTGGACCAGCACCGGCGCGGCCGCGGTCAGCAGCCGTCCCTTGCGGCCGAGGAAGAACGAGTGCTCCGCGACGCGCAGATCCTGCCGGACGGCACCCAGGTCGACGCCGAGGACCTCCGGGGCGAAGTCGGTCAGGTCGGGGGACGACGCCCGCCGCAGCGTCTCGGTGCGCCGGGTCAGCTCGGCCCGGGCCGCCGACCACCGGGCGCTGCTGAGCTCGGCGAGCTCGTGACCGTCCAGCGGCGCTGACAGCAACCCGACCAGGTCCTGCAGCTCGTCCCCGGTGGCCGCCCGCTCCAGCAGGCCGGCCGCTCCCGGTGTCAGCTGCGCGACCGCGGACGTCGCGTCGGCGGCGGCGGTGTCGGCCGCCGGCAGCAGCGCGAACACCGAGGCCGCGTCCACCGGCGCCTCTCCCGGACCGACGAAGCCCCAGGCCCGGGCGACATCCGGATCGAGTCCGCCGAGGTCGTCCGCGGCTCCGGCCACCAGCCGTCGGAGCCCGTCGAGGTCGAGACCCGCCGATGGTCCGAGCAGCCGCGGGTCCGTGCTCAGCACCCCGGGGGGGATGGTCAGTGAGGGGCCCGGTCCGCGGGCCAGCGTGGTCGCCCGTGCGCTCCACAGCGACAACCCGGCACGGTTCGGCCGGTGCAGCCGATCGGCGTAGCCGCGCAGGGCCGACGCCGACCCCTCGACCTCGCCCAGGGCCGCGCGGTAACCGTCGTCGTCGGGGTGGGCGCGCTGGGCCAGGGCGGTGCGGAGCCGGGCCCGCACCTCGGCCGGCCGGGCGTTGTGGTCGTGGAGGTCGAGGGCGAACGGCAGCAGCCCGATCTCCCCGAGGCGGTGCCGCACCACGTCGAGCGCGGCACCCTTCTCGGCCACGAACAGGACCCGACGACCCTGGGCCAGCTGGTCGGCCAGGATGTTGGTGATCGTCTGCGACTTCCCCGTGCCGGGCGGGCCTTCCAGCACGAAGCTGTGTCCGTCCCTCGCGGCCGCGATCGCCTGGGCCTGGGCGCCGTCGGCCGGGATCGGGGCGGTGGCCACGACGGCATCCAGGGCGGCCCCGGACGCTGGGTCGGCCCCTGGTGGCGACGAGAACGACGTCCCGGCGATGTCGGTGACCTTGCCGTCCAGGAGCTGGCGGACCAGCGGCCGCTGCACGAACCGCGGCCAGTGCTCGTCCAGGTCCCGCCAGAGCAGGAAACCGGTGAAGCCGCCGATGATCAGCCGCGCCTCGCTCTCGACCCGGAACGACAGCCCGGACGCGGCGATCGCCTCCCGGAACCGCCGGACGACAGCCTCGACGTCAACCCCCTCGCCGTCGGCGCGGACGGGCAGGTCGTCCAGGCCGGGCACGGCGAAACCGAACTCGACCCGCAGCTTCTCCAGCAGCGAGAGGTTCACCGTGACGCCACCGGAGGGATCCGCCGCGAGCCGGTAGGGCATCACCACGCCTTTGATGTCGACCGGCAGCAGCAGCAGCGGCGCGGCGAGGCTGCGGTCCCCCAGCTGCCAGTCCAGGCGGCCGAGGGCCAGCATCAGGGGGTTCGCGCCGGTCTCCTCCCTCCCGGTCCGGGCGCGGTACCGCAACCGGGCGAACGCCCGGTCGTGCTCGTCGCGGCCGTGACCGGAGTAGATCGTCCCCTTGCTCACCAGCATCGCGCGCTGCACGTCGGCCGGCAGCGCGTACGCATCCCGCGCCCCCTCACTGACCACGGCACCGGTGAGGTCGTCGACGGCCCGCACCGAGATGGTCCGGCCGTCCTGCAGCTGGTCGGCCAGCACCCCCAGGTGCTCGGGCGGCAGCAGCAGCGGCACCTGCGTCATCGGCTGACGCAGGTTCAGCAGCTTGTTGCGCAGCGTGAGGTCCAGCAGGGCGTTCTTCCAGGCCTGAACCCGCGGCGGCGCCGGTTCGCCCGGCGAGCGCGCCGACCGGGATGCGGTCGGCGATCCGGCGGGCGCGCTCGGCCCGGGAGGGATGGCCACCTCCACCGCCGGTACGTACTCGACCACCTCGACGGCCCCGTCGGGCCGCTCGCGTCGGGCCGGCAGCGGAAAGACCCGCAGCATCCGGGCCATGCCGATGTCGACCACGCCGAGCAGCTCGGCCGTGCCGCCGAGGAAGTAGGCGTCCCGGGGCGCCTGCCGGGCCCGGCGGACGAGATCGCGGGGCGGCCGACGCTCGCGGGTCACCAGCGTGGTCTCCAGGACGCCCATCAGCTCCAGGTCGACAGCGTTCGCAGGGACCGCGATCTGGGTGCTGGCCGCGTCCGGCAGTCCCCGCTCCGGCTCCCGCCAGTAGCCCAGGAACGCGTGGCCGGCGGCGATCCAGAGCACCGGGGTGATGCCCACGTGCTCGAGGGCCGAGGCGAGCAGCAGCGTGGTGTCCAAGCAGGTGCCGAGCCGATCGGTGAGCACGTCACCGGGCGTGCGCACCTTCTGGCCGTAACCCCAGCTGGCCGGAGGTTGCGCGTAGAAGATGTCCCGGTCGTGCACGGCGGTGAACACGGCGGCGACGATCTGGTCGTTCCGGTCACCGGTGGCGTGGCTGACCGCCAGGGCCCCGCTGCCGGTGGCCTGCTCCAGGATCTGGGCGGCCTCGGAGACCAGGGCCGGCAGGGCCGGGTGGTTGGGCTGGACGAACGCTGCCAGCATCTCCAGCGACAGCACCGGCGCACCCGGGTCCAGCGCCCACTGCCGGGCCGCCTGCACCCGGATCGGGTGGGTGGTGACGCCCAGCGACTCGCCGCCGTCGGCGACCTGCACGTCGACGACGATCTCGGCCCCGGTCTCTTCCTCCACCGAGGAGAGGTACGCCGGATCGAGACGGAGCGCCGGGGAGTCGACGACCAGAGGGTGCCCGGCCTCGAGCCGCTCCACCGGGTGCTGCCAGGGGCGACTCAGCACGACACCGAAGGTGTCGACGACCCGGGCCCGGATCACCAGACCGGTCGGCGCCGGCGCCGTCCCGGTGGCGCCCGTCCCGCCCCAGGAGACGACGAGGCGGTGCAGGAACGGCAGTCCGTTGTGCGCCATCGCGTGGTTGACCACGGGTGCGCTGAGCACCTCGATGATCAGGTCGGTCGGCACCCGGCCACCCTAGTGTCCGGAGGGGACGCCGCCGGGTGACCGGGCCCCGCCGGTGCGGCCCTCGGGGGCGCCCGAGGTCCTCGATGCGACGGGCTCCCGACCACAAGCACTAGCCTGAGCGCGTGCGGTCGACCCCTCTCCCTCCGCGACCCGTCGACACGTCGCCCGCCCCACGACGGGCGGGACAGATGCCCTATCCGCGGCGCATCGCCATGATCAGCCTGCACACCTCCCCGCTGGCCACCCCGGGGGTCGGCGACGCCGGCGGCCTGAACGTGTACGTCGCCGAGCTGGCACGACGTCTGGGCGAGCGCGGGCTCGGCGTCGACGTGTTCACCCGACGGTCGGACCCTGGTGTCCCCGACGTCGTGCACGTCAACGAGTACGTCCGGGTGGTCCAGGTGACGGCGGGGCCCGTCGCCGAGATCGCCAAGGAGCAGCTCCCCGGTCTGCTGGACGACTTCGCCACCGCCATGGAGCCCCAGGTCGCCGACCACCAGGTGCTGCACTCCCACTACTGGCTGTCCGGGCTGGTGGCCCGCACGCTGCGCACCCGGCACCAGCTGCCGATGGTCCACACCATGCACACGATGGCCCGGGTGAAGAACGAGCTGCGGGGCGACGGGCACGCCACCGAGCCCGACGTCCGGGAGCGCGGCGAGGCGCAGATCGTCGCCGACGCCGACATCCTGACGGCCAACACCACCGACGAGGCCGACGAGCTGCGGCGCCACTACGGCGCCCGCGACGACCAGATCGCGGTGGTGCCACCGGGCGTCGACCTGCACACCTTCCACCCCTGCGACCAACCGAGGAGCCGGGCGCAGCTCGGGGTCGCCCAGGACGCCGAGGTGATCTTGTTCGTGGGCCGGATCCAGCCGCTCAAGGCTCCCGACGTCCTGATCCGGGCGGCGGCCCGACTCGTGCGGGAACGGCCGGAGCGTCGGCGACGGCTCCGGTTGATCATCATCGGCAGCCCGAGCGGACCGGAGGCGGGCTGGGCGGCGACCCTGCCCCGGCTGGCGGAGGAGCTCGGCATCGCCGACGTGGTGGAGTTCCGGCCGCACTCCCCCCGCGCGGAGCTGTTCCGCTGGTACTGCGTCTCTGACGTGGTGGGAGTGCCCTCCCACAACGAGTCCTTCGGTCTGGTCGCGCTCGAGGCACAGGCCTGTGGTCGACCGGTCGTGGCCACGGACGTGGGGGGTCTGCGGCACGCCGTCGACGACGGCGCCACCGGGCTGCTGGTGCCCGGCCACGACCCGGCCGAGTGGGCCCTCGCGATCGGCTCGATCCTGGACGACCCGGAGGGCTCTCAGTGGCTCGGAGCGGGGGCAGCGGTCCATGCGGCCACCTTCAGCTGGTCGAACACGGCGGCCTCGACCCTGCGGGCCTACGCCGCGGCCCAGCGCGCGTACGCCCGGTCCCGCCATCCCTGATCCGGCCCACCGCCGGGAGTCCGGCGGCGCGCACATCGCCGCGGGTGCTGGCCCCGACGGCCGGTGTCGGGCCACCATGGCGGGATGACCCTGTGGTGGCGGACCGGAGTGGCGGTCGTGGCCGTGGCCACCCTGCTCGGCTGCAGCGCCACCGACCGGGGTGCCCGCGCCTGCACCGAGATCGGCTCGCCGGCAGGCGTCGCCGTGACGGTCACTCGCGACGCGGTCCCGAGCGCGGCCCGGTTGGAGCTGCGACTGTGTCAGGACACGTGCGTGGAGCAGCTGGTCGACCTGCGTCCGGGCGCCGTCACCGTCGGAGAGACGTGCACGGCCGACGACCCGGACGCCACCTGCTCGGCCTCGTCGTCCCGGGACGGCACGCTGGTCGGTTTCGTGGACGCGCTGCAGCTGCGAGCCGGTCCGGTCGAGATCAGCGGCGCGTGGACCGCCTCTGGTCGCCGCACCGTGCTGGCCGAGATCACCGTCCTGGCGTCCGCAACCCACCCCAACGGGGCGGACTGCCCCGCCGGCGGGCCCCAGGCGGCGGTCACGGTCACCGCCGACGGCCTGCGCTAGCCGCACCGGGTCAGCGCGTCGGGTCCGGGTGCGGCCGGACGGCGTCGGGCTCAGTGTGGCCGCTGATCACCCTCGGCGAGTCCCCAGAACACCCGCTCCACGACGGCGTGCGCGCGTCGGGTGACCCGCCGGTAGTCGGCCAGCAGGTGCGAGGACTCCCCCGGTCCGTAGCCCATCAGCTCGGCCAGCGCGGCCAGCTCCCGGTTGTCGCTGGGGAGCGAGTCCGAGCCACGACCGCGGACCAGCATGATCTGGTTCCTGATCTTGCTGGCCAGCAGCCACGCCGCCTCCAGGTGACCGGCGTCCTGCGGGTCGATCAGGCCGGCCCGCTGCGCCGCCCGGAGGGCCTCCACGGTGCGGGAGGTGCGCAGCTCCGGCACGGCGTGCGCGTGCTCCAGCTGGAGCATCTGGACGGTCCACTCGATGTCGGCCAGACCGCCCGGTCCCAGCTTGGTGTGCTTGGCCGGGTTGGCTCCGCGGGGCAGCCGCTCGGCCTCCACCCGCGCCTTGAGCCGTCGGATCTCGTGCAGCTGCGCGGGGGTCAACCCACCGTCGGGCCACCGCTTCGCGTCGATGAGGTCCATCAGAGCCGCCCCGAGCTCGCGGTTGCCGGCCAGCGCGTCCGCCCGGACCAGGGCCTGCATCTCCCAGGTCGACGACCAGCGGCTGTAGTAGTTGCGGTAGGCCGACAGCGTGCGGATCAGGGCGCCGCCCTTGCCCTCCGGCCGCAGGTCGGCGTCCAGGCTGAGCGGCGGGTCCGCGCTCGGCCGGGTCAGCAACCGGCGGAGCTCGGAGATAGCCGCGCCGGCGATCTTGGTCCGGTCCGGGGCACCGGGCTCGCTGTCCTCCATCACGAACATGGCGTCGGCGTCGGAGGCGTACGAGAGCTCGCGGCCGCCCCAGCGACCCATCCCGATCACCGCGATCTCCGGCACCTCGGCCGCGTCCGAGGCCCGTCGGGCTATCTCCAGGGTGGTGTCGATGGTGGCCGACGCCAGGGCGGAGAGGGCGTCGCCCACCACCAGGACGTCGCTCATCCCCAGCAGGTCGCCGGCCGCGATCCGGAACAGCTCGCGCCGCCGGATGCCGCGGACCGACTCGACGGCGTGCACCGGGTCGGTGTGCCGTCCGGCCGCCGACCGCATCTCCGCACACAGATCGGCCTGCGACCGCGGCGCCAGCTCGGCGTCGTCGGCCAGCATCTGCATCGTCTGGGGCGCCCGCTGGAGCAGCGCCACCGCGTACCGGCTCGACGCGAGGATCCGGGCCAGGCGCTCGGCCATCATCCCCTCGTCCCGCAGGGCCCGCAGATACCAGGGGGTGCTGCCGAGGGTGTCCGACACCTGCCGGAAAGCGAGCAGCCCGTGGTCGGGGTTGGGGGCCGTGGCGAACCAGCCGAGCATGGCCGGCAGCAGCTGGCGCTGGATCTCGGCCTGCCGGGTGACCCCCTGGCTCAGGGCGGCGATGTGGCGCAGCGCGGCCTTGGGGTCGGCGTAACCGAGCGCCTTGAGCCTGTCCTCCGCCGAGGACTCGGTCAACCGCAGGTCCTTGGACGGGATCCGGGCGACGGCGTCCAGCAGCGGGGAGTAGAACAGCCGCTCGTGCAGGCGGCGCACCCGCTGCCCGGAGTGCTTCCAGATCGAGATCACCTGCTCGGCGGGCCGGGCGTAGCCGAGCGAGCGACCGAGACGGCGCAGGTCGCTCTCGTTGTCGGGGAGCACGTGGGTGCGGCGCAGGTGGAACAGCTGGATCCGGTGCTCCAGCGTGCGCAGGAACTGGTACGCGAGCCCGAAGCCCTTGCCGTCGTCGCGCCCCACGTAGCCGTTGTCGATCAGGGCCTTGAGGGCGTCGAGGGTGGCCCGGTCCCGCAGCCGCTCGTCGACCCGGCCGTGCACCAGCTGCAGCAGCTGGACGGAGAACTCCACGTCCCGCAGACCGCCGGCACCCAGCTTGATCTCGCGACCGGCATCCCGGGCGGGGATGTGGGCGACGACCCGCTTCCGCATGGCCTGGGTGTCGGACACGAAGTTCTCCCGCTCCGCCGCCCGCCACACCATCGGCGCCACCATGTCCACGAAGTCCTGGGCCAGGGTCAGGTCGCCGGCACTGGGGCGGGACTTGAGCATGGCCTGGAACTCCCAGGTCTTGGCCCAGCGCTCGTAGTACGTGCGATGGCTCGCGAGCGTCCGGACCAGCTGGCCGGCCTTGCCCTCCGGCCGCAGCGCCGAGTCGACCTCCCAGATGGTTCCGGCCGCCGTGAACGCCGAGCAGACCCGGGTGAGCTCCGCCGCCATCCGGGTCGCCACACTCACCGCCTGCTCGCTGGTGATCAACGGGGCACCGTCCTCGCCGAGCACCGGCTCGGCGACGAAGAGGACGTCGACGTCGCTGACGTAGTTGAGCTCCTGGGCCCCGCACTTGCCGAGACCGACCACGGCCAGACGCGTCAGCAGACCGTTCGGGCCGACCTTGGCACGTCCCATGGACAGCGCCGCCTCCAGCGTGGCATCGGCCAGGTCCGACAGCGCCGAGGCCACCAGGGGCATCACCTCGATCGGCTCCGGGTCGCACACGTCCCAGGCCGCGATCCGCAGCAGGTGCCCGCGGTAGGCCAACCGCAGCCCGTCCCCGACCGGGTCCGTGGCCACCGGTAGAGCGGCGTCGGGATCCGCCCCGACGGCGCGCAGCAGCTCGGCCCGGACGGCTTCCGCGGTCAACGGCCGGAGGTCGGCGTCGAGCCAGTCCAGGTGCTCGGGATGGGCCAGCAGGTGTCGCCCGAGGGACTCGCTGTTGCCCAGCACGCCCACCAGATGGGTGGCCAGTCGGTGGGAACCGGCCAGCCGGTTCAGCAGACCGGGGACCGCGTCGGTGAGACGGTCCAGTCCGGTCAGGGCCAGGTCCGGGTCGGCGGCGTCGGCGACGAGGTCGAGCAGGTACTCGTTGTCGGCCTCCCACTGCGACAGGATCCGCACGGCGGCGGTGGCGTCGGCGAAGCCACGCCTGGCCAGCGCGCCCTGCGTCGTCTCGATCCGGCTCACGGAGACCGATGTTACTTGCGTGAAACCTGGCCCTGCCGGGGCTGTACGTGGGCCAAGATAGCGGGGTGCGCAGCCGACCCACCGCCGCCGCGGCCCTGCTCGAGCAGAGCCGCGCCGTGCACACCTGGTTGACCGGGCTGCCGGACGACGCATACGCCCGCCCGACGGTGCTGGAGGACTGGGACGTCCGGCTGCTGACCGCCCACCTGCTGCTGGTCGTCCGCGGCTCCGCCCGGGTGCTGGGGCTGCCGACGAAGGACAAGCCGCTGACCCCGTCCGCGTTCGTGGCCCGCTACCGCCCCAGCATGGAGGCCATCGCCGCGTCCACGGTGGAGACCGCTGGCGCGCAGGCCGGCCCCGAGCTGGCGGCCGCCCTCGGCGACGCCGTGGCGACTCTCGAGTTGGCCCTGGCCGGTCCGTACCCACCCGTGCTGGCCGCGCCCCGCGGGCCGTTCCGCGCCGAGGACTGGATCGAGACCCGGATCGTCGAGCTGGTCGTGCACGCCGACGACCTCAACCGCACCTTCCCCGAGCGTCAGCCGGTGCCACTGGTGCGCCCGGCCCTGGGGCGGACGATGCGCACGCTGGCTCAGGTCCTGGCCGACGGGCACCCGGGGCGGTCGGTGGAGGTCAGGATCCCGCCGTACGCGGCCGTGCAGTGCGGTCTGGGCGATCCCGGACCCACCCACACCCGCGGCACCCCGCCGAACGTGGTGGAGACCGACGCCCTCACCTTCCTGCGGCTGGCCACCGGCCGGCAGACCTGGACCGAGGCCGTCGCCGCCGGCAAGGTCCACGCCTCCGGTCTGCGCGCCGACCTCTCCAGCGCGCTACCCCTGTTGTCCTGAGTTGGGTGGGGATCTTTCACCGATGTCGGTGAGAGATCCCCACATAAGGGGGCCTCACAACACCGGAAGCAGCTTCTGGAGCTCCATCGGGGTCACCTGGCGGCGGTACTCGTCGAACTCGGCCCGCTTGTTGCGCAAGAAGAAGTCGAACACGTGGTCCCCGAGCGTCTCGGCGACCAGGTCGGAGCGCTCCATGATCCGGATCGCCTCGTCCAGGTTGCGCGGCAGCGGCTCGATGCCGAGCGCCTGACGCTCCCGCTCGGTCAGGCTCCAGACGTCGTCCTCGGCCCCCTCGGGAAGCTCGTACTCGCCCTCGATCCCGGCCAGACCGGCGGCCAGCATCAAGGCGAAGGCCAGGTAGGGGTTGGCGGCGGAGTCGATGGAGCGCAGCTCGACCCGGGCCGAGGACCCCTTGTTCGGCTTGTACATCGGCACCCGAACGAGGGCGGACCTGTTGTTGCGACCCCAGCAGATGTAGCTGGGTGCCTCGCCGCCACCGACCAGCCGCTTGTACGAGTTCACCCACTGGTTGGTCACCGCCGTGATCTCCGCCGCGTGCCGCAGCAGCCCAGCGATGAAGTAGCGGGCCACCTTGCTCAGGTGGTACTCGGCGCTGGCGTCGTAGAAGGCGTTGTTGTCGCCCTCGAACAGCGACATGTGCGTGTGCATGCCCGAGCCGGCCTGGTCGCTGAACGGCTTGGGCATGAACGAGGCGTTGATGCCCTGGGACAGCGCCACCTCCTTGACCACCACCCGGAAGGTCATCAGGTTGTCGGCGGTGGACAGCGCGTCGGCGTACCGCAGGTCGATCTCCTGCTGACCCGGCGCACCCTCGTGGTGGGAGAACTCGACCGAGATGCCCATCTGCTCGAGCATCGTGATCGCCTTGCGCCGGAAGTCGCTCCCGGTGCTCTGCGGGGTGTGGTCGAAGTAGCCGGAGGAGTCCACCGGGGTCGGGGAGACGCCCGGGAGGAGCGGGTCCTTGAACAGGAAGAACTCGACCTCGGGGTGGGTGTAGAAGGTGAAGCCCAGATCGGCGGCCTTCTTCAGGGTGCGCTTCAGGACGTACCGCGGATCGGCGTAGGACGGGGAGCCGTCGGGCATGGCGATGTCGCAGAACATCCGAGCCGTCGCCGGGCTCGCGTCGCGCCACGGCAGCACCTGGAAGGTCGACGGGTCGGGCCGCAGCACCATGTCGGACTCGTAGACCCGGGCGAACCCCTCGATCGCCGAGCCGTCGAAGCCCAGGCCCTCGGAGAAGGCGCCCTCGAGCTCGGCGGGCGCGATGGCCACCGACTTGAGGAAACCCAGCACGTCGGTGAACCACATCCGGACGAACCGGACGTCTCGTTCCTCGATCGCCCTCAACACGAACTCGGTCTGCTTGTCCACGTCGTCAGTCTGCCGCCTGACGCTGACCGGCGCGTACCGAGGTGCCCCGTGTCTCTCCGACGAGACGAGAGACACCTGCCGTCCGGAGGTCACCGGCCGGTGGACCTGCCGCCGTTAACCTGAGGCAATGTCGCAGCCCGGGTGGTATCCCGACCCCGCCGGGACCCCGAACCGGTTCCGCTACTGGGACGGTCGGACCTGGTCGCACGACACGACCGACGACCCCGCGTCAGCCACCCCCGCCGCGCCCGCGAGCGGCACCGGCGGGCGCGAGTCGCGCCGGCGCCGCCTGGGTCCGCTGATCCTCGTGGTCACCGCCCTGCTGGTGGTGGTCCTCGTGGGGTTCTTCGTGGTCCGCGGTCTGAGCGGGAACCGGCCCATCGTGGACCCCGGCCCGCTCCCCTCCTCGACCGTGTCCGGCTGGGACGACAGCAGCCCCACCACCGATCCCGAGACCCCCACGCCGACACCCTCGGCGTCACTGCCCACCCCGACCCCCAGCCGGACCCGTACGCCCACGCCGAGGCCATCGCCCACCGAACAGCTCCGTGCCTGTCCGCAGGGCCAGCCGGCGGTCCGTCAGGACCACCCCTCCGACGGCCGGGTCCACGGCGGGGGACTCTCCTTCCCCGAGGTGCGGGGCTGGCAGAACTCCAGCGGCGCCGAGTTCAGCTGGGCCTACGACGTCGGCGAGCAGAGGAAGCAGGCCGAGTCGCCCAGCTGGTACGCGAACCTCGCTGTGGGCGCGCTGTTCACCCTGGACGGCTTCGAGGAGCCACGACGGTCGGCGGAGCTGGTGATGCAGTGCGTGATCAGCTCCGGTCTCTACCCGTACTTCACCGGCCGCGAGGCCGTGTGGTCCAAGGAGGTCACCGTCGACGGCCGTCCCGGCTGGTCGATCCGCGCCGAGATCCGGGTCGACGACCCGGAGCTGACGACCAAGGGCGACACCGTGGAGGTGACCGTGGTCGACACCGGGGCGCCGGAGTCGCTGGCGATGTTCATCGGGGCGGTGGACATCGGCAACCGGGCGCTGGCCAAGAACCTGGACTCGACGATCGCGAACCTGCGGGTGGAGTGAGCCCGGTCGATCCGCGCCGGTCCCGGTACGGGCGACCGGCGCGGGTCGGCGGGGGCTCAGCTCTTGTTCACCGGGGTGTCCGGGTCGGCGCCGGCCGGCGCCGGACCGTGCGGCTCGACCCCGGGGCCGGCGACCAGCTCGGCGATGGCGTCGCCCAGGGTCTTGTCCACCTGGCGCCAGTAGCCGAACACCCGCTCGCGGATGTCCGGCCGGACGGTGCCCAGGGTCGAGGCGACGGTCTCCACGAGCCGGTCCCGCTCGGGTTGGTCCATCACCTGGTTGACGAGGGCGTTCGCCTGGCTGAAGTCGTCGTCCTCCGGCCGCAGCGTGTATGCCGACCGCACGAACCCGCCGTCGGCCTCCCAGCCGGTGTCGGCGAACAGGTCGTGGTGCACCGCCGGACCGCCCACGCTGTTGGGCGAGTAGACCGGCTGTCCCGGAGTGAAGTCGTAGCGCATCGGTCCGTCGAACTCGTACGAGTTGACCGGCACCTGCGGCTTGTTGACGGGCAGCTGCAGGTAGTTCGGCCCGATCCGGTAGCGATGGGTGTCGGAGTACGCGAAGACGCGGCCGAGCAGCATCTTGTCCGGGCTGAACCCGATCCCCGGCACAACCGCGCTCGGCTCGAAGGCGGCCTGCTCGATCTGGGCGAAGAAGTTCTCCGGGTTGCGGTCGAGGGTCATCGTGCCGACCTCGATCAGCGGGTAGTCGCTGTGCGGCCAGATCTTGGTCAGGTCGAACGGGTTGATCCGGTAGGTCCGGGCGTCCTCGTACGGCATCAGCTGGACGCGGAGCGTCCAGGAGGGGAACTCGCCCCGCTTGATCGCGGTGAACAGGTCCCGGCGGTGCGCGTCAGGATCCGTCGCTGCGGTCAGCGCCGCCTCGTCGTTGGTCAGGTTCTCGGCGCCCTGGTGGCTGTGGAAGTGGTACTTGACCCAGTGCTTCTCACCGGCCCCGTTGACCCACAGGTACGTGTGCGAGCCGTACCCGTTCATGTGCCGCCAGGTCTTGGGGATGCCGCGGTCGCCCATCAGGTAGGTGACCTGGTGGGCCGACTCCGGCTGGAGGGTCCAGAAGTCCCAGCGCATGTCCCAGTCCTGGAGCCCCGAGTCGGGGAGCCGCTTCTGGGAGCGGATGAAGTGGGGGAACTTCATGGTGTCCCGGACGAAGAAGACCGGGGTGTTGTTGCCGACCAGGTCGTAGTTGCCCTCGGAGGTGTAGAACTTCAGCGCGAAGCCACGAGGGTCGCGGACGGTGTCGGCGGAGCCCTGCTCACCGGCCACTGTCGAGAACCGGGCCAGCATGTCGGTTCTGACCCCCGGCTGGAACAGGGCGGCCCGGGTGTACGCGCTCACGTCGTGCGTGGTCTCGAAGTGCCCGAAGGCGCCCCCGCCCTTCGCGTGGACGTTGCGTTCCGGCACCCGCTCGCGGTTGAAGTGAGCCATCTGGTTCACCTGGTGGAAGTCGTGCAGCAGGATCGGGCCGTCGGGGCCGACCGTCTGGGAGAACTGGTCGCTTGGGGCGGGTGCACCGGTGTCGGTGGTGGAGACGACGGGCGAGAGGTTCCCGTCGGGGGTGGTCGCCTTGACCTCGGTCATCTGGACGTGCTCCTCGGGGGTCGTGGAGTCGGATCCGCCGGATTACGCGCTGCTGAACGTCACACCGCGCAGGTTCAGTTGTACCGCCCCCGACAACCGGTGGGCGGGGTGGATCAGGTCGTGGAGCGCGCCTGGGCGCAGGTCGGGCAGGTCCCCCAGTAGGTGACCTCGGCCTCTTCCACCAGGAAGCCGTGCGTGTCCTCGGGGACCGCGCACGGCATCGCACCGACGGCGCAGGGCACGTCGTGCACGGACCCGCAGGTCCGGCAGACCAGGTGGTGGTGGTTGTCGCCGGTGGCCACCTCGAACTTCATGGCCGACCCGGCCGGCTCGAACCGACGCAGGATCCGGTGCTCGGTGAGGGTGTTGAGGGCGTCGTAGATCGCCTGCGTCGACACGGCTCCGATGCCGGTCCGCACCCGCTCCGCCACCTGCTCGGCGCTCAGGTGGGGGTCGGCGTCCACGACGTCGAGGACGGCGAGCCGGGACTGTGTCACCCGCAGTCCGACCGCCCGGAGGCGCTCGGCCCAGCTGAGCGCTTGCACTGCGGTGGTCATGTTCTCTAGAGAACCACGTTCTCTGGAATCGTTCAACTAAAGCGATGACCAGCCCCGACCCCGACCCCGCGGGGCCGCACCACCCGCGAGGTCGGACCGGTACTCAGGCGTTCAGCTGCCCCAGCCGGGTCCAGGTCTCCACCACGGTGTCGGGGTTCAGCGACATGCTGTCGATGCCTTCCGCCAGCAGCCACTCGGCCAGGTCGACGTGGTCGCTCGGCCCCTGACCGCAGATGCCGACGTACTTGCCGCGGGCCTTGCAGGCCCGGATCGCAGCACTGATCATGAACTTGACCGCCGGGTCGCGTTCGTCGAACGAGGCCGCGATCAGGCTGGAGTCCCGATCGAGGCCGAGCGTCAGCTGGGTCATGTCGTTGGAGCCGATCGAGAAGCCGTCGAAGTGGTCGAGGAACTGGTCGGCGATCACGGCGTTCGAGGGCAGCTCGCACATCATGATCACCTCCAGACCGTTCTCACCCCGCACCAGCCCGTGCTGGGCCAGCAGGTCGATGACGCCCTTCGCCTCGGTCAGCGTCCGCACGAACGGGATCATGATCTTGATGTTGGTCAGACCCATCTCGTCCCGGACGTACTTCAGTGCCTCGCACTCCATCGCGAAGCAGTCAGCGAAGTCGGCCGACAGGTACCGCGACGCACCGCGGTAGCCGATCATCGGGTTCTCCTCGTGCGGCTCGTAGAGATCACCGCCCACCAGGTTGGCGTACTCGTTGGACTTGAAGTCACTCATCCGCACGATCACCGGGTGGGGCGCGAACGCCGCCCCCAGCATCGACACCCCCTCCGCCACCCGCGTCACGAAGAAGTCCCGCGGGCTGTCGTACGCCGCCACCGCCTCGGTGATCTGCTGCTTCAGCGCCTCGTCGGCGAGGGTGTCGAGATCGAGCAGCGCCTTGGGGTGGATGCCGATCTGCCGGTTGATGATGAACTCCAGCCGGGCCAGGCCGATACCGGCGTTCGGCAGCTTCGCGAACGAGAAGGCCTGATCCGGGGTGCCGACGTTCATCATGATCTTGACCGGGATGTCGGGCATGGCCTCCATCGCCGTCTCCTGCACGGTGAAGTCGAGCAGCCCGTCGTAGATGAAACCGGTGTCGCCCTCGGCGCAGGAGACCGTGACCTCACGCCCGGCCGACAGCTCGCGCGTGGCGCTGCCGGTGCCGACCACCGCCGGGATCCCGAGCTCGCGAGCGATGATCGCCGCGTGGCAGGTGCGTCCGCCCCGGTTGGTCACGATCGCGGACGCCCGCTTCATGATGGGTTCCCAGTCGGGATCGGTCATGTCGGCCACCAGCACCTCACCGGGCACGAAGCTGGACATCTGCGCCACCGAGCTGAGCACCCGGACCGGACCCGCACCGATCTTCTGGCCGATCGCCCGGCCCTCGATCACCACCGGCCCCCTCTCGTTCAACCGGTAGCGCTTCACCGTGGAGCCGGCCCGGGACTGCACGGTCTCGGGCCGCGCCTGCAGGATGTAGAGACCACCGTCGCCGCCGTCCTTGCCCCACTCGATGTCCATCGGACGGCCGTAGTGCTCCTCGATGGCCAGCGCCTGCCGCGCCAGCTCGGTCACCTCGTCGTCGGTCAGGCTGAGCAGCCCCCGCTGCGCCACGTCCACGTCCACGAACTCCGTGGTCCTGCCCACCGTCGCGTCGGCGGTGTAGATCATCTTGATGGCCTTGCCGCCGACCCCGCGCTTCAGGATCGCCGGTCGACCCGCCCGCAGGGCCGGCTTGTAGACGTAGAACTCGTCGGGGTTCACAGCACCCTGGACGACCGCTTCACCCAGTCCGTACGAGGACGTGATGAAGACCGCGTCGTCGAAGCCGGACTCGGTGTCCATGGTGAACATCACGCCCGAGGCACCGATGTCGGAGCGGACCATCTTCTGCACCCCGGCCGACAGCGCCACGGCCTCGTGCTCGAAGGAGTGGTGCACCCGGTAGGCGATGGCGCGGTCGTTGTAGAGCGAGGCGAACACCTCGCGGACGGCGGTCAGCACCGCGTCGATGCCGCGGATGTTGAGGAACGTCTCCTGCTGGCCGGCGAAGGACGCGTCCGGCAGGTCCTCGGCGGTCGCGCTGGAGCGCACCGCGAAGGACGCGTCCGCGTCGTCCCCGGCGAGCCTCTCGTACGCCGCCCGGATGTCGGCCTCGAGATCGGCCGGGAACGGCTGCTCGATCATCGCCGTACGGATGCCCTGGCCCACCCGGGCCAGCTCGTCGACGTCATCGGTGTCGAGATCGGCCAGCTGGGCGTTGATCAGGTCGCCGAGCCCGGTCTGGGAGATGAAGCGACGGAACGCGTCGGCGGTGGTGGCGAAACCGTCGGGCACCATCACCCCGGCCGAGGTGAGGTTGGCGACCATCTCCCCGAGCGAGGAGTTCTTGCCGCCGACCTGCTCGAGGTCGGCCAGACCCAGCTCGGAGAACCAGCGGACGTTGTCGGTGGCGGGGCCTGCACTGGTGGGGGTCGCGGTGGTCATCCGGGGTCCTCTCGAGGGGTGGCGGTCGTCGTCGGTCGGGGCGGGCGTACGGGGGGCGAGTGGCTCAGGCGGCGGGCTGGGGGCTGCGGGACTGCAGGATCACCGTCGACATCTCCTCCACCGACTTGGCTGAGGAGTTGATCGATGGGATCTTGTGGATGCGGTAGAGGGTCTCGGCCCGCCGCAGCTCGAAGGTGCACTGCTCGAGCGACGCGTAGCGGGAGTTCGCACGCCGCTCGTGGCGTACCTGGCTGAGTCGGGCCGGCGTGGTGGTGATGCCGAAGCAGCGGTCGCGCAGGTGACGGATCGGCTTGGGCAGCTCGTTGGTGTCGAAGTCCTCGTCCACCAGGGGGTAGTTGGCCACGAAGATGCCGTGCTGCAGGGCGAGGTACATGGTGGTCGGCGTCTTGCCGCAGCGGGACGGGGCGATCAAGATCACGTCGGCCTTGTCCAGCGCCCGCATGCTCTGACCGTCGTCGTGCTCGATCGCGTACTCGACCGCCGCCATCCGTGCGTTGTAGCGCTTGACGTCGCCGAGGCCGTGCAGCCGGGCGGCCACCCGCTGTCCCTCGTGGCCGAGGATCGCCTCGACCTTGGTCATGTGCAGGTCGAAGAAGTCGATCAACGGGCAGCGTGACCGGTGCAGCTCGTCGCGGATCTCGGTGACGGCGGTGGTGGAGAAGGCCAGTGGGGTGATCGGTCCGTCCATGGCCGCGTCCAGGGTGGCGACGACCTTGCGCGCCTCCTCGACGGTGGTGATGAACGGGATCAGCCGCCGCTCGAACCGCAGCTCAGGAAACTGGATCAGCAGGGCGTTGCCCATCGTCTCGGCGCTGATCCCGGTGCTGTCGGAGAGGAAGAACACCGGCACCGCCGGTGCGTCGACCGGTGATCCGTCGGGTGTCGGGATCCCCATCGTCGGCCTCCGGCTGTGAGTCGTGGACCAGACCAGGTGAGCCCTGGACTAGACCAGACACGTTACTGGTATCAGGCCTGCGAATTCGACTCCGCGACGTGTGAACCTCCCCACGGACCAAGGTCACAGGAGCACTTAAGAACACAACCTTGCTGTGGTGTCGTCACTCGCTGCTCCCGGGAGAGTGAGGACCTCGGCGCCGGTGCCGGTGACGACCAGGGTGTGCTCGAACTGGGCGCAGCGAGAACCGTCCAGGGTCAGCACCGTCCAGCCGTCGTCCCAGAGCTCCCACTCGTGGGTCCCGAGGGCGAGCATCGGCTCGATGGTGAAGGTCATGCCCGGCTCCATGACCGTGTCGTGGTGGGGGCTGTCGTAGTGCGGGATGACCAGCCCGGAGTGGAAGCTGCTGTGCACGCCGTGACCGGTGTAGTCGCGGATCACGTGGTAGCCGAACCGCTTCGCGTAGCTCTCGATCACCCGGCCGATGACGTTCACCCGCCGCCCCGGTCGGACCGCCGCGATGGCCCGCCTCAGCGCCTCCTCGGTGCGGTCGCTCAGCAGCCGTGACTCGATGTCGACGTCCCCGCACCCCACGGTGAGGCAGGTGTCGCCGTGCACCCGGTCCACGAACGCGGTGACGTCGATCTTGACCAGATCGCCGTCCTCCAGCGGCCGGGTGTCCGGGATCCCGTGGCAGATCACCTCGTTCACCGAGGTGCAGCACGACTTCGGGAAGCCGCGGTAGCCCAGCGTCGACGGGTAGGCCCCCTGGTCGACCAGGAAGTCGTGCACCACGGCGTCGATCGCGTCGGTGGTCACGCCCGGTGCCACCACGGCGGCGCCCGCCCGGGCCGCCTGCGCCGCGATCCGGCCGGCCACCCGCATCCGGTCGATGGTGTCGGCCGTCTGCACGTGCGGACCCCGGTACGGTTCGGGCGCCGGCCGTCCGACGTAGTGCGGTCGCGGGATCCACCCGGGCACCGACCGGGTGGGCGAGAGCGGGGCGGGTCGGAGGCCGGTCACAGTCCCGCATGCTACGGAGTAGCGTCACGCCCATGGCCGACAAGCACTTCTGGTACGACCTCACCACGAAGTCCGTGATCACGGACGACAACGCAACCAAGGCCACGGACCGGCTCGGACCGTACGCCACCAGAGAGGAGGCCGAGAGCGCCCTCGCCAAGGTCGAGGAGAACAACAAGTCGTGGGACGACGACGACGACTGGGGCGAAGACTGAGTAGTCGTCACTCGCTGTTCTCTGCGCGCCTGACTGACTCCGCCTCGCTGACGCTCGGTGTCGGGACATCGGTAACCTCTCCAGGTGCCGCTCTTCGACCTGCCGCTGTCCGAGCTCGAGTCCTACTCCCCCGAGATCCCGATCCCGGCGGACCTGGTGCCGTTCTGGACCGAGACGCTGGCCGAGACCCGTCGTCATGACCTCGCCCTCGACCGGACGCCGTACGACAACAAGCTCGCCCTGATCGAGACCGAGGACCTCACCTACGCCGGCTTCGGCGGTACGCCGGTCAAGGCGTGGCTGCACCGCCCGGCCGGGGTCGAGGGCCCGCTGCCCACCGTCGTGCAGTACCACGGCTACTCCGGTGGACGAGGCTTCCCGCACGCCACCACGACCTGGGCCCAGGCCGGCTACGCCCACCTGGTGATGGACACGCGCGGCCAGGGCTGGAGCGCCGGCGGCCCCAGCGGCACCGCGGACTGGGCCCCCGAGGCAGGGGTGAACCACACGCCGGGCTTCATGACCTCCGGACTCAGTGACCCCCGGCACTACTACTACCGAAGGGTGTACGCCGACGCGGTCCGGCTGCTCGACGTCGCCCTCGCCCTGCCCGAGGTCGACGCGTCGAAGATCATCGTGACCGGCGGCAGCCAGGGGGGCGGGATCACCATCGCGGCCGCCGCGCTGGCCGCTCTGTCCGACATCCCGCTGGTCGGGGCAGCCCCCGACGTGCCCTTCCTGTGTCACATCCGCCGGGCGGTGGAGCTGACCGACCGGCTGCCGTACGCCGAGATCACCCAGTACCTGGCGGCCTGGCGGGACCACGCCGAGCAGGCGTACGCGACCCTGGCCTACATCGACGGAGCCGTCCTCGGCCGTCTCGCCACCGCCCCGACGCTGTTCTCGGTGGCGCTGATGGACCCGATCTGCCCGCCCTCGACCGTGTTCGCCGCCTACCACGCGTACGGCGCCGACGCCTCGGATCCCGTGCTGGACAAGGAGATCCGGGTCTACGGTCACAACGGGCACGAGGGTGGCGGCCCCTACCAGATCGACGCGCAGCTGGACTGGTTCGCGGAGCGGTTCGCCTCCACGTCCTAGAGCCCCGGCGCCGCCACCACCACGGTCCCGGTGCCGCCGGCACCGGTCACCGTGACCACGTCCCCCGGGTACCCGAAGACCGACTCCCCCTGCTTCAGCGTCGTTGCCCGGGACCCGTCGAAGACCTCCACCGAGCCTTCGACGACCAGCACGATCCGGCCGCTCCCCGCCGCCGGAACGGTGACCGCCTCGGCGTCGGCGTCGAGCCGCCACAGAGCGAACTCGGGCGCCGGCGTCGGGTAGCGCCAGACGCCAGCACCCTCCTCGACCACCTCGACCAGGTCCGGGACTCCCGGGGTGAAGTCCAGGACGGCCAGCAGCTCGCCCACGTCGACGTGCTTGGGGGTCAGACCGCCGCGCATCACGTTGTCGGAGTTGGCCATCACCTCCACGCCGATCCCGTGCAGGTAGGCGTGCAGGTTCCCGGCGGGCAGGAACAACGCCTGGAACCGCCCGTAGCCGATCCGGTTCATCAGCAGCGCGGCCAGGACGCCCGGGTCGCCCGGGTAGTGCTCGTCCAGCTCGACCGCCGTCCGCGCGAAGAGGGCGAGCTCGTCGTCGGTCCTCCCCTCCCCCGCCTCGATGAGCTCGGCCGCCGCGGTCACGACCTGGGCCACGACCTCCCGATCGCCCTCCGCCAGCCGGAGCACCCGGGCGAACACCTCCGCCAGCTGCTCGGGGCCACCGCCCTGAAGGGGGGCCACCAGCTCGGAGGCCG
Source organism: Microlunatus aurantiacus (assembly GCF_039536605.1). Taxonomy (NCBI): domain Bacteria; kingdom Bacillati; phylum Actinomycetota; class Actinomycetes; order Propionibacteriales; family Propionibacteriaceae; genus Microlunatus; species Microlunatus aurantiacus. The sequence goes on from NZ_BAAAYX010000013.1 coordinate 287,762, forward strand.
CGGTCACACCGAGCCGGCTGAACAGCGCGTACGTCGTGTCCGGCTCCCGGAAACCGCAGAGCGCCTCGATGTCTCCGAGGGCCATGAACATCTCGGGCTTCGGCCAGTCGTCGCGGTAGAGCCGGGTCGGCGCGCCCGGGTCGACACCGGCGGCCTGCTCACGGGCGTAGCCGTCCTCGGCCTGGGCCCGGGTCGGGTGCGCCTGGAGCGACAGGGGTTCCCCGGCCGCCAGCACCTTCAGCAGGTAGGGCAGCCGGGGACCGAACGCTTCCACCGAGGCGCCCCCCACGACCCCGGTGGGGTCGGCGTCGATCCGGTCGGGCAGCGGAGAGCCGGCCACCTGGGAAGGAGCCCCCGGGTGGGCCCCCAACCACAGCTCGGCCTGGGGACGACCGTCGGGTTCGACCCCGAGGAAGGCGGGCAGGGCCGTGCGGGAGCCCCAGGCGTAGTGCTGCACGGAACCGGTGAGGGGATCCATCGGTCAGGTCCTTCCGGAGCGGGTCGGCTCGACTCAGGCCGGAGGTGGCGCCGCTGCCGAGTTCCGGGGCACCAACGGTACGGCGGGTCGCACCAGGGCGTTGATCACCCGGCAGGTGATCTCGGCCATGTCGACGGAGTCGGGTTCGTACAGCCACTGGATCTGGAGTCCGTCCATCACGGCGATGATCGCGGCTGCGGTGGACACCGGTTCGGCCACCACCTCGAAGTCGCCGTCGGCGGCGCCGTCGACGAGCGTCGCCGCGATCAGCGTCCGCAGCCGCTGGTAGCGGTCGAGGAACCAGCACCGGGCGGGGTGGGCGTCGGTGGCGGCCTCGACGGACAGCACCGCGTACATCTGGGTGCTCACCGGCGCCGTCATGTTGCGCGCCATCGTGTCCACCAGGTGCTGCAGCATCGCGCGGCCACGGGGCAGCTCGCCGCCGGGCGAGTCCTGGAGGCCGAGGAGGTCGCGCCGCTCGAGCAGCTCGACCAGGAGCGCCTCCTTGGTCTTGAAGTGGTGCAGCAGCCCGGCGGCGGTGATCCCAGCAGCACTGGCCACGTCGGCCAACGTGGCCTTGTAGAAGCCCTTCTGCCCGAAGGCGACGAGCGCCGAGTCGAGGATCTCCTGCTTCCGCAGCCGTGTTCGCCGGGCGTACACCCCCTCGGGCCGCTCGTCCTCGACCCGGGGCGGCAGCAGGGGTGGCGGAGGAGAGGGCAAGGGCGCCGACCAGGCCCTCGGTTCCTCCTCGACCGTCATAAGGCGTCATGGTAGACCGCTGTCAACCCGAGGGCAGGACCGCACGCCATCGGTGCCGGCGAGCGTGGGACCGCTCCCACGACCACGAGCACGTCCGGACGTGAAGCAACGCCCGCGTTTCGTACGGCTCGGGAAGCGGTAGGCTGACCGTGGACGAGTCGGCCGGGCGGTCGCGGTGTCGCACGACACCGAGGAAAGTCCGGACTCCGACGAGCAGGGTGGTGGGTAACACCCACCCGGGGCGACCCGCGGGACAGTGCCACAGAGAACAGACCGCCACGACCTCCCGCCAGGGAGATCGGGGTAAGGGTGAAACGGCGGTGTAAGAGACCACCAGCACCCCGGGTGACCGGGGTGGCTAGGCAAACCCCACCCGGAGCAAGATCAAGAAGGGTGCCTCCGGGCACTCGCGGAAGCGTTCGAGGGCTGCTCGCCCGAGCTTCCGGGTAGATCGCACCAGGCGACCGGCAACGGTCGTCGCAGATGGATGATCGCCACCCGGGCTCCGGCCCGGGCACAGAATCCGGCTTACAGGCCGGCTCGTCCCCCCAGCGCCCAACCCAGAAAAGCTGTCCACGTTGTGGACGACGTGGTAGCCAGGGAGTCACTCCTGTCCCAGGATGTCATCAAGAAACGTTCGCGGTGGCGGCGCCGGGCATGACGCTCGACGCTCGCCGGGGGCCACTCTCGGGGTGCGACGACTCAGACCCCTGGAGGTTGTCGTGCTTCTCCGCATCACTCGATCCACAGCCCGCCACCTCGGTCGGGGCTGGACGCCGTCTTCAAAACAGTCAACTGATGTCAGCTCTCGACTCCGGTCGCACGCGATACCGCTGTGGCGCTCCCTGGCCCTCACCGACCGCAGGATCGGACGATGAGCAGCCGCGCTCTCTGGGGTCTGGCGGGGCTCCTCGTCGGTCTGCTGATCGCCGCCGGACCGGCAGTGGCCCAACCGCCGCCGAGCAACCTGTGTGCGGGTCTGACCGGTGATGCCTACACCCGTTGTCTGTACGCGGAGCTCGACGACCGGCTCCGTGCCGTTGAGCGGCCCCCTGCTCCCACCTCGACCCCCCGGCCCTCCGGGAGCCCGAGCGCGACCCCGCGGCCGACGCCGACCGTCTCGGTCACCGTCCGGCCGAGTGTTCCCCCAGCCCGGAGTGGTGTCGGAGCCATGGTGTTCACCGATCGCGGGAATCCGACCAACACCGAGAAGGACATCGCCGCGCTGAGAGAAGCCGGGGCGACCTGGATCCGGATGGACATCCCGAAGGGTGCGGCCGGATCCGTCCGTGGCGGCCGGTGGCAACCAGATGTCGGCGCCATGAACTTCTACGACCAGGCTGCGGAGTGGGCCGATGCGGCTGGCCTCCAGATCGCCCTGGTCATGGCGGATTTCGACAACGACGCGGCTTGGACAGACGATCAGCATCGGGGCTTCCTGAGCCAGTACACCGAGCACGTTGCCTCGCGGCTCGGCGACGATGTGGACCTGTGGCAGGTCTACAACGAGCATGACGGGCGCGACTACCGCACCTTCGCGCCCACCAACGCGACGCCGACCTATCTGAATCGCCTACGGCTCACACTCGAGGCCGCAAGGACGGGACTGCGTAAGCACTCGTCCGCCCCCTTGACGACCACGCCTTTCGGCTACCCCGTCGACGACTCCCGCTACGACAAGTGGGTCACCTTCTTCGACGGCATCGGGTCCTCGATCGATGTGATCGGCGTTCACGCCTATCCGGAGAGGTCGCCCGTCGTCATCTCCCGCGTGCCGCAGTACATCCGACAGCTACGGGCCCGCTATGGCAAACCCGTCGCCGTGCTCGAGTTCGGGCTTCCCGAAGTGTCGGGATACGGCCCGCCTGCAGAGATCGGAAAGGCGGTCGTGGCCCAGATCAGCGCCATCATGACCGCCGACCCCTTCTGCGCCACGCTGTATCAGCTGCGTGACCGGGGCCCCACTGGGTCCACCGATGGCGAGCAGGTGTTCGGGATCCTGCGCAACGACTTCACGCGTAAGCCGTACTACGGACCGGTGTCGGCGGAACTGAAGCGGTGGAGGGACCGGTGACTTCCCGACGGGCTAGATCGCAGAGACCTCTGCACACTGTCGACCATCGTGGACCCATCGCCGACACCCGGGCTCCAGGCTCGGGCACAGAATCCGGCTCACAGGCCGGCTCGTCCCCCCACGGCGCTCCGGCTCGGCGTGCGCTCCCCGCCGGGCACGTGCTCGGCGACCTCGACGGACTCGGGCACGGCGACGGCGGGTTCGGTGACCGGATCGGGAACCTGGCCGATGCCGTCGCAGCGGTCGAGGCGGGAGTAGGTCGGATCGGGGTCCTCGGCCACCCAGCTGGTGAAGAACCGGTGCAGGTAGGCGCGCACCGGGCCACGGGGGGAGATCGGGCGGCTGGCCCGACCCTCCGGCTCAGGTCTCGACATCGCAGGGCTCCTCCGCGGTGGCTCCCCCGTGAGCTCCCGCTGGCTACTCCCCCGAGTCTGGTGGCACGACCCGGCGTCAGCACCCGGATCCGCCCCTATTGTGACACGGGGTGAAGGATTCCGACAGCCCTACCGCCTCGAACGGAACAGGACCGAGGAGAGACCCGAGCGGCGGTCAGACCCGCACGAACTCGACCCGACCGGCGGCCCAGTCAGCCGACTCCAGCCGCACGCGGACCTCTGCTCCCAGCGGGAGATCGGTTCCCTTCACCCGCCCCTGGACGGCGGGGTCAGCCAGCATCACCACCCCGCGTCGACCGTCACTCTCCACGTCCAGGACCGTGCCGTCGAACTCCTCGCCGACCCGGTCACGCAACAGCGACACCTCGACCAGGTCGATCACCGCCCGCTCGTACTTCTTCGAGCGTGACTCCGCCGCCGCCATCAGGTCCGGCAGAGCGGGCAGCGCCGTCCGGGTCCACTCGGGCACCTGCTGCCCGGCGGACAGGGCCAGACACACCTCGCCGGCGAAGCGGTCCACGAGGCGCCGCAGGGGGGCGGTGACGTGGGCGTAGTCGGTGGCCAGGGCCGCGTGCCGGGTGTTCGCCGGCAGCTCGCCGTCGAAGGCGGTGTAGCCGGCGCCGCGGAACAGCTCGGTGCACGCGTTCAGCATGGCCGCGTGGGCGGGGACGGCCGGATCGAGGCTCCGGACGAACTCGGGGTAGTCCTGGGACGAGGGCCAGGGGATCCGCAGCGCCTGCGCGGTGCGGCGCAACCGGCGCAACGCCCCGGGTTCGGCGGCCGGCAGCGTGCGGACGACGCCGATCCTCCCCGCGAGCATCAGACCCGCGGCGGCCATGCCGGTGAGCAGGGAGATCTGGGCGTTGTACCCCTCCACCGCCAGGGTCGCGCGGTAGGTCAGCGTGTAGCGGCCCGCGGCATCCACCTCGATCTCCTGGGCGGGGATCTGCAGGCTGACGCCGCCGCGCTCGCGCTCCAGCGCCTCGCGCCGGCGACCCACCTCGACCAGCAGCCGCAGCACGTCCCGAGGAGTGCCGCCGTCGATCTCCTCCTGAGCCTGCTCGTACGTCAGCTGGGCCCGGCTGCGGACCACCGCGCGGGACACGTCGACAGCACTCAGCTCACCGGCCTCGTCCAGCTGCAGGGTCCACAGCAGCGCGGGCCGGACCTGGTCGGGCAGCAGGCTGGCAGCACCCTCACTGAGGGCCGGCGGATGGAGCGGCGTACGGACGTCGGGGGCGTAGAGCGTCAACCCCCGTCGACGGGCCTCGGCGTCGACCGGGTCCCCGGCGGCGACGAAGGCGGCCACGTCCGCGATGGCGTACGAGACGACGAAGCCCGCACCGGCGGCCGCGATGTGCAGCGCCTGGTCCAGGTCCTTCGACCCCGGGGGATCGATGGTCAGCAGCTCGAGATCGGTCCGGTCGAGGTCCGGCAGCCGCGGCCGACGGGCAGCGGCCTCCGCTGCGGCAGTCACCTCGGGCGGGAAGTCCGCCGGGATCTCCAGCCGGGTTCGCAGCTCGGCCACGGCCTCGGCCAGCGTGGTCGGGGCGGCCGCGGTCCCGGGCTCGACCGGGGCCGGCTGGGGGTGGGCGATGAACCGGGTGGGCACGGCGCCTCAGAGCCCGGACTGGTCGGTACGGACGAGGATGCGGGTGCACTCCTCGCAGCGCAGCACCTCGTCCTCGGCGGCCGCCGCGTAGTCCCTCAGCTCGGCCGCGTTCACCTCCAGCCGACAGCCGGTGCACCGTCGCTGCACCAGCTCGGCCGCACCGACCCCGCCCCGCGAGGCGGCGATCTTGGCGTAGAGGGTGGACAGATCCTTCGGCAGGTCCGGGGCCAGGGCGTCCCGCTCCCGTCGCCGTTCGGCGATCTCGGCGTCGATGACGGCCAGCTGCTCGTCACGGCGCGTCTCGAGCGCCCGCTTGCGCTCCGCCAGCGCCGACTCCTCGGCCCGGCGGCGATCCCGGACCGCCGTGGCTCCCTCCAGCGCCTCCATCACCTCCAGCTCGGCGTCCTCCAGGACCCCGATCCGCCGCTGGAGGTGCTCGACCTCCTCGATCATCGAGTTCAGGGCCTTCGGATCGGGCACCGTCCCGTCGGCGATCCGCTGCTGGTTGCGGGTCAGTCGCTGCCGCACCGGCTCCAGGTCCGCCTCGGCGCGCTCCTGGTCGGCCTCCAGGTCACTGACGTTGGTCTCGGCCGCCACCAGCGCGTCCTCCAGCTCGTCGACCTCCACCGCCAGCCGCTGCAGCTCACCGAGCTCGGGCAGGGTGCGGCGCCGGTGCGCGAGCTGCAACACGGCGCTGTCGAGGGACTGAACCTGCAACAGCAGCAGCTGGGCGTCCTTGCTGGCCTTGATGGCGACCTCCTGGTTGGGGTGGGCCCAACCCTAGTGCCGCCCGCCGCTCGGCTCGGTCGGGCCGAGGTCCGCCGCCCCCGGGCCGCGGAGGAACGAGGCACCGCACCGCCATGACATGATTCTTTCGTGCCTCAAGTCAGCATCCGCGACGTCGCCGAGCGCGCCGGCGTCGCTCTCGGCACCGTGTCGAACGTGCTGAACCGCCCCGAGAAGGTCGCCCCGGCCACCCGGGAACGGGTCCGGGCCGCGATCGACCAGCTCGGCTTCGTCCGCAACGACGCCGCCCGCCAGCTCAAGGCGGGCCGCAGCAACTCGATCGGCTTCATCCTGCTCGACGTCCGCAACCCGTTCTTCACCGACGTCGCCCGGGGCGCGGAGCAGCAGGCCGCACAGCACGGCATGTCGGTGCTGCTGGCCAACAGCGACGAGTCGCCGGCCCGGGAGTCGGACTACCTCGACCTGTTCGTCCAACAACGGGTTCAGGGCGTCCTGGTCTCCCCGCTGGGCGACATCGCCGACCGGCTGGAGCGTCTCAAGGACCGGGGCATCGTCACCGTGCTGGTGGACCGCCGGGCGGAGGGGCGGCAGTTCTCCTCGGTGTCGGTCGACGACGTGGCGGGTGGCTTCCTGGCGGTCTCGCACCTGATCGAGCAGGGCTGCACGCGGATCGCTTTCATCGGCGGCCACCTCGGCATCCAGCAGGTGGCCGATCGTCTGCTCGGCGCCAACCAGGCCTGCGCCGCCCACCCCGGCGTCGCGCTTGAGGTGCTGCCGCACGACGGCATGGGTGTGCACCAGGGCCGGAAGGCGGGGAGCACGATCCTGCAGCGGTCCCCGGCCGAGCGTCCCGACGGTGCGTTCTGCGCCAACGACCTGCTCGCCGTCGGGGTGCTGCAGTCGCTGACCATGCTCGCCCGGCTCAAGGTCCCCGACGACCTCCGGCTCGTCGGTTACGACGACATCGACTTCGCCGCGGCGACGGTCGTCCCGCTCACCTCGATCCGGCAACCGTCGCTGTTGATCGGCAAGACGGCCGTCGAGCTGCTGATCGAGCAGATCGGACCGGAGCCCAAGGAGCCGCGTGAGGTGGTCTTCCAGCCGGAGCTGATCGTCCGCGAGTCCAGCACCGAGCCGGTGCCGCCGGACCCGTCCTGAGGGGTCAGCCGCCGGCCGGCGGGATGGCCGCGGAGGGTTCCTGCTCCGCCGGGCCGACCGCGCCCGGGGTGAACCGGCGCAGCTCCAGCCCGGCGCGCAGCACCGTCCGCAGATCCTCCAGGGACCCGGCGAGGGCCCCGGCCGTCCGGGCCTGGACGACGACGTTGCCCAGGGCGGTCGCCTCGGCCGGACCGGCCAGCACCGGACGTCCGGTGCGGTCGGCGGTGAGCTGGCACAGCAGGGCGTTCTGCGACCCGCCACCGACCACGTGCACCGTCGCGACCCGGCGACCGGTCAGCTGCTCGGCCTGCTCGACCGTGCGCGCGTACGCGGTCGCGAGTGAGTCCAGGACGCAGCGGACGATCTCGACCGGGGTCGTCGGTTCCGGCTGACCGGAGGCACGGCAGGCCTGCTGGATCCGGGCGGGCATGTCGCCCGGGGCGATGAACCGGTCGTCATCGACGTCGATCACCGGTCCCCCGGTCGGGCACTGCGTGGCCCCGTCGAGCAGCACGCCCAGATCGGTCTCCCCGCCCTGCCCCGACCACTCCCGGAGGCTCTCCTGCAGCAGCCAGAGCCCGCCGACGTTGCGCAGGAACCGCACCCGACCGTCCACGCCACCCTCGTTGGTGAAGTTGGCGGCCCGGCTCTCGTCGGTGATCACCGGTTCGTCGAGCTCCAGACCGACCAGCGACCAGGTGCCCGACGAGACGTACGCGACGTCGCGACCCGACGCGGGCACGGCCACGACCGCCGACGCGGTGTCGTGGGAGCCGACGGCCACCACGGTCGTGGTCGCAGGCAGCCCCGTCCGAGTCCGGACCTCGGCGGTGATCGCCCCGACCGGCTGGCCCGGCTCGATCAGCGGCGGGAACAGACCGGGCGGCAGCCCGAGGGCGTCGAACGCCTCGGCCGACCAGGTGCGCAGCCGGGCGTCGAGCAGTCCGGTGGTGGAGGCGTTCGTGATCTCGGTCCGCAGCACGCCCGTCAGCCAGTAGGCCAGCAGGTCGGGCAGCAGCACGGCGTGGGCCGCCCGATCCCACAGCTCGCCGCGCTGCTCGGCCGCGAGCTGGTAGACGGTGTTGAAGGGCAGGAACTGCAGCCCGCTGATCGCGTACTGGCGCCGGCGGCTGATCCGGGCGTCCACCTCCGCGATCACCGCCTCGGTCCGGTCGTCCCGGTACGCCGTCGGCTCGGCCAGCAGCCGGCCACCGGTGTCCAGCAGCCCGTAGTCGACCGCCCAGGTGTCGATGCCGATGCTGACCACGTCTCCGTGACGGGCCGCCACCGCTTCGAGCCCGGTCAGCACCTCGGCGTACAGACCGGTCAGGTCCCAGCGGAGCCGGCCGTCCAGAGTCCGCAGACCGTTGGCGAACCGGTGCACCACCTCGATGGTGACGGTCCCGTCCCGGACGATCCCGGCGACGACCCGACCGCTGGAGGCGCCGATGTCGATCGCGGCCACGGTGACGGCGCTGCTGGTGGTCATCGCCGTGTCCTCAGCGGAGGAAGGCGGCCGCGACGCCGGCGTCGACGGGGATGTGCAGACCGGTGGTGTGGGACAGGTCGGCGGAACAGAGCACGAACACGGCGTTGGCCACGTTCTCGGGCAGCACCTCCCGCTTCAGCAGGGTCCGCTGGGCGTAGTACCTGCCCAGGTCCTCCTCCTCGACCCCGTACACGGCGGCCCGCTTCGCGCCCCACCCGCCGGCGAAGATGCCCGAACCGCGGACCACGCCGTCGGGGTTGATGCCGTTGACCTTGACCCCGTGCTCACCGAGCTCGGCGGCCAGCAGCCGCACCTGGTGGGCCTGATCGGCCTTGGTCGCCGAGTAGGCGATGTTGTTCGGTCCGGCGAAGACCGAGTTCTTGGACGAGATGTAGACGATGTCGCCGCCCAGCTGCTGCTCGATCAGCACCTTCGCCGCGGCCCGCGACACCAGGAACGAGCCCTTGGCCATCACGTTGTGCTGCAGGTCCCAGTCCGCGACCGTGGTGTCGAGCAACGCCTTCGACAGCGACAGACCCGCGTTGTTCACCACCAGGTCCAGACCGCCGAACGCGAGCAGGGCCGCGTCGATGCCGGCCTGGACCGCGGCCTCGTCGGACACGTCGGCGGCGACACCGACAGCGACGTCGGTGGTCCCGATCTCCGCCGCCGCGGCCTGCGCCTTGGCCAGATCGAGGTCCGCGACCACCACGCACGCACCTTCGGCGGCGAGACGGGTGGCGATGGCCTTGCCGATGCCGGAGGCGGCACCCGTGACCAGAGCGATCCGGGAGGCCAGCGGCTTGGGCTTGGGCAGCCGGGCCAGCTTGGCCTCCTCGAGCGCCCAGTACTCGATCCGGAACTTCTCCGCCTCGTCGATCGGTGCGTACGTGGACAGACCCTCCGCGCCCCGCATCACGTTGATCGCGTTCAGGTAGAACTCCCCGGCCACCCGGGCGGTCTGCTTGTTCTTGCCGTACGAGAACATCCCCACCCCGGGGATCAGGATGATCGCCGGGTCGGCGCCGCGGATCGCCGGCGAGTCGGCGTCGGCGTGGCGGTCGTAGTAGCCCTGGTAGTCGACCCGGTACGCCTCGTGCAGCTCCCGCAACCGCGCGATCGACTCCTCCATACTCGCGCCGGCGGGCAGGTCGAGCACCAGCGGCTTCACCTTGGTCCGCAGGAAGTGGTCCGGGCACGACGTGCCCAACGCGGCCAGCCGCTGATGCTCGGCCGAGGCCAGGAACTCCAGCACCCGAGCGTCGTCGGTGAAGTGGCCGACCATCGGCGCATCCGCCGACGCGATCGACCGCAGCGTCGCCGCGAGGGCAGCCGCCTTGGCGCGCCGCTCCTTCTCGGGCAGCGACCCGTAACCCTCCAGGGCAGGTCCGAACGGCTCGGCCCCGGAGTGCTCGGCGAGGTAGGCAGCGGCGGTGTCGATGATCCACAACGAGTTCCGCTCGGCCTCCTCGGAGGTGTCACCCCACGCGGTGATCCCGTGCCCACCGAGGATGCAGCCGACCGCCTCCGGGTTCGCGTCCTTGATCGCGGCGATGTCCAGCCCCAGCTGGAACCCCGGTCGCCGCCAGGGCACCCACGCCACCTTGTCCCCGAAGATCTTCCCGGTCAGCTCCTCGCCATCCGCCGCGGTCGCGATCGCGATTCCCGAATCCGGGTGCAGATGATCCACGTGCGCCGCGTCCACCAACCCGTGCATCGCCGTGTCGATGCTCGGCGCCGCCCCACCCAAGCCATGCAGGCAGTAGTCGAACGCCGCCACCATCTCGTCCTCCCGCTCCACACCGGGATACACGCCCACCAACGCCTTCAGCCGATCCAGCCGGAGAACGGCCAGACCTGACTCCGTGAGGGTGCCGAGGTCTCCCCCAGAACCCTTCACCCACAAGAGCTCAGCGGCCTCCCCGGTCACGGGATCGATCTCGGTGCCCTTGGCCGACGTGTTCCCCCCGGCATAGTTGGTGTTCTTCGGGTCGGCGCCGAGCCGGTTGGAACGGCCAACCAGGTCAGCAACGGTCGGATTCACGGCCATGATCATTTCCTCGTCTAGAGATCAACACGTACGAATTCAGCTGCGGACTGCGTCCGACTCCACGGTCACCACTCCCAGCCCTCCCTCGACTGGTGGAGACGTCCTCGCAAAGGCGCAGGGTCTCCAGGGGTCGAGAAGGGGCGTGGATGGGTCTGGCGGGAGCGCGGAGCTTGCGGAGCGCGGATGGTTGCCCCGAACGACCCCTGGAGACCCTGTGCCGACCCGACCACGAAGGAGACCTAAGCCCCCCAACCGGCTTGCTGCCCGCCGACCCGCTCCTTCTCGATCTTTCCCTGGTACCCCGACTCCGCATAAGCCCGTACCGGATCCCGCGGCAACCCTCGCGACTCCCGCCAATCGGCAAGATCACCACGAACATCCGTGTAGAACGCATCCATCACGATCGCGTTCGCCCCCAACACGTCACCGGCCTCCTGCGCCGACGTCAACGCCGACGCGTCCACCAGCAGCGCCCGTGCCGTCATCTCCTGCACATTCAGCACCGAACGGATCTGACCGGGGACCTTGTCCTCCACGTTGTGGCACTGGTCGAGCATGAAGGCCACGCCCGAGTCCGGTTCCAGCGCGCCGCCCCGGACCACCTCGTACAGGATCCGGAACAGCTGGAACGGGTCCGCTGCCCCCACGATGAGGTCGTCGTCGGCGTAGAAGCGCGAGTTGAAGTCGAACGAACCGAGCTTCCCGAGCCGCAGCAGCTGAGCCACGATGAACTCGATGTTGGTGCCCGGCGCGTGGTGGCCGGTGTCCAGGCAGACCAGGGCGCGCTCACCGAGAGCGGTCACCTGCGCGTACGAGGTGCCCCAGTCGGGGACGTCGGTGTGGTAGAACGCCGGCTCGAAGAACTTGTACTCCAGCACCAGCCGCTGGTCGTCGCCGAGCCGGTCGTAGATCTGCCGCAGGCTGTCGGCCAGCCGGTCCTGGCGGCCGCGGATGTCGCCCTGACCGGGGTAGTTGGTGCCGTCGGCCAACCAGATCTTGAGGTCCTGCGACCCGGTCTGGTGCATGATCTCGATGCACTCGTAGTGGTGGTCGATCGCCTTCTGGCGCACCGAGACGTCGACGTGGGTCAGCGACCCGAACTTGTACAGGTCGTCCTGGAACGTGTTCGAGTTGATGGTGCCCAGCGCCACCCCGAGATCGGCGGCGTGCTGCTTCAACGTGGCGTAGTCGTCGACGGTGTCCCACGGGATGTGCAGGGCGACCGACGGGGCGAGCCCGGTGAGCTCGTTCACCTTGGCGGCGTCGGTCAGCTTCTCCTGCACGGTGCGCGGGGTGCCGGCGGTGGCGAACACCTTGAACCGGGTGCCGGAGTTGCCGAACGCCCACGAGGGCAGCTCGATCGCCTGACGGCTCAGGACGTCGAGGACAGCGTTGTCGATCATCGCCGGGTCTCCTGTCGGCTAGTGCTGGTCATGTCACCACGTCGGTGATCATGGTGGAACTGTCGGTGGGGTACGGGATCCGGAGGACGTGGTCGCCCGCCCCCAGGGTCGACTGCTCGGCTCCGGGTGGATCGAGCTCGGCGGTCACGCCGTCGGGGAGGCTGACCTCGAGGACCAGCTCGTCGCCGGCCAGCTCCCAGCCGACGCCGATGCGGCCGTGAGCGGTGACCAGGGAGGCCCTCGCCCAGGTGAGACCGCCACCCGGTCGCGGGGCGATGCGCACCCTCCGGTAGCCCGGTTCGGCGGGCGCCAGCCCGGCAACCACCCGGTGCAGCCAGTCGGCCACCGCCCCGAGGGCGTAGTGGTTGAAGCTGGTCATCTGACCGGGGTTGATGCTGCCGTCGGGCAGCATCGAGTCCCAGCGCTCCCAGATCGTGGTGGCACCCATGGTGACCGGGTAGAGCCAGGACGGGTTCTCGGTCTCCAGCAGCAGCCGGTAGGCCTTGTCGAGGTGACCGGTGCGGCTGAGGGCCTCGGTCACGTACGGCGTGCCGGCGAACCCGGTCGCGATCCTGTACCCGTTCTCGGCGGCCAGGACGGCGAGCCGGTCGCCGGCCCGGGCCTGCAGACCGGGATCCAGCAGGTCGAAGGCGATGGCCATGGCGTACACGGTCGGGCTGTCGCTGAGGAGGCGACCGTCGGCGGCGACGTAGTTCTCGGTGAAGGCGGCACGGATGCGCTCGGCCAACGCGGTGAACTCGGCCTCGTCGTCGGTCCGACCGAGGATCGCGGCGCTGCGCGCCGTCAACGTGGCGCTGCGGAAGAGACAGGCCGTCGCGACCACGTACTTGTCCGCCTTGGCCCGGAACGGGTCGTCCGGCGGGGCGGTCGGATCGAGCCAGTCACCGAGCTGGAAGCCGGTGTCCCACAGACCGCTGGCCGAGACCCGGCGGGCGCAGGCCCGGACGTGCGCGGTCATCGACGGATGACACTGCTCGAGGACCTCACGGTCGCCGTACGCCTCCCACAGCGCCCAGGGCACCCACACCGCCGCGTCGCTCCAGATGGCGGTCGGGCTGTCCGACGGCCAGCCGGTGGCGTTGTCCAGCAGCTTGAGCACGTCGGGCACCACGAGCGGCACGACGTCGTCGGCCGCCCGCTGCTCGGCGGCGAGGTCCAGCAGCCAGTCGCGCAGGAAGCCCGACACGTCGAACAGGAAGGCGGCGGTCGGGGCGAACACCGCGATGTCGCCGGTCCAGCCCTGGCGCTCGTCGCGCTGGGGACAGTCGGTCGGCAGGTCGAGGAAGTTGCCCCGCTGGCTCCACACCACGTTGCTGTGCAGCCGGTTGACCAGGTCGTCGGAGCAGGCGAACGTGCCGGTCCGCCGTAGGTCGGAGTGCACCACCACGGCCACCACGTCGCCGGCCCCGATCGCCTCGCCCGGGCCGGTCACCTCGGCGTAGCGGAAGCCGTGGAAGGTCAGCGTCGGCTCGAAGACGTCCTCTCCGCCGCTGTGGATGAAGGTGTCGGTGGCCAGCGCCGACCGCAGCGGGCGGGTGCCCAGCTCGTCGTGCTCGAGCACCTCGGCGTGCCGGACGGTGAGGGTCGAGCCGGCCGCCCCCCTGCTGGTGATCTTCAACCAGCCGACCAGGTTCTGCCCGAAGTCGAGCAGGGTCCGGCCGCTGGGCGACGTCCACACCCGGACCGGGGCGATCTCCTCGTGCCGGACGACCGGGGGTCCGACGTAGGGGGTGAGGACGGAGAGGTCGGCATCCGCCAGATCCACCGCGGGCACCCAGGCGGGGTCGGTGAAGCGCGGTCGCAACCAGGAGTCGGAGACCAGCCGGCCGTCGATGGTCTGGCCGTCGTAGAGGTCGTCGGCCAGCACGGGCGACGGACCGGACGTCCAGTCGTCACCGGTGCCCACCACCTGCCGGTACCCGTCGGCGAACTCGATCTCGAGCTGGGCGACGGCCGCGGGACGGGTGCCGTAGACGCCGCGCTCCCCGGTCCAGGCCAGCCGTCCGCTGTACCAGCCGTGCCCGAGCTGGAGACCGAGGACGAGCGGCTCACCTCGCCGGGCGACGTCGGTGACCCGGTCCGTCACGTCGTACGACCGGTAGCGCAGCCGCCACTCGTAGCTGGAGAACCCCGGCGTGAGCACGTCGTCGCTCGCCGGCACCCCGGCCAGGTGGGCCTCCACGATCCCCCGGGCGCTGACGTGCCACACCGCCGACCGGACGTCGCCGTGACCGCTCTCGAGGGCGATCTCGGTCCGCAGCCGCGGCGCACTGGTGGACGACGCTCCGGACTCGATCAGGGCGGCGCTCCAGGCGACCGACTCCATGGGGGACCCCTCAGCTCTGCGGGATGGTGCCTGGGCTGGCGCCGCGGCGTTGAAACGATTCATAGTGAATCAGTCCGGGCCTCGGACGTCAAGGCGTGCACGCCCTCGAGATCGCGCGGGCAGATCGGGAATGAACGGCGATCCCTGTGAGTTCTGCCTGGTATTCCTGAATGGCCGTTCAGTCACATCGAGGTGGCGGTGCCCGCTCAGCCGATCCCACTCCTGGAGGAGCGCCCGATGACCGCAGTCGACGCACCCGTCACCGCCACGTCCACCGTGCCTGCCCCACCGACCGGCCCGGAGGCCCGCTCCGCGCTGTCCAGCCGGTTCGTCGGTCGCAAGTACGTCCAGCTGGTGCTGGTCCTGGGCGCACTGAGTGCGATCGGGCCGCTCACCATCGACACCTACCTGCCGGCCCTGCCGGACCTGTCCCGACAGCTCGGCGCCACCGACGCCCAGGCTCAGGCCACCATCACCGGGCTGCTGATCGGACTCGGCTTCGGTCAGCTGATCATCGGCCCGCTGTCGGACTCGGTCGGCCGTCGCAAGCCGCTGCTGGCCGGTCTGGTGCTGCACGCCCTGATGTCGATCCTCTGCGCCCTGGCGCCCAGCATCGGTCTGCTCACCGTGACCCGCACCCTGCAGGGCTTCGCCGGTGCCGCTGTCGCCGTCGTCTCGATGGCCGTGGTCCGCGACCTGTTCAGCGGGATCCGCGCCGCGCAGCTGCTGTCCCGGCTGGTGCTCGTCCTCGGCGTCGCGCCGATCCTCGCCCCCTCTCTGGGCAGCGCGCTGCTCGCCCTCACCTCCTGGCGCGGGATCTTCGTGGTCCTGGCCGTCATCGCCCTGGGCATGCTGGTGCTGGCCTTCCTGGCCCTGCCCGAGACCCTGCCCGTCGAGCGTCGCCGGCCGGTCAGCGTCACGGGCTCGCTGCGGGCGTACCGGTCCCTGTTCTCCGACCGGCTGTTCATCGTCATGGTGCTGGTCGCCGGGCTGATGTTCGCCACCCTGTTCGCGTACATCTCCGGTGCTCCCTTCGTGCTCCAGGACCTGTACGGGATGACGCCGCAGCAGTTCGGCCTGGCCTTCAGTGCCAACGCGGTCGGCATGATCGCCATGACCCAGATCAACCCGTGGCTGGTCAAGCGCTACAGCCCGGTCAGCGTGCTCAGCTTCGGTGTGCTGCTGGCCGTGACCGGCGCGGTCACGCTGCTGGTGCTGATGCTGCTCGGGGTCGGCGGTTGGTTCGCCTTCATGGCCCCGCTGTTCTTCGTCATCTCCGCGGCGGGCCTCTCGTTCCCCAACGCCCCGGCGATCGCCCTGAACCGGCACGGCGAGTCCGCCGGCACCGCGGCCGCCCTGCTCGGAGCGTCGCAGTTCATGATCGGTGGCGCCATCGCCCCGCTGGTCGGCGTCTTCGGCAACGGGACCCCGGTGCCGATGGCCGCGATCATGGTCGGCACCACCGGCCTGGCCGCCGTCCTGCTCCTCACCGCCCGCAAGGCCCTGTCGAAGTACGACTACCGGTAACCGTGCTGGTCGTCACTCGCTGCTCCGCTGCGCGCCGAGTGGTCCTGACATCCCTCGGCGCACGCCGACGGTGAAGCGTTGTCGGCGTGCTTCTCAGTCCAGACAGGACCGGGCGCTCCGCTGCACGGCCGCTCGCGACGGGCTCGCTCGCTCGGGGGCACCTCCCTACTCAGCTGTTCCAGCGCTCCAGGGACGGTTCGCCCTTCTCCTCCCCCAGGATGGAGATCCGGGCCGTCTCGAGGGGGAAGCTGCCGGCCCAACGGAGGTCGAGGCCGAGCCAACGGACGGTCAGGGCCCGGAGTGAGTGACCGTGGGCGAAGCAGATGGCGCGCTCGACCCCGGAGTCCCGGACCCGCTCGATCACCCGGTCCAGCCGCTCGGCGACCTGGTCGGCGGTCTCGCCGCCCGGGGTCGGGTGGGTGAAGATCGTCCAGCCCGGGTCGCTCTCGTGGATCTGGTCGCTGGTCAGTCCCTCGTAGTCGCCGTAGGACCACTCGACCAGGTCAGCGGTGAGCTCCGGCGCGTGGCCGCCGGTGAACCCGACCAGCTCCGCGGTCTGCACCGCCCGGCGACGGGGGCTGGACAGGACGAGCTGGAACGACGCGGGATCGAGGTGCCCGCGCAACGACTCCGCCTGGCGGATGCCGTTCTCGGTCAGCTCGAGGTCGGTGACCGAGGTGTGGCGCCCGTTGGCGCTCCACTCGGTCTCACCGTGGCGGACGAGATACAGGTCGGTCATCGGGGCTCCCGGGGATCGTCCAGGTCGGTGAACGGGATCCGCCCCTCCCACACGTGCCAGTGGTCACCGGCGGCCAGGCGGTCGAGGATCGCCCGCTGCAGCGTGGTGTCCCGGGGCAGCGACACCAGGTCGACCGGCGGCCGTCGGGCGAAGGTGAAGAAGACCGCGTCCTCGTCGCCCGGTCCGGGCTCCCCCTGCAGCGTCCACCGTCGTTGGAAGAGCGCCATGTTGGACGCCTCCGGCAGCGCGGCGGCCAGATCCGGGTCGAGCAGCCAGCTGTGGCAGAAGAAGGCGTCGGTCGGATGATCGGCGAAGTGGTCGCCGAAGAACTGCCGGGCGGCCGCGAAGGAGGCGTCCACCTCGGCCGGAGCGAGCGGGCCGGACCGGGGGATGTGGGTCGACAGGACCCAGCCGGTGGTCGACGTGGCGCTGGGCTGCAGGTTGAACTGGAGCCGCCCCAGCCAGTAGAGGGCGCCCGACCAGGCGACCCGGAGCCAGTCGTGGGTGTGCATGCCGAAGGACCCGTACGTCAGCCGGTGCACGAAGACCTGCTGCCCGAGGTCGGACAGCGCCCGCCACGAGTCGTCGTCACCGATCCCACGCGACGCGTGGAACGCCCGGACGTCGTCGGCGGTCGCCACCAGCGCGAGCAGCTCGAGCACACCCGCCCCGTACGGCGAGTCGGTGCCCTCCGGGCGCCACGGGGACACCTGCGACCCGTCCCACGGGTCGCCGATCCGGCCCACGTCGCGGGCCAACCGCTCCGCCGTCTGGCGGACGCTCTCCACCTCGGTCGGTTGCTGCAGCACCGCTCCCGCGGCGGCCACGGCGGCCGCCCGGTCGTCGGGACGGAAGCCCAGTCGGTCCAGGCGGTCGGGCAGGTCGTCGACCGCCAGCCGCTCGCATACGTCCAGCACCCGACCCACCCTACGGGTGACAGACTGGTCGGATGAGCGAGACCCGACCCGAGCTGCCGAATCGTCAGACCCCCTTCAGCGACGCGTTCAAGGCGTTCATCGCCGACGGCTGGGCGCCGTATCCGACCGAGCTGCCGACCCGGCTGCCCGCCTCCGAGGCCGCGGTCGCCCGCCGGGTCCGGGTGAGTGCGAGGTTCCCCGGTGAGCGCCTGGTGATCCCGGCCGGCGGCCTGAAGATCCGCTCGAACGACACCGACTACCGGTTCCGACCGCACTCCGCGTTCGCCCACCTGACCGGGTTGGGCACCGACCGGGAGCCGGACGCGGTCCTGGTGCTGGAGCCGACCGACGACGGTCACGACGCGGCCCTCTACTTCACCCCGCGGGCGCCACGGGACTCGGCGGAGTTCTACTCCGATGCCCGCTACGGCGAGATGTGGGTCGGCCGGCGCCCGTCACTGGAGGAGCTGGCCGCCGAGTGCGGGATCCGCTGCGTGCCGCGCAGCGAGCTGGACGGGCACCTGGCCAAGAACGCCGAGGAGACCCTGATCCGGGTGCTGCGCGACGCCGACCCCGCCCTGGCCACTCAGCTGGACCAGGTCCGGGAGGCGACCGAGCAGGAGAGGCGGGAGGCCCTCGACGCCGAGCTGGCCGAGGCACTGAGCGAGCTCAGACTGGTCAAGGACGCGTTCGAGATCGAGCAGCTGCGCCAGGCCTGCGCGGAGACCGCCGAGGGTTTCGCGGCCGTCGTCGCCGATCTGCCGGAGGCGGTACGCCGTGGCCGGGGCGAGCGCTGGGTGGAGGGTGTCTTCGGGCTGCACGCCCGGCACGCCGGCAACGCAGTCGGCTACGACACGATCGCCGCCTCGGGCGACCACGCCTGCACCCTGCACTGGATCCGCAACGACGGCGACCTCCGGGACGGCGACCTGCTGCTGCTGGACGCCGGGGTGGAGCTGGACACCCTCTACACCGCGGACGTCACCCGCACGCTGCCGGTCAACGGTCGCTTCAGCGACGACCAGCGGATGGTCTACGAGGCGGTGCTGGAGGCCCAACAGGCCGGCATCGACGCCGCCAGACCGGGAGCGAAGTTCTCCGACGTGCACGCGGCGGCCATCGCCGTGCTGGCCCGCAAGCTCGCCGACTGGGGTCTGCTGCCGGTCACGGCGGAGGAGTCGCTGTCGCCGGACGGCGGTCAGCACCGCCGGTGGATGGTGCACGGCACGTCGCACCACCTGGGCATCGACGTCCACGACTGCGCCCAGGCCCGGCGGGAGCACTACCGCGAGGGCACCCTGGCGGAAGGCATGATCATCACGGTCGAGCCCGGGCTGTACTTCAAGGCCGACGACGAGCTGGTCCCGGAGAACCTGCGAGGCATCGGCGTCCGGATCGAGGACGACATCGTGATCACCGCGGACGGCGCGGAGAACCTGTCCGCCGCCCTCCCCCGCGCCAGCGCCGACGTCGAAGCCTGGATGGCCACCCTGCTGACCCGTGCCTGAGGACACCGGCCGGACGACGTTGGACGTCCTGGTGGCCGAAGGCCGGGGCGGGATCCTGCTGTTCGGCATCACCCCACCCAAGGCGAGCACCCCACCCGACGACCGACGCCGGATCGCGGGGCTGACCCTGGAGCGGCTCGCACCGGTCGACGTCGACGGGCTGATCCTGTACGACATCGACGACGAGAGCGACCGCGCCGGCGGGGACCGGCCGTTCCCCTACCTGCCCACCTCCGACCCGGCCGACTTCTACGCCGAGCACCTCGGCGCCTGGACCAAGCCGGTGGTGGTCTACCGGAGCGTGGGCAAGTACGCCACCGACGAGCTGGCCGGCTGGCTCGACGCCCTCGACCCCCGCCGTCAGCTCGGGGTGTTCGTCGGTCCGTCGACCAGCACCAAGCAGGTCCGGACCAGTCTGGCCGACGCCCACCAGCTGCGGCGCACCCGCCGTCCGGAGCTGACGCTGGGTGGCGTGATGATCACAGAGCGGCACGCCGCCCGCGGCGACGAGCACCGACGGATGCTCGGCAAGCAGGACGCCGGCTGCGCCTTCTTCGTCAGCCAGGTGGTCTACGACGTGGACAACACCAAGAGCCTGGTCTCGGACTACGTCTACGCCTGCCGCGAGCGTCGGGTCGCGCCCCGTCCGGTCGTGTTCACCCTGGCGGTCTGCGGGTCGACCACCACGCTGGCCTTCCTGCAGTGGCTCGGGGTCCAGGTCCCGCGGTGGCTGCGGAACGAGCTGGTCCACTCCGACGACCCGCTGGCCGTCAGCCACGCGCAGTGCCTGGCCGCCGCCGGCGAGCTGGCCGCCTTCTGCCGTCGTCTCGACGTGCCGTACGGGTTCAACGTGGAGAGCGTGTCGATCCGACGGACCGAGATCGAGGCGGCCGTCGACCTCGCCGGCCGGCTCCGCCCCCTGCTCACGTGAGCGCGAGCGGCCGTGACCGCCCGCCGGTGTGCTGAGGAGGAGAGAGGAGAGGCGCTTCTTCTCTCCGAACGACGACGAAGGAGCCGGGTTCGAGGGCGGTCACAGCGAGTGCGGGCGACCCTCACGTGAGCGCGAGCGACCGTGATCGCCCGCCGGTGTGCTGAGGAGGAGAGAGGAGAGGCGCTTCTTCTCTCCGAACGACGACGAAGAAGCCGGGTTCGAGGGCGGTCACAGCGAGCGCGGGCGACCCTCACGTGAGCGCGAGCGGCCGTGATCGCCCGCCGGTGTGCTGAGGAGGAGAGAGGAGAGGCGCTTCTTCTCTCCGAACGACGACGAAGGAGCCGGGTTCGAGGGCGGTCACAGCGAGCGCGGGCGACAGAGCCCTACTCGAACGCGGCGGCGCGCGCGCCGGGCAGCTGCTGCAGCATCTCCCGCGCCTGCGCGGCGACCTTGTGCTCGCACAGCACCTCGTACTTCGTGGCCACCGTCTGGGTCACCGAGGTGAAGTCCCGCTTGCCCCGGGTCAGCGCGTAGCCGGCGGCGGCGAAGGCGATCCCGATGGCGATGCCCAGGGCCAGGCAGCTGAGGATCAGCACCAGGACGCTGGCCGGGCGGGTGAAGAGGAGCATGATGATGCCGACCAGCAGACCGGTCGAGACACCGGAGGAGACACCCTGCGAGAGCACCGTGCTCCAGCTCTTCCGTCCCAGCACCCGCTCCACGGACTTGAGCTCGGTGCCGACGATGGCGAGGTTCTGCACGGCGAACTTCTCGTCGGCGAGGTAGTCGACCGCCTTCTGGGCGTCGGCGTAGCTGTTGAAGATCCCGACGGACTGCGGGAACTCGAGCTCGAACATCGAGCCGGCCTGCGGACGCTGAGCGGACATGGACCCACCTCTTGACGTGACGAAGAAGACCCCAGTGTATCTACGCCGACCCTCGGGATCAGCGTCGCCAGCCGGCGAGGGCGACCACCAGCTTGTCCTCCACCGGTCGCGGCGAGGCACCCGAGTACTGGCTGAGCATCGAGAACACGTACAGGCGACCGTCCCGTCCCCGGACGTAGCCGCTGAGGGCGGTCACGCCGGTCAGGGTCCCGGTCTTGGCCCAGGCGTTGTCAGCCGCCCGGGTCCCGTTCATCCGGCGGCGCAGGGTGCCCCCGACCATCCGGTTGCTGTTCCCGGCCACGGGCAGGGAGGCCTTGAAGGCCGCGAACCAGGTCTCGCGCTGCACCTTGACCAGCAGCGTGCCCATGGCTCGCGGGGTGATGGTGTTGGAACGGGTCAGTCCGGAGCCGTCGGTCAGGACGAGACCCGTAAACGGGACCCCCGTCGCCGACAGGTACGCCCGGGTGGCGGCCAGACCCTTCGCCCAGGTGCCGGGAGCCCCGGACCGCTTCGCGCCCATCGCCTTGGTCAGCGCCTCGGCGTGCATGTTGTTGGACAGCTTCATGAAGGGCACCAGCAGCTGGGACAGGGGCATCGAGTAGTCGGTGCCGAGCACCCGGCGACCCGACGTCGGCGTGACCAGGACGGTCGTCCCACCCCGGACGGTCACGCCGGCCTTCTTCAGCTCGGCCCGGAAGACCGCGGCGGCGTAGAGGTCGGGGCGGTTCACGGTGATCAACCGACTGCCGGAGCGACCGGCGCCCACCCTGCCCCGGAGCGTGATCGTGTCCGAGCCGTGGATGCGGCTCGCCGAGAACGTGGTCGAGCTGCCCTTCTTCCCTGTGGTGGTGAGGTTCCTCAGATCCAGGGAGGCCGCGGCGGCTGCCGGCGTGGTGGTGATCTTGGCCTTCTTGCCCACCGAGCCGGCCCGGTACCTGATGATCACGGTGCCGGAGTCGTAGTCGGTGTTGGGCGCCAGGGTCAGCGCCGAGATCGGGGCGGCGTAGTAGTCGTCGGCGTAGCCGGTCTTCCAGGTCGGGTTGTAGCGGACGCTGTCGAAGTAGGTCGCGTCCACGACCAGCTTTCCTGTCACCGTACGGATCCCGGCCGCCCGCACCCGCTGGGCCAGGGCTGCGTAGTCGCCCGACCGGGACGTCGGGTCCCCGTAGCCCTTGAGGTAGAGGCGGCCGTCCAAGGTGCCGCCGCTGACGGCGGCGCGGCTGATCACCTCGGTGCGGAACCGGTAGCCGGGTCCCAGGGTGTGCAGGGCCGCCGCCGCGGTGACGATCTTGGTGTTGGAGGCCGGGATGGAGGCGCGGCCGCCGCTCCGCTGGTAGAGCTCGCTGCCGGTGGCGGCGTCGTAGACCACGGCGGAGGTGCGCCCCTTGGTGATCCGGGAGTCCTTCATCACCGACGCGATCTTGGACGCCAGAGCCGGGTCGGACACCCTGGCCGCCGCCGTGGGCAGGTGGTCCGGCGGCCCGACGAAGCCGGCTCCGGAGATCGCCAGGCCGACGGCCACGGCGACGACCAACGCTCTCGGGGCGGTGATCGACGGCAGCCGGCGGCCGGTGATCACCGCGCCCAGACGGGGAAGTGATCTGGACACGGGAACTCCTCGGATTGTGCTCCCCCGAGCTCGTCCGAACAGTAACCCACCATCATGCCGGCGGGAAGACGCAGATCATCCCGGCGGGAAGACGCAGAACTCGTTGCCCTCGGGATCGGCCAGCACGTCCCAGGCGAGGTCGTCACCCCGACGACGGAGCAGCCGGGCCCCGGTCGCGATCAGTCCGTCGGGGTCGCCGACCACGTCCCAGTGGATGCGGTTCTTCACCGTCTTCGGCTCGGGCACGGCTTGGAAGCACCAGTCGACCGGCAGCCCGTCACCTGCCTCGAGCCACCAGAACGACCCGTCGTCGCTCTCGTGGGCGGCGGCGCCGAGTCGAGCGCCCCACCACCCCGCGAGGGCAGCTGGGTCGGCGGCGTCGACGACGATCTCCAGCAGCCGGTAGGTCGACAGCGGCGGATCCGGGGGGCGGACGAAGACGCACAGCTCGCCTCCCTCGGGGTCGGCCAGCAGGGTCCAACGCGGCAGCTCGCGCAGCACCGTCGCTCCGCGGGACTCCAGCTCGCGGACCTCGCGCACCAGCACGTCCAGGTGGACCCGCTGCTTCACGGTCCTCGGTTCCGGCACCCGGTTGATCCAGACCGTGTGCTCGGCGATGGCGTCAGTCAGCCGATGAGCGCCGTCGTCCAACCGGTCGTCGGTCAGCCCCAGCGTCGCGGCCCAGAACGCCGCCAGCAGGTCCGGGTCGGCGGCGTCGAGACAGAGGTCCTTGAACCGACACCTGTCCCCCGTGGGGCCGCCGATCCGCGACATGGACACCTCCCGCCGGCTGCCGAACCGTCAGCCGTCGGCCAGGTCCAGCTTCGACCGGAGCCGGTCGATGTGCTCCGAAGCCTGCGCCTTGTTGATGTCGGCCGGCAACGTCTCGCCCGCCTGCCGGGCCAGCGAGTCGAGGTAGGACCGCTGCGAGTCGGTCATCGGGTCGTCGCCACTCACCCAGTCGCTGGGGTCCTTGATGCTGCTGTCGTCACCGCCGGGGGCGGGATCATCGGGGCTCGCCCCGATGAAGGCGACCTCTTCCTCGGCGGCCTGGGAACCTTCGGACGCGAATTCACTCATGTTTACAGTGTAAGTCGCATCTGGCTGCACCCCACCGTGCCGTCGTGTCTGAGCGTGGGGGGCGGTCGGCGGCTCCGGCCTATACCGTGGGCCCGTGGCGTCGCGAGAGAGCTCGGTGTTCATCTCCCGACTGAAGAACCTGCCTGTCCTGGACGTGGCCGGTGATCAGCTCGGGCGGGTGCGCGACGTCATCGTCCAGCGCCGGGTCGACGGACGCCCGCCGCGGGTGAAGGGGCTCCTGGTGGAGCTGTTCGCCCGGCACCGGATCTTCATCTCGATGGCGCGGGTCCGCAACGTGGACCCCACCCAGATCGTCATCTCCGGTGTCCTCAACACCCGCCGGTTCGAGCGTCGCGACTCCGAGATCCTGGTCATCGACGACCTCTTCGACCAGTCCGCTCAGCGCACGGACCAGCAGACCCCGGCCGTCGTCTTCGACGTCGCCATGCAGACCACCCGGGTGCACGAGTGGGAGCTCAGCGAGGTCGCCATCCGCGAGAGCCGGCCCCGGGCGTTCGGCCGCCGCGGCCACGTCACCATCCTCGACTGGGACGAGGTGCGGATCAGCGGTTTCGACGCCACCTTCCAGGGCACCGACCACCTGCTCGCCGAGTTCGAGGACATGAAGGCCGCCGACGTCGCGCGCGAGCTGCACAACATGACCCCCGAGCGGCGGGCGGAGGTCGCGGCCGCGCTCGACGACGTGAAGCTCGCCGACGCCCTCGAGGAGCTGCCGGAGGAGGAGCAGGTCCAGCTCATCCAGGGTCTCGACCCCGAGCGGGCGGCCGACGTCCTGGAGGAGATGGATCCCGACGACGCCGCCGACCTGATCGGCGAGCTCGCGCCCGAGGTGGCCGAGCGGCTGCTGAACCGGATGGAGCCCGAGGAGGCCAAGGACGTCCGCCGGCTGTTGATCTACGAGGACTTCACCGCGGGCGGCATGATGACCCCGGAGCCGGTGATCCTCGCTCCGGATGCGACAGTCGCCGAGGCTCTGGCGAAGGTGCGGGACGCCGAGCTCACCCCGGCGCTGGCCTGCATGGTCTACGTCTGCCGGTCCCCGCTGGAGACCCCGACCGGCCGTTACGTCGGGGGGGTCCACTTCCAGCGTCTCCTGCGCGAGCCGCCCTCGACGCTGGTGTCGGCGCTGCTGGACTCCGACCTGGAACCGCTGCAGGCCGAGACCAAGCTCCACGTCGTGTCCCGCTACTTCGCCACGTACAACCTCGTCAACGCCCCGGTGCTGGACGCCGACCGGCGGCTGCTGGGCGCGGTGACCGTGGACGACGTGCTCGACCACGTGCTGCCGCCCGACTGGCGCGGGACGCAGCTGGACGCCCTGTCCGCGCAGACGAACCTGGGGTCGCGGCGCTCTCGCGGGCGGTCGGTGAGCCGTGGCTAGGGCCGAGCGCGAGCCGGACCGGCTGAACACCCCCGGCCGGCGGAAGCGCTCGATCCTGCCCCGGCCGCGCTGGGACACCGACACGTTCGGCGCCTTCGCCGAAGGCTTCGCCCGGTTCATGGGCACCGCGCGCTTCCTCGCCTGGATGACGGTGATCATCATCTGCTGGGTGCTGTGGAACGTGCCGTTCGGTCCGACGCGGCCGCAGTTCGACGAGTACCCGTTCATCTTCCTCACGCTGGTGCTGTCGCTGCAGGCCTCGTACGCCGCCCCGCTCATCCTGCTCGCGCAGAACCGGCAGGAGTCGCGGGACCGCGTCGCCATCGAGCGGGACCGCGAGCAGGCCGCCCAGAGCCGGGCGGACATGGACTACCTGGCGCGAGAGATCGCCGGGCTGCGGATGTCGGTCGGCGAGCTGGCCACCCGCGACTACGTCCGCTCGGAGCTGCGCAACGAGCTCCGCTCCATCCTGGCCGACCTGGCCGATCTCGACGACGAGGACCGAGAACGGGACCGGGACCGCGACCGGGACCGCGACCGCGACCGGGACCGCGACCGGGAACGGGAACGGAACGGCTGAGTGACCGCGGCGGACCCGACGCCGGACCTCGGTCTGGCTCGCCGGTTGGTGGCCCGACAGTTCCCGGAGTGGGCACACCTACCGGTCACCGAGGTCGAGCTCAGCGGCTGGGACAACCGCACCTTCCGTCTCGGTGACGAGCTGACGATCCGCCTTCCCCGCTCGCGCTCCTACGCCGAGCAGGTGGCCAAGGAGCAGCGCTGGTTGCCGGTGCTCGGCCCGCGGCTCCCGGTGCCGATCCCCCGGCCGGTCGCCCAGGGACGGCCGGGACTCGGCTACCTCCACACCTGGTCGGTCTACGCCTGGATCGACGGCCGCCCGGCAACCCCGGACCGGATCGAGGACCAGATCGCCCTCGCCCGCGCGGTGGCCACGTTCCTGGTGGCCCTGCGGGCGTGCCCCGCCGACGGCGGTCCGCTGCCCGGGCAGCACAACTGGTGGCGGGGCGGACCGCTCGACCACTATCTCGACGAAGCCCGGGCGGCGCTGGCCGTCCTCGCCGACGAGGTCGACGTGCCGGCCGCGACCGCGATCCTGGACACCGCCGTGGCCAGCACCTGGTCCGGGCCGCCGGTCTGGTTCCACGGCGACATCGCCTTCGGCAACCTGCTGGTCCGCGACGGACGGCTGGCGGCGGTGATCGACTTCGGGACCAGCGGCATCGGCGACCCGGCCTGCGACGTCGTGCTCGCGTGGACGCTGCTGTCGGGCCCCGGTCGGGCGGCCTTCCACGACGCGCTGGGTCTGGACCACGACACCTGGGCCCGGGGCCGCGGTTGGGGGCTGTGGAAGGCGTTGATCACCGTCGCCGGCAGCCGCGACACCGACGTGGCGGCCGCCGACGACGCCCGACGGGTGCTGCGGGAGATCCTGGACCATCCGGTGTCGGCTCCACCACAGTCGGCGTGCGACGCCGCGGAAGCGAACTAACCTGGCCCAGTGCCTGTCTCGACTGCCTCCCCCCTGCTCGATCGCGTCCGCGACGCCCTGACCCGGGTCAACGATCCCGAGATCCGGCGGCCGATCACGGAGCTCGGCATGGTGGCCGCCGTCGAGGAGACCACTCCCGGTCTCGTCCGCATCGAGGTGCTCCTCACCGTCTCCGGCTGCCCGATGAAGGACACCCTGCGGCGGGACGTGACCGCGGCGGTGTCCACCGTCGCCGGCGTCGAGACGGTGCAGGTCGATCTCGGGGTGATGAGTGACGAGCAGCGCGCCGGGTTGCGCGAGCTGTTGAAGGGCGGCCAGGCCGAGCGCGAGATCCCGTTCGCCCAGCCCGGTTCGCTGACCACCGTGATCGCGATCGCCTCCGGCAAGGGCGGCGTCGGCAAGTCCTCGGTCACCGTCAACCTGGCCATGGCGCTGGTCCGCCTCGGGCGCACGGTCGGGATCCTGGACGCGGACATCTACGGACACTCGGTCCCGGCCATGCTCGGGGTGGCCGACGCGCGACCGACGGCGGTCGAGGACATGATCATGCCGGTGCCCACCAACGGGCTCAAGGCCATCTCGATCGGCATGATGAAGCCGAGTCGGGACCAGGTCGTCGCCTGGCGGGGCCCGATCCTGGACCGGGCGCTGACCCAGATGCTGGCCGACGTCTACTGGGGTGACCTGGACTTCCTGCTGCTGGACCTCCCCCCGGGGACCGGGGACGTGGCGATCTCCTTGGGCCAGAAGCTGCCCAACGCCGAGGTGATCGTGGTGACGACCCCGCAGCAAGCCGCTGCCGAGGTGGCCGAGCGGGCCGGGACGATGGCGTCGATGATGAACCAGCGGGTGATCGGCGTGATCGAGAACATGGCCTACCTGGAGATCACCTGCCCGGACTGCGGCAGCATCCACCGGATGGACGTCTTCGGCTCCGGCGGCGGACAGGACGTGGCCACCACCCTGAGCACCCGGCTGGGCTACCCGGTGCCGCTGCTGGGTCAGGTGCCGCTGGATCCGACCCTGCGGGTCGGGGGCGACGACGGCGTACCGGTGACTGCGGGGGACACCGACTCAGCGGCCGGAGCCGCCCTGACCGCGATCGCAGAGGGTCTCGCCGCGCGGGGTCGTGGTCTGGTCGGCCGCCAGCTCGGTCTGGCTCCCACCGGCCGCTGACCAGACTCCCAGCTGTCAGCCCTCGCTGGTGGTTCCGGCCACCAGGTCCTGGCCCCGGATCAGGTCGCGTCGGGGTCGAACGGGGTCAGCACCCGCGCCACCGAGGCGCCGTTCATGGCCGCCTGGTGACCGTTCGTCCGCGCTGAGGACTTGGCGTCCTCCATGGCGGCCGTCACGTCCGAGGCCGCGGTGCGACCCGCGGCGGTCGACTCGGCGATCTCCTTCTTGACGTCGGCCACGATCGGGTCCACGTCGTCCATCAGGTGCTTCTGGATGAAGGTCTTCGGGTTCAGGTCGCGGACGTCCAGGTCGGAGAACTCGGGACCGAGCTCCTTGCTGAGCTGCTCCTGCGCGCTGCCGGCCATCGTCCGGACGTACTTGATGACCCGGGCCGCCTTGCGGGCGAACTCGGGCAGCTTCTCCGGTCCGAAGAGGATGACGGCGATGACCACCAGGACCAGGAGCTCCGGCGCCCCTACGTCGAACATGCGCTCACGCTAGCCAACACGACTCCCCAAGGTCACGTCGGTGGTGCGCGGCTGCCCACCCCGTTCGTAGGTCACGGTCACCCGGTCACCGGGTCGGTGGGTCCGGACCGCGACGATGAGCTCCTCGGCGGTGCTGACCGACTGCTCGTCGATCGCGGTGACGACGTCGTCGACCTGCAGACCGGCGTCGTCGGCCGGACCGCCGCCGTCGACCTCCGACAGCCGTACGCCGTCGGAGTCCGCCCGGCCGAGGTTCACCCCGATGACGGGATAGGTCGCCTTGCCGTCGGCGATCAGCAGCTTGCCGATCTCCATCGCCTGGTTGATCGGGATGGCGAACCCGAGACCGATGTTGCCGCTGGTGGTACGGCTCTGTCCGAGGGTCAGGATCGCGGAGTTGACCCCGACCACCCGAGCCGCCGCGTCGACCAGCGGGCCGCCGGAGTTGCCGGGGTTGATGGCCGCGTCGGTCTGGATGCCGTTGATGTAGGCGCTGGGCGAGTCCGCCCCGCCGTCGGAGTTGACCACCACCGGCCGGTTCTTGGCGCTCACGATGCCCTGGGTCACGGTGCTGGCCAGCGCGAGCGGGGAGCCGATCGCCACCACCTGCTCCCCCACCTGCACCTGGTCGGAGTCTCCGACGGGCATCGGGGTCAGGGCGTGGTCGTCGGTCAGCTTGATGATGGCCAGGTCGTACGAGGGGCTGCGGCCCACGAGCTCGGCCCGCTTGCGGGCCCCGTCGGAGAACA
This sequence comes from Microlunatus aurantiacus, assembly GCF_039536605.1. NCBI lineage: Bacteria > Bacillati > Actinomycetota > Actinomycetes > Propionibacteriales > Propionibacteriaceae > Microlunatus > Microlunatus aurantiacus. The sequence continues at coordinate 316,797 of NZ_BAAAYX010000013.1, forward strand.
CGACTGTGATCCGGCCCCCGTCGGCGGCGTCGGCGATCACGTGGTTGTTGGTCATGATGTGACCGTCGGTGTCGAGCACGAACCCGGAGCCGGTGCCCCCGGAACCGTTCGCGCCGACCCGGATCATCACGGTGCTCGGCAGCGCCGAGGCGGCGACCTGGACGGTGTCGATCTGGCTCGGGGCCGGCGGCACGGGCGTGCCCGTCGGAGCGGCGGTCGAGTTCGTGGGGCCCGCCGACGGCTGGGCCGGGGCGGCGGAGGTGGCCGGGGCGCTGGTCTGCGCCAACCGGGAGCCGCCGTACCCGGCCGCCGTGCCGACCAGGGCGGCCAGCAGGGCGGCGACGAGCAGGATCACACCGGTCCGTTGACGGCGGGCCGGACGCCCGGGCGGGACCGTCACTCCGGCCGAGCCCGCAGGCCCGCCGGTCCTCGGCGGCTGCGGCGGCAGACCGGGAGAGACGGGGTAGCCCATCGGGGCGGCGAAGGAGGGCGGCGCGGCCGAGCCGTACGCCGGGATCACCTGGGTCGGCTCGTCGACCCGCGGAGGTGGCCCGCCGAACGGACCGTAGTACTGACTCGCCGGGGCATCCTGGCGGCCGAAACCGGGGTGCTCGCTCGACGCACGGTCAGGGGGCCAGTGATCGGTTCGGGTCTGGCCAGGTCGGGTCTGGTCAGGTCGGGTCTGATCGGGTCGGAGCTGTTCCACCGGCTGGTCGGTGCCGGGCGCATCGGTCGGTGCGGGGGGCGGCTGGACGTCGGCGTCGGCGGCCGAGTCCCACCGGTCCCCGAAGAACCAGTCGGAACCCGAGTCGTCGCGGCCGGAACGATCGTCGCGGCCCGACCGGTCATCGGGGGCCGCCGAGCGGTCCTCGTCAGCCATCTCGCCACCGCTCATCGACCGAAGATGCGGGACCAGCCCGCGCGAACGCGTTCCATCGTAGTCGGCTGCTCCGGCTCGTCGTGGGGAAGCGCAGCCACCGCGGCCGCCAGCGTCTCCCGGGATCCGTCCGTCACCACCGTCATGACCACGTCGCCCGAGACCCAGCTCGCCGTGGTCGGCATGCCGGAGGTGACCCATGCCCCCAGGGTCTCGTTCCGGGTGCTCCCCGTCGGTGCTCCGCTCAGCCGCCCGTGCTGCTCGACCACGCTGAGTGTCGTCAAACCGTCGCTGTAGACGAGGTGCACCAGCTCCGGGTCGTCGACCTGGTCGGTGCGCAGCCGCATCAGCGACAGACCGGCGAGCCGCTCGGCACAGATCCAGCCGTCCCGGCGCAGCTCGGCGGCCCGGGAGAGGGTGAGGGTGGCCGTGGTCCTGGCGGCCGCTCCGGCACCCACGGCGTCCTCGTCGGAGACGGCGTCGAAACGCAGGTCGGTGAGCCTGCTCGACACGTCCAGGTTGCCGCGGCCGTCGTAGGTCTCCTGACCCAGCAGCAGACCGGTCCGGGCGTCCAGCCACCAGCGGGCGACCACCCCGTCGAGCGCGCCGTCGGCCGGGTGGGCGGTCGGCTCGGTGGCCTCGATCACCACCGCGTCGCGGCCGCCGAAGGACTGGGCGACCCACCCGCGCAGCGCGTACCGGTCGGTGAGGAGGTCGACGAGGTCGGCGTCGGCCATCCGGGTCGACGAGTCGGCTTCGACGTAGGTGGTGTAGCCGGCAGGCTGGTGACCGGCGTCGGCCGGAGCGAGCCGGGTGCCGGCCCCGCCGTGGCTGCTGACCTGGACCGAGCTGGCGATCTGCTGGTCATCGCGCGTGACGCGGACCTGCTGGGTGCCGGTGTAGGTCAGCTCGTCACCGGCCTGGCCGGCCCGCACCAGGAGCTTCGCCGCCTTGGCCTCCGAGAGCGGCTTCGCGGTCAGGTCCACACCGGTCGGGGTGCCCGCCTCGGAACCGGGGGTCGACGGTCGGCCCTGCAGGGCGGCGCTGACCCGACCGTCGAGGGGGAAGGCGGAGACGACGGTGGTGAACTCGGTGACCGCTTGGCGCGTGGGGTCGACAGCCTGGGCGGTGTCGGTGGACGGCGCCGCCGCCCAGCCCATCCCGAGCACGGCCAGGACCGTCAACCCGCAGCCGAGCACACCCGCGACCAGTCGCGTGTGCAGCAGGTGGCGCTGACTGGGAAGCTCTCCCCCGCTCGGGGTCCGACGGAACGGACGCGTCCACAGAGGCTCGGTCGCGTCCTCCCCGGCGATCGAGACGAGCCGGTGCGAGAGGTCGACGGGAGCCGTCCCCGGATCGGTCGAGCCGGTCAGCAGGGAACGCACGTGGCGGAGCTCGGCGACCTCACGACGGCAGGCGGTGCAGTCGACCAGATGGGCCAGCAGACGCTCCCGGTCGGCGTCGGCCAGGGCGTCGTCGACGAAAGCCGACCGCAGCTCGGCGAGATCGGCGCACGAACGCGCACTCACGAACGCCTCGCGTACCCCGGTGCTGAGAGGCCGACCGACACCGGCGCGCCGCCCTCGGCCTCGATCCCCAGGTACCGCTCCCGCTCACCGCTGGGACGGCGATGGGCGAGGGCGGTGCGCAGCTGAGCACGGCCCCGGTGGATGCGGCTCCGGACGGTGCCGAGCTTGGTGTCCAGGACTGCGGCGATCTCCTCGTACGTCAGACCCTCGATGTCGCAGAGCACGACCGCCGCCCGGAACTCCGGGGGGAGGGCCGAGAGAGCGGCGGCGACGTCGTGATCGAGGTCGGCGTCGGCGAGCGCCTCCGAGGGAGTGGGCCAGCTGCTGGGCAGCCGCTCGTCGGCGCCGTCGACCATCCCGTCGAAGCGGATCTTCTGCTTGCGACGAGCCGTGTCCAGGAACAGGTTCGTGGTGATCCGGTGGAGCCAGCCTTCGAAGGTGCCGGGCTGGAAGGTGTGCAAGGACCGGAAGACACGGACGAACACGTCCTGGGTGAGGTCCTCGGCGTCGTGGGAGTTGCCGGTGAGCCGATAGGCCAGGCGGTAGACGCGGGCGCTGTGGTCCCGGACGATCTGCTCCCAGCTGGGCGGTGTCCAGTCCTGCGCGGCGGGCGGGGCCCAGGAGCGCGCGGCAGGACTCCCCACCTCCACCACGGCAGGAGGTGCGTCGGGCGTCGACCGACGGGCCATGACGCCTCCCCTCCCGAGCAGTCTCCTCACCAACGGACCTCTCATCTTTCCGGAGCATCCTGGACGGAGACTGAGACGAGCCTGTCAGGACGCTGTGCAGGACCTCGATGTGGCCAACGTCTCAGTCGGTCGCCGGGTTCCCGGTCGGCCTGGAGAGGGTCGGCTCACGCCGGCCCGGTCGGCAGCCCGGCCGCCCGCAACGACGCCCGCAACGAGGCCGTCTCGGTCTCGGTCGCCGGGGGCATGGGCGGACGCAGCCGACCGTTGCCGCGGGCCTGGAGCCGAAGACCGGCCTTGACCATGATGCAGCCCTGCGTGACGAACACACCGGTGAAGATCGGCAGCAGCCGCCGGTGCCACTCGAGCGCGGTCACCGGGTCGCCGCCCACGAAGGCGTCGATGAGCCGCGACATGCCGACACCGCTGAAGTGGGTCGAGGTGCCGACCACGCCGACACCGCCGACCGACAGCAACGGCAGCGTCAGGGCGTCGTCGCCGGCGTAGTACGCCAGACCGGTCTCGGCCATCACCCGCGCCGACCCCTGCAGGTCACCCTTGGCGTCCTTGACGGCGACGATCCGCTCGTGATCGGCCAGCGCCAGCAAGGTGTCCGTGGCGATCGGCACTCCCGATCGGTGCGGGATGTCGTACAGCATCACCGGCAGCCCGGTCCCGTCGGCGACCGCGCGGAAGTGCGCGAGCAGGCCGCTCTGCGGCGGCCGCGAGTAGTAGGGCGTGACCACCAGCAGACCGGCGGCGTCGGCCTTCTCGGCGGCGGCGGCCAGGCGGAGGGTGTGCGCGGTGTCGAAGGTGCCGACCCCGGCGAGGACGTGGCAGCGGTCCCCCACGGCGTCGACCACCGCCTCGAGCAGCGCGGTCTTCTCGGCGTCGGAGGTGGTCGGCGACTCCCCCGTCGTGCCGCTGATCACCAGCCCGTCGTGGCCCAGCTCGTCGACCAGGTAGGTGGCCAGCTCGGCCGCGCCGGTGCAGTCGAGGGCGCCGTCGTCGGTGAACGGTGTCACCATCGCCGTCAGCAGACGTCCGAACGGGGGCGCGGGGGACATGCGGATCATCCTAGGCCGCGGAATCTCTCGCGAGGTCGGCCGCAACGGCGGGGAAACCACAGATAGTGTGGCCGACCCCGACCGACGGGCGGACCGGCGACGGAGCGGCCCGCAGTGGCGCTCGGCTGTGGCGCCCGGCCGGGCCGATCGGCGGCCGCTGCCTCCGACGCTTGCCCGGGAGAGCGGGAGCGCCGCCAACCACTACGCTTACCGCCGTGACCGCTGCACCCACGAAGACCGCTGTGAAGTCTGCTCCCAAGCCCGCCTCCTGGGCGTACGCGGAGGACTTCGTCGCCGAGTCCGAGGCCGCCGCCGAGGCGCGTGCCGCTTCCGGGCCCCTCGGAGTGACCCCGATCGGCCGGGGCGGCGCCAGCACCTTGACCTTCCTCGCCTCCGTGCTGCACGCCAAGGCCGTGGTCGAGATCGGCACCGGCTCAGGCGTCTCGGGACTGGCGCTCTTCGCCGGGATGGCGCCCGACGGGATCCTGACCAGCGTGGACATCGAGGCCGACCACCAGCGGGTCGCCCGCAAGGCCTTCCTCTCGGTCGGCATCCCCACCCAGCGCTTCCGGCTCATCGCCGGCGCCGCCTTGAACGTGCTGCCCCGGCTGAGCGACGGTGCGTACGACCTGGTCTTCATCGACGCCGACAAGGTGGAGTACCCGGCGTACGTCGAGCAGGGCGTCCGACTGCTCCGCGCCGGCGGTGTCCTGGCCGTGGACAACGCGTTGCGCAGCGACCGGGTCGCCGACCCGAACGACGAGGACGACGAGGTGCTCGCCGTCCGTGACGCCCTCGGCATGGTCAGCGACGACGAGCAGCTCCGCCCGGTCCTGCTCCCCGTCGGCGACGGTCTGCTCGTCGCGGTGAAGCTCTGACGCAGGCGCACCTCACGGCGCCGTAGGGCGGCGCAAGCCGGCGCGACCGGGAGTGCACGAGAGTCGGAGCAGGACACGCTCTCCGTCCTGCTCCGACCGACGAACGACTTGTCCAGAGCGCCGGCGAGCGCCAGCTAGGCGCGGACAGTGATGCCCTTGCCGACGACGGTGATGCCGCCGGCGGAGACGGTGTAGCCGCGGGCCCGGTCGGCATCCACGTCGACGCCGATCGTCGCGCCCGGCTCGACCAGCACGTTCTTGTCCAGGATCGCGCGCTCGATCACCGCGCCCTCGCCGATCCGCGCGTTCTGCAGGATCACCGACTGGCTGATGGTGGCCCGGTTGGCCACCCGCACGTTCGGGGACAGCACGCAGTCGTCGATGCGACCACCGGAGATGATGCAGCCGGGGCTGACGATCGAGTCGGTCGCCGTGCCGGCCAGGGTGAACTTGGCGCCGGGCAGCTGCGCCATGTTGCTCCAGATCGGCCACTCGTTGTTGTAGAGGTTGAACACCGGGTCGACCGAGACGAGGTCCATGTGCGCCTCGTGGTAGGCGTCGATCGAACCGACGTCGCGCCAGTAGGCCTTGTCCCGGTCCTTGACCCCGGGCACCTCGTTGGAGGTGAAGTCGTAGACCTGCGCCTCGCCCTGGGAGACGAAGCTGGGGATGATGTCGCCGCCCATGTCGTGCCGGGAGTCCAGGTTCTCGGCGTCGGCGTAGAGCGCCTCGACCAAGGCGTCGCAGGTGAAGATGTAGTTGCCCATCGACGCGAACGAGGCGTTGGGGTCGTCGGGCAGCCCGGGCGGGTCGGCCGGCTTCTCCAGGAACTCCTTGATCTTGTGGTCAGCGGCGGCGTCGATCACGCCGAACTCGGTGGCCTGCTCACGCGGCACCCGGATGCCGGCGACGGTGCAGCCGAGACCGCCGGCGATGTGGGCGTCCAGCATCTGCTCGACGTCCATCCGGTAGATGTTGTCGGCGCCGAAGACCACCACGTAGTCGGGAGCCTCGTCGACGAACAGGTTCATCGACTGGAAGATCGCGTCGGCACTGCCCTGGTACCACCGAGGGCCGAGTCGCTGCTGTGCCGGCACCGGGGTGACGTAGTTGCCGAGCAGCGTGGACATCCGCCAGGTCACGGAGATGTGCTTGTCCAGCGAGTGCGACTTGTACTGGGTGAGCACCGCGATCTGTCGCATGCCGGCGTTCGCGAGGTTCGACAGCACGAAGTCGATCAACCGATAGGTCCCGCCGAACGGAACAGCGGGTTTTGCCCGGTCCATCGTCAACGGCATCAGCCGCTTTCCTTCACCGCCGGCGAGGACGATGGCGAGAACCTTGGGACGGGAGGTAGCCATGCGGTGAACCTATCGTTGCTCGACTCTGAGGCTGGACCCGGCACTGCCGGACCCGTGTCAACCTAGGTGGTGCGACCTCGGCCCGACAAGATCCCCCGGCGATGTCGCGGTCTGGTCATCACCTCGACGGCCGGCGTTCACCGGCGCGGCTGACCGCGAACGGCGGCTGTCGCCGAACCTGGGCGGAGGCCCTGTCCGGCGCCCGCACCGCTGTGCAACGATGCCGAGCATGAGTGCAGCCAGCGGTGACCGACTCAGCCTCTCCCTGTTCACCCGCGAGTACCCACCCTCCATCTACGGCGGCGCCGGGGTGCACGTCGCCCAGCTGGTGCCCCAGCTGCGCAAGCTCATCGACGTGGACGTGCAGTGCATGGGTGAGCCCCGCGAGGGCGCGACGGCGCACGCGGAGACCTATCCCGACGGCGCGAACACCGCGCTGCGGGTCTTCGGGGCCGACCTGTCCATGGCGGCGGCTGTGCCTCCGGTGGACCTGATCCACTCCCACACCTGGTACGCGATGCTCGGCGGGATGCTCGGCGCCATGTTGCAGGACATCCCGCACGTGGTGACCGCCCACTCCCTCGAACCCCACCGCCCGTGGAAGGCCGAGCAGCTGGGCGGTGGCTACCGGCTGTCGTCCTGGGCCGAGCGCACCGCCTTCGAGGCGGCCGACGCCGTGATCGCGGTCAGTGCCGGCATGCGGACGGACACCCTGGACTCCTACCGCGACCTCGACCCGGACAAGGTGCACGTGGTGCGCAACGGCATCGACACCGACGAGTTCTCCCCCGACTCGGGCACTGACGTCCTCACCGGTCTCGGCATCGACCCGGACCGCCCCACCGTGGTGTTCGTCGGCCGCATCACCCGACAGAAGGGCCTGATCCACCTGGTGCGGGCCGCCGAGCACCTGGATCCCGACACCCAGCTGGTGCTGCTGGCCGGCGCCCCGGACACCCCCGAGATCGCCCAGCAGATCGGCGACGCGTTCGCGGCCGTCAAGGCGAGCCGGGGCAACGTGATCTGGGTCGAGGAGATGCTGCCGCGGGCCCAGGTCCGTCAGGTCCTCTCCCAGGCCACCGTCTTCGCCTGCCCGTCGGTGTACGAGCCGCTCGGGATCGTCAACCTCGAGGCGATGGCCTGCGAGACCGCTGTGGTGGCGTCTGCGGTCGGCGGCATCCCCGAGGTCGTGGTCGACGGTGAGACGGGCTACCTGGTCCCGTACGACCCGGCCAAGGCCGACGACCCGGCCGCCGTGGCGGAGTTCGAGCAGCAGCTGGCGACCAAGATCAACTCCCTGACCCGGGACCGGGACCGGGCGGCGGCCTTCGGTCGGGCCGGTCGGCAGCGTTGCATCGACGAGTTCTCCTGGGCCAAGATCGCCGCCGAGACCGTCGACGTCTACCGCACGGCGATCGCGGTCCACGGCGCCTGACTCGGCTGGCCTCCTCCGCGATCGTTGATCACCGCGATCGGTGATCACCCGGTGATCTGCTGATCATGGTCGACTGCGCCGGTGATCATCGTCGCCCGGCGGCATCCGGTCGGTGCCCGCGATCGGCCGGGCGACGAGCGGCCCGTTCGGGCCCGACTCACCTCGCCGGAGACGCCACGACGGCCCCCTGCCGGAGCAGGGAGCCGTCGCGCATCTCGTGGCTGTCAGGGTCCTAGCCGACGACCTCTTTCAGTGCGCCGGCCAGCTCGGCGGCCTCGTCGGCGTTGAGCTCGACCACCAGGCGGCCTCCTCCTTCGAGCGGGACCCGCATGACGATCCCCCGGCCCTCTTTGGTGACCTCCATCGGACCGTCACCCGTCCGCGGCTTCATGGCAGCCATGTGCCCATCCTCATCTGTAGTCGACTGGCAGCTATCGATCCCGATTATTCCGTACTCAGCCAACTGCGTACCATGCGGGTCGCCACCCCGAGGTCGATCCTGACGGCCCGGGGCCGGCCGCACCGGCCGAACCACGGACCGCGACCACTACAGTCCCTGGCATGAGCGAGTCGACGGTGCTGGTCGAACGTGTCGGCGGGGTCGGTCTGATCCGGCTGAACCGTCCCGACGCCCTCAACGCCCTCGATCGGGCCACCAGGGTCGCGCTGCTCGCCGTCCTGCAGGACGTGGCCGCCGACCCCGGCGTCCGTTGCGTCGTGCTCACCGGGACGGGCCGCGCGTTCTGCGTCGGACAGGACCTCCGCGAGCACGGCGCCGAGCTGGAGCAGAGCGGTCCCGACGACCTGATGGTCACCGTGCCCGAGCACTACAACCCGATCGCCACCCTGGTGCACACCATGCCCAAACCGGTGATCGCCGCCGTGAACGGGGTGGCTGCGGGCGCCGGGGCCTCGTTGGCCTTCCTCGCCGACCTCCGGCTGGTCGCGGCCGGGGCAGGCTTCAACCTGGCTTTCGCCCAGATCGGGCTCTCGTGCGACACGGGGTCGTCCTGGAGCCTCCCGCGGTTGGTGGGCCCGACGGCGGCGCTACGCCTCCTCTACGCGGGCGGGACCATCGGCGCCGACGAGGCCCTGGACCTCGGGATCGCCACCGAGGTGGTCCCCGACGACGAGCTCGAGAACCGCGCGCTGGAGGTCGCCGGCCGACTGGCGGCTGGTCCGACGCAGGCGTACGCCGCGATCCGTCGGTCAGTGGCGTACGCGGCGCACACCTCGCTGACCGAGGCGCTGGCGTACGAGGCGGACATGATGGCGACGACCGGCGCGACCGAGGACCACCGGCAGGCCGTCGAGGCGTTCCTGGCCAAGCGCCCGCCGGTGTTCACCGGTCAGCTCGACTGAGCCCGCCGCGAGCTGAACCCACCGGAACCGACCCGGCCGACGCAGACCCGGCCGAGAGCCCGCAGGCTGGTGGCGAAACCGGCGCGCATCACCGGCAGCAGCAGACCGGCCAAGCGGGTGGGCAGCGACCCGCCCGCGACGTCGAAGATCTCGGCGCAGCGCACCACGCTCCCCCCGTCGGCGGCGGTGTGCACCACGAAGGTGCCCGGTCCGGTGAAGAACGGGCCCAGGTGCAGCACCTCCAGCAGACCCGGCTGGTCGTCGGTCGGCGGTTCCCAGGCGGTGACGACGAAGCGGTCGAGCAGTCCGATCGGCAGCCGGCCGAGCCAGAAGCCCGACAGGGCGACGCACCGTACGCCCAGACCTTCGTGGCGGTCACCGATCACGCGGACCGTGGTGAACGGGATCCACCGCCGTTGGCCCTCCCAGTCCACCAGCACCGACCACACCAGGTCGGAAGGCGCCGCGATGTCCTGGGACACCCGCAGGTCGACGCTCACGCGTGCGCGCCCGGGGTGCCGACGACGTCCACCGACCCATCCCCCTGGTCGGCGAACCGAGCCTCGTCGGGCCGGTCGCCGAACCGAGCCTCGCTGGCCTGGTCACCGAGCCGGGCCTCGAGCTCGGCGATCCGCTCGTCCCGTCCGGCCAGCTCCCCGCTGAGCCGGTCCAGCACGTCATCGACCTGGCTCATGGAGTAGCCACGGAGGGCGACACCGAACCGCAGCCGCTGCAGGTCGTCGGCGGTGAGCACCCGGTCCGCCGGGAGGTCCTGGCGGAACACGTCCCGCGTCGGTTCGGACGCCATCGATCCCAGTCCTCCTGCCGCGACGACCGCAGCCACTCCGAGCGCGGCGACCACGACCACCGCGATGAACCACTCCACCCCTCGATCGTGCCACGTCGGTCCGAGCCGGAGATGCAGGTCAGGCCGTCGGGCCGGAGTCACCCATGATCGCGACGGCTTCCTCCACGTCGTCGGTCACCCGCAGCAGGGCCAGGTCACGCTCGGCGATGCACCCGTAGCCGAGCACCGAGCTCCGCGCCCAGTCGAGCAGCCCCTGCCAGTAGTCGGAGCCGAACAGCACCACCGGGAACGACGTCACCTTCCGGGTCTGGACCAGGGTGAGCGCCTCGAACAGCTCGTCGAAGGTGCCGAAACCGCCGGGCATCACGATGAAGCCCTGGGCGTACTTGACGAACATCGTCTTCCGGGCGAAGAAGTACCGGAAGTTGATGCCCAGGTTGACGTAGTCGTTCAGACCCTGTTCGAAGGGCAGCTCGATGCCCAGCCCGACGGAGACGCCGCCCGCCTCGGCGGCCCCCTTGTTGGCGGCCTCCATGATCCCCGGACCGCCGCCGGTGATCACGGTGAAGCCCCGCTCGACCAGCCGGCGACCGACCTCCACCGCCGCGGCGTAGCTGGGGTGATCCCGGTGGATCCGGGCCGAGCCGAAGACGCTGACCGCCGGGCCCAGCTCGGCGAGGGTGCCGAAACCCTCGACGAACTCGCTCTGGATCCGCAGCACCCGCCAGGGGTCGGTGTGCACCCAGTCGCTCGGACCCCGGGAGTCCAGCAGCCGCTCGTCGGTCGTGGTCGGCAGCACCTGGTCCTCGCTGCGCATCACCGGACCCTGGAAGAACCGCGCTCGACGACCGCTCCGGACGACCTGCTCGGGCTTCCCCGACGTCTTCTCGTCACTCACATCCGCGACCCTAGTAGGCCCCGGTGCTCCCGGTCCCGGTGCTCCCGCACGACAGGCGAGCACCAGGTCAGCGAGGTGAGCGTCAGGCCAGGCGGGCGTGCATCAGGTCAGCCAGGCGAGCAGGGCGTCCCGGCAGCGGTAGACCTCGGCGGCCGGACAGAACTCGTCGTCGGCGTGGGCCTTGCTCGGGTTGCCCGGGCCGAAGTTCACCGCCGGGATACCCATCTCGGCGAACCGCGCCACGTCGGTCCACCCGAACTTGGCGCTGGCCTTCGCCCCCACCGCCTCCAGGAACTCCGCGGCGGCCGGACGGTCCAGACCGGGCCGGGCCCCGATGGCGACGTCGGTAACCTCCAGCTCGTAGCCGGGAAGCACCCCACGGACGTACGCCGCCGCCTCGTCCGCCGACTTGTCCGGCGCGAACCGGTAGTTGATCTCGATCCGGCACCGGTCGGGGATGACGTTGCCGGCGATGCCGCCGCTGATGGCCACGGCGTTCAGGCCCTCGCGATAGGTGAGACCGTCGACCACCACCTGGGCCGGCTCGTGCTCGGCCAGCAGCTGCAGCAGGGCGCCGGCGTCGTGGATCGCGTTGTGCCCCATCCAGGCCCGGGCCGAGTGGGCGGCGATCCCGGGCAGCTCGCAGATCAGCCGCATGGTGCCCTGGCAGCCGCCCTCGATCTGGGCGCTCGTCGGTTCGCAGAGCACGGCGAAGCCGCCGGCCAGCAGCTCGGGCCGCTCCCGACCGATCCGGCCGAGTCCGTTGAGCTCGGCCGCGACCTCCTCGTTGTCGTAGAAGATCCAGGTGAGGTCCCGCTGCGGGGCGGTGAGCGCGGCGGCGCAGACCAGCTGGACGGCCACCCCGCCCTTCATGTCGCAGGCCCCGCGCCCCCAGACCTCCAGGTCGTCGCCCTCGTTGACCGTCCAGTGCGGCACGTTGGCGGCGATCGGCACCGTGTCCAGGTGGCCGGCGATCACCACCCGCTCGGGGCGTCCGAGATGGGTCCGGGCCACCACCACGTTGCCGTCCCGGATCACCTCCAGATGCCCGTACGCCCGCAGGGCTGCCTCGACCGCGTCGGTGATCGCGAGCTCGTCGCCGCTCACCGACTCGATGTCGATCAGGGTCGTCAACAGCTCGACGGGGTCCCCCGCGAGGTCGAGCCGGACGGTGTCTGCGGAGGCTTCGGTCATGTGTGGAGCCTCTCGCGAGTGCAGGAGCGGTACCGGGCGACACGCCTTTCGTCGTTCGGTACGGCGACGAACGAGCGGGACTCGCGGAGCTTCATGACCGCGGAGCGCGGAGCGCGACAGCCGACGACGGACATGCAGGGCACCCTACCGACGCCGGTATCCTCGGCCCATGAGCTCTCCGGTCGAGATCGACGACGCCGCCCGCGCCGCTGCCGCCTGGGGGGTCGCCACCGTGCATGCCACCGGCGTCCTGGACGCGTACTTCCCGGCCCCGGTCCTGGGCTCCGATCCCGGCGCCGAGCCGGAGGGTCTGGCGTCGCTGGTCGGCGAGGACGGCGTCCGCGACGTGCGGACCGAGCTGGTCCGCACCGTCATCGACCTGGACGGACCGCCGGCCGACACCGCCGACGCCTACCTGCGGCTGCACCTGCTCAGCCACCGCCTCGTGCAGCCCCGGTCGATCAACCTGGACGGCATCTTCGCCGCCCTGCCCAACGTGGTGTGGACCTCCGCCGGCCCGTGCGCGGTCCTCGACTTCGAGACTGTACGGCTCCGACTGCGTGCCCAGCGCGGTGCCGTGACCGTCTACGGCGTCGACAAGTTCCCGCGGATGGTCGACTACGTGCTGCCGACCGGGGTGCGGATCGCCGACGCGGACCGGGTCCGGCTGGGCGCGCACCTGGCCGACGGCACCACGGTGATGCACGAGGGTTTCGTCAACTTCAACGCCGGCACGCTGGGCACCTCCATGGTCGAGGGCCGGATCTCGGCCGGTGTGGTCGTCGGCGCCGACTCCGACATCGGCGGGGGCGCCTCGATCATGGGCACCCTGTCCGGCGGCGGCAAGCAGCAGATCTCGGTCGGTCAGCGCTGCCTGCTGGGCGCCAACGCCGGCATCGGCATCTCCCTCGGCGACGACTGCATCGTGGAGGCAGGTCTGTACGTCACCGCGGCCACCAAGGTCAGCCTGCCGGGCGGCCAGGTGGTCAAGGCGGCCGAGCTGTCCGGCCAGAGCGGGCTGCTCTACCTCCGCAACTCGGTCAGCGGTGCCATCGAGGTGCGCCGCCGGGCCGGCCGGGCGGTCGAGCTGAACGCCTCGCTGCACGCCAACTGAGGCAGATCCCCCGCGCCGTGGCCCCCTCCAACGCTCGCTTCGGCGGGTGCATCATCGTCGCCGTCCTGCTGCTCGCCCTCGTGGTGGCGCTGGCGGTCGGTGGCTTCTCCTGGTTCTCCGCCCGTTGGGAGCCGGCACCCGCCCCGGGTCAGCAGCGGTGCGTGGCGAGCGCCGGGAACGGCAGCACGACCCTCACCCTCGAGCAGGCGCACTACGCCTCGATCATCGCCGGGGTGTCGGTCAAGCGGGACCTGCCGCCGAGGGCCGCCTCGATCGCCCTGGCCACGGCGTACCAGGAGAGCGACATCCGCAACCTCGACTACGGCGACCGGGACTCCGTGGGTCTGTTCCAGCAGCGCCCGTCCCAGGGTTGGGGCACCGAGGAGCAGCTCAAGGACCCGCACTACGCGACGGGCGAGTTCTACGACGCCCTGGTCAAGATCAGGAGCTGGCGGACCCGCGACATCAACGACGTGGCCCAGGCGGTCCAGATCAGCGGCCACCCGGAGGCCTACCGCGATCACGTGGCCGACGCCCGGGTGCTGGCCAGCACGCTGACCGGTCAGACACCGGCCGGCCTCACCTGCCTGGACCGTACGGGTGCCGACGGGGACACCAAGGGGCTGGCCGCGGCACTGACCAGGACCTTCGGCGCGGACGCCAAGGCCACCCGCGAGGGCAAGGTGCTCACCGTCGCCGCCGCGTCGGCCGACCTGGCCTGGGCGTACGGGGCGTTCGCGGTGGCGAACTCCGCCCAGTACGGCACGTTGCAGGTGGTGGTCGCCGACCGCCAGTGGGACACCAACGCGATGACCCTTCCCAGCTGGGTGGCCGCGGAGACCGAGGCGAAGGCGAAGCAGGTCCGGATCACGGTGCGCTGAGCCTGATGCCCACCCCGATGCTCGGGTTCGTCGGTTCTGCTCGGGCTGTAGATCGAGCAGGACCCACGAACCCGAGCAGAGCGGCTGAGTGGCGTCAGGCGGTGAGGCGGGCGGCGGCGGCGGCGATCCGCTCGTCGGTCGCGGTCAGCGCCACGCGGACGTGCTGGGCGGCGGCGGGACCGTAGAAGTCGCCGGGCGCGACCAGGATGCCGCGCTCGGCGAGCCAGTCCACGGTCGTCCGGCCGTCCTCGCCGCGGGTGGCCCACAGGTAGAGCGAGCCCTCCGAGTGGTCGATGGTGAAGCCGGCCGTCTCCAGGGCCGGACGCAGCAGCGCCCGCCGACGGGCGTAGCGGTCCCGCTGCTCGGCGACATGCTGCTGGTCGGCGAGCAGCACCCGCATGGCTTCCTGCACCGGGCGCGGCAGAATCATCCCGGCGTGCTTGCGGACGGCCAGCAGCTCGGTCACCAGGGCCTCGTCGCCGGCGACGAAACCGGCCCGGTAGCCCGCCAGGTTGGACCGCTTGGACAGCGAGTGCAGCGCCAACAGACCGGTCAGGTCGCCGCCCGACACCGACGGGTGCAGGACGGAGACCGGCTCGGTGTCCCAGCCGAACTCGCCGTAGCACTCGTCGGAGGCCACGATCGCGCCCAGGCCACGGGCCCAGTCCACCCGGCGCCGCAGCTCGGCGGCGTCCAGGATCTGTCCCGTCGGGTTGGACGGTGAGTTGAGCCAGACCAGGGCGGGACGCCCGTCGACGTCGGCCGGGTCGTCAGCGGCCTGGATCCGGCACCCGGCGATCCTCGCACCCACCTCGTAGGTGGGGTAGGCCATCGTCGGGAACACGACCAGGTCGTCGGGGCCGAGCCCGAGCAGGGTCGGCAGCCAGGCCACCAGCTCCTTGGTGCCGATCGCCGGCAGCGTGCCGGTCGGCGTCAGCCCGGCCGCACCCCAGCGCTGCGTGAGGTAGGCCGCGATGGCCTCCCGCAACGCGGCGGTGCCCGAGGTGAGCGGGTAGCCGGGACTGTCGGCAGCCCCGGCCAGGGCCTGTCTCCCGAGCTCCGGCGTGGGGTCGACCGGGGTGCCGACCGAGAGGTCGACGATGCCGTCGCCGTGGGCGCCGGCCCGGGTCCTGGCCCCGGCCAGCGAGTCCCACGGGAAGTCGGGCAGGGCCGCGGTCAGGCTCCGGCGCGGCGCCTTCGCAGGAGCGCCGTCACTCACTCCGCGGTCTCTTGCGGCGGGAGCGCCGCGATCAGCGGGTGGTCGGAGTCCACCACGCCCATCTTGGCCGCGCCGCCGGGGGAACCGAGGTCGTTGAAGAACTCGACGTTGGCGTTGTAGTAGTCCTTCCACTCCTCGGGCGTGTCGTCCTCGTAGAAGATCGCCTCGACGGGGCACACCGGCTCGCACGCACCACAGTCGACGCACTCGTCGGGGTGGATGTAGAGCATCCGCTTGCCCTCGTAGATGCAGTCGACCGGGCACTCCTCCACGCAGGCACGGTCCTTGAGATCCACACAGGGCTGCGCGATGACGTAGGTCACGGGTGACTCTCCTCAGATCTTGGTGCGTGACCGCTGGGGTCGGTCGACCAGGCATCGGTGCGCCCGGCCGCTGCGGTCACGCGGCTGTGGTCCTAGTATCGCGCTTCCTGCCGTCGGACTCCGAGGGGCTCCTCCGTGATGGACATCGGACTCGACCGCGCCCGACCGGGCGAACGGTGGGTGCTGCGGTGCCGTCGACCCGACGGCTCGGCCACGGACGTGGTCGGCTGGCTCGCCGCGATCGAGCGGGCCACCGTGCAGATCGCCCCCGAGCGGTCCGATCCGGTCGTCGTCGACCGCGACGTGATCATCCTGGCCCGCCGTGCCCCCGCGGCCCGTGGCGGGCCGGACCCGATGCGGACGCCGGTCGAGGAGCTGGAACGGGCGGCGCGTCCCGGATGGATCGCGCACCACGAACCACTCGGCGAGTGGACCCTGCGGGACGGCGGGGGCTTCACCGCCCGGGCCAACTCCGCGCTGGCCGTCGGGGACCCGGGAGTCTCGCTGCCCGAGGCAGCGGACCGGGTGGTCGCGTACGCCGCCGCCCACGGCATCGAGCCCTGGGTCCAGGTGATCGTGGACTCGGCCGAGGACATCGCTCTGCGGGGGCTCGGCTGGCAGCCGGTCTACCTGGTCACCGACGTGCTGGTCTGCCGACTGACCACCCTGCTGCGCGACGGTCTACCCGATCCGCGCGTAGGGGTCACCGAGCAGCTGAGCGAGGGCTGGGTGCGGGCGTACGGACGCAGCCGGCCGAACCGGCTGCACCAGGCCGATCTCCGCACCGACGCCGGCCACCGGACCGACGGAGCGGCCGTGCGGATGATCTTGGACGGACACCCGCCCCGGGCGTTCGCGGCAGTGGCCGACCCGTCGCCCGGGGCGCACGCGGCCGAAGCGGCACACGAGCCGGTGGCCATCGCCCGCGGACATCTGAGCGGCCCGTGGCTGGGGATGGCCGCGGTGTGGACCGAGCCCGAGCACCGGCGCCGCGGACTGGCGACGGCGATGATGCGGGCACTCGGTCACTGGGCCGCCCGGGGTGGAGCCCGGAACGCCTACCTGCAGGTGGCGCAGGACAATCACGCAGCCCATGACGCGTACGGTCGGCTGGGATTCGTCCGGCACCACAGCTACCGCTATCTCACCGCCCCCGGCTGATGGTCAGGGTCAGGGAGCGACCAGCCGGAGCATCGTCCCCTCGTCGGTCAGCAACCAGATCGAGCCGTCGGGAGCCTGCTCCACCTCCCGGATCCGCCGGCCCAGCTCCCAGGTGTCACCCTCGGCGGCGTCCGTGCCGTCCAGATCGACGCGGATCAGCGCCTCGCCCGAGAGCGCACCGATGAACGCATCCCCCTGCCACTGCGGGAACATCGAGCCGCTGTAGATCATCAGGCTGCCCGGCGAGATGCTCGGGTTCCAGGACGCCTTGGGCGCCTCGAACCCGTCCTCGGCGGTGTGGTCGGGGATGTCCTCGCCACCGTAGTGGGAGCCGTTGGAGGCCTCCGGCCAGCCGTAGTTGGCGCCCTCGCGGACCAGGTTCAGCTCGTCGCCGCCCTGGGGTCCCATCTCGGAGTTCCACAGGTTGCCGTCGCCGTCGAAGGCCAGGCCGAGCGGGTTGCGGTGGCCGTAGCTCCACACGTCGGCAGCGACCTCACCGCGGTCGGCGAAGGGGTTGCCGTCCGCGGCCGAGCCGTCGGGATCGAGCCGGATGATCTTGCCCAGGTGGGAGTCCAGGTCCTGTGCGGGCTGCATCTTCTGCCGCTCGCCGGAGGACACGAACAGGTGCGCGCCGTCGGGGGAGAAGGCGAGCCGGTGGCCGTAGTGGCCGTTGCCGGACACCTTCGGCTGCTGTTGCCAGATGGTGGTCAGGTCGTCGAGCTTCGCCGCACCGCCGTCGGTGGTCAGCGTCGCCCGGGCCACCGCGGCACCCGAGCCGCCCGAACCGGCTTCGGCCCAGCTGAGGTAGAGGTGACGGGTCGAGTCGAAGTCGGGAGCCACGATGACGTCGCCCAGACCGCCCTGTCCCTGGTGCACCACGTCGGGGACACCGCTCACCTCGGTCGTGTCACCGTCGGTGGACCGCAGCGTCAGCTCGCCACCCCGACCCGTGATCAAGCTCCGGCCGTCCGGCAGGAAGGTCATC
The DNA here is from genome assembly GCF_039536605.1 of Microlunatus aurantiacus. Taxonomy (NCBI): domain Bacteria; kingdom Bacillati; phylum Actinomycetota; class Actinomycetes; order Propionibacteriales; family Propionibacteriaceae; genus Microlunatus; species Microlunatus aurantiacus. The sequence continues at coordinate 334,575 of NZ_BAAAYX010000013.1, forward strand.
GCCCACGGCTCGTCCAGGTCACCGATCTCCTCGACCAGGAAGGGTCGACCATCCGGTGCGGTGCCGCCCGGCGAACCCTGGGCTGCCGAGGGCTCGGCGCCCGAGGGCGCGGTGCGCGTCGACGAGGTCGACGGTGTGACCGTCTCCCCCTCCGGGCTCGCGGTGCACGCAGCGAGCAGTCCGACCGCGGCCACGACGATTCCCCACCGGCGTCTCATGCCTGTCGACGCTACCCAGCCGGACCAAGCCCAGGCGGCTCCGCGGGAGGGGTCGGGGCCGTCCGGCAGAGGTCAGGACCGGGCCACCACGTGGTCGCGCAGCGCCGGGATGATCGTCTCGCCGTACACCCGCAGGGTCTCCTCCTTGTTGTCGTGCTGCAGGTAGCCGGCGAACTGGTCCACCCCGATCTCCTTGAGCTGCTTCAGCTTGGCGATGTGGTCCTCGGCGGTGCCGAGGATGCAGAACCGGTCGATGACCTCGTCGGGCACGAACGCGGTGTGGGTGTTGCCGGCCCGGCCGTGCTCGTTGTAGTCGTACCCCTGCCGGTTCTTGACGTAGTCGGTGAGAGCGGACGGGATGGCGCCGCTGTCGCCGTAGCGGGCGACGATGTCGGCGACGTGGTTGCCGACCATGCCACCGAACCAGCGGCACTGGTCGCGCATGTGCGCGAGATCGTCCCCGACGTAGTTGGGCGCGGCCACGCAGAAGGTGATGGCGTCGGGATCCCGGCCGGCGGCCGCGGCCGCCTCGCGAACGCTGGTGATCATCCAGCGGGCGATGTCGACGTCGGCCAGCTGCAGGATGAAGCCGTCCCCCACCTCACCGGCCGTCTTCAGGGCCAGCGGTCCGTACGCGGCCACCCACACCTCCAGCGACGAGCTGTGCGCCCAGGGGAACTGCAGCCGGGAGCCCTTGTAGTCCACGGGTCGGCAGTTCGCCAGCTCCCGGATCACGTGGGTCGCCTCGCGCACCTCCTTCAGGGTGGCCGGCTTGCCGTTCGTGACCCGAACCGCGGAGTCACCCCGACCGATCCCGCACACCGTGCGGTTGCCGAACATCTCGTTCAGGGTGGCGAACAGCGAGGCGGTCACCGTCCAGTCGCGGGTGCTCGGGTTGGTCACCATCGGCCCCACGGTCAGCCGCTGGGTGCGGGCCAGGATCTGGCTGTAGAGGACGTACGGCTCCTGCCAGAGCAGGTGGGAGTCGAACGTCCACAGGTGGGAGAAACCGTGCGCCTCGGCCAGCTCGGCCAGCTGCACGGTCCGCCAACCCGGCGGGTCGGTCTGCAGCACCACCCCGAAGTCCATGATCAGCTCCTCTTCTTCCGCCGTCAGATCAGGTACTGGCTGAGGTCGCGCTTGAGGAAGCGACCGTGCCCCTTGGCGCCGTGGTAGCCACGCTCGTCCACGATCACCGCGCCCCGGCTCAGCACCTGGTCGACGTGACCGTCCACCTCGAAGCCCTCCCAGGCGGAGTGGTCCATGGCCATGTGGTGACTGCGACCTTCCCCCACGCCGATCGAGGTGTGGCCGTTCGGGTCGTAGATCACGATGTCCGCGTCGGCACCCGGCTGGAGGACGCCCTTGCGGCCGTACAGCCCGAACATCCTCGCCGGGGTGGTCGACGTGATCTCCACCCAGCGCGGCGGGGTGAGCCGGCCGGTGACCACGCCCTGGTAGAGCAGGTCCATCCGGTGCTCGATGCTGCCGATGCCGTTCGGGATCGCGCGGAAGTCACCCCGGCCCAGCTCTTTCTGCTCCTTCATGCAGAACGGGCAGTGGTCGGTGGACACCATCTGCAGGTCGTTGGTGCGCAACCCCTGCCACATGGCGTCCTGGTGACCCTCGGCCCGGGACCGGAGCGGGGTGGAGCACACCCACTTGGCGCCCTCGAAGTCACCCCACTCCTCGCTGCGGGCGCCGAGCTGGTCTTCCAGGGACAGGTAGAGATACTGCGGGCAGGTCTCGCCGAAGACGTTCCGACCGCGGTCCCGGGCCGCCGCGATCTGGGCGACGGCCTGCTGAGCGCTGACGTGCACCACGTAGAGCGGCGCCCCGGTCACGTCGGCGATCATGATCGCCCGGTGGGTCGCCTCCTCCTCCAGCTGCCAGGCACGCGCGATCCCGTGCCAGTACGGGCCGGTCTTGCCGGCGCTGTAGAGCTGCTCGGCCAGCACGTCGATGGCCGGCCCGTTCTCGGCGTGCATCATCGTCAGCAGGCCGGTCTCGGCCGACTTCTGCATCGCCTTCAGGATCTGCGCGTCGTCGGAGTAGAAGACGCCCGGGTACGCCATGAACAGCTTGAAGCTGGTGATACCTTCGTCGATCAGCGAGTCCATCGCCTTGAGGGAGAACTCGTCGACGCCGCCGATGATCTGGTGGAAGCCGTAGTCGACCGCGCAGTTGCCGGCCGCCTTGGCGTGCCAGGCGGCCAGACCGTCCTCGACCCGTTCGCCGTAGCGTTGGACGGCGAAGTCGATGATCGAGGTGGTGCCACCCCAGGCCGCCGCCCGGGTGCCGGTCTCGAAGGTGTCGGAGGCGTTGGTGCCGCCGAACGGCAGCTCCATGTGCGTGTGGGCGTCGATGCCACCGGGGATGACCAGCCGACCGCTCGCGTCGATCACCCGGTCCACCGTCCGGGCCAGGTCCACCCCGAGCAGCTGGGACCCCGGCGCGAGCACCGCCGCGATCGCCTCTCCGTCCACCAGCACATCGGCCTGCGCGGTGCCGGTGGCGTTCACCACGGTGCCGCCGGTGATCAAGATCGTGCTCATCTGTCCGCTCCTCCGGTGATCAGGGACTGGTGATCAGGGCCTGGTCATCAGGGCCGGGTGATCGCCGCGTACGAGTCCGGCCGCCGGTCCCGGTAGAACTGCCAGGCGTTCCGCACCTGCCTGATCATGTCCAGGTCGAGATCGCGGATGACGATCTCCTCGTCGTCGGCGCTGCCCATCGGACCGATCAGGTTTCCTTGCGGGTCGACGAACTGGCTGGAGCCGTAGAACGAGACGGCCTGCTCGCCGTACTCGTTGTCCTCCCGTCCGACCCGGTTCGGTGCGGCCACGAAGTAGCCGTTGGCCGCCGCGGCGGCGGGCTGCTCGATCTCCCACAGCCGGTTGGACAGCCCCGGCTTGGTGGCGTTGGGGTTGAAGACGATCTGCGCCCCGTTGAGCCCGAGCTCGCGCCAGCCTTCCGGAAAGTGCCGGTCGTAGCAGATGTAGACCCCGATCGGACCGACAGCGGTCCGGAACACCGGGTAGCCGAGGTTGCCGGGCCGGAAGTAGAACTTCTCCCAGAACTTGTCCAGGTGCGGGATGTGGTGCTTGCGGTACTTGCCGAGCACGCTGCCGTCGGCGTCGACCACCACCGCTGTGTTGTAGTAGACCCCGGGCTGCTCCTCCTCGTAGATCGGCAGCACCATCACCAGCGACAGCTCCGCGGCCAGCGCGGCGAAGCGCTGGACGACCGGACCGTCGGCCGGCTCGGCGAAGTCGTAGTACTTCGCGTCCTCGGTGATGCCGAAGTAGGGGCCGTAGAAGAGCTCCTGGAAGCAGATCACCTGGGCGCCGTCGGCCGCAGCATCGCGGGCGAAGCCCTCGTGCTTGTCGAGCATGGACGCCTTGTCGCCGGTCCAGGTCGTCTGGGTGATCGCCGCGCGTACGGTTGCCACGCCTCATCCTCCCGCGACCGCTCGCGGGCGTCCACGGCGGGTGGTGGCCGTGCCGATCTGGCAGCCGCGCCGGGCCTATGCTGATCGGATCGAGACGAGGAGACTCGTGGCGGTTGCCGGAACGACCAAGGAGACATCGTGACCGACTACCAGGCGATGGCCGAAGACCACCTGCTGCTGCACTTCGCCAAGCCCCAGGTCACCGACCTGCTGGTGCTGGAGCGAGCCGAGGGACCCTACGTCTACGACACCGCCGGCCGGCAGTACATCGACGCCCTGTCCAGCCTCTTCTGCGCGCAGATCGGTTACTCCTACGGTGCCGAGATGGCCGAGGTCGCCACCCGGCAGCTGACCACCCTGCCGTTCAACACCAACTGGGCCACCGCCCACCCGGCCGCGCTCGAGCTGGCCGCGAAGGTGTCGTCGCTGGCGCCGGCGGACGACTACCGCGTCTACTTCACCGGCGGCGGCTCCGAGGCGGTCGAGTCGGCCTGGAAGCTCGTCCGGGAGCACTACGTCGCGCTGGGCCAGCCGCAGCGTCGCAAGGCGATCGCTCGCCACGTGGCGTACCACGGCGTCACTCTCGGCGCCCTGTCGTTCACCGGTATCCCCAAGTTCAAGGACGACTTCGGCCCTTCGCCCATCGAGGTCAGTCACGTCAGCAACACCAACCCGTTCCGCGCCCCCGACGGCGACGACCCGGTCGCCTTCTGCGCCCGGCTGCTGAACGAGGTCGAGCAGGCGGCGCTGGCGGCCGGAGCCGACGAGGTGGCGCTGATCATCGCCGAGCCGGTGCAGAATGCGGGTGGCTCGATCACCCCGCCGCCCGGCTACTGGACCGGACTCCGGGAGATCGCCGACCGCTACGGCATCCTGCTGATGGCCGACGAGGTCATCACCGGGTTCGGCCGGATCGGGGAGTTCTTCGCCAGCTCCCGCGAGGGGGTGGCACCGGACCTGATCAGCGTGGCCAAGGGCCTGACCTCGGCGTACGCGCCGATGGGCGCCGTGCTGGCCCGGTCGAAGGTGACCGCACCGCTGTCCGAGGGCTCCGGTCGGGTCTTCCGGCACGGCATCACCTTCGCCGGTCACCCGCTCAGCGCCGCCATCGCCCTGAAGAACATCGAGATCTTCGAGCGGGACCGGGTGCTGGAGAACGTGCGGACCCTGGCGCCGCACCTGGAGACCCGGATGAACGAGCTGCGGTCGCTGCCGATCGTCGGCGACGTCCGCGGAGCGGGCTTCTTCTGGGCCGTCGAGATGGTTGCCGACGGTGAGAACAGCCGACTCGACCAGGCCCAGCGTGACCACCTGATCCGCGGGTTCCTGCCGAAGAGGTTCCGCGAGGCCGGTCTGATCGCCCGCACCGACGACCGCGGTGACGCCGTGATGCAGATCGCCCCGCCCCTGATCGCCGACGCCGCCCTGCTGGACGAGATCGTCGACCGCCTGGGCGACGTGCTCACCGACGCCGGCAAACAGATCGGCGTGGCTCAGCCTGCTCTCGCCTGAGAACTACCTGAGTCCGCGGAGGTCTCAGGCTCGCCCCTACTTACAGGTGATGCGGTCGGTCGGAGCGTAGGTCCAGCGGAACGGTTCGGTCTTCACGGTCTTGCCGTCGTTGCGGAAGATCCGTGAGTAGTTGACGGTGAAGCCCTGGACCGGCGCCTGCGGCTCGCACTTCGGGTCGTCGTCGGTGATGTCGCGACCCGTCGTGAAGCTGGACTTCTTCAGCGGCGAGGAGTCGATCTCGTCGTAGGTCTTGGTGGACCACATCTTGACGGTGATGGAGCCCTGCGAGCTGGGCGTGGCCTTCTTCACGTACGCCTGCACCAGCACGCCGTACTTCGTGTTGTTCTGGAACTTGAGGTCCAGGGTCGGCCAGGCCACCGTCGCCTCCCGCCCCGGCGGGTAGCGGTCGATGTAGAGCGTGTGCGGCTGGTGCTGGATGTCCTTGAGACCGGCGAAGAACATGGCGTTGTAGGTGGTCGTCGCACTCTGCGAGACGCCGCCGCCCAGCTCCTTCTTGAACTTGCCGCCGGAGATGATGTAGCCCTCGACGAACCCGTTCTTCGCCGTCCGCTCTCCCACGATGCCGTTCAGCGAGAACGTGTCGCCCGGCTTGAGGACCGTGTTGTTGATCAGCTCGGCGGCCCGGCCGATGTTCACGTTGCGGTAGGTGGCGTACGGGAAGCGGGTGGTGAACTGGCCGGTCACCTGCTTGATCTGGAGGTTCTCCGCGTCCTCGGTGGAGAAGGGGGCCTTGGCCCCGGTCAGCTCCACCGCTCCGGTGCGGTCCTTGCCGGTCTTGGTGAGCAGCGGCTGGACGGCCGCCGCCAGGTTTTCGGCGCTGACGGTGGTGCCGTTGACCGCCGGGACCACCTTCGGCTTGCCGTCGACCAGGCGGACGGTCGCGTTCCTCGGCTTCTTCAGCTCGACCTCGGCCACCGCGTCGTCGGCTTCCCGGCGGAGCTTCTCGGCGTCCAGCTGCGGTTTCAGGGTGCCGTCGGCGGCGACGAAGGTGATCGAGTCGCCGATCATGGCGGCGGTCACCTTGAAGCTGCCGGCGGCTCCGGCGTCCAGGGTCACGGGTCCGGAGACGGCCGGCTTCGCGTACGAGGTCGCGACCGCGGCGACCTCGTCGGTGGTGATCTGGGGTTCGGTCACCTCGGCCGGGAGCTGGACCGGCGCCCCAGCGCCCAGGAAGGCGCTCTCGATGGCCGACGACGCCTGGTCGGCGTCCAGGGCGACCCCGTCCTTGCCCTCGGTCTGCACCACCTTCCCACCGTCGAAGGAGAGCTTCGCGTCCTTGGGGGCGCGATCGACGGTCTTCGCCAGTTCGGCGACCGCCGCATCCAGCTCGGCCTGATCGGTGGTGATCACCGGGTCGGTCTGCGCCCCCCCGGTCAGCACCCGCCAGATGTGGCGGGGATCGAGGCTGCGTCCACCGCCGGCGAGCTCGACGCTGGCGGCGTAGTCCACGCCCAGTCCGGCGTCAGCGGGCACGACCTCGGCCTTCTCGTCGCCGGCGGTCACCGCGATCGGCGCGCTCGCACGGGGACCCAGCTCGGTCTCCAGCTTCTGGACGGCCGCCTCGGTGCTCAGGCCGCCCACGGCGATGCCGGCGATCTCGGCGTCCTTCGGGAGCTTGTCGCCGGCCATCAGGTAGCCGACCAGGTAGACCGCACCGACCACCAGGATCAGCGCCCCGCCGACCAGGGCGGCGACCACGCCGGAGCGCTTGCTGGTGGCCGCCCCGTGGCGGGGATCGGGGGGCAGCGGACCCCGCACCACTGTGGCGTCAGGGTCGGTGGGCTGCCCGTCGTCGGCCGACCAGCCGTGGGACTGGTCGTCAGGCGAAGCGCTGGACGGGTCGGACTGGCTGCTCACGGACTAACCTCACCGGGCCGGCGGCACCCGGCGGCTACGGCTCGATCCGACCGGGCGCAGCACGACCCCATCGATCGTGCGGACGGCGGTCGAGTGGACACGCATCAGTGCGCGGTGACGTCACTGAAGGCCCCCCGATAGTACGTGAGGGGGTGCCGACGGGGCGATTCTGCGACCGGGGCACCGGTCTGACTGAGCGGGCCGGTGTGAACAACCTCACCGACCACGATCGTGTGGTCACCTGCGTCGTGCTCGGCCACGGTGCGGCAGTCGAGCCACACCAGCGAACCGTCCAGCACCGGTGTCCCCGAGGGCGCCGGTGTGGTCGCGACGTCGTCGAACTGGGTCGCGTACGCCCGGCCGTGCGCTGAGAAGCGGCGGGCCAGGGCGCCCTGATCGCCGGCGAGCACCGACACGGCCCAGGTGCCGGCCGCGGTGACGGGGGTGTGGAACCGGGACTGCTTCCCGATGCAGACCAGCACCAGGGGCGGGTCCAACGACACCGAGGAGAACGACGTGACCGTCAGCGCGTACGGCGCGCTCTGCCAACGGCAGGTCAGCACCGCGACGCCGGTGGCCCAGTGCGCGAGCGCGTGGCGGAACTCCTCGGACCTGACGCTCAAGCCCCCTCCTCCGACCCGACCGTCAACCCTCAGCCCGCGAGCTCGAGACCGGCGAAGACGTCGTCGGCCCAGCCGGCGGTCTTCGGGTACGCCGTGCCGGCGGCGAGCCGGTAGAACTCCTGCGACCACATCGAGTCGCCCAGGACGTCGGTGCCACTGAAGAACTGGCCGTCGGCGGTGATCTGCGTGGCGTGCGCGCGCATCGCGTCCAGTTTGCGACCGACCCAGGGACCGCCGTCGACCTGCACGGCGATCGCCTCGTCGGGCGCGGCCATCGGCCCGAGCGGGCCCTCGGGGTCCATCCCGCCGAAGGTGTCGGTGTCACCCGCCGCCCGCAGGGCTCGCAGCCCCTCCCGGAGCCGGTTCTCGCTCATGGTCGTCCACAGCACCCGGTCCACCTGCCAGGCCGGCCCCAGATCGGGCCGGTAGTGCGGCATCCCGGCCAGCTGGTAGCCGTACATGGCGACGCGATGGGCCTGGACGTGGTCGGGGTGACCGTAGCCCCCGATCTCGTTGTAGGTGATCAGCACCTGCGGCCGGCGGTCCCGGATCAACGGCACCAGCTCGTTGGCCGCGGTGAGCAGGTCGGTGGTCCAGAAGATGCCCTCGCGCAGGCTGTCGCGGGCGGTGGCCGTGCCGTCCTCGGCCCACGCCATCCCGGAGTCGCGGAACCGGTGGTCGCCGCCCAGCCGGACGAAGTCGGTCACCCCCAGGCACGCCATCGCGTCGGCCAGCTCGCCCAGGCGGTGCTCGCCCAGCTCGTCCCCGTGGTCCGCGGCGAGATGGTGCAGGTCGGGCACCAGCACCTCGCCCTCCTCGCCCAGGGTGCAGGTGACCAGCGTGACCTGCGCCCCCTGCTCGACGTAGCGCGCCATCGTGGCGCCGTTGTTGATCGACTCGTCGTCGGGGTGCGCGTGCACCAGCATCAGGCGCCGGTCGGGGCGCGCGTCGGCGGGCTGTGGGGTATCGGCCGAGGTCACGGCGAACACCTTACGTCCGACCACCGACGCCGCACCGCCCGCTCGGCCGTCGAGCGCCACGACCGCGGGCCGGTCACCCACGACGACGGAACGGACACCGGTCCCCGATCAGACGACCGTACGGGCCTCGGCGAAGTGGCAGGCCGACAGGTGCTCCGACCGTCCGTCCGGGCGCGGGACGAGCTCGGGATCCTCGACGCTGCAGATCTCCTGGGCCTTCCAGCACCGGGTGTGGAACCGGCACCCGCTCGGCGGGTTCGCCGGGCTCGGCACGTCGCCGGTGAGCACGATCTGCTCCCGCACGCTGCGCAACGTCGGATCGGGCACCGGCACCGCCGACAGGAGCGCCTGGGTGTACGGGTGCGTCGGGTGGGAGTAGATCTGGTCCTCGTCCCCCAGCTCCACCATCGTGCCGAGGTACATCACACCCACCCGGTCCGAGATGTGGCGCACCACCGACAGGTCGTGGGCGATGAACACGTACGCCAGGCCGAACTCGCGCTGCAGGTCCTCCAGCAGGTTGACCACCTGGGCCTGGACCGAGACGTCCAGCGCCGACACCGGCTCGTCGCAGACGATCACCTTGGGGTTGAGGGCGAGGCCACGGGCGATGCCGATCCGCTGTCGCTGTCCGCCGGAGAACTGGTGCGGGTAGCGGTTGATGTGCTCGGGATTCAGCCCGACCAGCTCCAGCAGCTCCTGCACCCGGGCCCGGCGGCCCCCCTTGGGGGTCACGTCGCTGTGGATCTCGAAGGGCTCGCCGACGATGTCGCCCACGGTCATCCGCGGGTTGAGCGAGGTGTACGGGTCCTGGAAGACGATCTGGATGTCCCGCCGCAGCCGCCGCATCGCGGCACCCTCCTGGGCGTACATGTCCACGCCGTCGAAGGTGAGCTTGCCGGCGGTCGGCTCCTCCAGCCGCATCAGCATCCGGCCGAGCGTCGACTTGCCGCAGCCCGACTCCCCGACGATGCCGAGGGTCTCGCCCTTGTGCAGGTCGAAGGAGACGCCGTCGAGCGCCTTGACCTGGCCGACCGTCCGGCGGAACACGCCGGCCTTGATCGGGTAGTACTTGACCAGGCCCTCCGCCCGGAGGATGACCTCGGCGCTCATCGCAGGTTCTCCTTCGGCTCGTCGCCCTCGTGTTCGGCGACCGTGGGCTCGTCACCGAACTCGGTGGCGCGCTGGACGTCCTCGACGGTCTGGGTCACCTTCAGCTCCTCGCTGCCCTCCAGCAGCGCCTCGGAGAAGTGACAGGCCGCGAACCGTCCGTAGATCACCTCGCGCAGGGCCGGCGGCGGGTCGTGGCGGCAGACGTCCTCGGCGTAGCGGCACCGCGGGTTGAACGGGCAGCCGACGGGGATCTTGGTCAGGCTGGGCGGCAGCCCACCGATCGCCGCGAGGGTCTGTCCCTTCTGGTCCAGCCGCGGGATCGAGTCGAGCAGACCCTTCGTGTACGGGTGCGCGGGCTGCCGGTAGATCTCGAAGATGTCACCGCGCTCGACGATCCGACCCGCGTACATGACCGCGATCCGGTCGGCGACGTCGGCCACCACCCCCAGGTCGTGGGTGATCAGGATGAGCCCCATCTTGCGCTCGTCCTGGAGCTCCTGGAGCAGCTGCATGATCTGGGCCTGCACGGTCACGTCCAGCGCCGTGGTGGGCTCGTCGGCGATCAGCACGGCCGGGTCCAACGCGATGGCCATCGCGATCATGATCCGTTGCCGCATCCCGCCGGAGAACTGGTGCGGGTAGGCCTTCACCCGCTGCCGGGCGGCGGGGATGGACACCCGCTCCATCAGCTGCACGGCCCGCTCCAGGGAGTCGGTCTTGTTCATCCCCCGGTGCTTGCGGAACATCTCCGCGATCTGCCAGCCGATCGGGAAGACCGGGTTGAGGGCGGACAGCGCGTCCTGGAAGACCATCGAGATCTCGGGTCCGCGGATCCGACGGCGCTGGTCCTCGGTCATCGTCAGCAGATCGGAGCCGCAGTAGCGGAGCTCGCCGCCGGTGATGAAGCCGGGCGGCGTGTCCAGGATGCCCATGATGGCCTGCGCGGTGACGGACTTGCCCGACCCGGACTCCCCCAGGATGGCCAGCGTCTCGCCCTCCCGGAGGTCGAACGACACCCCGTTGATGGCGCGGGCGACGCCTTCTCTGGTACGGAACTCCACGTGCAGGTCATCGACCTCCAGCAGCACACCGTCGCGGGGCTTCCAGCTGCTCTCGGTCTCGAGCGTCTCGATCTGGCTGCTCACAGGAGCCCCCTCATGGTCAGGCCGCTCATCGCTGTCTCGGATCGAGGGCGTCACGGACCACGTCACCCAGCATGATGAAGGAGAGCACGGTCAAGGACAGGAAGATGCTTGGGAAGATCAGCATGTGCGGCGCGGTCTGGATCAGCCCGATGCCCGAGGCGTCGGAGATCTGGCTGCCCCAGGAGATGATCGGCGGCTGCAGTCCGATGCCCAGGAACGACAGGGTCGCCTCCACGGCGATGAACACACCCAGGTTGATGGTCGAGACCACGATCACCGAGGCCATCGCGTTGGGCACGATGTGGGAACGGATGATCCGCAGCGGGGAGGCACCCAGAGCCCGGGCGGCCTGCACGTAGTCGTTCGGCTTCACCTGCAGGACGCTCGAGCGCATCAGCCGGGTGATCGTGGGCCAGGCGAGGATGGCGATCACGAAGGCGACCTTGCTGACCGCGATCGCGAACGGGGTGTCGATCTCGTTCGGGAACGTGTAGAGGAACAGGATGCCGCCCAGCAGCAGCGGGATGGCCAGGAAGATCTCGCTGACCCGGCCGATGACCGCGTCGAGCCAGCCGCCCTTGTAGCCGGCGATCACGCCCAGCACCGACCCCAGCACCAGGGAGAAGGCGGTGGCCAGGACGCCCACGCTGATCGAGGCCCGGGCACCGTAGATGGTCCGGGCGTAGACGTCGTAGCCCTGCGCGTCGTAACCGAACCAGGCCGCCCCCGACGGGGGGATCCGCGCGTTGTTGAGGTCGGCGTAGTTCGGGTCCGTCTGAGTGAACAGCTGGGGGGCCACCGCCATGGCCAGGAACACGACGATGAGGCCGAGCGAGACCCAGAACATCGGCCGGTGCCGGAGCTCGCGCCACGCGTCGGCGGTCAGCGAGCGGGAGCCCTGGGCCGACGGCCTCGCCAGCAGGGCGTCGCCGAGACCACCGGTGCCGTCCAGCTCCGACGGGGCGACCGGGGTCTTCGTCAGTTCTCTGGACGGCTCAGTCATTCGAGATCCTCGGGTCCAGGACGCCGTAGAGGACGTCGACGACGAGGTTGGCCAACAGGAAGACCAGCACCAGCATGGTGATCGTGCCGACCACGATGGACCCGTCCTTCTGCTGGATCCCCCGGTAGAGGAAGTTGCCGACCCCGTTGACGTTGAAGATGCGCTCGGTGACCAGGGCTCCGCCCATCAGCGCCCCGAGATCGATGCCGATGTAGGTGATCACCGGGATCAGCGAGTTGCGCAGCGCGTGGACGCCGATGGTGCGTCCGTGCGAGAGCCCCTTGGCCCGGGCGGTGCGCACGTAGTCCGCGCGGAGGTTCTCGACCAGGTTGGTGCGCATCAGGCGAGCCACGTAGGCCACCGAGATCGACGCCAGCACGATCGCCGGCAACATCAGCTGGTAGAAGGTCCCCTGGGTCGAGGTGACGGGGAACCAGCCCAGCTTCACCCCGAAGATGAGCTGCGAGAGGCTGCCGATCACGAAGATCGGGATCGAGATCAGCAACAGGGTGCTGACCGTGACCAGGTTGTCGACGAACTTGCCCCGTCGCATGCCGGCGGCCACGCCGGCGCCGATGCCCACCACGATCTCGACGACGATGGCCATCAGAGCCAGCTTGATCGTCGTCGGCCACCGGATGGCGAGCTCGTGGGCCACCTCGCGACCGGTGAAGGTCGTGCCGAGATCACCCTGCAGGGTGTTGCCGAGGTAGAGCACGTACTGCACGAGCAACGGCCGGTCCAGGTTGTGCTCGGCCCGGAACTTGGCCACGTACGACGCGGGACAGGGTCGTTCGCCACAGCGACCGGCCACCGGGTCACCGGGCAGCGCGTACACCATCACGAAGATGATGAACGTGACGCCGAGGATCACCGGGATCATCTGCAGCAAACGGCGCAGGATGTACTTACCCATTCAGGCACACACTCCTTCGGGTCTGCACCACGACTCAGGGGGTCGCGAAGCCCGGACGAGTCCGGGGATCGGTCGGGTGCGGCAAGCGTGCTGGTGCTCAACATAGTGTCGGCCCGCCCGGATGCACCGAGCGGGCCGACTGCCGTTCAACGAGCCGTGAGGCTCACGATCACTTGACCTTGATCGAGCTGACGTCCAGCGTGCCGAACGGGGTCAGCTTGACGTCGGAGACTCGATCCGACCAGCCGAAGGTCGTGGAGTAGCTCCACATCGGCATCACCGGGAAGTCCTCGAGGATCTGGGCCTCGGCCTCCTGGTAGAGCTTGTTGGCTTCGTCCGGGCTGGTGGCCGCCGCCGCCTCGGCCAGCTTGGCGTCGACCGCCTTGTTGCTGTAGTCCGTGTCGTTCGAGCTGGCGTTGGTGCCGTACAGCGGAGCCAGGAAGTTCTCGATCGACGGGTAGTCCATCTGCCAGCCGGAGCGGAAGAGGCCCTTGATCTCACGCTTGTTGACCTGGTCCCGCAGGGTCTTGAAGTCCGGTGTCGTCTTGGACACGCAGTCCAGGCCCAGGGTGTTCTTGATCGAGTTGCAGGCGGCATCGGCCCACGGCTTGTGGCCACCGTCCGCGTTGACCGTGATGGTCAGCGGGCCACCCTTGTAGCCGCCCGACTTCTCGTACAGGGCCTTGGCCTTGGCGGCGTCGAACTTGCAGGCCTCTCCGCAGGCGCCGTCCTTGAAGCCGTCCACGACCGGGGAGACCAAGCCGTCCAGGGCCGGCCGAGTGCCGTTGTAGATCTGCTTGTTGATCAGGTCCCGGTCGATGGCCATCGACAAGGCGATCCGCAGGTCCTTGTTCTTGAAGTTGTCGTCGATCGAGGAGAACGAGTTCGTCGCGATCGTGCCGGTGTCCCGGATCCCATTGCGGTCGGGCAGCTCGGTCTTGTACAGGTCACCGGTCAGCCGGTCGGTCGGGATGACGTCGGTGAAGTCGAGGTTGTTGGCCACGACGTCGTTGTAGGCGGCACCGTCGTCGTTGTAGATCCGGAAGGTGACCTTGTCGACCTGGCCGGCGTTCTTGCCCGAGTAGTCGGCGAACTTGCTGACCACCATCTCGGTGTCGGAGATGGTGTCGACCTTGTACGGTCCGGCGCCGATCGGCTTGGTGCCGAAGGCCTTGGGGTCGGCGAAGAAGGAGTCCGGCAACGGCGCGAAAGCGGTGTAGCCCAACCGGACCGGCAGGTTCGAGACCTTGCCCGTGGTCTTGATGGTGAAGGTCGTGTCATCGACGACCTTGAGGCCGCTCATCGTGTCGCTCTTCGGCGCCTTGCCGGCGCAATCGGACTCGCCTGCCGCATCCGTGCCGCACTGGACGTCGGCGAAGCCCTCGATGGGCTCGAAGAAGTAGGAGTTCAGGTTGCCGTTGCGACCGTCAGCATCCCAGTTCCAGGCGTCGACGAAGTTCTTGGCCTTGACGTCGGTGCCGTCCTGGAACTTGTACGGGTTGAGCTTCACCGTGAAGTTCTGGTTGTCGCTGGTCTCGATCGACTGGGCGATGTCCAGCTCGGGAGCCGCCGTGTCGGGGTTGTAGTGCACCAGCTTGGCCGTCACGGCGTCCAAGAAGTTGCCGCCACACACCTCGTTGGTGTTGGCCGGGATGAGCGGGTTCTGCGGGGTACAGCTCCGGATGACGATCTCCCCGCCGGCCTGCCCCCCGTCTTCGGTTGCTGGGGTGGTCTCTCCCCCGCCACCACACGCGGCCGCCACGAGGGCGACCGAGGTGATGCCGACGGCGAGAACTGCGCGAGCTCTTCCTCGCATGAAATGTCCTCCTCCGAGTTCGCGCCCACCCCGCTGGGTCAGGGCGCGCGATAGCGCTGACGTCGCTGCTCGATTACCGAGCGGTAACCCTTTCTAGGCCATGAAAGCAGTTACGGCAACTCTTGGGGAGAACTCAGCAAGAGGCGCAACAAGATTGTGACGTCGGGGTCTGCGTCACCAAATCCGGCGCCGAGAGGGCGCATACGGCCACCGGACAGCGCCGCGCGAGCCCTGGGTCACTGTCATCCCGGTGGTCACAGCATGGTCTGGTCGGTGGCCGAAGAGCATGTGCCGTCGCAGTCCGTGACGACGACAACGAGCGTCTGCTGCCAGCGGCGCGGCAGTCGACCTCGCCGACGGCGAGCTGCAGCGCAAGTCGGTCCACCGTCGATGCCAGGTGCTGCAGAATTGTCGAGTGCTGCTCATGCGAGTTCAGATGCCGAATCGGCCGGGAACCCTGGGCGCCGTGGCATCAGCACTAGGTGCGCTCGGCGCCGACATCAACCTGGTAGAGATCGTCGAGAAGCGCGGCGACATCGAGGTGGAGGAGTTCATCCTGGATCTGCCGCCCACCCAGACGGTGGAGAACCTGGTGGAGGCCTGCGACCGTCTGGAGTCGGTGCAGGTGGAATGGGTGCGCAACTATCCACGTGGCGGCGGCATCGAGTACGACATCGAGCTGCACCGACGCATCGCCGCCGATCCCTCCCGATCGGATGAGATTTTGGCGTCCACGGCTCCGTTGGTCTTTCGGGCCCAGTGGAGCGTCTTGCTCGACGTGTCGGCAGCGCCACAGGTCACCTTCGCCACCCCGGGTGCACCCGACCTCGACGCCGACCTCCTGCGAAGATTCGGTCCCTTCGACACCCTCCACCGAGTAGCCCTCGAACCCGATTGGATCCCAGGGGCAGACGCCCACCATGCCGTCGTCTCGCCCACGACCGACCAACGAGCGGTGATCGTCGCCCGCCGTGGCGAACCCCCGTTCTTCGGCTCCGAGCTCGCGCGACTCGCCCAAGTCACAGGAGCAACAGCCACCGCGGACATGTTCGACCAGCCCCAGTCCACGACGGATCCCCAGACGGCCCATCGCAGACCGGTGGCAGCCCCGCTCTACGAGCGCAGACACCCCTGAGCTTCGCGAGCCTTCCTCCTCGGAGGTCTGCGCGCCCGAAGCCGCGTCACTCGCTCGTTGCCGTCGAGTCCGATCCGCCATCCATCGACCGTGGTGCAGCGGCCGACGAAGCAGGATCCTTCACCGCAGCGGGGTGATCGGCTCGTAGCAATCGAAGGACTCATGGTGAATGATCTGCCCGTCGCGGGTGGTGACGATGGCCGCTACGTGAGCGACGAGCTGCTGTCCCGAACTGTACGGACCGGCGGCGACGCGGATTGTTCCCTTCCAGGTGCCTCGGACTGCGGCTCGGTCGTCGACGGCGAGGATCTCGTGGATGTCGAACTGCTGTTCTCGCAGCAGACTCTTGCCGGCGTGAAAGCCGGCGATCGTGTCGGTGAGATCCCGAGTGGCTCCGGTCGGAGTCACCGCGTTGGGGTGTTCGACCACACGGAGGTCAGCGCTGAGGAGCGGGCGGAGGTCGTCGGCTGTTGACGCGAGGTCAGCCACGACGGCGAAGTAACGACGGACGAGTTCTTCGACGTCGGCCGCTGGTTCATCGGCGGTGCCGCTGCGCATGGAGGCGATAATACACAATCATAGTTGTATGTCACCGGATGAGCTGCCGTCGCTCGACTTTCCCTCAGCTGTGATGCTGCTCGGCGACGTCATGAGTCGCGTCGTGCTGCAGTCCCTCGAAGGCACGGGCCTTCGTCACGGCCACGGGTACCTGATCCAGCGGTTGCTCGTAGCACCGGCCACGGCAACCGAGGTCGCTGCAGACCTCGGCATCACCCAGCAAGCGGTTTCGAAGGCTGTCCGGGAGCTGGTTGGCCTCGGAATCGTCGAATTCGTCCCCGAGCCCGCGGACAGGAGGAGTCGACCGGTCCAACTCACTGACAAGGGCCGACAGGCGATCGAGGCCTCTCGCGCGACCCGGCGAGCGATCGACCGGCGCGTCCGAGACGCGCTCGGTGATCAAGATCACGATCACGCACTGGAGGCCCTCGCCACCGTGATCGAGTCCTTCGGCTTGGCCACGGCGATCCAGCATCGGGCAGTCCCACCGCCCACGCCTGACTTCCTGTGAGGAGTCGAGACTCTGCCACGACCGAGCTGCACGGCATGTCCTGCAACGGCGAGCAGTGGCTTCACCGCTACGACGATCCGGACTCGTCGTCGTCCTGGCGGCTCGGTCGGGAGCAGGCGTGACTGCGGGAGGACCTCGACAGCAGCGCTCGTGACCGGTCAGAGTTCGGAGCGTGTCCTCCGGCGATGGTCGAGACATCATCGACGTTCCCGGACGACGGGAGCCCCGGGAGTCCCTGTCCGACCCGTCAGCCGAAGCGGCGGACCGACGCCACCGCGCGCCGCATCACGTCGGTGCCGTCGGTCATGGAGCGGCGGACGGCCGCGGGGAGGTCCTGCGCGAGCGTCTCCTCGGCCAGGGCCAGGGTCTCCGGAGACGCGTGCACCAGGGGGAACGCGTCGGTGACGATCTGGCCGAGGGCCCACCCGCTGCGGAACGCCGCGGTGGCCGGCATCTCGGCGAAGAAACGCGACACGTAGCCGTCCGTGAGGTCGGTCTGGCCGGGCCGGAAGAAGCCCTTGGCCACCGCGTACAGCTCCGAGGCCGGGGTCTCCGATGCGCCGATCAGCGCCTGCCACGCCGCCTCCTTGGCCGCCGGGTGGGGCCGCGAGGCCCGGGCGCGGGCCGCGTGGACGCTGCCGGAGGCCGAGGGGTCACGCAGCAGGGTGCGCTCGATCGGCCAGTCGTCGCCGCTGACCTCGGCCAGCCGCACGACCACCGCCCAGGTCAGCTCCGGGTCGAGCGGCAGCCCGGGCGGGAGGTCCCGACCGTCCAGCCAGTGCCGGAGCAGCTCCGCGTCGGCACAGCTCGCGACGGCGTAGCGGAAGCCGAGCAGCTGGCGGTCCGATCCCTCGTCCGCCGCGTCGGTCACCGTCCGGGCGGTCCGGTGGACCAGGGCGAGCCGCTCCGCCCGGCGGTCGACCGGGGTGAAGGTGGACGCCAGCACCTCGCTGGAGAACCGCAGCACCGCACCGACGACGACGTCCTCGCCGTCCACGGTCGCCATCTCCAGCAGCGTGTCGAGGGCCAGGGCGGGGTCGACCTCGGCGCTGCGCACGGCGTCCCGGAACGCGTTGACCACCACCACCCGGGTCGCCGCGCGCTGGATCGTGGGCGCGAGCGCCCCCACCGCGGCCCAGTCAGCGTCGAACCGGATCTTGGCCCAGGTGTCGTCGTCGGCGTCCGGAACGAGCACGGTCGCGTCGTCGCCGACCAGGTCCAGGTCGACCCGGGCACCGGTGAGCGTGACCTGCTCGCGGCCGACCTCGCGCCCGTCACGTCCCACGGCCGCCACCGCGATCGTGTGGGGCCGGGCGACGGTCGCGTCGGCCGGCGCTCGCCGTACGAGGGTGGAGCCGTCGATGGTCAGGGTGTCGAGCCCCGACGTCTGCAGCCAGGCCTCGGCCCAGGCTTCGAGATCCGTCGCCCCGGCGCGCTGCCAGGCAGCCAGGAGGTCGGACAGAGCCGCGTTGCCGTACGCGTGGGTGGTGAAGTAGTCACGTAGGCCGGTCAGGAAGATGTGGTCGCCGAGGTGGGCGACGAGCTGCTTCAACACCGAGGCCCCCTTGGCGTAGGAGATCCCGTCGAAGTCCTGCAGGGCCGCCTCGGCGTCGACGGCACCGTTGCCGGCCACCGGGTGGGTGGACGGGGACTGGTCGGCGACCGAGCCCCAGTCCTTGCGCACGATCCCGAACTCCGTCCACAGCGGGTACGTCGTGCCCTCGGTGCAGCAGCGGTGGGCGGCGTACTCGGCGAACGACTCGTTCAGCCACAGGTCGTCCCACCACCGCATCGTGACCAGGTCCCCGAACCACATGTGCGCCATCTCGTGGGCCACCGTGCCGGCGCGGGAGGCTCGCTCGGTCCGCGTCGCCCGGCCTCGGTAGATGTACTGGTCCCGCAGCGTCACGCAGCCCGGGTTCTCCATCGCGCCGGCGTTGAAGTCCGGCACGAAGGCCTGGTGGTACTCACCGAACGGGTAACGGACCCCGAACAGCTGGTGGTAGTAGTCGAACGAGGCGGCCGTCACCTCGTGCAGGTCGGCGACCTCGGTCTCCAGCGACGCCGACAACGAGGCGCGCGCGTGGAAGCCGAGCCGGATCCCGTCGTGCTCGCGGTAGCAGGACGCGTACGGCCCGGCCACCAGCGTCACGAAGTACGTGGAGAGCGGGGCCGTCGGGCGGATCTGCCAGCGTCCTGGTTCGACAGCGGCGCTCGGCCCGTTGCCCAGCACGGTCCAGTCCACCGGCGCGGTGACGTCGAAGGCGTACGTCGACTTGAGGTCGGGCTGGTCGAAGCAGCCGAACCACCGGGGGGCCGCGGCGAGGAAGGACATCGCGTAGAGGTACGTCCGCTGGTCGGCGGGGTCGGTGTGCCGGTGCAGTCCCTCGCCGTCGCTGGAGTACGCCATCGTGCCGGCGATCCGCAGGGTGTTGTGCTGCTGCAGGCCGGTCAGTGGGATCCGGCCCTGCCGCCAGGTGGCGGGGTCGAGCGCCACGCCGTTGAGCTCGACGGATCCGAGCTGCTCCCCCTTGAAGTCGACGAAGGTCTCGGCGCCGGGCGCCGCCCCGTCGGTCAACGAGAACCGGATGACGCTGACCGAGTCGAAGGTCAGACCGTGGCGGGTGAGATCGAGGGTGACCTCGGTGTGCTCGACCGTGATCGTCGCGGCCCGCTGCTCGGCCTCGCGGCGGGTCAGGCTGAGGGTCGCCGGGGCGGTGGTGCCGCCATCGTCGGAAGGCACTGCGTCGCTGGAAGACACTGCGTCACTGGAAGGCACCGTTCGACCCTATGTCTCGACGGGAGCGGCGGTCAGACCCAGGGCGGCGGTCAGACCCAGGGCGGCGGTCCGGGCGGCACGATCCAGTGCACGTCGAACAGCACCGCCGAGACGACCCCCGTCGCCGCACCGCCCTCGGAGGCGAACCAGGTCAGGAACGGCTCCGGATCGAAGGAGGCCCGACCGAGCCCGGTGGTGTACTGCGCGTGCGCCCGCAGCGACTCGATGCCGCGACGCAACGGTTCGCCGGTCACGTCCACGCCGTGGCTGGGGGTGGCGGTGCCGGCCACCAGGATGAAGCGGACCCCGCCCCACGGCTCCAAACCCTCCTCGCTGATCAGCTCCGGGAAGATCCACCGGTTGCCGGCGTCCCGGGCGGCGTCGAGGGTGGCCAGTCCGACGGCGCGGTGGTCGGCCTGGTTGGTCATCCCGCCGAACATCTTCACGTCGTAGTTGCCGGTGATCAGCACCTGCGGGCGGTGGGTGCGGATGGCCCGGGTGATCTCCCGGCGGAGCTCCACGGAGTTCTCGATCACCCCGTCGTGGTGGTCGAGGAACTCGACCGTCTCCACCCCGACGGCCCGAGCACCGGTCCGCTCCTCGGCCTCCCGGAGCGGTGCGGCCTCGGCCGGGTCGATGGCGTCGATGCCGGCCTCGCCGCGGCTGGCCAGCAGGTAGCTGATCGACTTGCCCTGGGCCGTCCAGCGGGCGACGGCCGAGGCCGCGCCGTACTCGATGTCGTCGGGATGGGCGACCACCGCGAGCGCGGTGTCCCAGTCCTCGGGGACGGTCGGAAGCCGCCCCGCCGGTGCAGCGTTCATGGCCGAAGGGTAGACCCGTACAGCCGGCCGCGCTCGCGAAATGATGGGGTCATGTCACCCGATCTGCCGCCGACCCGGCCGCTCGTCATCCGGCCCCTGGAGAGCACCGACGCCGACGCCTCCCGCACCCTCGGTTTCGAGGCGTTCGGGATGCCGACCACCCCTCCCACCGAGCCCGCCACGCTGGACCTGCCGGGGCGCGCCTTCCACGGGGCGTTCGCCGGCGACCGGCTGGTGGCGCGGCTCGCCGACCGGGCGTACGACTCCTGGTTCGGTGGGGTGCCGGTGCCGACCTGCGGGATCGCGGGCGTGACCGTGGCGCTGGAGGACCGGGGCCGCGGCGCCCTGTCCCCGCTGTTCGGCGCCGCTCTGGACGCTGCCTTGGAGCGGGGCGCGGTGGTGTCCGGGCTCTACCCGACGGCCGCCCGGATCTACCGGCGGTTCGGCTACGAGCTGGTCAGTGACTACCGGACCGTCGCGGTGGCCACGGTCGACCTGGGGGCGGTCCCGCCGCCGTTCGGAGTGCGCGTCCGGCGCGCCGAGCAAGGCGACCTGCCGGCCGTCCGCGAGGTGTACGACACCTGGGCCGCGGCCCAGAACGGCCCGCTGACCAGGCGTGGTGTCTCCTTCCCCACCACCGACACCGAGCTGCTGGACGAGTTCGACGGCATCACCGTGGCCCTCGACGGCGATGACCGCGTCGTCGGCTACGCGTCCTGGGAACGCGGTCAGCACTACGACGAGCGCGGCACGATCGAGGTGTCGGACCTGCTCGCCCTCTCCACCGACGGCTACCGGGCTCTGCTGCGCACGATCGGGAGCTTCTCCACGGTCGCCCCGCGGACGAAGATCGACACCTCGGGCGACGACGTGATCCGGCAGTTCCTGCCCGGCAAGGCCTGGGAGACGGTGGGCAGCGACCCGTACATGCTGGCGGTCATCGACGTCGCCGGCGCCCTCTCCCGACGTGGCTACCCGTGGTTCCTGGCCGCCCGGCTCGGCTTCCGGGTCGGCGAGGACGGTGCCAACCGGATCGCCGGGACCTACCGGTTCGAGGTCGCCGAGGGCGTCGGCGGCTGCACGGCCGAGGACCACACCGACGACCGCACCTTCCATCCCCGGGGTCTGGCGCTGCTCTACGCGGGCGTGCAGTCCTGTGCGAACCTGCGGTGGGCCGGGCTGCTGACCGGCGGCCGACCGGAGCAGGACGCGGTCTGGGACACGCTGTTCGGCGGGCGGCAGTTCCACATCCGGGACTACTACTGATCACCGCTCGCAGATCCTGTTCGACCCCTCCCGACCGAGCCCGACCGAGACGAGCCACGATGACCGCACCGCTGACCAGCTTCGCCCACGACGGCTTCCGCTTCGGTGTCCACGAATGGGGTTCGGCCGACGGCCGCACCGTGATCGCCCTGCACGGCTTCCCCCAGACGGCGCTCAGCTGGGAGCGGGTGGCGGCCCGGCTCACCCCGGCCGGGGTGCGGGTGCTGGCCCCCGAGCAGCGGGGCTACTCCGTCGGGGCCCGCCCGGGCGAGGTGGCGGCGTACACGATGGACAAGCTCGCCGGCGACGTCCTGGCGCTGGCCGACGCCGCCGGTCTGGACCGGGTCGACGTGCTCGGACACGACTGGGGCGGCGCCGTCGCCTGGTACCTGGGTTCTCGGCACCCCGACCGCATCCGTACGGTCTCGGTCGCCTCGACCCCGCACCCCGCCGCCCTGTGGCAGGCGTTCAAGGGACCGCAGGCGTTGCGGTCGTGGTACATGCTGCTCTTCCAGCTGCCGTGGCTCCCCGAGACCCTCCTCGGCGCCGGTGGCGGGCGGCTGGCCGCGCGCCTGTTCGCCGCCAGCGGGGCGGAGGACCCGGCGGCCATGGGGCGGCTGCTCAGCGACCGGACCACCGCGACCGGGGCGGTCAACTGGTACCGGACGATGCGGGTGAAGGGGGCGCCCGGGGCCGGTCGGATCACCGTCCCCAGCCTGTACGTGTGGAGCGACCGCGACGCCGCCCTGGGCCGCGAGGCGGCCGAGCGGACCCGTGACTTCGTGGACGGCGACTACACCTTCGTCGAGCTCGCCGGCGCCTCGCACTGGATCCCCGACGAGCGCCCCGACGAGCTGGCCGCCGCGGTGCTGGCGCACCTGGACCGTCATCCGGAGACGGTGTGATCCTGAGCGGGGCGGCGGTGAGGAAGGTGCGGACGTTGGAGGTCTCTGGGTGGGCGTGACCTGATCGGCCGCTGCCTGGAGGTCACCGTTCGTGACCCCCGGGCGGGAAACGGTCCCTCCGTACGGGTGCCTGGCGGCCAGATCCCGCCCCGGAGCCAGGAACGGTCTGTCCGTGGGCAGCCGCACGCCACGGACCGACCGGTTTCCAGGCCACGTCGACCGTCTGGTCCAGGCGCGCCACCCGGGGCCCGGACCGGCCCGCGTGAACGGGACGATCCGGGCCGGAGCGATGCGGTCAGCGGCACCAGGCTGATTCAGCGGCGGCGGTTGAACCGGTAGCCGAGGACGGCGGCGAGACCGACGGGCACGACCGCCAGCAGCCACCACCACCCCGAACGCGACGCCCCGGTCTGGTCCGCGGGCGACGCGACCGGCGTCGCGACGTTGGTCGGCAGGTCGGTCGCCGTCGGTACGGGAGACGAGGACGCCACCGACGGGCTCGGACTGGCCGAGGACGAGGTGGTCGGAGTGGCCGACGGCGACGCACTGGTCTCCGTCCCGGTCCGCACCGTGAAGGTGAACCGTCCGTTGATCGGGTGACCGTCGGCCGACGTGACCCGCCACTCGACCTCGTACTCCCCTGCCGGCAGCTGGGACTCCAGGTCCTGCTCGACGGTGTTGTCCACCAGCTTCGGGTCGCCGTCCGTCGCCGAGGCACCGTCCGGACCGGTGACGAGCACCTTGGTCCCCGTGGCGATGGCCGGTTCGTTGAAGGTCAGCACGACCGAGGACGGGGGCTCGGCGACGGTCTTTCCGTCGCCGGGCGTGGTGGAGACCAGGGCGTTGTGCGCGGACGCGGTCTGGGGCGTGCCGACCAGGGTGAACAGCACCGCCACCACCATGGCCACCGCCCACAGGTGGCCGTGACCCGGATCCCGGCGGTTCACGCGCTCGCCGCCGAACCCGTGCCGCGTCGCCGGGCGAGACCGGCGAGCACCAGGGCCACCAGGGCGGCGGCCAGACCGACACCGCCGAGCGCACGTGCGACCGGGTCGGCCGTCCCCGCCGGTGCCGCGGGGGCGGCTTCACCCGAGCGGGCGGCCGGCGTGGCCGGGGTGGCGTCGCCGGCGGCCGCGACGACCTCCAGCTCGGGGGCGGGACGCTCCGGCTCCTCCCCCGACACCGGGGTCGGCTGGTCCCAGGCGACGACCTTCCCGTCGCTGTAGGTCTGGGTCGTAGGCAGCGCGACGGTGCCCGCTGCCGGGAGCGGTCCGACCGAGAGGGAGAACTCCTGGTACTGCCCGGGGCCGATGGCCACACCCTTGTCGGCGGTCCAGGTGACCTGGCTGACCGCCTCGGTGAGCGTCGTCCCGTACGACTCCACCGGCTTGGCCAGCTTCGACGTGGTGGCGACCGCGGTCCACCCGGGGACGGGTTTGGTGCTGACGTAGAGGAACGGGTTGTCCTGCGGCAGGTCGACCGTGAGCTTCACCGTTCCCGCGGTCTCGGACTCGTTGGGCACCCGGAAGGTGAGCGCGCTGAACGCTCCGCTGATCGGGTTGTCGGGGGTGACGCGGACGTGGGCGGAGGCGGTGACCGCCGGCAGCAGGATGAGGCCGGCGGTGGCCAGGCCGGCCACGATGAGCAGGGACCGCCGACGGCGCGCAGCCGGGCGGAGGAGGAAGAGGTTCATCGAAAGGTCCTTGTGCGGAAGTGATCTGACGACGCCACGCGGGCGTACGGGAACGGGTGCCGAGGCACCGCGGCGGTGCGTGAAGGCACCGAGGGGGGTCAGATCAGGACCGGAGGAGCGCGGGGACCGGTGAGCACCCAGCGGGTGGGGCTCAGGAACGTCGCGAGGACGGGCACCACTGTAGGGCGGGGTTGTCGGACCCGAGCCGCGGTCGGACCGGTGCAGCGGTGGATCCGGTCGGCCACCGACCACAGCCAGCGCTCGCCGCGGGCCAGCAACCACGCGGTGGCCAGCACGGCGAGGACGTGGCCGAGCAGCATCGGCCACCCGGCGGTCGTCGCCGCGCCGGTGCCGCACACGGACCCTACGGTCATGGCGTGCCCGGGCATGGCCACCGTCGCGCAGGTGACGGCGGCGGTGGAGGCGTGGAACAGCAGGTGCAGCAGCAGCTGCTCCACCCCGAGAGCGGCCAGCAGCACCCCGAACCGCAGCCGGCGCGCCGTCAAGGTGACGGCCAGCAGTCCCAGGCCGACAGCGGTCAGCGCCAGCAGACCGGCGCCGGGCAGGGTGCCGCCGCCGAGGACGTGCCCGGCCGTGGCCAGGAACAGCGAGGCTCCCCCCAGCACCCCGGCGCGGGCGAGCCGCGCCCAGCCGCCGGTGAGAGTCATGCCAGGAGCGTAGGTCATGAGGCCGAGATCCCGGCGTGCAGCAGCAGCTCCCCGTTCGGGGCGGGGGTCAGGGGGATACCGGCGGATCCGGCCCACCTCAGCAGACCGCGGAGGGACCGGATCGCCGGGCGGGAGTCGGCCAGGGCGCGGACCAACCGGCCCTTCGCCGTCTTGTTGAAGTGGTTGAGCGCCCGCACGGTGCCGTCGGCAGAGGTGGTGACGACCCGGACGTAGGCGGACGGCACCGAGCCCGGCACCGGACCGAGGGCGACGTACGCCTCCGAGCGCAGGTCCAGGACGAACGGCTCCCCCTTGGTCTGGAGGGCGTCGGCGACGGCGTCCGCCCAGACCCGGCGCGGCGGCGGGAGACCGGGCAGGGTCGTCGCGGGACCGAGCCGGTAGGCAGGAATCCGGTCCAGCGCGCCGACCGGGCCGAAGGCGGCCGCGTGGATGAGGGCGTGTCGACCGAGCCAGCGGCGAGCGGCTGCGTCCAGCGACCCGGCGTCGAGAGCGTCGTAGAGGACACCGGTGTACCGGTCGACCGCGGGCAGCGTCGGACCGGTGCGCAGGGCCAGGTTCGCGGCGACGTCGGCCTGCTGCCGGACGCTCAGCTTGAGCACCCGAGCGGCCTCGTCGGGGTCTTCGGCCAGGGCACCGAGCGCGTCGATGGTGGCGTCCCGCTGCGGCGTAAGCTCGGGCAGAGCCAGGCGGTCCAGCACCAGCGGCGCCCGCCGACCGCCGGCGCGCTTGGTCTCCGAGGGCGGCAGCAGCACCAGCACCTGCTCGGTCCCCTCTTCTCGGTGTCAGACCCTCGTGTCACGGTGAGGGCATGGCGAAGACTATCCAGATCACCTTCGATGCCACCGATCCACGGGCGCTGGCGGACTTCTGGGCCGCGGCCCTGGGCTACGTGGTGGAGGCCCCACCCGAGGGCTACGCGACCTGGGACGAGGCGTTGACCGCGTTCGGTGTGCCCGAGGAGCTGTGGAACTCTCGTTCGGCGATCGTCGACCCCGACGGCGTGGGTCCCCGCATCTTCATCCAGCAGGTGCCGGAGGCGAAGACGGCCAAGAACCGACTGCACCTCGACGTCCGCAACGCGGTCGGGCTGGCCGGCGGGAAGCGGATGGCCGTGCTGGAGGCCGAGTGCGAGCGGCTGGTCGCCCTGGGGGCGACCAAGCTCTACCGGATCGAGCCGCAGCCGCCCTTGGAGAACGGCTTCATCACCATGGCCGATCCCCAGGGCAACGAGTTCTGCCTGGACTGATCAGCCCGGGTCAGGTGGTCCGGCAGTCAAACCACGTCGTCAGCCACGACGTCGAGCCGCTCCGCGGCCTGACGTAGCCGGCGATCGCGGGTCCACAAGCGATCCGTCCTGCTGAGCCTGAGCGCCGCCAGCAGGTGAGCGTCGACCAGACTGAGCCCCGTCCCGTGGAGATCGTGGGTCTCGACGAAATCGAGAACCTCGTGATGCGCTGCCGTCGGCACCTCGGGCAGATGGCGCATCAACGCGAGCACCCCTGACCTGTCTCGCAGGGAACCCAGAGCCAGTTCGCCGACCACCATCGGGTGGACGCAGACCTCAGCGTCCAGCAGAAGTGACACCAGACGCGGCTCACGTGAGTGAAGGTGGTCGATCCAGACCGCCGTGTCGACCAGGATCATCGATCGGTTCGACCACGCGGAGGCGCGGACGCTCCGGGATCTGTACCGCCCAGAGCAGCCAGACGCCGCGACGACTCGCGCACGATCAGCGCCTCCAGACCGAGCCTGACGAGCGCACTCTTCTCACTCCGACCGGTCAGCTCGGCGGCAACGCGCACCAGCTCGTCATCGAGGTTGATCGTGGTTCTCATGCATCAATGATGTCACCATTTGATGCCTAGAAGCAGTGTCAATATCGACGTCCTGATGCCGGACCGCACTGAGTGGAGGATGCCCACCGATGTCGGTGACAGATCGCCACCTAAGCGGTGGGCGCCCGCGTGACCGAGCCGGCGCCCAGACCAAGTTGTCAGAGCCGGGCTGCGAGCCGCTCGACCGTACCGTCCACGTCTGTGAGCTTGTCCAGGCCGAACAGGCCCACCCGGAAGGTGGAGTAGTCGTCCCGCTCACCGCACATCAGCGGCACACCGGCGGCGATCTGCAGACCGTGCTGCTTGAGCTTGGCCCCAGTGCGGATCTCGGGGTCGTCGGTGTAGGCGACGACCACGCTGGAGGCCGCGAACGCCGGCGCGGCGACGGACGGATAGCCGCGGTCGGCCAGCACGGCGCGGACCCGGGTGCCCAGCTGCAGCTGCGCAGCCCGCAGCGTCTCCAGCCCGAGCTCGCGGGTCTCCAGCATCAGGGCGGCGTTGTGGGCGAGGCCGTCGGTCGGCAGCGTGGCGTGGTACGGCGTCTGGCCCTCGGTGTAGGCCTCCGTGATCGTCAGCCACTTCCGCAGATCCACCGCGAAGCTGGTCGAGGTGGTGGCCAGGACCCTCTCCCGGCCGGCCGCGCTCAACATCACGTACCCCGCGCAGGGGGTTCCGCTCCAGCCCTTCTGCGGTGCACTGAGCAGGACGTCGACCCCGAGGTCGCTCATGTCCACCCACAGGGCCCCCGAGGCGATGCAGTCGAGCACCATCAGCCCGCCGACGGCGTGGGTTGCCGCGGCCACCGTACGGACGTAGTCGTCGGGCAGCAGGATGCCCGCCGCCGTCTCCACGTGGGCAGCGATCACGAGCTCCGGTCGTTGCTGCTCGACGGCGGCCACCACCTCGTCGACCGGCGCGGGGGTCCACGGCGCCTGCGCCTCGTCAGCGGTCTGCCGCGCTTGGCAGACGACCGTCTCCCCCGGGATCCCGCCGGCCTCGAAGATCGCCGACCAGCGGTAGGAGAACAGACCGTTGCGCACCACGAGACAGCGCTTGCCGGTGGCCAGCTGTCGGGCGACCGCCTCCATCCCGTACGTGCCACCGCCCGGGACGACCGCGACCGTCTCGGCCCGGTAGGTGGTGCGCAGGACGTCGATGATGTCCTGCATCACCCCCACGAAGCGGGTCGACATGTGGTTCAGGGAGCGGTCGGTGAAGACCACCGAGTACTCGAGCAGGCCGTCGGGGTCGATCTCGGGGCGGGGCAGGGTCACAACGGCAGACTGCCACACGGACCGGCGGCCGGGCGTCCCCCGTGGAGCCAGCGTTGGTGCGCTGCGCGCGGCGCCCGACTCACACGTTGAAGCGGAACTCCACCACGTCACCGTCGGCCATCACGTAGTCCTTGCCCTCCAGCCGCACCTTGCCGCGTGACTTGGCCGTCTGCATCGAACCGGCGTCGACCAGGTCGTCGTAGGAGACGACCTCGGCCTTGATGAAGCCCTTCTGGAAGTCGGTGTGGATGACACCGGCCGCCTCGGGGGCGGTGGCGCCCTTGGGGATGGTCCAGGCCCGGGACTCCTTGGGGCCGGCGGTCAGGTAGGTCTGCAGGCCGAGGGTGTCGAAGCCGACCCGGGCGAGGACGTCCAGACCGGGCTCGGCCACGTCCATCTCGGCCAGCAGCTCGCGGGCCTCGTCCGGCTCCATCTCGACCAGCTCGGACTCGATCTTGGCGTCCAGGAAGATCGCCTCGGCCGGTGCCACCAGCGCCCGCATCCGGTCCAGCAGTGCCTCGTCGGCCAGCTCGTCGGAGTCGCAGTTGAAGACGTAGATGAACGGCTTGGCGGTGAGCAGGAACAGCTCGCGCAGCGGGGCCGGGTCGAGCCCGGCCGCGAACACCGTCCGGCCGCTGTCCAGCACCTCCTGCGCCTCCTTGAGCGCCTGCACCGTCGCCAGCTTGTCCTTGTTGATCCGGGCTTCCTTCTCCAACCGCGGCAGTGCCCGCTCCAGCGTCTGCAGGTCGGCCAGGATCAGCTCGGTGGAGATGGTCTCGATGTCGCTGCCGGGGTTGACCTTCCCGTCCACGTGGGTGACGTCGGGGTCGGTGAACACCCGGGTGACCTGGCAGATCGCCTCCGCCTCGCGGATGTGGGACAGGAAGGCGTTCCCCATCCCCTCGCCCTGGCTGGCGCCGCGGACGATGCCGGCGATGTCGACGAAGCTCACGGTGGCCGGCACGACGCGCTCGGAGGCGAACAGCTCGGCCAGGACCGCCAACCGCGCGTCGGGGACACCGACCACGCCGACGTTGGGCTCGATCGTGGCGAACGGGTAGTTCGCCGCCAGCACGTCGTTGCGGGTCAGGGCGTTGAAGAGGGTCGACTTGCCCGCGTTGGGGAGACCGACGATGCCGATGGTGAGTGCCACGACGGACAAGCATATGGGCGTCCGCGGCACCCACCCGCCACGATCGATGCCGGGGCGACCTCAGACGGAGGCGAAGAAGGCGCCGATCCCCCGGCTCAGGGCCAGCGGGTCGGCGACGCCGGCGAGCTCGCGGGCCGAGTGCATCGAGAGCAGCGGGATGCCCACGTCGACCGTGCGGATCCCCAACCGGGTGGCCGTGAGCGGACCGATCGTGCTGCCGCAGGGCACGGCGTTGTTGGACACGAACTCCTGGGTCGACACGCCCGCCTGCCGGCAGGCCCGCCGCCACAGCGCGGCTCCGACCCCGTCGGTGGCATACCGCTGGTTGGCGTTGATCTTCAGCAGCGGCCCGGCGTTCAGCAGCGGCCGGTTGGCCGGGTCGTGCCGGTGGACGTAGTTCGGGTGCACGGCGTGACCGGTGTCGGCGGACAGGCAGACCGAGTCGGCGAGGGCCCGGTGGTGCTCGTCGGGCGTCGCCCCCAGCGATCCCGCGATGCGGCTCAGCAGGTCGACGAGCACCGGGCCGGCGGCGCCGGAGCGCGACTCGCTGCCGATCTCCTCGTGGTCGAACGCCGCCACCACGGTGATCAGGTCGCTGTCGGTGGTCTCGAGCAGCGCGGTCAGGGCCGCGTGCACGCTCGACAGGTTGTCCAGCCGGCCCGACGCCAGGAACTCACTGGTCGGTCCGAAGATCTCGGGCGGCGTGGTCGCGTACGCCGACAGGTCCGACCCGTCGATCTCGCGGACCTCGCAGCCGGCCAGCGTCGCGATCTGCTCCATGATCGTCAGATCGGGCCGGTTGACGCTCCACACCGGCGCCGTGTGCAGCTGCCGGTCCAGCTTGACGCCCTCGTCGTTGGCGGACCGGTCGAGGTGGATCGCGAGCTGCGGGATCCGCATCAGGGGCCCCGTGCGGACCAGCCGCTGCTCGCCGCTGGTCAGGATCACCCGCCCGGCCAGCCCGAGCTCGCGATCGAGCCACGAGTTGAGCAGCGGCCCACCGTAGATCTCCATCCCCAGCTGCTGCCACCCCGCCACCCCGATGTCCGGCCGGGGCTTCAGCACGAACCCGGGTGAGTCGGTGTGCGCGCCGACGACCCGGTACGGCGTGGTCGGCCCCGCCGCGGCCGGGATCCGCCAGGCGAGCACGGCGCCGTCGCGGACGAGCACGTACCCGCCCGGGGAGGTGTCGAAGTCGGCCCGCTCGTCGACGGCGGTGAAGCCCGCGGCCACGAGCCGACGGGCGCCCTCGGCCGCCGCGTGGAACGACGTCGGTGACTCCGTCACGAAGGCGGCGAGGTCACGGACGTGCTCGAGGGGGGCGCTCATCGGTCCACCTTAGGATGCGTCGATGACTCCGGGACGGCTGCCGCTGCTGGACCGGATCGCGGGCTGGCTCGCTCGTCGGGTGCGGTGGTGGGTGGCCGTCGCGGGTCTGCTGCTGTTCGGGGGGTTCATCCTGCTGGTGCTGGCGGCCCAGGCCGCCGCCGGCGCCTTCTACACCTCGCTCCACCCGGCCCCCGACACCGAGCTCTGGTACTCCTCCGCGGACCTGTACGCCGCCGCCGAGGCGTGGGGCGAGACCGGTCGGGCCGCGTACGTGCGGGCGCGGGTCACCTTCGACGTCGTCTGGCCGCTGGCGTACGGGATCTTCCTGCTGACCGGGCTGAGCTGGGCCTGGGCGCGGGCGACCGCACCGGGAAGTCGCTGGCGCCGAATCGCCCTGCTGCCGTTGCTGGTGGTGCTGCTCGACTACGCCGAGAACGTGTGCACGGCCACCGTGGTGGCGCGCTACCCCGCTCGCACCCCCGTCCTGGCCCAGCTGGCCCCGGTCTACACCGCCGCGAAGTGGTTCACCTTGTCCGGCTGCTTCGTGCTGCTGGTCGTCGGGCTGGGCGGCGCGCTGGTCGTCGCGCTCCGCCGCCGACGGGCCGGCTGAGGCGAGCCCACGCCCGACGTTCGGGGGCGGGGTCCGGCGGATTGTCGGTGTCACCGTGGAGGATCGCGGGCATGGACATCACCACCACGGTCGCGCTGGTCGCCGGCGTGATCCTCGGCACGGTCGGTGGGTACGCCGCCGCCGTGCTGATCACCCGGGCCGGCCGGCAGACGGAGGCGGCGCGAGGAGACGCCGACGGCGCGCGGCAGGAGGCGTACGTGGCGCAGGCCCGGACGGAGGCGGCCCAGGCCCGGAGCGAGACGGCCCAGGTGCGCGCGGAGTCGGCCCAGTCCCGCACCGAGGTGGCCCAGGCCCGGGCCGACGTGGCCGAGGCGCGGGCCCTGGCCTCGGCCGCGCAGGCCGAGGCCGCCGAGGTCTCCGCGGCGGTCGCGCGAGCCGAGGCCGAGCGGGACGCGGCGGTGGAGCACGCCCGGGCGCTGGCGGCGGACCGCGAGCAGATGCTCGTCCAGTTCAAGGTGATGTCGAGCGAGACGATGGAGCGGCAGAGCGTGTCCGCGGACGCGCAGGCCGACGCCCGGCTCAAGGCGACGGAGGCCCTGCTGGGGCCCGTCAAGGAGTCGCTGCACCGCTTCCACGAGCGGTTGACCGAGGTGGAGAAGG
Organism: Microlunatus aurantiacus; assembly: GCF_039536605.1. Taxonomy (NCBI): domain Bacteria; kingdom Bacillati; phylum Actinomycetota; class Actinomycetes; order Propionibacteriales; family Propionibacteriaceae; genus Microlunatus; species Microlunatus aurantiacus. The sequence continues at coordinate 366,409 of NZ_BAAAYX010000013.1, forward strand.
AGCGGGTGTCGATCGCGGCGGACCTGCGCAGCCAGGTGCAGACCGTGCAGCAGACCGGGGAGCAGCTGCGGCGGGAGACCAGGGCGCTGACCACGGCGCTGCGCAAGCCGCAGGTCCGCGGCGCCTGGGGCGAGCTGCAGCTGCAGCGGGTGGTCGAGCTGGCCGGCATGGTCGAGCACTGCGACTTCGTCCTCCAGCACACCGACACCGCCGACGACCGCGTCATCCGGCCCGACATGAAAGTCCACCTCGGCCAGGGCAAGTTCGTCTACGTCGACGCCAAGGTGCCGCTGTCGGCGTTCCTGGACGCCCAGGAGACCGAGGACCCGCGGACCCGGGAGGAGGCGATGGCCCGGTTCGCCGGGAACGTCCGGACCCACGTCGACCAGCTCGGCGGCAAGCGCTACTGGCAGTCGGGGGCCGGGACGCCGGAGTTCGTCGTCCTGTTCATGCCCAGCGAGGCACTGGCCGCAGAGGCTTTCGCGATCTTGCCGGACCTGCACGCGTACGCCGCGGAGCGGGACGTGGTGCTCGCCACCCCGACCACCCTGATCGCGCTGCTCCGCGCGGTGGCGTACGGGTGGAAGCAGGCCAGGTTGGCCGAGAACGCCGCCGAGGTGCTGCAGCTGGGCCGGGAGCTGCACGACCGCCTGGGCACCCTGGGCAGCCGCTTCGACAAGCTCGGTCGGGCGGTGCGGGCGTCGGTGATCGCCTACAACGAGACGATCGCCACGATGGAGGGCCGGGTGCTGGTCAAGGCGCGACAGCTCACCGAGCTCAAGGTCAGCAACGCCGAGCTCAAGGCGCTGACCAGCGTCGACGACCCGGTCCGTCAGATCCAGGCTCCCGAGCTGGTCGACGACGCCGTCCAGGTGGAGCCGATGGTCGGCCGGCAACGGCGTTCCCGTCGGCGGACCGAGCTGCCCGAGTCCGACGAGCTGCGGCGCGCCGATCCGGAGCTGTTCGAGCTGGTGGAGGACACCGGGGTGGTCGAGGACGACGGTCAGGCCCGCTTCTCGTCCTGACAGTGGTCGGGAGCGGCGGTGTGTGGCCGCCCCGGCCGGGATGAGACCGAGGACCAGGTGCGGCGGGTGCGGCGGGTGCGGCGGGTGCGGCGGAGCAGGATCAGGTGCGGCGGGTGCGGCGGAGCAGGATCAGGTGCGGCGGGTGCGGCGGGTGCGGCGGAGCAGGATCAGCCCGCCGGTGACGGCGGCCAGACCGGCCAGGCCCAGGGGCAGGGCGGGACCACCGGTGTCGGCCAGCCCGTGATCGGCGGCGGCCGGCGGCTTGGTCACCGCGACCCGCAGCCGGACGTCGTCGGTCACGTCGTCCGACCGGGTCGACGTCTCCCCGAACGGGCGCTCGGCCCGCGCGGTCAGCTCGGTGCTGACCCGACCGCGTCGCGCGTCGCCGCTGGTCACCCGGTAGGACCCGGCGCAGCTGATGGTCGCGCCGGGAGCCAGGGTGGCCCGGGCCGACGGCTCGCAGTCCAGGTCGAGCGCGCTCAGGCTGCTCGTGATACGAGCCCCCGTCAGGGTCACGTTGCCGGTGTTGGTGGCCGTGCCCGTGTAGCGCAGCCGGTCACCGCGGTCGGCGGTCCCGCTGGGGCTGACCGAGGCCCGGAGGGCGATGGACGGCGACTGGTCGACCACGACCCGCGCGGCGGCGTTGGCGCCGACGTAGTCGTCCGGGGCCTCCGGAACCGGGTAGCTACCGAACACGGTGGCGAAGTTGAAGAGGTCACCGAAGTCGAGGACGGCCTGGGTGACGGTGAGCGTCGCGGTGCAGGTCACCGCTTGTCCTGGTGCCAGCGTGGCGGCCGTGACGGAGCCGGACGTGGGGCAGGTGCTGCGGAGTCCCTCGAGCTCGTCGCTGATCCCCACGTCGCTGAGGGCGACACTGCCGTTGTTGGTGGCCCGGAACGTGTAGGTGACCACTTGACCGACGCGGGACACCCGGGTCGGGGTCACCGACTTGCTCAGGGTGACGCTGGGCCCCGCCACGGCCTGGGCGGCGAGCTCCGACGCGGGGGCCGGTGACTCGGTCGGACCGGGCACCGTGATGGAGTCACCGCTCCCCTGCGCCCCGGTGGTCTCGTCGGGGCTGGGTGAGGCGGCATCGGACGAGGGGTCGGCCGACTCCGGCTCAGACTGGTGGGGCGACGGTGAAGCAGCGGGCGAGTCCGGGGGCTCGGACGCCGGGGGCGTCGACGACGCCGGGCCCGACGGATCGGTCGGTGACGCCGTGGGCTCGGTCGGGGTGCTGCGCGGGCTCGGTGACGAGGTGGCCGCATGCCTCGGCTCCGGGGTGGGGGTCGCCTCGGCGAACGCCGCGGCCGGCAGCGTGATGAGTCCCACCGTCGCCACCGCGGACGCCAGACCCGCCAGCAGACGGCTGGGCGGCGACGAGGTGGACACGGAGGACTCCTGACCCGGGTTCGGTGGCGACTCGCCGTTCGGGATCCCCCGACCGGACGCGCCAGCAAGGTATCAGCGGTTTACGACGTCCACCTAACGATCAGCGGTCGACCCTCGACCCGGGGTTCAGTCGTTGACGGCGCCCTTGCGGAGGTCCCGCCGCAGCTCGGGTGGGAGGGCGAAGACGAGGTTCTCCTCGGTCAACCGCTCCTCTGTGGCGGGCGGGAAACCCCGCTCCTCCAGGAAGTCCAGCACGCCCCGGACGAGGTCGTCCGGCACCGACGCGCCGCTGGTGACACCGACGGACGACACCCCCTCGAGCCACGCCTCGTCGATCTCACCGGCGTCGTCCACGCGGTAGGAGGCCTTCGCCCCCGCCTCCAGGGCGACCTCGACCAGGCGTACGGAGTTGGAGGAGTTCGCCGAACCGACCACGATCACCAGGTCGCTGTGCGCCGCGATCTGCTTCACCGCGAGCTGCCGGTTCTGGGTGGCGTAACAGATGTCGTCACTCGGCGGATCCATCAGCAGCGGGAACTTCTCCCGCAGCTTGGACACCGTGGCCAGGGTCTCGTCGACGCTCAACGTGGTCTGGCTCAGCCAGGCGACCTTACTCGGGTCCTTCACCTGGACGTCGGCCACGTGCTCGGGCGACTCGACCAGGGTGATGTGCTCCGGCGCCTCCCCGGCGGTGCCCTCGACCTCCTCGTGACCGGCGTGGCCGATCAGCAGGATCTCGCGGTCCTCGCGGGCGAAGCGTCGGGCCTCGTGGTGGACCTTGGTGACCAGCGGGCAGGTCGCGTCGATCGTCTTGAGCTGCCGGTCGGCCGCTTCCGTGTGCACCGCCGGGGACACCCCGTGAGCAGAGAACACGACCGTCGCGCCGACCGGGACCTCGTCCAGCTCCTCGACGAAGATCGCCCCACGCTGCTGCAGGTTCTCCACCACGTGCCGGTTGTGCACGATCTGCTTGCGGACGTAGACCGGCGCCCCGTACGTGTCCAGGGCCTTCTCGACCGTGATGACGGCCCGATCCACCCCGGCGCAGTACCCCCGGGGCGCAGCCACCACCACTCGCTTGTCAGCCATGCGGCCAGTCTAGGTGTCGCCGGCCGGCGGCCCGTGTGGCTTCGCCCACCCCGATGCCGCCTGAGTCTGCCCAGAGGTGATCCCGGGAGCTCGAACATTCCGTCAGTCGACGGAGTTCCCGGTCGGCTGGCGCCTTGGCGGCCGTAGAACCCGTCGACTGACGGAATGTTCATCCGCGGTGCCGGTCACGGGCCGGAGAACCCGTCAACCGACGGAGAGTTCGCTCGCGCCGGCCGGTTCCCGCCACAGAAGCCGTCGACTGACGGAAAGTTCGGCCCTGGCGCTGATACCCGCGCACAGAACCCGTCGACTGACGGAAAGTTCGATCACCCGGCACAGCGCACACGGCCGACGACTGTCCGCACCGCCCAGTAGCCTTCGGGCCGTGCCCCTGGAGTCGTCGCCGGACCATCCGCAGCCGCTGCGGGTCGTCACGTCAGCGGTCCGCGGGTGGATCGACCGGCTCGGAGCGGTCTGGGTCGAGGCGCAGGTGATCGAGATCAACCGGCGCGCCGGCAGCCGGACGATCTTCGTCACGATGCGCGACAAGCTGGCGAACGTGTCGGCCTCGGTCACGCTGTCCCCGGCCACGCTGGACGCCGCGTCGGCCCCGCTGACCGAGGGAGCCACCGTGGTGGCCCGGCTCAAGCCCTCCTACTACGAGCAGAACGGGCGCTTCTCCTTCTACTGCGACTCGATCACCCCCATCGGCGAGGGTCAGCTGCTGGCCCGGCTGGAGCAGACCAAGCGGCTGCTGCAGGCCGAGGGACTGTTCGAACGGCACCACAAGAAGGCGCTCCCGTTCCTGCCGCGCGCCGTCGGCCTGATCACCGGCGAGGGCAGCGCCGCCGAGCGTGACGTGGTCGAGAACGCCCGTCGGCGCTGGCCGGCCGTCCGGATCGTCACCCGGTACGCGTTGACCCAGGGCCGCGACGCCGCCGAGCAGCTGATGCTGGCCCTGGCGGCGCTGGACCGCGACCCGGAGGTCGACGTGATCGTCGTCGCCCGCGGGGGCGGTTCGCTCGAGGACCTGCTGCCGTTCTCCGACGAGGGTCTGGTCCGGGCGGCCTTCGCCTGCCGTACGCCCGTGGTGAGCGCGATCGGTCACGAGAGCGACCTGCCCATCCTGGATCTGGTGGCCGACCTGCGGGCGTCCACGCCCACCGACGCCGCCAAGCGGGTGGTGCCGGACGTCGCCGAGGAGCAGGAACGGGTGCAGCAGGCACGGGACCGACTGCGGCGCGGAGTCGAGACGCTGGTCCGCCGCGAGCGGGACTGGCTCGGCCACCTCCGGGCGCGTCCCGTGCTGGCGGACCCGGGAGCCACCTTCACCCTGCGCGCGACCGAGGTGACAGAGCTGCGTGGTCGGGCCGAGCGGGCCGTACGGGCTCGGCTGCGGCAGGAGGCGACCGGGGTCGAGCACGCCCTGGCCCGGGTCCGCGCCATGTCGCCGAAAGCCACTCTCGAGCGCGGTTACGCGATCGTGGTCGACGAGGACGGCCACGCGGTCGACTCCGCCGGCGAGGTCGAGGTCGGCCAGCCCCTGCTGGCGTACCTGCACGACGGTCAGCTGCGGGTCGACGTCCGCGAGGTCGTCGTCCGCGAGGAAGGAGCACCCCTGTGAGTGACACCACCCCCGAGGACGGGACCGAGGACGCCGAGCCCGGCGCTGACGTGGCCGGGCTGAGCTACGAGAGCGCCCGGGCGCAGCTGATCGAGGTGGTCACCCAGCTCGAGTCGGGCGGCGTGCCCCTGGACGAGTCCCTCGCGCTCTGGGAGCGCGGCGAGCGGCTGGCTCAGGTCTGCCAACGCTGGCTCGACGGGGCCCAGGCCAAGATCGACGCGGCCCGCCCCTGAGCTCGACCCGGTTGCGGACCGCAACGGCGGGCGGTCGATCACCACGTCCTCGACGCCGACGGGCCACAGACCGCGCGGTGCCCTGACAAGCCGGGAACGTCGCGCCAGGATGAGCCCATGATCCGCTTCCTGTTGTCGCTGGGCATCAGCGTCGTCTCGGCCGCCCTCGCGCTCCTGGTCGCCGCGGCCGTGGTCGACGGTGTGCGCGTCCAGGCGGCGGGCTTCATCGTCGCGGTGCTCGTCTTCGCGCTGGCCCAGGCTCTGCTGGCCCCGTTCGTGTTCTCCATGGCCCGCAAGTACGCCTCGGCGATCCTCGGCGGCATCGGGATCGTGTCCACGATGCTCGCCCTGTTCGTGGCGACGCTGTTCCCGGGGGGTCTGCAGATCCAGGGGCTGACCGCGTGGATCGTCACCCCGCTGGTGGTCTGGCTGATCACCGCCCTGGGCACCTGGATCCTCGGCGCCCTGATCATCAAGCGCTGGTGGATGAACCGCGAGCCGAAGTCGGCCGGTCGGAACGCGCAGTCCTGAGACCGCCGCACCCTCCGCAACGCGGACCCTGACCCGCCACTCCGCGCCGCGCCACTCCGCGCCACAGACCCCTGACATGCCCCGGGCCGGGCCGAGAGACGTGGCGCCCGTCCGGGGCTCAGGCGCTGAGCTCGGTCGTCCCGAACCGGCGGCGGTAGTCGCTCGGCGAGACGCCGACGGTGCGCCGGAAGTGCTCGCGCAGCACCACCGGGGAGTTGAAGCCCACCCGGGTCGCGATCTGCTCGACCGGCAGGTCACTCTCCTCCAGCAGGCTGCGGGCGGCCAGGATGCGCTGCTGGGTCAGCCACTTGTGCGGGGTCGCGCCGGTCTCCGACGCGAACCGGCGGGCGAACGTCCGCTCGCTCATCATCGCCCGTGCGGCCAGCGAGGCGGCCGTGTGCTCGTCGTCCAGGTGCTCCAGCACCCAGGTCAGCAGACCGCCGAGGCTGTCGGCCCGGCACGCGGGGATGGGGATGTCGACGTACTGCTGCTGACCGCCGTCACGCTGCGGCGGGACCACCATCCGGCGGGCGATCGTGGTGGCGACGGCCGTCCCGAGCTCCTTGCGGACCAGGTACAGGCTGGCGTCGATACCGGCCGCCGTGCCGGCGCTGGTGACGATCCGGTCGTCGTCGACGAACAGCACCCGGGGGTCGACGTCGGCCGACGGGAAGCGGCGCTGCATGTCCTCGGCGTACTTCCAGTGCGTCGTGCACCGCCGGCCGTCGAGCAGCCCCGCCGCACCCAGGATGAACGACCCGGAGCACAGGCTGAGGATCGTCGCGCCGTCTGCGTGCGCCTGCCGGAGCATCTCGAGGACCTCCGGCGGGTAGCCGTCGTCCGCCCGCGGCAGCGTGGCCGCCACGATCACCAGGTCCGTGCCGCGGACGCTGTCCAGCCCCAGCTGGGGGGTGATGGTGAACCCGTCCGCGTTCTTGGTGCTCAGCGGGGCTCCCGGCTCGAGACCGCAGACCCGGAAGTCGAAGGGCGCGATCCCCTCGTCGGTCCGGTCGACACCGAACACCTCGACGGCCAGGCCGAACTCGAAGACGGCGATCGGTTCCAGCACGATGACGCTCACGCTGTGCAGGGTCATCGTGCCAGCCTACTGGCAGGATTCCTTTGCATGGTGACTATCGTGCCACTGTTGGCAAGGAATCGATGAGAGCAAGATTCTTGCCATGACCGGAATCCTGATCGTCATCGCCGCGGTCGCCCTGCTGATCGCTGCTCTCTCCCCCGCTCACCACCGGGCTCGGACGCCCTGGCGCCCCGGCGCCGACGTCGCCACCGACCGAGACCGGCAGCGCGTGGCCGACGAGCTCACCGCCACCGCCCAGCGCGCGGTACGCGGCCCCCGCCGGCTCAGCACGCTGCTCGATGCCGCAGGTTCAGCGGTGCCGTTCCACCGCTCGGCGCCGCGCCTCAGGTCGCACTGAGCGTGCCGGCGAACGCCTCCAGCGCCTCGTACGTGGTGTCTCCCACGACGATGGTCGTCACCTCGGGAGTGGACCAGACGAGCGAGCGGGTGCGCTCGTCGTCGCTCACGTACCGAACCCAGCTCTGGTCGCCGACGGCGCTGCGGCCGTCCACCACTCCGTCCCTGGTCGTGTCGCTGATGAAGTCCTCCGGCCGTGCGTCGCCCTGGTTCACCGAGATGTAGACATCGCTCGGGTCGAGGTAGCCGATCTGCCACAGGTTGCGCGCGGAGGGCTGGTCGTTCAGGTGTGGTTGTCCCGTCTTCACCCAGGTGACCTGGGTCGGGCGCCAGCTGCCGGGCAGCCCCTTCGGAGCCAGCACCGGGTACGGCGCCTGCTCCCGCGCCTGGGCCAGCACCGACTGCCAGTCGACCTCCTGGACCGGGTAGTCGTCGAGGTACCGGCTGAAGAAGACGGTGATGATCACCAGCGGAACCAGGATGACCAGCAGCGTGCGGACCATGTCCCCACTGCTCGCCGGTTTCTTGTTACGCGCCACCGGGCCATTGTGCCCGTCCGGAGCGAACACCCCGGTGGAACCGACGGCCGCCGGTCGGGTCCCCCCTGGTCCGGGTGACAATGCGCCATGCGCGCGGCGACGGAGGGGATCCGACTCCTCTCGGACGCGGCCGCGCTCTGGTGGACCCGCCTGCTGCCGCTGATCACCGCGTACGTCGTCGGGTTCGCCCTGCACCTGCTCGGTCTGCGGCTCTCGGTCGCCCTCGGGCCGGGGCACCAGGTCCTCGCCACGCTGGTGTTCGTGCTCGCGGTGCTGGCTCAGGTCGGGGCGCTGGTGCTGATGCTGTGGTTGTGCCGGCCGCCGGGCGACCGGGAGTCGGCGCTCGACGTGGCCGCCCTGGCCATCGGTCCGTTCCTCGCGGTCTACGCGCTGTGGGGACTCGTCGACGACGAGGTCTACGCCCTGTTCGCCGCCAACATCTCGGTCAGCGGCCTGGGCGGTCCGGATCAGTGGTCGGTCAACCTCCGGTGGTGGCAGCTCTACCTGGGTCTCGCCCTCGGCGCCTGGCTGCTCCGGCAGGCGGTCGCCATCCTGGCCCGGCACCATCGAACGCGTCCGTTGCTGCTTCTCGGGGTGGTCCTGGAGGGCGTCTGGACCTTCGCCTCCGCGCTGGCCCTGCTCGCCGTGCTGGGCCGGTTGCTCGACTGGGGCACCTCACGCGCGCTGTGGCAGGGCGTGGTCGGCGGCTGGCACCAGCTCCTCGCGGTCCTGCCCGACCTGCGACTGCCGTTCGATCTGACGCTGCCGGAGGCGCTGCAGACCGTCGTCGCCTGGCTGCTGGGCACAGCCCTCCCCGGGCTCTGGAACGCCGTCCTGCTTCCCCTGGTGTGGTTGGCCCTGGCCGCCGTCGTCTTCGGTCAGCGTGAGCTCGACGCCCGGTCGGTGGCCGAGGGGACCGGTCTCGTACAGCTGCCGGACCGCTGGTCCTCGAACCCCTGGGGCTCCCTCCTGCACCGGGCCGGGCTGCTGCTCACCGGAGATCTGCGGACGAAGTACCTGCCCGTGCTGCACGCCTTCCGGCTGCTCTGGGCCGCCGGTCCGGCCTTCCTGGCGGCGTACCTGGTCGTGGCCACGGTCGTCTCCACCCTGCGCGCCTGGGTCGAGCTGAGCCTGGCCAGGCTGTTCGGCCCCCGCGACCCGTACGCCGCCCTCGCCTGGTCCTGGGCCGAGGACCTGCTGGTCGGTGCCGTTCTCACACCGGTCGCGGTGGCCGTCTACGCGGCGGCGGCCCGCCGGACGATGCGTCCCGACGTCACCGGGGACGAAGCTCGAGCAGCCACGGGACCTGCCCGCCCGACAGCCGCGCCCTGACGGTCACGTGGTCGACAGCGTCGGCGGGGAGCTGGAACACCGTCGCCACGTCGTACGGCTGCCCCGGCTGCGGCGGCGGGTCACCCCCGGAGCAGGAACCGTTCTCGGGCGCCTCGACCCGATAGCCGATCGTGCCGTCGCCCCGCCAGGTGCGACCGGACTCGTCGGTCAGGCTCAGGTCGCAGAAGACGGTGCTCGCCAACCGACCAGAGGTCACGATCTCCACGCTCAGCACCACCAGGACGAGCTCCGCGCCGGGTAGCGCCTCGACCACGGTGCCGGACTCTGGGTCTCGGAGGGACCGCTTCAGCGGGAGCCGCGCACCATGGTCGAACGTGGACAGCCGGTAGCGCACACCCTCCACCAGCGCCGACTCGGCCGGACCCAGGCTCTGGTCCACCGACGGCCGGCGGAACTGCAGGATCGCCTGGGTCTGTCCCAGGCCGATCCCGGCCGCGAACAGCACCGCCGCCAAGCAGAGGGCGACGAGTCCGTTCCGCCGCCGGGTGTCGTTCCCGGTCATCGGGTCACGCGGATGGACGCCGGATCGAGCCGCAGCGCGCTCGGCCGGGGCGGGCCACCGTCGAGTGCCAGGTCGATCCGCAGACCCTCGTCGAAGCCGTCGAACTCGCGCGGCTCGTTCTCGACCAGCAGCCGTGCGCCGGCGACCCGGTCGGCTGGCACCTCGAAGACCCAGCTCCCCGTGACGGTGAACCCGGGCTGGAGCAGCGGTGGCTGGGCCTCGATCCACTCCGACCGCGGGTCGTAGCGCAGCCCGCCCCGGGTCTCCAGCCGGATGCGCCGGAAGTAGATGGGCGTGACGAGGGCGTCGACCTCGGCCCCGGCGACCACGAACACCCCCGTCGAGGACAGGACCTGCGTGCGCAGCTCCAACGCCGACGTCGTGCGGACCGAGGTCACGGTCACCGACTTGTCCCGGAGCGTGCCCCGCTCCCCGACCGACACCGCCGACCACTGCCGGGGCGGCGTCTGCAGATCGGGTGCGGTGAGGCTCAGCAGGGCCACGAGCCCGAGAGCGACCGCCGACGACAGCAGTCCCGGGCGGCGCCACCTCCTGTCGGTCACGGGCGGGCCCGTCGGGTCGCGGTCGACCACGCCCCCTCGATCCGCATCCTCGGGCGGGCTCACCGGCCGGTCCGCTCGTCGGGGCAGGCGAGGACGACGTCGGCCACCGCCGACCCCAGCTCCCAGTCGGTCAGGATCACGCTCCGCGACGGTCGCTCGCCCCGGATGACCAGCACCACCTCCGGCGGTGGGGCGGCGGGCGCACGCCCCTCCTCGAGCGGGAAGTCCAGGACACGATCGACCTGGACCCCGGGGTCGAAGCCCAGCAGGCTGCGTGGATCCTCCTCCGACGACCAGATCCTGGTCAGCGTCTGGCCCGCGTACCGGACCTCGAGCATGCCGTCCGTCAGGCAGCAGAGGGTCTCGTCGCCGACGAACTCGGTGCGCATCCAGACTCGGATGCGCGACTCGGGATCCCCCACCCCGACGTCCACGAGTGCGGCGCGGTCGACCTGGATCCGCCAACGGGTGGTGAGGATCTGCTCGCCGGCCACCGCCGGCCGCCCGGAGTCCGGCGCCGACGCGAAGCCCCCCAGCGCAGCGATCAGACCGGTCACCACCACCGCCACGCTCAGCACCCAGAACACCGGCGGCAACCGGCGCAGGCGGGCCCGGGGGCCGCTGACGCTGGTCATGGCGTCACGATAGTGGGGCTGCGCGGGATACTGCCGGCGTGGACGAGCCGCCGCAGACCGTCGCGCGTCGGACCGGACCACGGGGCGAGGTGGTGCTGCGCCGCCGGACCCTGGAGGACGGGTCCGTCGACGAGCTGATCGTGAACGGCGCCTTCGCCATGGACAGCGCCGAGACCGGGTCCGAACGAGCGCTGGCTGCACTGGCCTGGCCGGGAGCCCGGGTGCTGGTCGGCGGTCTCGGTCTCGGCTTCACCACCGAGGCGGTCCTCGCCGAACGGGTCGCGTCGGTCGACGTGGTCGAGCTCGAGGAGGCGCTGGTCGGGTGGGCGTACGAGGCGGTGACGCCACGGCTCGGTCGCCTCGCGCGCGACCCGCGTGTCCGCCTGTGGGTGGCTGACGTGGTCACCGTCCTGACGGGTACTGACGATCGGCCGGCGGGCCCGTCCGCGGCGACGCCACCTCCGGGGGCCGGCGTCGAGCCCAACGGGCCGACCGGACCCTGGGACGCGATCCTGCTCGACGTGGACAACGGACCCGACTTCCTCATCCACGCCGAGAACGCCGCCCTCTACGGCACCGACGTGCTGCGGTCCGCCCTCCGGCGCCTGACCCCGGGCGGCCTGCTGGCCATCTGGTGCCAGGGACCGCACGCCGGGCTGCGCGCCCGGCTCGAGGCCCTGTCGCCGACAGCCAGGGAGGAACGTCACGTCGTGCAGCGCGGTCGCCACCGGATCGCCTACGTCATCTACACCGTCCACGCGCCCGGCTGACCGCCCGAGTGACGGAAACGCGCGTCTCGCCCCGCCCGAACCGGTTCCGGTTGGCGTGTCGTCCGCGCGAGTGTCGGGTTTCCGTCACCTGTGACCTGGGACGTCACACGGGTTCGGAGTGTGGACGAGTCGTCCGGGTGCGCCACAATGACCGCCATGGCCGACGACGACTTCCGGATCGAGCACGACACCATGGGCGAGGTGCGGGTGCCCGCCGCCGCCCTCTACAAGGCGCAGACGCAGCGGGCGGTGGAGAACTTCCCGATCTCCGGCGTGCCGATCGACCCGTCCCTGATCCGGGCTCTCGGGCTGATCAAGGGGGCCGCCGCCACCGTCAACGCCGATCTCGGGGTGCTCCCGACGGCCACCGCCGGCGCCATCGCGGCTGCCGCCACGTCCGTGGCCGGTAACGAACACGACGGGGAGTTCCCCATCGACGTGTTCCAGACCGGCTCGGGGACGTCGTCGAACATGAACACCAACGAGGTCATTTCCTCCCTGGCCACGGCCATCGCCGGTGCCGACGTGCATCCGAACGACCACGTCAACGCCTCGCAGTCCAGCAACGACGTGTTCCCGAGCGCGATCCACATCGCTGCCACCGACAGCCTGACCAACGCCCTGATCCCCGCGCTCGACCACCTCGCCATGTCGCTGGAGGCCAAGGCCGCCGAGTTCGCCGAGGTGGTCAAGAGCGGCCGGACCCACCTGATGGACGCCACCCCGGTCACCCTCGGTCAGGAGTTCGGCGGCTACGCCGCCCAGGTCCGCTACGGCATCGAACGCGTCCAGGCCGCCCTCCCGCGGGTGGCCGAGCTCCCGCTGGGTGGCACCGCCGTCGGCACCGGCATCAACACCCCGCCCGGGTTCGCCGCCGCCGTCATCGGTCTGATCGCCGAGCAGACCGGGCTGCCGCTGACCGAGGCCCGCAACCACTTCGAGGCCCAAGGCGCCCGCGACGGTCTGGTGGAGGCGTCCGGGGCCCTGCGCACCATCGCGGTCAGCCTCAACAAGATCGCCAACGACCTGCGCTGGATGGGTTCCGGCCCACGGGCCGGGCTCGGCGAGATAGCCCTGCCCGATCTGCAGCCCGGCTCCTCGATCATGCCCGGCAAGGTGAACCCGGTGCTCTGCGAGGCCACCCACATGGTGGCCGCGCAGGTGATCGGCAACGATGCGGCGGTGGCCTTCGCCGGCGCCGCCGGCAACTTCGAGCTGAACGTGATGCTGCCGGTGATCGCGCGCAACCTGCTGGAGTCGATCCGGCTGATCGCCAACGTGTCCCGGCTGCTGGCCGACCGCTGCGTGGACGGCATCGTGGCCAACGTGGACCACTGCCGCCAGCTGGCTGAGTCCTCGCCGTCCATCGTGACGCCGCTGAACAAGTACCTCGGCTACGAGAACGCCGCGGCGGTGGCCAAGAGGGCGCTCAAGGAGGACAAGACCATCCGCCAGGTCGTGATCGACTCCGGCTTCGTGGCCGAGGGCAAGCTCACCGAGGAGCAGCTCGACGCGGCGCTGGACGTGTTGGCCATGACCAAGGCGCCGACGGCCTGAGCACGATGTCGACTCCGCCCGGTCCGGGCGCGAACCACCTCCGCCAGCTGCGGGTGATGGTCGGGGCCCTGCTCGCTGCTCCCGTGGTCATCGTCGTCGCGATGTGGTTCGTGCTCGGGCACACCTTGACCGACCCCACCCCGTGGCCCTTCGTGATCGCGGTCGTCGTCCTCGGCCTGGTCGGGGAGGTCGTCCTGCGCACCTTCGGCTACCGCACGGTGGTGCTCCCCCGCGGCCTGTCGTCGGCGGACACCATGGCCCGGTCGCGGCTGTCGTACCAGGCGGCGCTGTTCCGCCGGATGAGTGTCGCCGAGCTGCCGATGCTGATCGCCCTGGCGCTGTCCTTCGTCACGTACGGCGGCTTCTACCTGGTGCTGTTCGGCGCAGCGGTGACGCTCAACCTGCTCGTCGTGCACGTCTGGCCGTCCCAGCGGTCGGTGGACCGGACCGCCGCCTCCCTCGAGCTCGACGGGGCGGACAGCCACCTGCGCGAGGCCCTCGGCCTTCCCCGCTGACACCACGACCCAGCTGCACCCGCCCGCCGTACGCGCACCCGCCATGGACGGTGCCCCAGCGGCCAGACGGTGCGCGGTCGTGGGGAGGGTGCAGGCGCGAGAAGGTGGTGCACCACTCCGAGTCACCCAGCCCAGCAGCTCCCCCGGTCGGCACCGAGCCACCGACGCGTCGTCCGAGCAGGCGCCGAGGCGGGATCTCGGCGAGGGACGATGCCCGGACGTGGATGGGCCTGGCGGGAGCCCGAGCCTGCGAGGGCGGATGGTTGTCCGGGCGTCGGCCCTCGCCGAGAGCCCGCTGACCCTACTTGCAGGTCAGGGACCCGTGATGTGGCTCAGTACCAACCGTGGGAGCTCTTGAAGCCCCACGCGCTGCAGGGGGAGCCGTACCGGTCCTTCATGTACTCGATGCCCCAGGTGATCTGCGTCGCCGGGTTGGTCCGCCAGTCGTCGCCGACGCTGGCCATCTTGTTGCCGGGCAGCGACTGCGGGATGCCGTACGCACCCGAGGAGGCGTTGGTGGCGTCGATGTCCCAGTTGCTCTCGCGGATGATGATGTTGTTGAAGCACTGGTACTGGTCGTTGCCGTAGCCGTACTTGTTCTTCAGGATCTGCTTGGCGATGTCGCGGGGGTTGCTGGTGCCGGGCTCGTAGCCGAGCTCCTTGATCCGCGCGAGCTCCGCCTTCTTCGCCGCGGCTTCCTTGCGCTTCTTCTCGGCCGCGGCCTTCTTCTTGGCCAGCGCCTTCTTCTTCGCCGCCGCCTTCTTCTTGGCCTCCAGCTTGGCCTCGCGGACCTCGATCGACGCACCCTCCTCGCCCAGCTCCGCGACCCGCTGGGCCGCCTGCCGGCGCTGCTCGGTGGTGGCCATCTGGGGCCGCAGGTCGCCGCGGGTCACCCGCTGGTCCCGTACGGAGGTGTCGACGCTCACCGCGGTGCTGGGAGCGGCGGTGACCGGGGCGCTCGCCCCGAAGACGGCACCACCGGTCAGTCCGGTGACCGCCACCCCGGCGGCGACGGCGGACACAGCGACTCCGGCAATGGCATGACGAACGATTCGGCGCACGAGCGCGACTCTGCCACGCGGTCGTTATCGAAACGAAATCAACCTCACACCAGTGAGGGCGCTGGTATGGCGCTTTCGTGACCTTTCGTGAGCAAGACCACACGGACCCGGGCCCCGCCCTTGCTCGGGTTGCTGCCTCTCGCTCGGGTGGCAACCCGAGCGAGAGGCGCTGTCCCGAGCGAGAGCGGGTCAAGGGCGGTTGCGGGCGGGTGCCTCAGAACAGGGGCACTTCCTCCAGCATCTCGGTCACCAGCGCCGCGATCGGGGAGCGCTCGGAGCGGTGCAGGGTCACGTGGGCGAACAACGGGTGCCCCTTCAGCTTCTCCACCACCGCCACCACGCCGTCGTGCCGACCCACCCGCAGGTTGTCGCGCTGCGCCACGTCGTGGGTCAGCACGACCCGCGAGTCCTGCCCGATCCGGCTCAGCACGGTGAGCAGCACGTTGCGCTCCAGCGACTGCGCCTCGTCGACGATCACGAACGCGTCGTGCAGCGACCGACCGCGGATGTGGGTCAGCGGCATCACCTCCAGCAGCCCCCGCTCCAGCACCTCCTCGATCACCGGCTTGGAGGTCACCGCGCCGAGCGTGTCGAAGACGGCCTGGGCCCAGGGCGCCATCTTCTCCCCCTCGGTGCCGGGCAGGTAGCCGAGCTCCTGGCCGCCGACCGCGTAGAGCGGCCGGAAGACCACCACCTTGGCGTGCTGCCGACGCTCGAGCACCGCCTCCAGTCCGGCGCACAGCGCCAGGGCGGACTTGCCGGTGCCGGCCCGACCGCCGAGCGACACGATGCCGACCGAGGGATCCAGCAGCAGCTCCAGCGCCACCCGCTGCTCGGCCGACCGCCCGTGCAGCCCGAACGCGTCCCGGTCCGACTTCACCAGCTTGAGGTCCTTGGCCGGGGTCACCCGGGCCAGCGCCGACGCCTGGCCGCCGATCAGCACCACCCCGGTGTGACAGGGCAGGTCCCGTGCCGCCTCCAGATCCAGGAAACCGTGCTCGTACAGGGCGTCGACCTGCTCCGAGCCCACCTCGAGCTCGGTCATCCCGGTCCAGCCGGACTCGACGGCGAGCTCGGCCCGGTACTCCTCGGCGGTCAGCCCCACCGCGGACGCCTTGACCCGCATCGGCAGGTCCTTGGAGACCAGCGTGACGTCGTGGCCCTCGGCGCGGAAGTTGAGCGCGACGGCCAGGATCCGCGAGTCGTTGTCGCCCAGCCGGAAACCCGGTGGGAGCAGCGCCGGGTCGGTGTGGTTCAGCTCGACGTGCAGCGTGCCGCCGACGTCGTTGACCGGGACGGGGGCGTCCAGCCGCCCGTACTCGATCCGCAGGTCGTCCAGGTGGCGCAGCGCGACCCGGGCGAAGTAGCCGAGCTCGGCGTGGTGGCGTTTCCCCTCGAGCTCGGTGATCACCACGATCGGGAGCACGATGTCGTGCTCCGCGAACCGGCGCAGCGCATGGGGATCGCTGAGCAGGACCGAGGTGTCGATGACGTAGGTGCGGCGGCCCGAGGTCGAAGCCATGTGTGCAGAAGACATGCGATGTCCCCTTCTGGAGGCCGCGACGCCCTACGCGCCCGGCCTCACACCTAGGTGGTTGGCCGGGATGCGCAGACCGGAACCGGTCTGCAGGTCTGCGTCAGGTGACGGATCTCCCTCGCGGAGCGAAGGATCCCCCTCGTCTGGCGAAGGATCATGGAGCGCCTCCCGTGCGGGCCGCTTCCCCACGCCCCGCACTCGCAACGTACGTCCGATCGGGCTCGTCGCCGACGACACACGCCGGATGTCATGAGATCGACTTCTGGTGTCAACATTTCCCGCGAACGGACCTCGTCGGGTCAGCCGCCGAACCGGCGCTCCCGGTCCGCGTACGCGCGCAGCGCCCGGATGAAGTCGACCTTGCGGAAGTCCGGCCACAGCGCCTCGCAGAAGTAGAACTCGCTGTGCGCCGACTGCCACATCAAGAAGCCGGACAGCCGCTGCTCCCCCGAGGTCCTGATGATCAGGTCGGGGTCGGGTTGGCCGCGGGTGTAGAGGTGCTCGGCGATCTCGTCGATGTCCAGGGTCTGGGCCAGCTCCTCGATCGAGGTGCCGTTGTGGGCGTGCTCGGCCAACAGCGACCGGACCGCGTCCCGGAGCTCATGCCGGCCGCCGTACGAGACGGCGATGTTGACCACCGTCCCGTCGATGCCGGCGGTCTGGACGTCGGCCGCCTTCATCGCGGCAGCGGTGTCCGGCGGCAGCAGGTCGAGGGCGCCGACCGGGTGGATCCGCCAGCGCTGCGCGGCGGCCAGCTCGGTGACCATGGCCTCGATCACGTCCAGCAGCGGCCCGATCTCCTCGGCCCCGCTGCGCTGGAAGTTGTCGGTGGACAGCACCCACAAGGTGACCACGGGGATGTCCAGCTCGTCGCACCACTCGACGAACTCCTTGAGCTTGTCCGCGCCCGCCTGGTAGCCGGCCACCAACGGCTGACCGGGAGCGTTGGCTCGGGCCCACCGCCGGTTGCCGTCGGCCAGGACCGCCACGTGCTGCGGCCGCCGCTCCGGGTCCAGCTCAGCGATCAGCCGGTGCTCGTACGTCGCGTAGAGCAGCCCGGAGGGGTGCAGCCGATCGGCGACCTCTCTGAGCCGCTCGAGGCGGCCACGAGGGAGTCGGGGCATGGGGGCACTGTAACGCCGCCCCGTCCGACGCCGGGGGGCAGCGCCGTGTGCACCCTCACAGCCGGCAGCCGTTCAGTTCTCGGCCGCCCGGTCGTACGCTAGAACCTACGGCACCGTAACTTACGCCGAGTAAAGTTCCCTCGCGCGGCCCGCTCGAGCGGGCCCTCGCGGATCGCCGACAGGAGAGAGGAGTTTGATGAGCACCGTGGCCCCATCGGATCAGCGTCCGTCCACCGAGGACGGTGAGCGTGCCACCGACACCCTGGGTGAGGTCGTGGCCCAGGTCAAGCCCAAGCTGCGCGGCTGGCTGCACGCCGGGATGGCCCCGTTGGCCACCGCCGGTGGCATCGTGCTGGTCGCGCTCGCCCCCGACCAGGGTGCGCGGATCGCCGCAGCGATCTACCTGGCGGCCTCGCTCCTGCTGTTCGGCACCAGCGCGATCTACCACCGCTTCACCTGGGGTGCGCGTGGCGATGCCGTCCTCCGGCGGATGGACCACGCGAACATCTACCTGTTCATCGCCGCGAGCTACACCCCGATCGCCGTCCTGACCCTGAGCTCACGGTCGGCGACCACCCTGCTCACGATCATCTGGTCGGCCGCCCTGGCCGGGCTGCTGTTCCGGCTCTTCTGGCTGAGCGCCCCGCGCTGGCTCTACACCGCGCTCTACCTGGCCATGGGCTGGGGAGCGCTGTTCTGGTTGCCGCAGATCCTGGCCAACGGCGGGGTCGCCGTGTTCACGTTGATCATGGTCGGCGGGCTGCTCTACAGCGGTGGCGCCGTCGTCTACGCCCGCAAGTCCCCCGACCCGTCCCCGCGCTGGTTCGGCTACCACGAGATCTTCCACGCCTGCACGATCCTGGCCTTCGCGGCCCAGTTCGTGGCCATCTCGCTGGCCATGTTCGCCGGCTGATCCTGCACCGGCGTTCGCCTCTCCCACCTCCTCGCCCATCGGGCACGGTGTGCGAACTGCACCGGGTGTGGAAACGCACGTTCCCGGACGGCGCACCTCAGAGCTGATCGGCCAGGTCCGCCGGCTCGGTGACGGGGAGCCGACAGACGAACCCCCGACAGACGTACGCGGTCGGTCTCCCGTCGCGCAGCGGACGATCCGCCAGCAGCGCCAGCCCCGGGGTGTCGGGCAACCCGACCATGATCACCGAGCCGGCCGGGGCGCGGCGGTACGCGACCCTGGCCAGCTCGGTCGTCGCGGCGTCGACGGCATCGCCGACGACGGCCACCTCCACCGGCGGCCGCACCAGACGGCTCGCCGCGTCGGCCAGCAGCCAGCCGGCGAACCGGGGAGCGCGGTCCACCAGACCGCCGGCGGTGGCGGCCGCCCGGGCGGCCCGTGCGCGCAGCTCCGGCCGGCCCGTCGCCTCCCCCAGCAGGGCCAGCGCGTGCACCGTCGTGCTCAAGCCCGAGGGGGTTGCGTTGTCGCTGGGATCCTGTGGTCGCAGGTACAGGCTCTCCGCGTCCGCGGCCGTGTCGAAGAAGCCGTCGCCGTCGGCGAACTCGGTGGTGATCACCGCGGCGAGCAGATCGGCCCGCTCCAACCAGACCCCGTCCGCCTCGGCTCCCGCCAGAGCGACCGCGGCCATGATCATCGCCGCGTAGTCCTCCAGCACCCCGGGCGCGTCACCGACCACGCCGTCCCGGGAGGTCCGCCGCAGCCGACCCTCGACCCAGTGCTGTTCCCAGATCAACGTGGCAGCGTCCCGGGCCAGGGCCAACCAGTCGGAGCGCCCGAAGACGCCGGCCGCCTGCACCAGGGAGTGGATCAGCCAGCCGTTCCAGGCGGCCACCACCTTGTCGTCCCGGCCGGGCCGGTGTCGCTCCTCGCGGGCCGCCCGCAACGCCGAGCGAATCTGCGCCAGCCGCTCCGGCTCGGGGTCACCGACCAGCTGCAGCGTGGACCGGCCGTGCTCGAACGTGCCCGTCCCGGTGACGGCGAACACCTCGCCGGCCCAGGCGCCGTCCTCGGCTCCGAGCACCTCGACCAGCTGGGCGGGATCCCAGGCGTAGAAGGCACCTTCGGCCGAGTGACCATGATCATCGAGACTGTCCGCGTCCAGGCTGGCCGCGAAGCCGCCCTCCGGGGTCCGCAGCTCGGTGGTCAGCCAGTCGACGGTCTCGGCGACCACCCGCTCGCCGAGCGGATCCCCGCTCACCCGCCACCAGTGCGTGTAGACACCGAGCAGCAAGGCGTTGTCGTACAGCATCTTCTCGAAGTGCGGCACCACCCAGCCGGCGTCCACGCTGTAGCGGGCGAATCCGCCGGCCAGCTGGTCGTAGAGGCCTCCTCGGGCCATCGCCCGACAGGTGGCGTCGACCATGCTCAGCGAGTCGTCGTCGCCCAGCCGGAGCAGGCCCTCCAGGACCATCGAGGGCGGGAACTTGGGTGCCCCGCCGAAGCCCCCGCGCACCTCGTCGAACTCCCGCCGGAGCTCGGCCCGGGCCAGGTCCAGCTCGGCAACCGACACCTCACCGGGCAGCCTCGGGGCGTGGCGCGCGGCCAGCTGGCCGCTGATGTCATCGGCGCTGGTCAGCACCTCGTCGCGCCGATCTCGCCAGGCGGCCGCGATCGCGTCCACGACGTCGGTGAAGGCGGGCAGCCCGTGCGCAGCCCGGGGCGGGAAGTAGGTGCCGGCGTAGAACGGTCGGCGGTCGGGGGTGAGGAAGACGCTCATCGGCCAACCGCCGTGCCCGGTCAGCGCCTGGGTCGCGGCCATGAAGACCGCGTCGACGTCCGGACGCTCCTCGCGGTCGACCTTGATCGCCACGAACCCACCGTTGAGGACCTCGGCGGTCGTGGCGTCCTCGAACGACTCGTGCGCCATCACGTGGCACCAGTGGCAGGCCGCGTACCCCACCGACAAGAACACCGGCACGTCACGGCGCTGCGCCTCCGCGAACGCCTCGTCGCCCCACGGCCACCAGTCCACCGGGTTGTCGGCGTGCTGACGCAGGTAGGGACTGGTCGCATCGGCCAGGCGGTTGGGCATGCCGCCAACCTACGACGGCCCGTGACCGACGGGCCGGGACGCTCGCCGACGGCCTAGCCTGGCCCGATGAGGAGGCGCAAGGCGGCCCTGGCCGACGTTCATGCCGTGGCTGCGGCCATGCCCTTCGTCTCCGAGATCCACGGCCCGAAGGGCAATCCGGTCTACCAGGTGGGGGGCAAGTCCTTCGTCTTCTTCCGCACGCCACGACCGGACGCCGTCGATCCCGACACCGGCGAACGGTACGACGACGTGATCATGATCTGGGTCGGCTCGGAGGCCGACAAGCTCGCCCTGGTGGAGGACCTGACCAGCCCGTTCTTCAGCACCCCGCACTTCGACGGCCACCCGTCGGTGCTGGTCCGGGCCAGCCGGCTCGGCGAGCTGACGTACGCCGAGCTCGCCGAGGTCATCCAGGACGCCTGGCTCGCTCAGGCGTCGACCCACCGCGGTCGGCAGTGGTTGGCCGCCCGCGGACTGTGAGTCCTACAGGCCCAGCCTGTACGCCACGGCGTTCCAGCGCAGCTCGTTGCGGAAGGCGCGGTGGGTGGTGTCCGCGTCGATCAGAGCCAGCTCGGTGCCGACCATGGCGGCGAAGTCGGTCAGCTCCTCCACCCCGATGGCCGCCGACAAGACGGTGTGGTGCGGGCCACCGGCCTCCAACCAGCACTCCGCGGAGGTGGCCAGCGAGGGCTGCGGTTCCCAGACCGCGCGGGCGACCGGCAGCTGCGGCAGCTCCGGGTGGTCGACCACGGTGACCGCGTTGGCCACCAACCGGAAGCGGTCGCCGACGTCGCAGATCCCGAGCACCACCGCTGGACCGGTGACCGAGTCGAACACCATCCGGACGGGGTCCTCGCGGTCGCCGATGCCCAGCGGGTGGATCTCGATCCGGGGTCGCCCGGCCGCGATGGTCGGGCAGACCTCGAGCATGTGCGAACCGAGGATCCGCGGGGTCCCGGTCAGGTCGTAGGTGTAGTCCTCCATGAACGACGTCGGCCCACCGGGCGCCATCGCCTTGAGGGTGTGCAGCATGACCGAGGTCTTCCAGTCCCCCTCGCCACCGAACCCGTACCCGTCGGCCATCAGCCGCTGCACCGCGAGTCCCGGCAGCTGCCTGAGACCGCCCAGGTCCTCGAAGTTGGTGGTGAAGGCGCCGAACCCGCCCTCGGTCAGGAACGCGCGCATCCCCGCCTCGATCCGGGCGCCGTAGCGGAGCGACTCGTGCCGGTCGCCGCCCGGGGCGAGCACGGGGTCGAGGTCGTAGAGATCGCCGTACTCGGTGATCAGCTGGTCGACCGCGCCGTCGTCGACCTGGTCGACGACCGCCACCAGGTCGTTCACGCCGTACGTGTTCACCGACACCCCGAACCTCAGCTCGGCCTCGACCTTGTCCCCCTCGGTGACCGCGACGTTGCGCATGTTGTCGCCGAAGCGGGCGAGCTTGAGGTTGCGGATCGCCGACCAGCCCAGGGCGGCGCGCTGCCAGGCGGCCACCCGGCCGATGACCGCCGGATCGGACACGTGCCCCACCACGGTCTTGCGGGCCACCCCGAGCCGGGTCTGGATGTAGCCGAACTCCCGGTCGCCGTGGGCGGCCTGGTTGAGGTTCATGAAGTCCATGTCGATCGACTCCCAGGGGAGCTCGACGTTCGCCTGCGTGTGCAGGTGGAGCAACGGGGTCTGCAGGGCGTCCAGACCGCGGATCCACATCTTGGCCGGCGAGAACGTGTGCATCCAGGCGATCACGCCGATGCAGTCGGGATCGGCATTCGCCTCGAGGATCAGCCGGTAGATGGCGTCGGAGTCGGTCAGCACCGGCTTCCAGACCACTGTCGTGTCGAGGGCGGCGTTCAGGCCCTCGACCACGGTCCGGGACTGGTCGGCCACCTGGTCCAGCGTCTCGGGGCCGTAGAGACCCTGGCTGCCGGTCAGGAACCAGCACACCGGTGAACCACTCATCGCTTCTCTCCTCGGGACTGTCCGTAGACGTTCTGGTAGCGGTCGTACAGGCGGTCGATGTCGGCCTGCGGGATGGGGATCGGCTCGCCCAGCTGGCGGGAGATGTGGACCGTGCGGGCCACCTCCTCGACCATCACCGCGGCCTTGACGGCGGCCTTGGCGTCGGCGCCCACCGTGAACGGGCCGTGGTTGCGCATCAGCACGGCCTTGGACCGGCTGCTGCGCAGGGTCTCCACGATGCCGCGGCCGATGGAGTCGTCTCCGATCAGCGCGAACGGCCCGATCGGGATCGGCCCGCCGAACTCGTCGGCCATCATCGTGAGTACGCAGGGCACCTCCTCGCCGCGCGCGGCCCAGGCGGTCGCGTACGTGGAGTGCGTGTGCACCACCCCGCCGACCTCGGGCAGCTGGGCGTAGACGTACGCGTGCGCGGCGGTGTCCGACGACGGCGCCCGGTCACCCTCCACCAGGTTGGCCTGCAGGTCGGTGACCACCATCGACTCGGGGGTCAGATCGTCGTAGCTCACCCCGGACGGCTTGATCACCAGCAGGTCGCGGCCGGGGACCCGGGCGGACACGTTGCCGGCGGTCCAGACGACCAGCTCGTTGCGGGGCAGCTCGGCGTGCAGGGCGGCGACCTCCACGCGCAGACGCCGGATGGTGGCGTCGACCTCGGCGGTCAGACTCATCGTGTTCCTCCGATCCGGACGGCTCGGAGCGGGACCTCCGACGGCGTGTTAACGGTAACAGGCCGTCGAGTCGGCGTCACGGCTGGCTACACGCCGACCCTCGGACGGCCCGGGATCAGCGAGGGGGTGCGGTGCTCGCCCGGATCACGAGCTCGGGCGGCTGGCGTACGGGGTCGGCCGGGTCGGCGCCGTCGATCCGGGCCAGCAGCCGGTCCACCCCGAGCCGGCCCAGCGTGACCAGGTCCTGCCGGACGGTGGTCAGCGGCGGCAGGGTGAAGCCGGCCGCGTCGATGTCGTCGAAGCCGACCACCGACACCTGGTCGGGCACCGACACCCCGGCCTCGGTGAGCGCCCGGATGAGTCCGATGGCCATCAGGTCGTTGGCCGCGAAGACCGCTGTCGGCAGGTCACCGCCTGCGACCAGCTCCTGGCCGACCCGGTAGCCGCTGGCCGCCGACCAGTCGCCGGCCAGCACGTCGGGGACCGCGAGACCGGACTCGGACAGCTCGAGCCGCCAGCCCCGCAACCGCGCCGCCGCGTCCAGCCAGTCGATGGGGCCGGCCAGGTGGGCGATGCTGTCGTGGCCGAGGTCGAGCAGGTGCCGGACGGCTGCCCGGGCCCCCTGCTCCTGGTCGATGGCCACCACGTCGAAGCCGTCGGCCGGCGTGGCGTCCGTCGCCACCATGACCGTCGGCACCCCCAGGGCGGCGTCCGAGCACGCCTCGACCGCGCTCGGCACGGGCGCGACCACCACCAACCCGTCGACCTGCTGACCGAGGAAGTGGTCGATCGCTGCCGCCACCGAGCCCGGGTCGAAGTCGGACAGGCTGGCCAGGGACACGTACCACCCGCGGCTGCGAGCGGCCTGCTCGACGGCGATGACCAGGGAGGACGGCCCGAACAGGTTGGAGGCCGGAGCGAGCACCCCGATGGTGTGGGTCCGGCGGGTGACCAGGGCCCGGGCGAACGGGTTGCGCCGGTATCCCAGCTGGCTGATCGCGGACTGGACCCGCTCCCGGGTCTCCGGACGCACGCTCGGATGGTCGTTCAGCACCCGCGACACCGTCTGGTGGGACACCCCGGCCACTCTGGCGACGTCGTGCATCCCGGGCGGTCGCGCCGCGCTCACCGGCGACTCAGCGCTGATCCGGCGGAGCCGTGCGCCCGCCCTCGTGGGTCCGCGACCGCAGGTCGGGGATCCTCGGGCCGGGGGCGCTCGCGGCGGGCGGACCGGCCTCACGCGGGGCCGCCCCGTCGGAGTCGCGAGCGGGGGTGGAGGGATCCGGGTCGACCGCGGTCGGCACCCCGGTCCCGGTCGCCGGACCGGTCGGGTCCGGGTCGACGTCGGCTGCGTCGGGCACGTCGATCCGACCGAACTGCTTGATCATGCTGCGCCCGAGGAAGAACAGCACCACGCCGAGCAGCACGATGACCACCAGCGGGGTCCACCCCGGCCGCACCAGGTTGGGATCGACCTCCAGCAACATCATGTGGGCACCCTACTCGCGGCCGACGGCACCCTGCCGTCCGCGGAGACCGCCACCCCGGCGAACAGGTCGTCCTCGGGCAGGGGGCTGTCCACGACGCTGCGGACGAGCTGGTAGTCCTCGGTCGGCCAGGCGTGTCGGTGGATCTCCAGCGGCACCGAGAACCACGGGCCCTCCGGATCGATCTGGGTGGCGTGGGCCAGCAGCGCCTGGTCGCGGACGGCGAAGTAGTCGGCGGACTCGACCCGGGTGGTGAGCCGTTGCTCGTCCTCGGGCTTGCGCTCCCAGGTCGCCAGCCGTTCCGCGTACGGCGACTCCAGACCGGCCTCGATCATCGCGTGGTTGAGCGCCGCGAACCGGTGCCAGTGGAACGACAGGTGGTAGTAGAGCTTGGCGACCTGCCACGGCTCCCCCGCCTCGGGATAGCGCTCGGGGTCGGCGGCCGCGTCGAAGGCCGCCACGCTGATCTCGTGGCAGCGGATGTGGTCGGGGTGGGGATAGCCGCCGTTCTCGTCGTACGTGGTCATCACCTGCGGGCGGAAGCGGCGGATCACCTCCACCAGCCGCCCCACCGCGACGTCGAGGTCGACCAGGGCGAAGCAGCCCTCCGGCAGCGGCGGCAGCGGGTCGCCCTCGGGCAGTCCCGAGTCGACGAAGCCGAGCCAGACCTGCTCGATGCCGAGGATGCTGCGGGCCCGGTCCATCTCGGCCCGCCGGATCTCACCGATGTTGGCCAGGATGTCGGGGCGGTCCATGGCCGGGTTGAGGATCGAGCCGCGTTCGCCACCGGTGCAGGTGGCCACCATCACCTCGACCCCTTCGGCCACGTACCTGGCCGTGCTCGCCGCCCCCTTGCTCGACTCGTCATCGGGATGGGCGTGGACGTGCAGCAGTCGCAGGCGCTCGCCGGCGGCGTCCAACCGCAGCGGGGGTCGTTCCATGGGCGCCCATGTTGCCACTGACCCGACCGTTCCGCCGACCACCGCCCGGTCCGGCGAGACGGACGGGCGTCCGGGGAGGGCGCGAGGGCGGTGGGGGCACTGCGCCGCCACGACGAATCGGTGTTCGGAGGCGCCTCGGCCACAATGGTCACCATGCGACCCCGGGGCGACTCCACGCGACCGGAGCTCAGCATCGCCGACCGGGAGCGCCTGGCCCGTCGCTACCCGGCACCGCGGTTGCCCCGTCCGGCCCTCATCGCGATCGTCGCGGTGGTGGCGGCCGCCTCGCTGACCTGGTTGATCTGGACCGGCCTGATCCACGCCCGACCGGTGGTGTCGGCGAACGTGGCGGCGTACACGGTGGTGTCCGACCGCCGGATCGACGCGACCGTCACCATCGACCGCACAGACCCCTCCGTACCGGTCGTGTGCCGGGTCTCGGCTCAGGCGGAGGACTTCCAGCCCGTCGGTGAGCTCAACCTGCCGGTCGAGGCCACGACCGACCGGGTGGTCAACGTCGACGTCTCCATCACCACGCTGCGCCGGGCCACCACCGCCGTCATCCGGGAGTGCTCACCGGCCTGACGGCCCTGAGCCCTCGTCGGCCGGGCGGGGTCTTGCTAGGCTTGTCCGATGCCTGAACACGTTCAAGAGGTCATCTGGCTCACCCAGGAGGCGTACGACAAGCTGCAGTCCGAGCTGGACCAGCTGTCGGGCCCTGGGCGTGCCGAGGTGACCGCGCGGATCGCCGCCGCCCGCGAGGAGGGTGACCTCCGCGAGAACGGTGGCTACCACGCCGCCCGCGAGGAACAGGGCAAGCAGGAGGCCCGGATCCGCCAGCTCGCGGACATGCTCCGACGGGCCGAGGTCGGCGAGTCCCCGACCGACGTCGACACCGTCGCCCCGGGCGTCCAGGTCACCGTCGCCTTCTTCGGCGACGAGTCCGACACCGACACCTTCGTGCTGGGCTCGCGCGAGCTGCTCGGCCTGGACGAGGCGGTCGACTCCACCAACGTCTACAGCCCGCAGTCGCCGCTCGGTGCGGCGATCCTGGGTAAGCGGAAGGGTGACTCCGCCAGCTACGACGCCCCCAACGGCAAGGCCATCGAGGTCACGATCGTCGCCGTCGAACCGTTCAAGAGCTGACCCCTCCCCCCGTACGCAGACGAACCCGGCTCGGTGATCGAGCCGGGTTCGTCGCTGTTCGGGCCGGGTCCTGGTGCGGGCCGACTTCACCCGCTCACAGGGCGGCGAGCAGCCGGGCGGCCTCCTCGGGCGGCAGCGCCCCGGACGCCACCTCGGAGAGGATCTGCTCCCGGTTCAACGGCACGTCCTCGGGCTCGTCGGCCAGTCCGAGCTTCTCCAGCAGGCGGTCGAAGCGCAGCCGGGCCGTCGGGTAGGAGACACCGAGGTGCCGCTCGACCTCGCGCAGGTTGCCCCGGGAGGACAGGAACACCCGGAGCAGGTCGTTGTCGGCGTCGCTGAGGGCGCAGAACTCGCAGGTGCTGAACACTCCCGCGAGCTCGCTCCCGCAGGAGGCGCACCCCAGGCGGGTCACGGCCAGGTGGTGGCCGCAGACGGGGCAGTCACTCGGCGCCCGGTGCTCGTGGCGGTCCCGCTCGGCGGGGCGGCGGGACGACCGGGGACGATCGGCGGTGGTCATCGTCCTCCCCCCGCTCAGCGCAGGTCCTCGGCCGGCTGGTCGCTGCCGACCTTCACCGACGCGTGACCCATCACGACCTCGACGTCGAGGCGGGCGCTGCCGTTGCCCATCACGACCTCGTCGCCGGCACCGCTGTGACCGCCGGACCAGCTCACCTTGCCCAGCTGCGACTCCCCGCGCACGGTGACGTTGGACGCGTCACCCAGCTGGATCGACAGGCTGCCCGACTCGGCCCGGATCCGCGACCGGCCGCGGGTGATGGTGCCCTTCACGGTGGCCTGACCGGCCTGGATCAGAGCGTCCTTGATCTCCTCGACGTCCAGCAGCTTCGCGGACCCGGCCGTCAGCCGGACCTTGCCCAGGTGCGGGACGCGCTCGGTGGTGAGGCTGCCTCCGGTGACTTCGACGTCGACCTCGATGGCGGGGTTGACCCGCAGGAACAGCTCCTTGCCCAGACCCAGCGAGCGGAACTCATCCAGGTTGCGGGGCGCCTTGAGGATGCTGAAGCCGTCCAGCGACGCCCCCAGCTCACCGTCGCTGGAGACCTCCAGCACCGAGCCGTTGCGGCGCAGCACGTGCGGACCGTCGGCGGCCAGGGTGGCGACCGAGGACTCCCCCACGATCCGGACCCGGCGGCCGATCGCCCGTACGGTGATCTTGTCGACCCCGTTGGTGTTGACCGGCTTGGTCCGGGAGGTGTCCGACGAAGCGTGCTCGGGCGTGACGTGCTCGGCCGGGGCGAAGCTCTCGGTGGTGTGGGTGGCCCGCTGCGGACGGTCGGTGCTCGCGGCCCACGGGTCGACGACGGTGTCGTCGGTCCCGACCCCGGCGGCGGTCCCGGCGGCGGCGGCCTGGGCCGCGAGGTCCTCGTTGCTCGGCTCGGGCGGGGCGTCCGGCGTAGCGGGCTCGTGGTGGTGCTGCTCGGCCTTGAGGGCGTCGATGCGGCGTGCGGCTTCTGCAGCGTCCATGCGGCCGGCGGCGAGGTCTTCCAAGATGGCGGTCATCCGCGGATCGGTGGTCATGGAACGAACGTAAACCCGACCTTTCACTAATGGAAGGTCTCGCTTTCGACTTCAGGGGTTAGTCAGGGCTGACCCGCGCATCCCGCGGGCCCACTGATCGCCCGCTTCGCCGACCCACGGCGCCCGCGGCCACTCGAACATTCCGTCGCTCGACGGCTTCCGCGCGCCGGGCCCGCCTCCGGCTGGAACATTCCGTCACTCGACGGCTTCCGCGCACCCGGCCCGCCACCGACTCGAACATTCCGTCACTCGACGGCTTCCGCGCGCCCGACCGGCCCCCGGCTCGAACATTCCGTCACTCGACGACTTCCGCGCACCCGGCCCGCCAGCGGCTCGAACATGCCGTCGACTGACGGAATCTTCCGGCCCCCAACCCCAACAGGGCCACCGGAACTCGTCGACTGACGGAATGTTCAACCCCGGCTGAGCCGCTCGCACGCCGGTACGACGGCCTGTGCCTCAGGTCACCCGGCAACCACTTGGATGCAGCATGCAACTAAGCGTATCGTTGCAGTATGCAAACAGCTCAGCCGGCGGCCGACGCCATGTTGTCGGCGCTGATGACCGTGGGCCGTCTGATGCGGCAGCGCCAGGCGGACGACCACGTCGATCCGGGCACCTTCTGGTTGATCAAGACGATCGCCCACACGGGTCCGCTGCGGATCAGCGAGCTCGCGACCGCCGTGAACCTGGACGTCTCCACCGTCTCCCGTCACGTGGCCCAGCTGGAGCGGACGGGACTCGTCGTCCGGACGCCCGACCCGGCCGATGGCCGGGCTCAGCTGGTCGGCATCAGCGATGACGGCCAGCAGCTGCTCGACGACGCCTTCCAGCGGCGACGCGCCCTGCTCGAGTCCACCCTGTCCGGGTGGGAGACCACCGACATCACCGAGTTCGAGCGGCTGCTCGCCAAGTTCGTCTCCGGCATCAACTCCGAGAACCTGAAGGACCCCTCATGACCACCATGCCACCAGCGCCTCGCCGCGCCCTGATCGAGGACGCGCCACCCGGCCCCACCCTCCCGACCCCCGCCGGGCAGGGCGCGCCCGTGCCCGACGCCGGGGGCACCCCCACGCCGAGCGGTGACGGCTACCTGAGCCACAAGCAGATCCTGGTGGTGATGGGCGGTCTGATGGCCGGCATGTTCCTGGCCGCCCTCGACCAGAGCATCGTCGGTGTCGCCCTCCCCCGGATCACCTCGGAGCTGGGTGGTCTGGACAAGCTGTCCTGGGTCGTCACCGCCTACCTGCTGACCTCGACGGCCGCGACGCCCCTGTGGGGCAAGATCTCCGACCTGCGCGGTCGCCGCCCGGTCTTCCAGGCCGCGATCGTGGTGTTCCTGGTCGGCTCCGTCATCTGTGCGATGTCGCCCAACATCGAGGTGATGATCCTCGGCCGGGCCATCCAGGGCCTGGGCGGTGGCGGTCTCATGTCGCTCGCCCTCGCGGTGATCGGTGACATCATCCCGCCGCGGGAGCGCGGCAAGTACCAGGGCTTCTTCGGTGCCGTCTTCGGCATCTCCTCGGTCGCCGGACCGCTGCTCGGCGGCCTGTTCACCGATCACCTCGGCTGGCAGTGGATCTTCCTGATCAACCTCCCGATCGGCATCGCCGCCCTGGTCGTCACCTCGATCGCGCTCAAGCTGCCGTACGTCAAGCGGGACGCCTCCGTCGACTACCTCGGCGCGGCCACCATCGTCGGCTCGGTCACCAGCCTCGTGCTCTACCTCAGCTGGGCCGGCCCCGACCAGGGCTGGACCTCCCCGATCGGCATCGGTCTGCTGGTCGCGTT
Source organism: Microlunatus aurantiacus (assembly GCF_039536605.1). Classification (NCBI taxonomy): domain Bacteria; kingdom Bacillati; phylum Actinomycetota; class Actinomycetes; order Propionibacteriales; family Propionibacteriaceae; genus Microlunatus; species Microlunatus aurantiacus. Next base: position 396,454 of record NZ_BAAAYX010000013.1, read on the forward strand.
CGTCGGGCTGGCCCTGGCCTTCGCGTACGTCGAGCAGCGGGTGAAGGAGCCGATCCTGCCCCCGGAGCTGTTCACGCACTGGACCTTCGTCTCCAACATCAGCTTCGCGATGATCATGGGCGTCGGCATGTTCGGTGGTCTCATCTACCTGCCGATCTACCTGCAGGCGGTCAAGGGCTTCACCGCCACCCAGTCGGGTCTGGCCATGCTGCCGATGGTGGTCGGCATGTTCGCCACCTCGATCAGCAGCGGCCAGCTGATGAGCCGGACCGGTCGCTACAAGTGGATGCCGATCACCGGCTCGCTGCTGGTGGGCACCGCGCTCTTCCTGCTGTCCGGGCTCGCGGTGGACACCCCGTACTGGCACCTGGCCCTGCTGATGCTGCTCTTCGGCTCGGGCCTCGGCTTCACCATGCAGGTCGTGGTGACCGCGGTGCAGAACAGCGTGGCGCGCAAGCACCTCGGTGCTGCCACCGCGTCGGTCGCGTTCTTCCGCAGCATGGGCGGGGCGGTCGGTACGGCGCTGTTCGGGGCCATCCTCAACACCCGGCTGGCCCACCACCTCGCCGAGGTCGTGCCGGCCTCGGCGCAGAGCCAGCTCGGTGGAGCCGCCTCGTCGATGAACGACATCACCGCCATCCACGGCCTGCCGGAGCCGGTCAAGACCTGGGTCCTGACCGCCTTCACCCAGGCGATGGACGACGTCTTCCTGGTGGCCGTGCCGTTCATGGCCGTGGCCTTCGTGATCGCCCTGACCATGCGGGAGCGTCCGCTCCAGGGCCGGGAGCCCTCGGCTCCGGTGGAGGCGGCCTAGGTCACGGTCAGGCACCGACGGGGTGAGGACGACACGCGGGAGATCTGGTGGCGTCGTCGCCCAGTTGTGACCATGGAGCGAGGAGCCTGATCCCGGATCCGCTCCTCGCTCGTGGCACATTGGGAGTGTCTTTCTGCACGAACCCGCCGGAGTCGTCGGTCCCGTAGCCGTACGACGACTTCCCCCGATGGATAGGTCCCCCGCATGTCCCTACTCGACCGTCGCCGGATCCTTCCCGCGACCGCCCTGGTCGCCGCGCTCGCCCTGGCCGGCTGCGGCACCATCCCGCAGGCCGGCGGCGCGACCGCTCCCGGCGGTCAGGCCGGATCGTCCTCCGGGCCGACGGCCGCCCAGCCGTCGGAAGGCGGCGGCCAGAGCGCACCTCCCACCAGCACCCCGACCCCGGATCCCGTTACGCTCACTCCGAACGTGAAGGACGGCGCCAAGAACGTGAAGGTCAGCACCCTGGTCTCGGTGGCCGCCGCCAACGGGACGGTGGCCAAGGTCAAGCTCAGCTACGCGGGCAAGGACACCAAGGGCAGGGCTGTCTCGGGCACGGTCGACGGGACCCTCGCGAAGGACAAGTCGGGCTGGACCGCAGGCGAGCGGCTCGAGCCGTCGGCCACGTACACCCTGGCCGTCACCGGGACCAACCCGGAGGGGACCGCGGTCACCACCAAGTCCAGCTTCAAGACCCAGGACCTCACCCTGAAGCAGCAGACGTTCGCCCAGCTGCAACCGCTGAAGGGCAGCAAGGTCGGCGTGGGGATGCCCGTCATCCTGACCTTCGACGTGCCGGTGAAGAACCGTCAGGAGTTCGAGAAGCACCTGTCGGTGACCAGCTCACCGAAGCAGGAGGGCAGCTGGAGCTGGTTCTCCGACACCGAGGTCCACTTCCGTCCCAAGAGCTACTGGAAGTCGGGCACCACCGTGACCGCCACGGCCGACCTGAACGGCCTCGACGCGGGCAACGGGATCTACGGTCAGAACTCCACCAGCACCTCGTTCTCGGTGGGCCGCTCGCTCATCACCAAGATCAACCTGGACAGCAAGCGGGCCAAGGTCTACATCAACGGCGACCTGGAGCGGACCATCCCGATCAGCGCCGGCAAGTCCGGCTGGACCACCCGCAGCGGCACGAAGCTGATCATGGAGAAGCTGCCGGTGACCCGGATGACCAACCAGATGATCGGGGCCGACGAGGCGTACGACCTCCAGGTGAAGTACGCGCTGCGGATCACCTGGTCGGGTGAGTTCCTGCACGCCGCTCCGTGGAACTCCGCCAACCTGGGTCGGGTCAACGCCAGCCACGGGTGCGTGGGCATGAGCACCGGCGACGCCGCGTGGTTGTTCAACCGGGTCCAGATCGGCGACCCCGTGGTCACCACAGGATCGAACCGGGGGCTCGAGAAGGGCAACGGCTACACCGACTGGGACGTCTCCTGGGCGCAGTACCAGAAGGGCTCGGCGCTCTAGGTCCGCGATCTCGGTCGCCCACCAGATCGGTCCGGGGTCACACGCAGTCCCTGACGCGCTGACGCCCCCTTTCACTCACTCACGCCCCCTGTGCAGGGGTAGCGCGAGAGAGCGAAAGGTGGCGTCAGCGGTTCCAGGGGGAACTCAGGCGGTGGCGGCCTCCGCTGGTGTCAGCGGCCCCGGCGGTGTCGGCGGTGTCGTGGACGGTGGCGGGACCTCGTGCGCCACCACCTCGTGGGACTGGCGGTAGAGCTCCTGCACGAACGTCTTCACGAAGGCCAGGATCGGCACCGCCAGGAGTGCGCCGACGATGCCGGCGATGACGATGCCCATGGCGATGGCCAGCAGCACGGCCAGCGGATGCAGGTGCACGGCACGACCGAGCAGGAACGGCTGCAGGATGTGGCCCTCGACCTGCATCACGACGATGATGCCCGCGAGCATGATCAGCGACTGCACCCAGCCGACGGCGACCAGGGCCACGAGCACGGCCACGAACCCGGACACGAAGGCGCCGACGAGCGGGATGAACGCACCGAGGAAGACCAAGGCGGCCAGGGCGGGCGCCAGGGGCACGCGCAGGGCGAGCGCCACGATCAGCACGCCGATGGCGTCGACCAGGGCGACCAGGACCGTCGCCCGCACGTACGCCGACAGCGACTGCCAGCCCCGCAGCGCCGCGGCATCGGCCCGGGCCTGAGCGGACCGGGGCATCAGGTTGAGCAGGAAGCTGAAGATGCCGCGTCCGTCGTACAGGAAGTAGAAGAGGCTGAACAGGCAGATCGCGACGCCCGCCAGGAAGTGCCCGATGCTGGTGCCGATGTCGCCCGCTGCGGCCGCGATGGTGCTCTGGCTGTCGACCAGGAACTGCTGGATCCGGGTCCCCCACTCGTCCAGCCGGAACCAGCTCTGGTCGATGGGGAGGGGGCTGTTCATCAGCCACTGCTCCAGCTGACCGAACCCCCTGACCACCTGCTGGCTCAGCTCGCCGGCCTGCCCGGCGATGGAGTTGATGATCAGCGTCAGGGAACCGGCGATGAGCAGGATCCCCCCGAGCAGGGTGACGGCAGCCGCCGGACCCTTGGGCAGACCCCAGGCGTGCAGGCGGTTGGCCAACGGCTTCAGGGCCGCGGCGAGCAACGAGGCGACAGCGAGCGGGATCGCCACCTCGGAGAGGAACCCCAGGATCCAGCCGACGAAGTAGACCAGGCCGGCGACCAGGAAGATCCGCCAGGCCCACGCGGCGGCGACCTTGAGGGCGGCGGGCACGGCCTGGTCCGACTCCGCGGCCGTCGAGGTCACCCGGACCTCGGTCGGGATCTCGGGCGCCACGCCCTCGAACAGCCCGCGCCGCGGGGTGGCCTGACGTACGGCGGCCTGGTCGGCCAGGTCGCTGGCCTCCGCGAGCGCCCGCTCGGTGGCGTCCTTGCTCGAGCGGGAGCCGAACAGCTCACGGATCTTCTTCCCCAGCTCCACCGGGTCCTCCTTCTTCCCGGCCAACGGCCGGCGACGGTCAACCGTATCTGCCCGGACGCACCCGACGGGTCCCCGGTCCGACTGGCACGCTGGGTCCGTCCGGAAGGCTGGGCCTGTCCGGCACACTGGGGCGGTGCCCCTCACCGCAGCCCTCCGCCGCCGGCTGCGTGAACGCACCTCCCTACCGCGGGACGTGCTCGTCCTCGGACTGATCGCCTTCTGCGTGGCGGTCGGGTTCGGTGTCCTGGTGCCGGTGCTGCCGGTCTTCGCCCGCGGGTTCGGCGTCGGCAACGCCGAGGTCGGGGCGGTCATCTCGGTGTTCGCCCTGATGCGGCTGGCCATCAGCCCGCTCTGCGGACGTCTGATCGCCTGGCTGGGCGAGCGTGCGGTGCTGGCCACCGGCATCTTCATCGTCGCCGCCTCCAGCGGGGTGGCCGGCGCAGCTCAGAGCTATCCACAGCTGCTGGCCCTGCGCGGGATCGGCGGGGTGGGCTCGGCCATGTTCACCGTGTCCGCGATGAGTCTGCTGCTGGGCAGCGTCGCGCCGCAGATGCGCGGCCGGGCCGCAGGGTTCTTCCAGGGTGGCTTCCTGCTCGGCGGCATGGCCGGGCCGGCGATTGGCGGGCTGCTCGCCGTGATCTCGATCCGAGCGCCCTTCTTCTTCTACGCGGCCACCCTGGCCGTCGCCGGCGCGGTCGGGCTGGCCCTGCTGTCCCGGACCCGGGTCGACCGGAGCGCCGACAGCGCCGGCCAGGCCGTGCCTCTCCGGACCGTGCTGGCCGACCCACGGTTCCAGGCCGCCTGCCTGACCAACCTCGCCCAGGGCTGGACCTCCTTCGGGGTCCGGTCGGCCCTGATCCCGGTGCTGGTCGTGGAGGTGCTGCACCGCAACACGACCTGGACGGGCATCGCCTTCGCGTGCGCGGCTGTCGCGCAGACCATCGCGCTGGCCCCGGCCGGGAAGTTCGTGGACACCGTGGGCCGCCGGCCCGCGATGATCGGCGGTGGTCTGCTGGCCGGGTTGTCGATCATGGTGGTGCCGTTCGCCGCGAACATGGGGGTGCTGATCGGCGCCCTTTGCGCGTACGGGGTCGCCGCCGCCTTTTTGGGAACCGCACCCGCCGCCTCCGTGGGGGACGCGACCGGCGGGGCGCGTGGCACCCCCGTGGCGGTCTTCTCCATGTGCTCGGACGCGGGGGCGATCGTGGGACCGATCGTGGCGGGGCTGCTGGCCGACCGGTTCTCCTACCCGTGGGCGTTCGGGCTGGGGGCGGTGCTGCTGGTGCTGGCGGCCGGCTACTCGCTGCGGATGCCCGGCGGGCTGCCGACCGCCCGGACCGGTGGGCCCACGGATCCCGACGACGGCACGACACCGGTCGGAGAGCAGCAGGTCGGTGGCCCCGAAGCCGAGGACCCGACGTCGAAGGACCTGCGATGACCCCCTCGGGCGGCAGCGCCCACGGGCCCCGCCCGTTGACCGACCTGGTCGCTCCCGACTGGGCGGTCGCCCTCGAACCGGTCGCCCCGACGGTGGCCGCGGTCGGTGACTTCCTGCGCGCCGAGATCGCGGCCGGACGCGGCTACCTCCCGAGCGGGGACCGGGTGCTGCGGGCGTTCAGCCGCCCGCTCGGCGACGTCCGGGTGCTGATCGTGGGGCAGGACCCGTACCCGACGCCGGGACACCCCGTCGGTCTCTCCTTCTCGGTGGAGCCGTCGGTGCGACCGATCCCCCGCAGCCTGGTCAACATCTACCGCGAGCTGGAGGAGGATCTCGGGGTCGCACCCGCCCCGCACGGCGATCTGAGCGCGTGGTTCGAGCAGGGCGTGCTGCTCCTCAACCGGGTGCTCACCGTGGCACCCGGCAAGTCCGGGTCGCACCGCGGCAAGGGCTGGGAGCAGGTCACCCAGCGCGCCATCGAGGCGCTGGTCGACCGCGGCGGCCCGTTGGTCGCCGTCTTGTGGGGTCGCGACGCCCGGAGTCTGGTGCCGATGCTCGGCGACGTCCCGTACGTGGCCTCCGCGCACCCCTCACCGCTGTCGGCGCGGTCCGGCTTCTTCGGCTCGCGCCCGTTCAGTCGCGTCAACGACCTGCTGGTCGGCCAGGGCGCCGAGCCGATCGACTGGCGGCTGCCTGCTGAATCTCCCGGTGCCACCCGATAACCCCCGGCGAGCGGCCGAGAACGAAGCGCCCGACTCCGTCTGGACTGAGGCGGGAGCAGACACGCTTTTCGTCTGCGAGCAACGAGGGAAAACGGAGTCCTCTGGCGCGCAGTGAACAGCGAGCTGGGACTAGCAGAGAGCCTGGTCGAGGTCGGCGATCAGGTCCTCGGCGTCCTCCAGGCCGACGCTGAGCCGGATCAGGTCCGAGGGCACCTCCAGCGCGGTGCCCGCCACCGAGGCGTGCGTCATCCGGCCCGGGTGCTCGATCAGCGACTCGACCCCACCCAGGGACTCGGCCAGCGTGAACACCGTCGTCCGGCCGCAGGCGTCCACGGCGGCCTGCTCACCGGCCCGGACCCGGAACGAGACCATCCCGCCGAAGCGGCGCATCTGCCGCTTGGCGACGTCGTGCTGGGCGTGGGACTCCAACCCGGGGTAGTAGACCTCGCTCACACCCGGGTGCTCGGTCAGGTAGGCCGCGACCTTCTCGGCGTTGTCGCTGTGGCGCTCCATCCGGACGGCCAGGGTCTTCAGACCGCGGAGCACCAGCCAGGCGTCGAACGGCCCCGCCACCGCGCCGAGGGCGTTCTGGTGGAACTGCACCTTCTCGGCCAGCGTCTCGTCGGCCGTCACCAGGGCTCCGCCGACGACGTCGGAGTGCCCGCCGCAGTACTTCGTGGTGGAGTGCATGACCACGTCCGCCCCCAGCGCCAGCGGCTGCTGCAGGTAGGGCGAGGCGAACGTGTTGTCCACGATGACGAGCGCGCCCAGCGCGTGCGCGATCTCGGCGATGGCGCTGATGTCGGCCACCGACATCAGCGGGTTGGTCGGGGTCTCGACCCAGACCGCGACGGTCTCCCCCGGGCGGATGGCCGCCTCGACCGCGGCCAGGTCGGTCAGGTCCACCGGGTCGGTGAGCAGACCCCAGGGCGCGTACGCCCGCGAGAACAGGCGGAAGGAGCCGCCGTAGGCGTCGTGCGGCAGGACCAGGTGCGCGCCGGGCTTGGCGATGGAGCGGATCAGCGTGTCCTCGGCGGCCAGCCCGCTGGCGAACGCGAACCCGCGGCTGCCCCCCTCCAGGGCGGTCAGGCACTCCTCCAACGCGGTCCGGGTCGGGTTGGCCGACCGGGAGTACTCGTACCCGTTCCGCAGCCCGCCGACCCCGTCCTGGGCGAACGTCGAGGACGCGACGATGGGCGGGATCACCGCCCCCGTGGTGGGGTCCGGGGTCGAGCCGGCGTGGATGGCGCGGGTGGAGAAACCTGGTCGATCCGTCATGCTCGTGAGCGTACGCGGGGTGCCCGGGGCACGCTGGACGTGACCGGGTCACCGCTGTCGGTCACGGCTCACAGGCGGGGCGCTCCCGCGTGCACACCGGCATCCAGCGCGCTCGGGAGGCGGGAACAGGTACCGTCCGGACGCTGTTGAACCGGGTGCCATCACGACAGAAGGAGCTAGCGATGTTGTTCTCCCAGCAGAAGGTCACCATGGTCGAGCCCACCCGGGCGCTGCGGGGACGTGATCACTCCGTCCTGGCCGAGCCCACCTTCCACGAGATCTTCGGCATCCCGGTCCAGCAGGTTCCGGTCGGCTCCGAGGTCATCTACCTGGCGCTGGGCTGTTTCTGGGGGGCCGAGAAGCTCTACTGGCAGGCCCCGGGCGTCACCAACACCGCCGTCGGCTACGCGGGCGGGTTCACCCCCAACCCGAGCTACGAGGAGGTGTGCAGCGCCAAGACCGGCCACACCGAGATCGTCAAGGTCAGCTACGACCCGACCAAGACCGACCTCGAGGCCCTGCTCAAGGTGTTCTTCGAGAACCACGACCCGACCCAGGGGATGCGGCAGGGCCACGACGTCGGGACCCAGTACCGCTCGGCGATCTACACCACCACCCCGGAGCAGCTGGCCACGGTGACAGCGGTGCGGGACAAGTACCAGACGGAGTTCAGCCGGGCCGGCTACCGACAGATCACCACCGAGATCGCGCCGGTCGGCGACTTCTTCTACGCCGAGGACTACCACCAGCAGTACCTGGACAAGAACCCGTTCGGCTACTGCCCGGTGCACGCCACCGGAGTCACCTGCAACTGAGCAGCTGAGCAGCTGAGCTCGTCCCGGGAGGGTCACTGTCGTTCGACGGTGACCTTCCTGGACAGCTTCCGCCACACCCAGCTGGCGGGCACCCGCTGGTCGAAGAGCACGTACGCGGCCGTCGCGTCGACCACCATCGAGCTCTCCAGCTCCCGTCGCTGCGCGCTCGCGCCGGCGAACAGCAGCTCGTCATCGGCCTCCAGCACCGCGTCGTGACCCGGGGTCAGGACGGCCTCGCCCCGTCGCAGCAGCAGCAGCGGCACGACCTCCAGCCGGCGCTCCCGGTCCTCCGGGCTGCGCAGCAGGTCGCCGAGCAGCACCGACCCGTCGGCGAGGTGGCGACCCAGCGCGGGCGCCTGGGTGCGGTCCAGCTTCACCTTCCACAGGGCGGGCAGCTCGACACCGCAGTTGTGCCGCAGCCTCATCACCAGCGCATCCGCCCACGGGTCACCTTCCGCTGCGATCCCCCGGATGAACCGCCACAGCAGCGGCGTGCTGATCTGGGCATAGACCTCGTGGGCGACGACCTCCGTCGGCACCAGCAGCGCGTCGACGCGCATCGCCTCGAACAGGGCAGCACTCGTCGGGCGGTTCTGCCGGGCCGCCAGGAAGAGGTTCGGGTTCATCCGGCGGGCGTTGGCGAGCATGGACAGGTTCGTGGTGTCGTCGTCGGTGCCGGCCACCAACCCGACGGCACCCGCCAGATCGGCCCGGGCCAGCACGCCCTCCTCCGACGCGTCGCCGACGATGACGCCCTGGTCGGCACCTTCCGGAGCCGCGCTGTCGATGATGGTGACGTCGAGACCCGCCGCCCGCAGGTCCGCGGTCAGCTCGTGACCGAAGCGCCCGTAACCGCACATCACCCAGCGCCCGTGCGACGGCAGCTTGCCCCGCTCCGGCAGCACCGCACCCGGCCCGGCCTCGAGCCAGGTCAGCAGCTGGTAGGAGGCGGGCGCGTTCAGGGCGAGGCGCAGGTGGTCGCCGAACCGGTCGAACGGGTTCACCACCGCCGGCGTGCCGAACGCCTGCATCCGCTCGCCGATCGACGGGGAGATCGTCCGGGCCACGACGGGCAGCTCCGGCCTGAGCAACGCGGCCGCCATGGTGATCGACAGGTTGGTGCGGTCGTCGTTGGTGAGCGCCAGCACGCCCGCGCAGTGCGGGTGACCGAGTCCGGCGATCCTGAGGTGGTGGGGGTTGGCGGCGTCGGCGGCCAGCCCGGGGATGTCGGCGTGGTACGACTGCAGCTCGAGCGCGTCGATCCGGGAGCTGGACTCGTCGATGACCACGACCTGCTGCCCGAGGGCGTCGAACGCCTTCACCAGCAGCTCCCCCGCCCTGCCGTAGCCGGCCAGCAGCAGGAACGGTTCCCGGATCCGGGAGACCTTGGTGGTGAAGCGCTGCAGCGCCACCGCGTGCCGGAAGGCGTGGTCCTGCAGCAGGGTCAGCAGCGAACCGATCGCGTACGCCCAGCCGATCACCGACAGGTAGATCGAGAACGTCACCCAGAGCCGCTGGGCGGTGGTGAACGGCCACGGCAGCTCGCCGAAGCCGATCGTGGTCGCCGTGTAGCTCATGAAGTAGAAGGCGTCGAACAGGGTCATCCGGGCCGTCTCACCGTCCGGGTCGACGCCCGGGATCAGCGCCAGCCCGACCACGCTGATCGAGAACACCAGGATCAGCACGATGAGCGGGGTCCGCATCCGCCGCATGATCAAGAAGATCGTCGCCGAGGCCTGGTCGGCGAACTCCAGGTGGGCACGGGAGACGGCCTCGTCCGCCGCGGACCGGCGGGGCCCGAACAGCTGCTGCCAGAAGATCAGCAGCGGGTTGCTCACGACCGGCCCTCGTCCCGCACGCCGCCCTCGTCCCTCACGACACGGTCAGCCGCGGTGGAAGGTGACGGTCTCGGTGACCAGCAGCACCACCGACACCAGGTTGGCCAGCAGCGCTCCCCCCGAGAGCGAGACGACGCTGGCCATGTGGACCGTGGTCAGCCCCTCGGCGGAGATCTGGGTCGCCCAGACCCAGACCACGAAGGCCGCCACCAGCTGCAGATCGGCGACCAGACTGGTGGCCAGGTGGACCGCCCCGATCTGGGTCCGGTCCCCGAACTTCAGCACCGTGGCGATGAGACTCACGACCAGAGCCGCGAACAGCTCGAAGATGTTGTGCAGCTCCGGGTTGCCGATGTCACCGATGAAGAAGCCGAAGTTCAAGGTGGCGGCCAGCAGCACGAAGAAGCCGAAGATGACCTTCTCGAGATTCACAGCACTCCTCACCCGTCGCAGCGGACCACTGCGACGACCGGCCGCATGGTCTGGGCCCACTGTCTCACTCGGTTGTGACTCAGGTCGCAGCGACCACGCCCACAGCATCGGAACAACTGCGCCGGGTGCCCGGTTGTCGCAGCAGTCACCGCGGACATCCTGACCGTTCTCCCGGGAAGAGCCCGCCCTGTGACCTCGACCGTCCTCACCGCCGAACGACCCGACCTCGGGTCCCGGACCCGCCCCGGCGCCGCGCTGTTCGCGCTGGCCATCGGCGGCTTCGCCATCGGCACCACCGAGTTCGCCACCATGGGCCTGCTGCCGCAGATCGCCGCCGGCGTCGACGTCGACATCCCGGGCGCCGGCCACCTCATCTCCGCGTACGCGCTCGGGGTGGTGATCGGCGCGCCGGTGATCGCCGCCGTCGCCGCTCGCGTCCCCCGTCGGCAGCTGTTGATGATCCTGATGGGCGTCTTCGCCCTCGCCAACCTGGCCTCGTCGCTGGCCGCGGGCTTCGGCAGCCTGCTGCTGGCCCGTTTCATCGCCGGCCTGCCGCACGGTGCGTACTTCGGGGTGGCCTCGGTCGTCGCCGCGGCGCTCGTGCCCGCCGACCGTCGCGCCCGGGCGGTCTCGCTGGTGATGGTCGGACTGACGGTGTCCAACATCGCCGGGGTGCCGGGCGCTACCTGGCTCGGTCAGGTCCTCGGCTGGCAGGCGCTCTACGTCGCGGTCACCGTGATCGCGCTGCTCTGCCTGGTGGCGACCCTGGTGTGGGTGCCGCCCGTCCGGATCGGGGACGAGCCCGCCACCATCCGCTCCGAGCTCAGCGCGCTGGCCCGACCGCAGGTGTGGTTCACGCTCGCGGTCGGCATGGTCGGTTTCGGGGGCATGTTCGCCACCTACTCCTACATCGCCCCCACGGTCACCACCCTCGCCGGTCTCGGCGAGCTGGGAGTGGTCGCGATCCTCGCCACGTACGGCGTCGGGATGACGGTCGGGATGGTGGCCGGTGGCCGGCTGGCCGACCGCGCACTGGTGCCCACCCTCTCTCTCGGTCTGGTCGGGCTGGCCGTCGTGCTGGCGGTCTTCGGGTTCCTGGTGACCACTCCGGCCGGGGCCTTCGTCGGGGTCTTCGGTCTCGGAGCCGCCGGATCGGTGCTGATGCCGGCCCTGCAGACCCGGCTGATGGACGTCGCCCGGGACGGCCAGTCGCTGGCCGCCGCCCTGAACCACGCGGTGCTGAACATCGGCAACGCCTTCGGCGCGTGGCTCGGCGGGTCGGTGCTGGCCGCCGGCCTGTCGTACGCCTGGCCGAGCCGGGTGGCCATCGTGCTGCCCCTGCTCGGTCTGGTGGTGCTGGTGGTCGGCCGCTGGTTCGAGCGCCGGTCGGCGGACTGAGCAGTCAGCGGGCGCCGGCGGCGCGCCCTCAGAGAGCGCCGGAGGCGAAGGTGTCGCAGCTGTTCGGGTCGCCGGTCTCGAAGCCTTTCTGCAGCCACTTCTGCCGGTTGGCAGCCGAGCCGTGGGTCCAGCTCTCCGGGTTGACCTGACCCTGCATCCGCTCCTGGATCCGGTCGTCGCCCACCGCGGCCGCCGCGTCGACGGCCCGGTTCAGATCGTCCTGGGTCAGCGACTCGATCGGCGAGTTCGGGTCCTTGGTCGTGTGGTTCATCCACACGCCCGCGTAGCAGTCGGCCTGCAGCTCGAGCCGCACGCCACCGGACTTCGGGCCGGTCTGCTGGCCCTGGCTCTGGACCTTGCCCATCACCCCGGTCAGGTTCTGGATGTGGTGACCGAACTCGTGCGCGAACACGTACGCCTCGGCGGCGTCGCCGCCCTTGGCCCCGAGCTTGCTGGTCAGCTCGTCGAAGAAGCCCGTGTCCAGGTAGACCGTGGTGTCACCGGGGCAGTAGAACGGGCCGACCGCGGAGCTTGCCGTGCCGCAGGCGGTCGACACCTGGCCGGTGAACGGCACCACCTGGATCTTCTGGTAGCCGTCGTAGGCGCCGGCCCAGTAGGACTGGATGGAGTTCGTGTACGCCACGAACCGGCACTCGCGGTCGCGGGAGATGTCGGCGCCCTTCGTGCACTGCTGATAGGGAGCAGGGGCCGTGCCGGAGGGCTCGGCCTGGGGACTGGTGGTCCCGCCCGTGAGGTCTCCCGGGTTGATGCCGAGGACCAGCGCGAGGATCAGCACGATCAGACCCGCGCCACCGCCGATCGCGATCTTGCCGCCCCCGCCGCGGGAACCGCCCATCTGCGAGGGATCCAGCTGTGCGTTGTCCCGGTACTTGACCATGTTCGTCCTCTCCTCGCTGGCTCCCTACGTGCCGGGATCTGTCTTCCTTCCTCACTCGCAGACGGAGAGCGTGTCTGCTCGCTCGTCTGTCCAGACAGATCCGGGGCACTCCGCTCGCGGGCGCTCGGGAGGGGTGGGGAGAGCGTATACCGGGATCCTCGGTCAGGTCCGGGTCGGGAATATCCAACGCCTCCCCGCGTTGTACCCGGCAGTTAGTTGAATTGTAAATCTTCCACCCCAGGAGGGTGACATGCAGTTCGGAGTCTTCACCGTCGGCGACGTCACGACGGACCCCACCACCGGCCGTACGCCGAGCGAGGCCGAGCGGATCAAGGCGATGGTGACCATCGCCCAGAAGGTCGAGGAGGTGGGCCTGGACGTGTTCGCGACCGGCGAGCACCACAACCCGCCCTTCGTGCCCTCCTCCCCCACCACGATGCTCGGCTACATCGCCGCGCAGACCGAGCGGATCGTGCTCTCCACCGCGACCACGCTGATCACCACCAACGACCCGGTGAAGATCGCCGAGGACTACGCGATGCTGCAGCACCTGTCCGACGGACGGGTCGACCTGATGATGGGTCGCGGCAACACCGGCCCGGTCTACCCGTGGTTCGGCAAGGACATCCGTACGGGCATCGACCTGGCCATCGAGAACTACCACCTGCTGCACCGCCTGTGGCGGGAGGACGTGGTGGACTGGAAGGGGACGTTCCGGACCCCGCTGGAGTCGTTCACCGCGACCCCGCGCCCGTTGGACGACGTGCCCCCGTTCGTCTGGCACGGCTCGATCCGCAGCCCCGAGATCGCCGAGCAGGCCGCCTACTACGGCGACGGGTTCTTCGCCAACCACATCTTCTGGCCGACCTACCACTTCCAGCGGCTGATCAACCTCTACCGCCGCCGCTACGAGCACTACGGCCACGGTCGCGCCGACCAGGCCATCGTCGGGCTCGGCGGCCAGGCGTTCATCCGCCCGAAGAGCCAGGACGCGGTGCGGGAGTTCCGGCCGTACTTCGACAACGCCCCGGTCTACGGTCACGGGCCGTCGCTGGAGGAGTTCACCGAGCAGACCCCGCTGACCGTCGGCAGCCCGCAGGAGGTCATCGAGAAGACGCTCACCTTCCGGGAGCACTTCGGTGACTACCAGCGCCAGCTGTTCCTGATCGACCACGCCGGTCTGCCGCTGAAGACCGTGCTCGAGCAGCTCGACCTGCTCGGCTCCGAGGTCGTCCCGGTGCTCCGTCGTGAGCTGGACGCCCTTCGCCCGGCCGACGTGCCGGACGCCCCGGTCCACGCGAGCCTGCTCGCGGCCAAGCGGGCCGCCGAGACCGACACCGCTCTCGACACCGAGGCGACCACCCCGGTCGTCGACACCGTCACCGGCCGCGCGCCGGAGCTGGAGGGGAGTCGGCGATGACCCGGATCGTGGTGCTGGCCGCCGGACTCCGGCAGCCCTCGTCGACCCGGCTGCTGGCCGACCGGCTCTCTACCGCCACCACCGCTGCCCTGGCGCAGCGGGGTCAGGCGGTCGAGGTCGAGACCGTCGAGCTGCGGGAGTACGCGCGCGAGCTGACCAACCACCTGCTCACCGGCTTCGCCGCGGGGCGGCTGGCCGAGCTGATCGAGCGGGTGGCGGAGGCCGACGCGCTGATCGTCGTCTCGCCGATCTTCTCCGGCTCCTACTCCGGGCTGTTCAAGACGTTCTTCGACGTCCTGGAGCCTGGTCTGCTGGTCGGCAAGCCCGTCCTGATCGGCGCGACCGGCGGTACCGCCCGCCACTCGCTGGCCCTGGAATATGCTCTGCGGCCGCTCTTCAGCTACCTTCGCACCGTGGTCGTGCCCACCGCCGTGTACGCGGCCCCGGAGGACTGGGGATCGGACGCCCAGCTGTCCGACCGGGTCGCCCGGGCCGCCGGCGAGCTGGCCGACCTGATCCGTCCACGGACGTCCCGCTCGAGCTCCGTCGAGCCGGCCGCGGAGGAGATCGACGACGAGCTGGTGCCCTTCGAACGGCTGCTGGCCGGCTACCGTCGCGAGGGACCGTGAACAGAGCGCCGGCTCTGGCTGGAACGAGGAGTGAGCAGACACGCTTTTCGTCTGTGAACGACGAGGGAAGCCAGAGCCAGTCAGCGCGTCGTGAGCAGCGAGGGACGACAGAGGGTGACTGATGACTGACGTGCAGGTGAGCGACCACCCCGAGGTCGAGCGGTACGAGGTCCGGGTGGACGGTCGGCGAGCCGGTCTGGCCGCGTACGAGCTCGAGGGCGACGTGATCACGTTCACCCACACCGAGATCGACGACGCGTACGAGGGCCAGGGGCTGGGCAGCCGGCTGGCCCGCGCCGCGCTCGACGACGCGAGGGGCCGTGGGTTGAGGGTCAAGCCCCTGTGCCCGTTCATCCGAGGCTGGATCAAGCGGCACGAGGACTACCAGGACCTGGTCGTTCCGACCGCTTGAAGACCCGGTCAGGCGGGCCGGGGCCGGGTGGCCCACAGCCACCAGAGCCCGAGGATCGGCAGCACCAGCGGGACGAACCCGTAGCCGCTGCCGAAGTCGGACCAGACGGTCGCCCGCGGGAACGCCGCCCGGTCGAGGATGCTCAGCAGACCGACGGTCAGCACCCCGACCAGCTCGACCAGGATCGCGACCGTGGCCACCCGCCGCGACGTGCGCGTGCCGCGGGCCAGGGTGATGGTCGCGACCACGTAGATCGCCCCCGCCAGGGCGGACAGCAGGTAGGCCAGCGGCGCCTCGTCGTAGCGGGTCGCGATCTGCACCCCGGCCCGCGCACAGGCAGCCAGGGCGAACACGCCGTAGACGGCGACCAGCACCTTGCCCGGTCCCGCGCGGGTGCTCCGCGTCCCCGGCGCGGGGTCGCTCATCCGGCCGGGATCCACAGCTGCAGCAGCCGGAGGGTCATCACCGCGACCGCCAGTCCGGCCACGGCCAGGACCACGCCGGAGAACCTGGTCCGCTCGACGTTGGCCCAGAACCAAGCGACCGGGATGAGCACGACGACACCGATCAGGTAGCCGATGGTGGTGGCGAGCTCGACGGGGCGGAACCCCTGGCCCAGACCGACGAAGCCGATGACCGTCTGGGCGACGGTGACGACCTCGACCCCGGCGGCGTACAGCAGCTGGGCCCTGCCCGGTGGCTTGTCGACCAGGGCGGTGACCAGACCCCACACCACCATGACGCCGGACAGCGCCATCACGACGTAGGCGAGCACCGGGATCACAGGGCAGGACTGTACCTGCCGCCCCGGCACCCCTGACCCCTTCTCGCTCGGGATCGTGCTTCCTGCACGGGCTACAGCCGGCGCGAGAGGCAGGAACCCGAGCGGGAACGGCGCGTACGGGTGAACAATCGGACCATGGCCGACGACGAGACACCGCAACCGACGGGCTGGCACGACGCCGAGCGGGTCGAGCGCTGGATCGCGGGGGCCCGACAGCGCGAGGCGCAGATGTCCCCGGTCAGTGCCGAGCTCTTCGCGACCGCGGACCTGCAGCCCGGTGAGGTGGTGCTCGACGTCGGCTGCGGCACCGGTCCGACCACCGAGCAGGCAGCGCGGGCCGTCGGACCGACGGGACAGGTGACCGGCACCGACATCGCCCCGGCCATGGTCGCGGCGGCGCGGGCGGGCAGCTCGGTCGGTGGCCCGACCTGGCTGGTGGCCGACGCCCAGAGCCACGACTTCGGCGCTGGCCGCTTCGACGTCGTGCTCTCCCGGTTCGGGGTGATGTTCTTCCCCGACCCGGTGGCCGCCTTCGCGAACCTGGCCCGGGCCACGCGCCCGGGGGGTCGGCTGGCCGCCGCCGTCTGGCAGACCCGCGACCGGGTGCCGCTCTTCGACCTCCCGTACGAGACCGCGGCGACCGTCCTGGACCGCCTCGGGCTGGCGTACGAGCCGGTGGCGATCGACGACAACCAGTGCAGCCTGGGCAGTCACGACCGCGTGGTCGCGGTGCTGGAGCCGGCCGGCTGGCAGGACATCGAGACCCACCCGACGGAGCGATCCCTGGAGGTCGGCGGAGCCGCCTCCCCGGCCGACGCCGCCGCCGGGGCCCTGGACGTGGGCCCCATCCGAGGGTTGCTGGACGGTCGGCCCGCCGACGTCCGCGACCGGGTGCAGGTGGCGTTGACCACCGTCTTCGAGGAGTACGCCGATGGCGGCCGGGTGGTCCTGCCGGGTGGCTACCAGATCGTCACCGCGCGACGCTGACCGCCCGCGTCAGCCGCCGAAGAGGTCGACCAGCAGGTAGGCGTCCAGCACCACGATGACCGCCGTGGCCGACGCCGCCACGACGGTGGTCAGGGGGCGGTTGACCAGCCGGCCCATCACCGACCGCCGCGAGGTGAGCAGCACCAGCGGCAGCAGGTTGAGCGGCAGACCGAACGACAGCACCACCTGACTGAGCACCAGGGCGGTGGTCGGGTCGACGCCGGCCAGCAGGATGCCCAGGGGCGGCACCACGGCCAGCAGCCGACGCAGCCAGAGCGAGAGGGGACGGGTCCAGAAGCCCTGCATCACCACCTGACCGGTGTAGATGCCGACGATCGTCGAGGACAGGCCCGAGGCGAGCAGCGCCAGGCCGAAGCCGACGGCCGCGACCTGCCCCAGCACCGCACCGATGGCGGCGTACGCCTCGCCGAGGCCACCGGCGGCCTCGGTGGGCAGCCGGGCGGCGATCAGCACGAGCGAGACGTTCGCCAGGGCGGCGAGCGACATGGCCAGGGCGATGGCCCGGCGGGCCCGCCCGGCCGCCGCGAGCTTGACGGCGTCCTCCGGGTGGCTGTCCTCGCGGGCCACCGCCGAGTGGAAGTGCAGGGCGTGCGGCATCACGGTGGCTCCGATGATGCCGACCGCCAGCAGCGCGGCCGAGCCGTCCAGCGGGCGCGGGACGAGACCGCGCGCGAAGGCCGGTCCGTCCACTCCGGCGATGACCAGCTCGCCCACCAGCAGGGCCACGATCAACGCGAACAGCGCCAGCAGCACGGGCCGGAAGCCCTCGTGACCCCGGACCCGCAGCGCCAGCAGCACGAACCCGAAGACGGCCACGATCAACGCACCCCAGACCAGCGGGATGCCGAACAGCAGGTAGAGCGCGAACGCCCCACCGACCAGCTCGGCCAGGTCGGTCATGATGACGACGAGCTCGGCCTGCAACCAGAGCAGTCGCCGCCACCCCCTGCCGTAGCGCTCGCGGCAGTTCTCGGCCAGGCTCCGCCCGGTGGCGATGCCGAGCTTGGCGGCCAGGTACTGCACCACCGATGCCGTCAGGCTCGCCCCCACGACCACCCAGACCAGCGTGTAGCCGTGCTCGGCCCCGGCGGCCACGTTGACCGCGAAGTTCCCGGGGTCGACGTAGGCGATCGCGGCCATCACGGCCAGCGCGAGGGTACGCAGGCCGGCCCGCGGGACGTGCCGTCGGTGCATCGGGCCTCCTGGGTCGGTGCGCCACCGTACGGCACCGGTGCGGTGAGGCGCGAAGATAGGGGGATGGAGCTGCGCGGGGTCGAGGCGTCGGGCGACGAGCGGTTCGCGGTTCCCCTCCCTCACGGCAGCGACCCCACGCTGGTGGCGTACGACCTCGGGTTCGTGATCGAGAGACCCCTGGACGCCGAACGCGACGCCGGCGGGGAGCTGGTGCTGCGGTTCGCGGTCCGGCCGGTCGCCGACGAGGCACGACCCGGTCAGCGGCGGGCGGGCCGCGACGCCGGCCTGGCCCTGGGCGAGGGCGAGCAGCCGGTGGCCCGGCAGCGCGTGGCCGCGTACGCGGTCGTGGTGTCGACCCGCGGGCTGCTGGCCACCCAGTACTCGTCGCGAACGGCGGTGGACGGCCGCTGGGGGATGCCGGGGGGCGGCATCGACCCCGGCGAGGAACCCGGCGCCGCCGTGGTGCGAGAGGTGCACGAGGAGACCGCCCAGGACGTCGAGCTGGGCGCGCTGGTGGCCGTGCAGTCGTCGCACTGGGTCGGGCGCAGCCCGAGCGGGCGGGCCGAGGACTTCCACGCCGTCCGGCTGGTCTACCGCGCGACCTGCGCCGAGCCGGAGGACCCGCGGGTGCTCGACGTGGGCGGCACCACCGCCGACGCGCGCTGGGTCGAGCTGGACCGCTGGCGGTCGGTCAGCTGGACGGCCAACTGGCGCGAGGCGCTGGCCCAGCTGCTTCCGCGCTGACGGCGTCGAACGCAGGGCGAGCGCGCGCGACACGCCGTGATCGGGCTGCCGGGGAGCCAGGTCGAGCTGACTTCGACGCACTCGGGCGCGACCAGGGCGGCCGCACGCACGCCGCGCTGCGTCAGCTCGGCGCGTCCGTGCCGCGGCCGGTCAGCCGACGTCGGCGAGCAGGTCCTGGCGGGTCAGCACACCGGTGGGCTTGCCGTCGTCCAGGACCAGGAGCGCGTCGGTGTCGACCAGCAGCTCGATCGCCTTGCTCACCGGCTCGCTCGCGCCGAGCACCGGCAGGCTGGACTCCATCACCGACTCGACGGCGTCGGCGGGCCGCGACCGGCGTCCGAACAGCGCACCCAGCAGACCCCGCTCGCTGACCGAGCCCACCACCTCGGCGGCCATCACCGGAGGCTCGGCCCGGACCACGGGCATCTGGGAGACGCCGTACTCGCGGAGGATCTCCACCGCCTCCGCGATCGTCTCGCCGGGGTGGGTGTGCACCAGGGAGGGCAGGTCCCCGGACTTCTCCCGCAGCACGTCGCCGACCGTACGGCCACCGTCCTCGTGCGGCGGGCCGAAGCCGTAGCGGGTGAGCCACTCGTCGCTGAACACCTTGGTCAGGTAGCCCCGGCCGGAGTCGGGCAGCAGCACGACGACGACGGCGTCCGGGTCGTCGATCTGCGCGGCCGCCCGCAGCGCGGCCACGGTGGCCATGCCGCAGGAACCGCCGACCAGCAGCCCCTCCTCACGGGCCAGCCGCCGGGTCATCGCGAACGAGTCGCCGTCGGAGACCTCGATGATCTGGTCGCAGACCTCCGGGTCGTAGTTGGCCGGCCAGAAGTCCTCGCCGACCCCCTCGACCAGGTAGGGCCGGCCGCTGCCGCCGGAATAGACCGAGCCGGACGGGTCGGCCCCGATCACCTGGACGCGTCCGTCGGACACGTCCTTGAGGTAGCGGCCGGTGCCGCTGATGGTGCCGCCGGTGCCGATGCCGGCCACGAAGTGGGTGATCCGGCCCTCGGTCTGGCGCCAGATCTCCGGACCGGTCGACTCGTAGTGGCTGGCGGGGTTGTTCGGGTTGGAGTACTGGTCGGGCTTCCAGGCCCCGTCGATCTCGCGGACCAGCCGGTCGGAGACCGAGTAGTAGGAGTCCGGGTGATCAGGCTCCACGGCGGTCGGGCACACCACCACCCGGGCCCCGTACGCGGCCAGCACGTTGCGCTTGTCCTCGCTGACCTTGTCGGGGCAGACGAAGACGCAGTGATAGCCCCGCGCCTGGGCGACGATGGCCAACCCGACCCCGGTGTTGCCGCTGGTCGGCTCGACGATGGTGCCGCCGGGCCTCAGCAGCCCTTCCTGCTCGGCCGCCTCGACCATCCTGACCGCGATCCGGTCCTTCACCGAGCCACCGGGGTTCAGGTACTCCACCTTGGCCAGCACCAGCGGCTTGAGGTCCCCGGTGACCCGGGTCAGCTGCACGAGCGGGGTGTTACCGACCAGGTCGATGAGCGACGTCACGTACTCCACGGCGCTGAGCCTAGCCGCGGCTCCCCCCGCGAGAAACGACGAGACCGCTCGCCCCCGTTCGGGGGCGAGCGGTCTCGTTGTCGTTCAGGAGCGCGTCAGCGGCGGATGTAGGACAGCAGCCGCAGGATCTCGACGTACAGCCAGACCATCGTCACGGTCAGACCGAAGGCGCCGCGCCACGACTCGCTGGCCGGGGCCCCCATCTCGACACCGCGCTCGATGTAGTCGAAGTCGAGGACCAGGTTGAGGACAGCGAGCACGCAGCCGAGGACCGAGAAGGCGACGGCCAGCAGGCTGACCGGGCCCGTGCCCCCGTCGCGGAGACCCAGGTTGAAGCCGAGCAGGGCTGCCACGAAGTTGATCAGCATGGCCACCGCGAACGCGATGGTGGCGATGATGACGACCTTCTGGAACTTCGGCGTCACCTTGATGTTGAAGAACCGGTACGCCGCCAGGGTCACGCCGGCCGCCGCGAAGGTGCCGATCACGGCCTGGACCACGATGCCCGGGTAGATCGAGTTGAAGATGTTGCTGAACATGCCGATGAAGACGCCCTCGATCGCGGCGTACAGGAACACCATCGGCGGCGAGATCACGCGGCGGAACGAGACGAGCAGCACCACGCCGAAGCCGACCAGACCCGACAGGATCAGGGCGGGCATGTACAGCGCCGGCGGCACGAACATCCACGCCAGGGCGGCGGAGACGACCAGCACACCCATCACCAGCGCGGTCTTGGTGATGACGTCGTCGAACGTCATCCGTGCGTCGGTGCCCACCGGCGGCTGTCCGTAGCCCGGCTGCTGCGGGGCGTACGGCGACTGCTGACCGTACGGGTTCTGACCGTACTGCTGGGGAGCTGCGGGTGTGAACGCGTCCTGCTTGGAGAGGATCGGGTTCGAACTGCGCAACATAGGTAAAGGTCCTCCTGCTGTGGGGCACCGCGGTGGTGCCTCCCATCAGTCTACGCAACGACGTCGACGCGCCCCGTGTTCCACAGGTACGAATCGGTTAAGACTCGGACTCGAACGGCCGGCGGCCACCACCCCGCCGGCGCAGCAGCAGGATCTGGAGCGCACCGAGACCGAGTGCGAGCAGCCCGCCGACCACGGCCACCGGCACCCCCACGGTGGCCACCCGACCGGCAGCGGCAGCCAGCAACGGGGCGACCAGCCCACCCAGCTCGGTCGCGGCGGCCCGCCCCTGCCCGTACGCGAGCAGCCGCGGCAGGACGAGGGCGATCACCGCGACGAGGCCACTGGCCACGGCGAGCGTCCGCAGCGGGAGCCGGGAGGTGGCGACCGACACCGCGAGCAGGACGAGACCCACCCAGCCGGCCCACCGACGGATCAGCAGCAGCCAGTCGTACCGGTGCTGCAGCAGGTCGAGCTGCTCCCCGGTCAGCAGGGGCAGGGTGAGGTGCCCCTTCGTCACCGAGAGACCCATCGCCCTGGCCGTCGCCTTGTCCACGGTGACCCCGGCGAGCGCGAGCAGCGGCGCGACGTCGGCCCGGACCTCGGACTTGGGGGTGGCCTGCGCATCCAGCTGACCGACAGCGGTGTCGCGGGTGGCGACGACGACCCCGGTCACCGCGCTGACGAGCGGCTCGAGCGGAGCGGTGGAGGTGATCGCCGCCTGCAGCTGCCGGACGGCCCGCTGCGCGGACCTGGTCTGCTTCGGGTCCCCGGCCAGGCGGGCGGCCTGGTCGAAAGCGGTCCCGGTCCACTCCCCCAGCTGCGCCCGTACGGACGGGTGGTCGAGAGCCTGGGTCAGCGCACCGACGAACCGGGCGTCGTCGTGCAGGACCACGTACGTCGACGCCGCGCTCCACCACAGCGAGCCCAGGGTCAGGGCGAGCCCCAGACAGGTCGCCGACAGCCTGGGATGCACCCGCACTCCCGCATCGTCGCACCGGCACCCCTCGCGCGCGAGGGGTGATTGGCGGGATCCCGTCGCCCTGCGGCAACGGTCCGGCTGCCGGCTGTCGGTCCACTGCCCTACGCTCCCGACTCGTGACCACGCAGACCGTGCCCGGCGTCGACCTGGCCGCGCTGCGCCGGCGGACCCTCGGGCTGCTCGCCGCCGGCCAGATCCTCGGTGGGTTGGGGACGGGGGCCGCGCTGAGCGTCGGCGCGCTGGCGGCCAACGCCCTGGCCGGCGAGAGCTGGTCGGGGATGGCTGCCACCATGAGCACGCTCGGGGCGGCGTTGCTGGCCATCCCGCTGGCCCGGCTGGCCGATCGCCGTGGCCGCCGGATCTCGCTGAGCACCGCGGCCCTGATCGCCGCCGCCGGGGTGGCGCTGTGCGTGCTGGGCATGGCGCTCGGGACGGTGCTGATCCTGTTCCTCGGGTTGGCCGGAGCGGGGGCGGCCACCGCCGCGGCGCTGCAGTCCCGGTTCGCCGCCACCGACCTCGCCGAGCCACGGACCCGCGGCCGCGACCTGTCGCTGGTCGTGTGGTCGACCACTGTCGGTGCGGTGATCGGACCGAACCTGGCCGAGCCGGGCGAGATCGTCGGCCGCGCACTCGGCCTGCCACCCTTCTCCGGGGTCTTCGTCTTCGCCGTGGCGGCCCAGCTGGTGGCGGCGGCGGCGTACGCGTCCTTCCTGCGCCCCGATCCGCTGACCGTGGCCAAGCAGCTCGCGCTGGACGCGGCACCGGTCGTCGGGTCCGATGGACCGGCGGGCCGGATCGGTCCGCCGTCGCCCCCGGGCGATCTCGGCCTGGTCCGGTTGGCCATCCTGGCCACCGCGCTGAGCCACGCGACGATGGTGGCGCTGATGGCCATGACCCCGGTCCACCTGATGCACGGCGGGGCGTCGCTGTCGGTCGTCGGACTGACCCTCAGTCTGCACATCGCCGGGATGTTCGCCCTGTCGCCGGTGTTCGGCATCATGTCCGACCGGCTCGGCCGGGTCCCGACGATCCTGCTCGGTCAGGCGATGCTCGTCTTCGCCGCACTGGTCACCGCCCTCGGCTCCCACGACCAGCGGCTGGTGGTCACCGGGTTGATCCTGCTGGGCCTGGGCTGGAGCGCCTCCACGGTGGCCGGCTCCGCCCTGCTCAACGACGCCGCGCCCGCCGCCCACCGGGTCCGGCTGCAGGGCCGCGGCGACCTGGCCATGAACCTGGCCGGTGCCCTCGGAGGAGCGCTGTCGGGGCCGGTGCTGGCCTTCGTCGGCTACACCGGACTCGCCTGGGGCCTGCTGCTGCCGATCGTGGTCGTGGTGGCGGCGTCGGTGGGGGGACTGACCCGGGGGTCGCGTCGCTGACCGGCGCGGCAGGACAGGTGCCCCCGGTGGGACTCGAACCCACACTCGGGCGGGTTTAAGCCGCCTGCCTCTGCCGGTTGGGCTACGGGGGCCCGGTCCGGGCGATGCTAGTGCGTCCGACGGACCCGGCGGGGGTCAGCCGGCGCCGTCGTCCTCGACCGGCGCGTCCAGGTAGACCTTGCGGGCGTAGAGCGCGTGCGCGCCGGCCACCCGATCGAGGAACAGCAGTCCCTGGCAGTGGTCGAGCTCGTGCTGGAGGGCTCGGGCCTCGAAGGCGTCGGTCACGATCTCCACCGTCTCGCCCGTCACCGGCAGCTGACCGCGAACGGTCGCGCGGGTCGCCCGCTTCACGTCACCGGTCAGGTCAGGCACCGACATGCAGCCCTCGCGGCCCTTCTCGTTCTTCGACGACGCCACCAGCTCGGCGTTGACCAGCACGATCAGACCGTGACAGGTCCGGGTCTTGGGGTGCTGGGACACGTCGACGCAGAAGGCCCGGGCGGCGACGCCCACCTGCTGGGCGGCCAGTCCGACGCAGCCGGGCGAGACGCGCATGGTCGCCACCAGGTCGGCGCACAGCTGCACGACGGCCTCGTCGGCGGGATCGACCGGCGACCCGGGGGCGGCCAGCACGGCAGCAGGGGCGCGGACGACGTCCCGCACCCGGCCCTCGGGCAGGGTGGGAAGCTCGATCACAGCTCGTCGCGCTCCACGGCCCGCAGGGTGACACCGACACCGAGCTCGGCCGCCACCGCAGCCAGCTCGGCTTCGAGACGCTCGCTCGCCGCGGGGTCGAGATCGACCTCCGCCAGCAGCACGTAGAGATCGCCGGCCAACCGCGTGGTCAGGTCGGTGATGTTGCCCCCGGCGGCGGCCACGACGCTGGCGAGGCGCGCGACGATGCCGAGCCGGTCGGCTCCGTGAACGGTGACCAGGTGGGTGCCGCCGCCGGACGAGCGAGGTTCCCCGCCGGCAGACAGCTCGCGCACGTCGACGGTCAGCGACCCGTCGGCCAACGGTGCCAGGGCCCTCTCGACGTCGGCCACGGAAGCGCCACCGGCGCAGATCAACGTCATGGCGAAGTGACCCCGCAGGAGCGTCATCGAGGAGTCCTCGAGGTTCATGCCGCTGTCGGCGAGCGCGTCGGCCGCCTGCGCGATGATGCCCGGCCGATCGTGCCCGACGACGGTGATGGCCAGGTACGTCACCCGGGCATTGTGCCAGGTGCTGCGACTGCTGACCCCTCAACCACCGGCGAGCAGGTCCAGAGCGACGCCGTCGAGGATGTCGCTCTCGCTGACCAGCATCGATCGGGTGACCCGGCGGGCGATCCGGTCGGCGATCAGGGTGCCCGCCGTGATCACATCGGCCCGACCGGGCTCCATCGCCCCGAGTCCGCGGATCTGCGCGGCCGTCAGCCCGGCCAGCCGGTCCAGCAGGCGGGCGAGCTCGGCGGCCCCCACTGTCGACCCGTGCACCCGGGCCCGGTCGTACGCGGCCAGTCCCTGGACCAGGGCCGACACCGTGGTCACGGTCCCGGCCACGCCGATCCAGGTGACCACGCCTTCGAGCAGGTCACCGACGGGAGCCAGCAGCCCGTCCACGTACGCCGTGGCGGCCGCCCGGGACTCGGCCGCCCAGGGGCCGACCAGTCCGAACCGCTCGGTCAGCCGGACCGAGCCGATGTCGAGCGACACCGCCTGCGCGATGGCGCCCGACGCCTCCCCCCGGACGAGCTCGGTCGATCCGCCGCCGATGTCCATCACCAGCACCGGTCCCGCGTCGGCCACCCGCACGCCGCTGAGCGCGCCGACGAACGACAGCCGGGCCTCCTCGGCGCCGGTGATCACCTCGGGGCGCACGCCGAGCCGAGCCTCCATGCCCGCGACGAAGGCGGCGGTGTTGCGCGCGTCCCGGGCCGCCGACGTCGCCACCAGCCTCCGGCGCTCCGGGGGAACGCCGTACGCCCGCAGCTGGTCGGCGTAGTCCTCGGCGGCGGTGAAGGTACGGGCCAGGGCCTCGGGGTGCAGCTCACCGGTGGCGTCCACCCCCTGGCCCAGCCGGACGATCCTCAGCTCTCGGGTCAGCTCGACCAGCCCGCCGTCGGCTCCGGGCTCGGCGACCAGCAGCCGGAACGAGTTGGTGCCGCAGTCGATCGCGGCGACGCGGTGGCTCATCGGCCCCCGTCAGGCATCCGTGCAGGGGAACGGCCAGCGCTCCCGGATCAGCTGGAGCGTGAGGTCACCGATCGGGTTGACCCCCGGTCCGGCGGCCAGCGCGTGCCCGAGCAGGGCGTGCAGGCACTTCACCCGGTTCGGCATCCCACCGGCGGAGACGGCCGCGACCTCGGTCACCTCACCGGTCGTGCCGGCGGCGATCTCGGCGCGCGCCGACAGGTACGCCCGGTGGGCCTGCGCGTAGTGCGCGGCCAGCACCGGGTCGGTCCCGAGCCGGTCGGTCAGGTCGGTCATCACCCCGGAGGCCTCCAGCGTGGAGCAGGCCGAGACGGCGCGCGGACAGGTCAGGTAGAAGGTGGTCGGGAACGGCGTGCCGTCGGGCAGCCGCGGCAGGGTGGCCACGACACCCGGGTGCCCGCTCGGACACCGGTAGGCGACCCCGACCACGCCGCGGGGACGTCGCTGGAGCTGCTCGGTCACGACGACCTCGTCGGCCGCACTCAGGAGCTCGATCGTCACGTCAGGTCGTCAGTCGTCAGTCGGGTTGCGGGGGTGAGGAGGGCGCTCAGCGAGGGGTCGACGAGGCGTCGTCGACGTTCTTCTCGGTGATCGGCTTCGCGTCGCCCGGATCCGGCTCGGGCGGGGCGGCGGGCTTGTCGGCGGTCTCCACGGAACCCCACAGGCGCGTGTACCAAGACTCCGGTGGGCGGTCGTCCCCGGTCTTCTCACCGGCGGCGAGCTGCTGCCCACCGCCGAGAGGTCTGCCGTCGGCGTCGACCACCGTGAACCCGATCTCGCCCGGGACCACCCAGCCGAGCCGGGTCCGGGCCTGCAGCTTCACGAAGGCCGGGTCGTTCCAGCGGTTCAGCTCGGTCTGCAGATCCCCGATCCGGGCCTCACGATCGGCGATCTCGGCCCTGGTCGCGGCCACCTCGTGGGACTGAGCGAAGTAGATCCGGAGGCTGTTGGCGTACGAGATGGTCAGCATCAAGATCACCACGGCGAGCGCCAGCGCCCGGGTGGTCAGGCTGGAGCTGCGGGACAGCTTCCGCTTGCCGGAACCCGCGGCGGGCTTGGGCGGTGAGACGCCGGTCCTGGTTCCCCCCGGGGCGGCGGCAGCCGAGCGCGGAGACGCCGCGCCGGTCGTCCCGGTCGTCGCCTCGTCGCGGGGCTTCCCGTTCGCCGCACCGGTGTCCTTGGCCGGGCGAGAACCGGCCCGGGCGCGCGGCCGACCGCGCCCGGGACCTGCACCCGGACGCGCGGTCGGCCGTGGGCCCGCGGGCATCAGGCCGTGAACCTCGGGAAGGCGGCAGCTCCGGCGTAGCGGGCTGCGTCGTCGAGGTCCTCCTCGATCCGCAGCAGCTGGTTGTACTTGGCCACCCGGTCGGTCCGGGCCGGAGCGCCGGACTTGATCTGCCCGCAGTTGGTGGCGACGGCCAGGTCGGCGATCGTGGTGTCCTCGGTCTCGCCGGAACGGTGGCTCATCATGCAGGCGAAGCCGGCCCGCTGGGCCATCGTCACCGCGTCCAGCGTCTCGGTCAGCGAACCGATCTGGTTGACCTTGACCAGCAGGGCCGAGGCGGCGCGCTCGTCGATGCCACGCTGCAGCCGGGTCACGTTGGTGACGAACAGGTCGTCGCCGACCACCTGCACCTTGTCGCCGATCTTGTTCACCAGGGCGCTCCAACCGGCCCAGTCGTCCTCGGCCAGCGGGTCCTCGATGGAGACGATCGGGAAGGCGTCGATCCACTGGGTGTAGATGTCGGTCATCTCGTCGGCCGAGAGCTCGCGGCCCTCGAACCGGTAGGTGTCGTTGCCGAAGAACTCGGTGCTGGCCACGTCGAGCGCCAGGGCGATGTCGCTGCCCAGCTTCAGTCCGGTGCCCTCGACGGCGGTGGAGATCAGCTCCAGCGCGGCGACGTTGGCCGGCAGGTTGGGGGCGAAGCCGCCCTCGTCGCCCAGGCCGGTGGACAGGCCCTGCTTCTTCAGCACGCTCTTCAGCGAGTGGTAGACGTTCGCGCCCATCTCGAGGGCCTCGCGGAAGGTGGCCGCGCCGATCGGGGCGATCATGAATTCCTGCACGTCCACGTCGGAGTCGGCGTGCGAGCCGCCGTTGATGATGTTCATCATCGGCACCGGCAGCACGTGGGCGTTGGGGCCACCGACGTAGCGGTAGAGCGGCAGGTCGGCCGAGCTGGCCGCCGCGTGCGCGACCGCGAGCGAGACCCCCAGGATCGCGTTGGCGCCGATCTTGGCCTTGTTGTCGGTGCCGTCCAGGTCCAGCATGGCCTGGTCGATCAGCCGCTGCTCGCTGGCGTCGTAGCCCAGCAGCTCCGGACCGAGCTGGTCGAGCACGCCGAGGACGGCCTTGGTCACGCCCTTGCCGCCGTAACGGCCCTTGTCGCCGTCCCGCAGCTCGACGGCCTCGAAGGCGCCGGTGGAGGCGCCCGACGGCACCGCCGCGCGACCTTCCGAACCGTCGTCCAGGATGACCTCGACCTCAACCGTGGGGTTGCCGCGGGAGTCGAGGATCTCGCGGGCACCGATGAACTCAATACTTGCCACGTCGAACTGCCTTCCGTACCGGCCGGGCGCACGGAGCGCCGGACCTGGAGATTGTCGGTCCCACCCTATCGGCGCGAGTCCGCGGCACCGACGAGGCCGGGCGGGGCGGGGCGGGAGTTCACGTTCGGCGTCGGGAGCGGTTACCCCAGGCGAAGACCGCGTTCACCCCGACGATGCCCGCCCAGGCCACCATCAAGCCGGGGAGCTCGGCGTAGCTGGCCGAGATCGCGCTGACCGGGATGCCGGCACCGAGGGAGACGATGCCGAGCACGAACCGGTGGGAGTTGCCGCGGCGGACGTCGGCGCGGTCCTCCTTGGCCGCGTCGTCGGTGTGCCGCAGCTCGGCGGTCCGGTAGGCGACCAGCTCCTCCACCCGGTCGGCCAGTCCGGCCGCGATCGCGTCGTCGTAGTCGGGACCCAGCTCGGCCCGGGCGGCCATCGCGGCCCGGACCTGGGAGCTCGTCTCGACGTCCGCGTGCCGGTGCGGCCGCTGCGGCGGATAGGGCTGGGGCGGGTAGGGCTGGCGCGTGACCGGCCGCTGCGGCCCTGGTCCCTGCTGCGGCGGGTAGGGCGGCTGGTTCGGACGGTACGGCGGCCCGTACGGAGGCTCGCTCATGCTCGCCAGACTATGTCGCGGCGGTCTCAGTCGTACGGACTTCGGCCTCGAGATCGCGGACGGCTTCCCGGACGGCCTGCTCGGCGTCGAGGCCACTGGCCTGCGCCCGCGCCACGAGGTCCAGGATCTGGTGGCCGAGCGCGGCCGCCTGGATCGGCTCGGTGGGCAGCGACAGCGGAACCCGGTGCGAACGGGACCGGCCGATGATCTTGCTCGCTCGGCTCAGGGCCGACAACCGCTCGGGAATCCCTTCCAGGGCGGACGTCCTGCCCTTCTCGGCCGCCTTGCGCTGCTCCCACACGCCGTGCAGGTCGGCGGGCGCGGTCTCGGCGGCGAACACGTGCGGGTGCCGACGGACCAGCTTGTCGCTGATTCCCGCCGCCACGTCGTCGAGGTCGAACCCGTCAGCCGCCTCGCTCGCCAGCTCGGCGTGGAACACCACCTGGAGGAGCAGGTCGCCGAGCTCCTCCTGCAGGTGCGCGGCGGCCGGCCCGGCCCCGCCCACGGTCTCCCCCGGCAGCCCCTCGACGGCCTCCACCACCTCGCAGGTCTCCTCCACCAGGTAGGGAACAAGGCTCCGGTGGGTCTGCTGGGAGTCCCACGGGCACTGCGCCCGCAGGGTGCTCATCACGGCGACGAGCCGCTCGAGCTCCGACGGAGCGGTCACCGGCGGCGGGTCAGCTGCCGGCGGGCAGCGAGAGCGACGACGACTGCCCGTCGGCGATGATCTTCTGCGTGGGGTCGAGGACCCCGAAGCGAGGGTTCAGCTCGACCTCGATGCCCTGGACGGCCTTCAGGTAGGCCTCCGAGCCGACGGCCTCGGCCACCAGCTGCTGGTCGGCGAGGTCGTACGCGATCGGCTTCGCGTCCGGCACGTCGAGCAGGGCGGCGAGGTTGCTGCCCTTGATCACCGTGTCCCGCTGGGCGTCGGTGATGGCGATGCCGTTGGTCTGGGCGATCTCGTCGGCCAGGGCGCCGTGGATCATCACGTTGACCACCGCCGCCGACGACACCTGCTGCCCTGCCTGCAGCGTCTGCTGCACCCCGGACAGCGCGCTGTCGAGCTGGCTCTGGGTGACCCGGGAGTCGCCGACGTACGCCACGGTGCTCGGCGAGCCGCTGAGACCGCAGGCCGAGGTGAGCAGAGCCAGACCCGCCAGGGCACCCGCGACCGCCGCGCGGGGTGCTCGACTGCGGAGCGTCGTCCGGCGACGTCCGCCCGTCCTCGTCGCAGGCTGCGCAGCCTCGTCCACCGTCGAACTCCTCACCACCGCGCGAGCGCACGGTCCTGCCGGATGATCTCGTCGGCGATCATACGGGACCCCGCCCACCACCCTCCGACCTCGCGCATGACGGCGTGATGCGTCGGGTAGGCGACAGAGGGGCGGTCCCCGGGGTGCCGAACATTCCGTCACCCGACGGCTTTTTCCGGCCGACGGCGACCCCAGGGCCCGAACATTCCGTCACCCGACGACTTCTCCGGCCGACGCCGGCCCCAGGCGCCGAACACTCCGTCACCCGACGACTTCTCCGGCCGACGCCGGCCCCAGGTCCCGAACATTCCGTCACCCGACGACTTCTCCGGCCGACAGCGGACCCCTGTGCCGTACATTCCGTCACCCGACGACTTCTCCGGCCGACGCCGGCCCCAGGTCCCAGGTCCCAGGTCCCGAACACTCCGTCACCCGACGACTTCTCCGGCCGACGCCGGCCCCAGGTCCCGAACACTCCGTCGACTGACGGAATCTTCGGATCCGGCGAGGCCGCCAGCCCACCCGCGCTCCGTCGGGCAGAGCACGCCGACCGGACAGATCAGGCGGTCATCAGGAGTGTCAGCGCAGCGACCGCGGCACGGTCGCCGGTCAGCCAGTCCAGCTGCCCGAGGTCGGCCGAGCCCACCCATCGCAGCTGGTCGTGGTCGGTCGAGTCGGCGATCTCTCCCCCGGCCACGACAGCCAGCCAGAGGCGCATCTCCAGGGTCTCGGTGAGCGGCCAGCAGCGTCCCTCGGCGGCGTCGGGGCCTAGCTCGGTCCCGAGGCTCACCGTGACGCCCAGCTCCTCGGCGAGCTCCCGATGCAGGGCGGCCACCGGGTCCTCGCCGGACTCGACCTTGCCACCGGGGAACTCCCACCGGCCGGCCAGCGCGGGCGGTCCGGTCCGCCGCGCGGCCAGCACCCGCGTCGGCCGGACGAGATCGTCCACGATCGCCGCGGCCACCACCAGCCGCCGAGGCCCTTCCGTCGGCCCGACCGTCGCGCTCAGCTCCCGAAGACCGAGGTGATCACCGCGGTGCACCAGGCCAGCAGCTCGCCGTCCTTGGGCGGCTCGCCCCCGATCGTCTTCGAGCGCGGTCGTGGCACCAGGATCAGCTTCGCCGTGTCCTTGATCACCGAGCCCGGGTAGAGGCGCTTGAGCCGCAGCTGGCGCGACTCGAGCAGGTCGGCGGGGGCGAACCGGATGTAGTTGCCGCTGCTGACGATGTCGGTCAGTCCGGCCGCCCGGGCGTGCAACCGGAAGCGGGCCACATCGAGCAGCGTCTCCACAGCGGTCGGCAGCGGCCCGTAGCGGTCCGCCAGCTCCTCCCGTACGGCCTCGATGTCGGTCGCGGACCGCACCTCGGCCAGCCGCTTGTACATCTCCAGCCGCAGCCGCTCCGACTCGACGTAGTCCTCGGGCAGGTGCGCGGTGATCGGCAGCTCGATCCGCACGTCGGCCTCGGGCTCGGTGTCCTGACCCCGGAACTCCGCCACAGCCTCACCGACCAGCCGGATGTAGAGGTCGAAGCCGACGTCGGCGATGTGACCGGACTGCTCGCCGCCGAGCATGTTGCCCGCGCCACGGATCTCCAGGTCCTTCATGGCCACCGCCATGCCCGAACCGAGATCGGTGTGGGCGGCGATGGTCGCCAGCCGGTCGTGCGCGGTCTCGGTCAGCGGCTTGTCCGGGGGATAGAAGAAGTAGGCGTAACCGCGCTCCCGACCGCGCCCGACCCGGCCGCGGAGCTGGTGCAGCTGGGACAGACCGAGCAGGTCGGCCCGCTCGATCAGCAGCGTGTTGGCCGTGTTGATGTCCAACCCCGCCTCCACGATGGTCGTGCAGACCAGCACGTCGGCCCGCCGCTCCCAGAAGTCGACCATCACCTGCTCCAGGCGCTGCTCCCCCATCTGGCCGTGGGCGGTGACCACCCTGGCCTCGGGCACCAGCTCGGCCAGCTTCTTGGCCACCTTGTCGATGCTCTGCACCCGGTTGTGGATGTAGAACACCTGACCCTCGCGCAGCAGCTCGCGGCGGATGGCGGCGGTCAGCTGCGCCTCGTCGTACGGACCGGCGAAGGTGAGCACCGGGTGGCGCTCCTCCGGCGGGGTGGTGATGGTGCTCATCTCCCGGATGCCGGTGATGGCCATCTCCAGGGTCCGCGGGATGGGTGTGGCCGACATGGCCAGCACGTCGACGTCCATCCGCAGCCGCTTGAGCTGCTCCTTGTGCTCGACGCCGAAGCGCTGCTCCTCGTCGATGATCACCAGACCGAGGTCCTTGAACTGGATCTCGCCGCTGAGCAGCCGGTGGGTGCCCACGATCACGTCGACCTTGCCGTCGGCGACCCCCTCCTTGGTCGCCTTGGACTCTGCAGCGGTCTGGAACCGGCTGAGCGGCGCGACGTTGACGGGAAACCCGGAGTAGCGGTCGGCGAAGGTGTTGTAGTGCTGCTGGACGAGCAACGTCGTGGGCACCAGCACCGCGACCTGCTTGCCGTCCTGCACCGCCTTGAACGCGGCGCGGACGGCGATCTCGGTCTTGCCGTAGCCGACGTCGCCGCAGATCAGCCGGTCCATCGGCACGATCTGCTCCATGTCGTGCTTGACCTCGTCGATCGCCGCCAGCTGGTCGGGGGTCTCGACGAAGCTGAACGCGTCCTCCAGCTCCCGCTGCCAGGTGGTGTCGGGGCCGAAGGCGTGGCCACGGGACGCCTGTCGGGCGGCGTACAGCTTGATCAGCTCGCCGGCGATCTCGCGGACGGCCTTGCGGGCCCGGCCCTTGCGCTTGGACCAGTCGGCGCCACCCATCTTGTCCAGGGTCGGGTTCTCGCCTCCGACGTAGCGGGTGACCTGGTCCAGCGAGTCCATCGGGACGTAGAGCCGGTCACCCGGCTGACCGCGCTTGGAGGCGGCGTACTCGATCACCAGGTACTCCCGGACCGAACCGGCCACGCTGCGCTGCACCATCTCCACGTAGCGGCCGACGCCGTGCTGGTTGTGGACCACGGCGTCGCCGGCGGTGAGCTCCAGCGGGTCGATCGTGTTCTTGCGCCGGACCGGCATCTTCCGGGTGGCCTTGTCGGCAGTGCGCTGCCCGGAGAGGTCACCGGCGGTGAACAGGGCCAGCTTGATCCGGTCGGCGACGAAGCCGTGCGGCAGATCGCCGAGCACGACGGTGGCCACCCCGGCGGTCGGGGGCTCGTCGAGCCGGTCCACGACCCGCACCGGGTGCTCGTGCTCGGTGAGCACCTCGGCCATCCGGTCGGTCATGCCCTTGCCCTCGGCGGTGAGCACGACCCGCCAGTCGTCGGCCAGCCGACGCCCGATCTCGGCGATCGCCGCCTCGACCTCGCCCCGGTAGGTGTCCTGGGCGTGCCCGGCGATGGTCCGCGACTCCACGCCGCGGCTGGACACGACGGTTCGGAAGTCGACGACCTCGCCGTCGTCGGTACGGATGACGGTGTTCTCGTCCTCGGCCGGACCGGCGCTGAACGGCGACAGCGTCCACCAGGCCAGACCCCGGGCCAGGGCGGCGGCCCGGACGTCGGCGAGCGGCTGGTACGACGAGGCGCCCAGGTCGATCGGGGCCTGACCGCCGCCGGCGGCCGCGGCCCAGGAGGCGTGCAGGAACTCCTCCGACGTCTTGACCAGGTCGATCGCCCGCCCGCGAACCAGCTCGGGGTCGCAGACGAGCACGTGGGTGTCGGCCGGGAGCACGTCGATGAGCAGCTCCATCCCGTCGACCAGCACCGGGGACAGCGCCTCCATGCCGTCGACGGCGTGACCCTGGGCGATCCGGTCAAGCATGTCGATCAGCTCGGGGTGCTGCTGGGACAGGGTGAACGCCCGCTGGCGCACGTCGTCGGTGAGCAGCAGCTCGCGGCAGGGGGAGGCGATCACCTCGGTCAGGGTGAGATCGGAGGACCGCTGGTCGGCGACGGTGAAGTAGCGGATCTCCTCGATGGTGTCGCCGAAGAAGTCGATCCGGACCGGGTGCTCCTCGGTCGGCGGGAAGATGTCGACGATGCCGCCGCGGACGGCGAACTCGCCCCGCCGCTCGACCATGTCGACCCGCCCGTACGCCGCCCCCACCAGCGCCTGGGCCAGGTCGTCGAGATCGATGTCATGGCCGACGACCAGCCGGACGGGGGCCATGTGCCCCAGACCCTTCACCTGGGGTTGCAGCACGCTGCGGACCGGCGCCACGACGATCCTGGGAGCCGGGAGCTCGTCGTTGCCGACCAGGCGACGGAGCACCGCGAGCCGGCGGCCGACGGTGTCGGAGCGCGGGCTGAGCCGCTCGTGCGGGAGCGTCTCCCAGGCCGGGTAGTAGGCGACCTCCTCCTCCCCCACCAACGAGCGGCAGGCCGCGGCCAGGGACTCGGCCTCGCGGTAGGTGGAGGCGACCAGCAGCACCGGGCGCCCGCTGCCGCCGTCGTCGGGGGAGGCCGCCAGCGCGGCGGCCAGCAGGGAGCGCATGGCCGGCGGCGAGGTCAGGTCGAGGGCCGGAAGCGTACGCGAGCGCGCGTCACCGATCGCCTCGGTGACGGTGGGATCGGTGGCGAACAGTTCGACGAGACCGGCCAGGGTCACGGGTGGAGCCTCTCGGGAGTGCAGGAGGGATCGGGGGCGACACGCCCACCAGTGGAGAAAGACGCCGCGTCGTTCCCGATCCGGACGAACGAGCGCGATCCTGTGCAGCCAGTGACCCCGGAGCGCGGAGCGCGACAATCAGACTCAGTCACGGGTGGAACCTCTCGGGAGTGCAGGAGGGATCGGGAGGACAAGGGGAACGGGTCACGACGGGCCTGTCCGAGTCACCGGCCACCGTACTCGGCTCCGCCGACAGCTGAGGCGGCTCGAACCCCGTCCGCCCGCGCGTGCGTTGTCCGACCACGAACGGCTTCCGCCCGCCAGGAAAGGCCGTGCTCTTTTCGACCGCAGGCGGCTCCCGCTCGTCGGGACGGGCCGTGCGCTGTACGTTCCCTGACCACGGTCGGAGCACGCGGCGTGCCCGCGCGCACGCCGAGCCTCTCAGGAGTTGAACGCGGACTGCGTCCGTTCCAGCCCGACCGTCACCAGGGACTCGACCGCGTCGGCGGCCCGCTCGATCTCGACGCCCAGGTCCTTCTTCTCCACCGCGGAGAAGTTCGACAGCAGGAAGTCCGCCGGGTCCTGCCGCCCCGGCGGGCGGCCCACGCCGACCCGGACCCGGAAGTAGTCCCCCGAGCCGCCGAGGGAGCGGCGGATGGACTTCAGCCCGTTGTGGCCGTTGTCGCCGCCGCCGAACTTGACCCGGATCTGACCGGGGTCGATGTCCAACTCGTCGTGGATCGCGATCAGGTGGTCGGGAGACCACCCGAAGTAGGACAGCACCCCGCTGACCGGTCCGCCGAGCTCGTTCATGTAGGTCCGCGGCTTCATCACCGCGAGCTTGACCGAGTCGGGGCCGATCGGACCGACCCGCCCCTCCGCCAGCTCGGTCCGCAGGCCCTTGGGCGCGCCGAAGCGCGCCCCGAGCCGGTCCGCCAGCAGGTCGGCCACCAGGTAGCCGACGTTGTGGCGGTGACCGGCGTAGGTCGGGCCCGGGTTACCGAGCCCGACCACCAGCCATCCGGACACGGATCAGGACTCGTCGGACGCCTCAGCGCCCTCGGCAGCCTCGTCCTCGGAACCCTCGGCGTCCTCGGTGCCCTCAGCCAGCGTCGGCTCGATGCCGACCTCGGCCTCGGCCTCGGCCAGCTCGGCCTCGATGTCGGCCGCCGTCGGGGCGTTGGTGATGTTGACGACCAGAGCCTCGGCGTCCAGCTGGACGGTCGAGCCCTCGGGCAGCTTGAGGTCGGCCGCAGTGATCTGCGTGCCGGCCTCCAGACCCTCCACGGACACGACGATCTGCTGCGGGATGTGCGTGGCCTCGGCCTCGACGGACACGGTGTTGGCGATCACGTCGATCAGGGTGTCCGGAGCGGCCTCGCCCTCGATCAGCACGGGGATGTCGACGGTGACCTTCTCGCCGCGACGCACCAGGACCAGGTCGACGTGCTCGATCGTGTGCTTGATCGGGTCGCGCTGCACCTGCTTGGGGAGGGCGAGCTGGGAACCACCGTCGACCTCGATCGACAGCAGGGCGTTGGCCTGACGCAGAGCGAGCAGCGTCTCGTGGCCCGGCAGGGTGATGTGGATGGGGTCGGTGCCGTGACCGTAGAGAACGGCGGGGACCTTGTGGGCGCGGCGGATCCGGCGGGCAGCGCCCTTACCGAACTCGGTGCGCAATTCGGCTGTGAGCTTGACCTCGGGCACGAACGAACTCCTTGATGGGATGTCTGGCAGAACAGCGCGGCCCGGACCAGGAGCTCAGATCCACCTCGTCGATCACGGTCGACATCGACCCTCGCCCAGGCAACCTCGCAACCTTAGCCCATGGGGGCGAGGCCTGTCAGATCGCGACCGGGAGGCCGCGACGGGAGCGGACCCGAACTGTCCACCGGCCCTAGCTCTGCCCCCCGAAGAGGCTGGTCACCGAGCCGTCCTCGAACACCTCGTGGATGGCGCGGGAGATCAGCGGCGCGATCGACAGCACCGTCAGCTTCGGGAACCGCCGCTCCGGCGGCAGGGGCAGCGTGTTGGTCACGATGACCTCCTCGAAGGCCGAGGACTGCAGCCGTTCGATCGCGGGTCCCGACAGCACCGGGTGGGTCGCCGCGGCGATCACCTTGGCCGCCCCGCGGGCCATCAGCGCCTCGCCGGCCTGGCAGATGGTGCCCGCGGTGTCGATCATGTCGTCGACCAGCAGGCAGACCTTGCCCTCGACGTCACCCACCACCTCGTGCACGGCGACCTGGTTGGCCACGTCGGGATCGCGCCGCTTGTGGATGATGGCGAGCGAGCTGTTCAGCCGGTCGGTCCACATGTCGGCGAGCCGCACCCGGCCGGCGTCCGGCGAGACGACGGTCATCTGGGCCGTGTCGTACTTCGCGGTGACGTAGTCGGCCAGCACCGGCAGCGCCCACAGGTGGTCGACGGGACCGTCGAAGAAGCCCTGGATCTGGGCGGCGTGCAGGTCGACCGACATCAGCCGGTTGGCGCCGGCGGTCTTGAACAGGTCCGCGATCAGCCGCGCCGAGATCGGCTCCCGGCCCCGGTGCTTCTTGTCCTGGCGTGCGTACGGGTAGAACGGCGCGACGACGGTGATCCGCTTGGCCGAGGCCCGCTTCAGGGCGTCGACCATGATCAGCTGCTCCATCACCCACTCGTTCACCGGAGCGGCGTGACTCTGGATGACGAACGCGTCCGAGCCCCGTACGGACTCCTCGAAGCGCACGTAGATCTCGGAGTTGGCGTAGTTGAGCGCCCGGGTCGGGACCAGTCCCACCCCCATCAGCGAGGAGATCTCCGCCGCCAGCTCGGGGTAGGCGCGACCCGAGAAGAGCATCAGGTGCTTGTCATTGGGTTTCTTGACGCCGCTCACCGGTGCTCCCGTCGGGGCTGTTCGCCCTGGTGTCGATGGTTCACTCGATGTCGACGTCCCGCTGCCGTCATCGATCGTCCGGTCCGGATTGGGCCGACCGGTCCTCCGCCGCGGCGTCGAGCGCGTCCTGCGCCGCCGTCGCGATCTTCGTGCCGGCTCGCTTGCGCAGCACCCACCCGCGGATGTTGCGCTGTTGACCGCGGGCCACCCCGAGGTCACCGGGGTCGACGTCACCGGTGATGGTCGACCCCGCGGCGACGAACGCCCCGGCGCCGACCGTGAGGGGTGCAGCGAGGACGGCGTTGCTGCCGACGAAACTGTAGTCACCGACCACGGTGGTGGACTTGGTGACCCCGTCGTAGTTGGCGAAGATCACCCCGGCGCCGACGTTGACGCCCACCCCGATCTCGGCATCGCCGACGTAGGACTGGTGCGGCACCTTGGACCGGTCACCGATCCGGGCGTTCTTGGTCTCCACGAAGGTGCCGATCTTGCCCTTGACCCCGAGCCTCGTGCCGGGGCGCAGCCGGGCGTACGGGCCGACCTCGGCGCCCGGTCCGATCACGCTCAGCTCCCCGTGGGTACGGACCACGGTGGCGCCCTCCCCCACCTCGACGTCCTTGAGGCTGACCTCCGGACCGATGGTCGCCCCGGCGCCGACCGAGGTGGCGCCCTCCAACGAGGTCCCCGGCAGCAGGGTGACGTCGGGAGCGAGGTCGACCGAGGCGTGCACCCAGGTCGTCGCCGGGTCCTGGACCGTGACGCCGGCCCGCATCCAGCCGACGAGGATGCGGCGGTTCATCTCCGCGCTCATGGCAGACAGCTGGACGCGGTCGTTGATGCCCTCGGTCTGCCACGCGTCGTCGATGAGGTGACCCGCGACCGTGCGACCGGCCGAGCGCGCGTGCGTCAGCACGTCGGTCAGGTAGAGCTCGCCCTGGTCGTTGTCGGCGGTCAGCCCGTCGAGACCCGCCACCAGGACGGCGGAGTCGAAGACGTAGATGCCGGAGTTGATCTCGGTGATGGACCGGACCTCGTCGTCGGCGTCGCGGTGCTCGACGATCCCGGTGACCCCACCGTCGGCGTCGCGGACCACCCGGCCGTAGCCGGTCGGATCGGCCACCACAGCGGTCAGCACGGTCACCCCGGCCCGCTGGGACCGGTGGTCCTCCACGAGGTCCAGCAGCGTCTCCCCGGTCAGCATCGGCACGTCGCCGTACGTGACCACGATCTCGTTCGGCAGCCGGTCGAGGTCGGACAGCGCAGCCAGCCCGCACTGGACGGCGTGCCCGGTGCCCAGCTGCTCCTCCTGGACGGCGGTCCGCACGTGCGGGGCGATCTCGGCCAGGTGGGCCTGGACCTGGTCCCTCTGGTGGCCGACGACGACCACGATCTCCTGCGGCTGGATCTGGGTGGCGGCGGCCAGCGCGTAGCTGAGCAGCGGGTGCCCGGCCACCTCGTGCAGCAGCTTCGACTTCGCCGACTTCATCCGGGTGCCGCCGCCCGCGGCGAGCACGATGACCGCCGGCGGTGCGGCTCCGGCGGGAGCCGAGGAGCCGGGGTCGACGGACTCGGACGGTTCGCTGGTCAGACCGGACAACTGCGCTCCTTCTCCGCGGGGCGGACCTGTGGCGGGGTCAGGCTACCGGGCACGGCGCCCGGGCACGCGGCCGCCGCCGAGGTCAGCGGCGTTCCAGCCAGGCCAGCACCGCCAGCACCCGGCGGTTGTCGGTGCCGGCGTCGGCCAGGTCGATCTTGGCGAAGATGTTGCCGATGTGCTTCTCGACCGCACCCGGCGACACCACCAGCCGGGCAGCGATCGCTGTGTTGCTGCGGCCCTCCGCCATCAGCCCGAGGACGTCGCGCTCGCGAGGGGTCAGCCGCTCGAGCGGGTCGGCCCGACGGCGGACGAGGAGCTGGGCGACCACGTCGGGGTCGAGCACGGTGCCGCCGCCCCGGATCGTGGTCAGCGCGTCGGTCAGCACCTCCAGCGAGGAGACCCGGTCCTTGAGGAGGTAGCCCACTCCGCCCCGACCGTCGGCGAGCAGGGCCTCGGCGTAGCTCGACTCCACGTACGCCGAGAGGAGCAGCACGGCCAGCCCCGGCAGCAGCCGGCGGGCCTTCACGGCGGCCCGCAGCCCGTCGTCGGTCATGGTCGGCGGCATTCGGATGTCGACCAGGGCGGCGTCCGGGCGGTGCTCGGCCACTGCCGTCAGCAGCGACGGCGCATCACCGACCGCCGCCACCACCGTGTGCCCGGCCTCGTCCAGCAGCCGCAGCAGCCCCTCGCGCAACAGCACCGAGTCGTCGGCCACCAGCACTCGCATGGGGCCCGATCCTCCCCGACTTCTGCACCGCCATCCACGTGTGACGTGGGTTTTGCTCCGAAAGTTCGGCGGCTAGCCGAGGTCGGCCGGGATGGTGGCGGTAATCTGGGTCGGCCCGCCCACCGGTGAGGTGACGGTCAGGCTGCCGTCGACACCGGCCAGCCGGTCGGCCAGGCCGGCCAGCCCGTGGCCCCGGGACAGCGACGCCCCGCCCCGGCCGTCGTCGGTGACGGCGACCACGACCACCCCACCGACCGGGTGGATCTCCACGCTGCAGCGCGACGCCCGGCTGTGCTTCTCCATGTTGGTCAGGGCCTCGGCCACGGTGAAGTAGGCGGCGTTCTGGGCCGCGTCGCTGAGGCGTACGTCGCCCACGTCCACGGTGGTGGGCACCGCGTTGCGGGCGGCCAGCGCGGTGATGGCGGCGGGCAGACCGAGCTCGGTCAGGATCGGCGGGGCGATCCCGCGGGAGAGCTGACGGATCTCGCCCAGGGCGTCCTGGGTCTGCTGGTAGGCCTCGTCCAGCAGCCGCTGCGCCTGCTCCGGGTCGGTCGCCATCCGCCGTCGG
Organism: Microlunatus aurantiacus; assembly: GCF_039536605.1. Classification (NCBI taxonomy): domain Bacteria; kingdom Bacillati; phylum Actinomycetota; class Actinomycetes; order Propionibacteriales; family Propionibacteriaceae; genus Microlunatus; species Microlunatus aurantiacus. The sequence goes on from NZ_BAAAYX010000013.1 coordinate 437,000, forward strand.
GCGCTGGAGATGTCCATCCCGAGCCGCACCAGTCGCTGCTGCGGACCGTCGTGCAGGTCCCGCTCGAGCCGCCGCAGCGTCCGCGCCTCCTCGTCGCCGGCCGCGCTGCGGCTGGTGGTCAGCTCGCTGACCCGGGCCCGCAGCGTGGAGCTCTCGTCCACCAGGAGCCCGCGGGCCACGGCGACGTGCAGCCGGACCAGTCCGTGCAGCACAGCCGGCGCGGTGAGCAGCAGGATCACACCCAGTCCCATGGTGAGGGCCGACTCGGCGAACCGGTTGGGGAAGCCGAGCAGGTGGGCCAGGCCCTGGCTGTCGTCCGGCAGGTACCGGCCCCAGAGCAGGTAGAGGACGCCGCCGAGCCCGCCGACCACCCAGCTCACCGCCACGGAGAAGGAGAAGGTGCTCAGCACGAAGGCGATCGGGACGTGGAGGAGGTCCCGCCACGACTGAGGGTCGCGCAGCCGCCGCAGCAGGCCGAAGCCGCCGGTCGTACGGGGATAGCGCGTCGCCGGGAGCTCGAACCCGGCGTACGCCAGCAGGCTCTTGTTGGCCCCGGCCAGGGCCCCCGAAGCGGCCAGACCACCGACCAGCACGAACAGCCCGACGAAGACGACGAGCAGCCCGGCGCCGAGGCTGACCAGGGTGGTGGCGACGACGAAGGCGGCCAGGTTGACGACGAACAGCCCGACCAGCGTGGCGAGGTTGCGGCCCGCATGCCTCAGCATCGCCGGCGCCCCGTCGGACGCGGTCGCGGGTCCATGATCGAGATCGGCTCCAGGCGTGGACGCGTACAGGAACTCCGGGCCGGAGTCCTCGCTGTAGACGTGAGGACCGGGTGAGGAGAGGAGGTTGCTCATGCCTCTACGGTCGTCCGATCCGCGTCGGCGGACGATCAGGCTAACCGGCGGATCGGGGGTGGGGCTATCCCCACCCGTCCTCCGTCGTGCGCTCCCCGGGTAGGAGTCGAACCTACGTCGCTGGTCCTGATTCAAAGTCAGGCGGGCCCTGCCGGCAGACCAACCGGGGATCGTGTGACGCCGGCTGGCAGCGTCCTGGCGGGGACCAGCGTACCGATCGGCGAGACTGGGGCGATGCCCGCCAGCTCTCGTGACCCCAGCCACGCCGGCAAGCCGGAGCCGACCCGCGCCCGCCGCCCGGGCCGGGTGCGGATGAGGGGCACCGAACGGCGGGAGCAGCTGATCGAGGTCTCCCGCCGGCTGTTCGCCGAGAAGGGTTTCGAGGGCACGTCCGTGGAGGAGATCGCGGCCCGGGCCGAGGTCAGCAAACCGGTCGTCTACGAGCACTTCGGCGGCAAGGAGGGTCTGTACGCCGTGGTGGTGGACCGGGAGGTCGGCTACTTGCTGACCCGGATCGAGTCCGCCCTGGCCGACGCCGTCCGCTCCCGGGAGCTGGTCGAGCAGGCCGCCCTGGCGCTGCTCGACTACGTGGAGAACCACACCGACGGCTTCCGGATCCTGGTCCGCGACTCCTCGGTGGCCAGCTCCTCGGGCTCGTTCGCGAGTCTGCTGAGCGACATCGCCTCGCAGGTCGAGGGGCTGCTGGTGACGGAGTTCAGACGGCACGGGCTGGACGTCAGGACCGCACCGATGTACTCCCAGATGCTGGTCGGCATGATCGCCCTGACCGGGCAGTGGTGGCTCGACGCCCGCAAGCCCAAGAAGTCCGAGGTCGCCGCGCACCTGGTCAACCTCGCCTGGAACGGGCTGTCCCACCTGGATCCCAAGCCCCGGCTCGTCACCGAGTCCTGACCGGAGCCCGACGGCGGACGACAGCCCGGCGGCCGCCGACGACACCGCTTGCTTACGCCCCGGCGGGTGACCTACTCTCTTCTAGAACGATTCAGTAACCAGCTACAGAGCAGAACGAGCGTCATGACCCAGACCCTGAACCCTGTCCGTCCCACCATCCCGCTCGCCGGCGGCAAGGCCGCCGCAGCCGTGATCGTCATGTTCGCGGTCAACGGGATGATCCTGGGCGGCTACGGCGGCAGCCTGCCGTCGCTGCGGGAGCGTCTGGACCTGGATGCCACCCAGATCGCGATCATGCTGTTCAGCGGCGGCGTGGCCGGCATCGTGTCGATGCAGGTCGGTGGCCGGCTGGCCGACTCGATCGGTGCGCGCCGCATCGTCTTCGCCGGGCTGCCGATCCTGATCGCCGCCGCCCTGGTGCTCGCCTTCGCCCCGACCTACGCCTTCGCCATCGTGGCCGCCGCTCTCTTCGGCCTCGGCAACGGCGCGATGGACGTGGCCATGAACGCCCTCGGGGTCCAGGTCGAGGCCGCCCGCGGCAAGCCGATCATGAGCCGCTTCCACGCCTTCTTCTCCGTCGGCAACTTCGTCGGCGCCGGTGCCGTGCTGCTGATGGCGCTGGCCCTGGGCATCGACGGGGCCGGCATCGTGGCTCCGCTGATGATCACCCTGGCCGTGATCGCGGTCGCCGTGTACGTCGTCCTGCTCCGCATCTCTCCTGAGGCGGCGGTGGTCAGCCACTCCGCCGACGGGGTCAAGACCCGGATCCCGACCATGGCCTGGGTGCTGGGTGCCATGGCGCTCGCGTTCGGGCTGTCCGAGGGCACCGCCGTCGACTGGTCCTCGCTGCACGTCACCGACGTGGCCGGTGTCGACCCGACCGTCGGCGCGCTCGGCCTGATCGCGGTCAGCGGGTTCATGGTGGTCATCCGGCTGCTCGGCGACGGCCTGGTCGCCCGCTTCGGGCGGCGCAACGTCGTCCGCTTCGGTGGCATCTGCGCCGCCCTGGGCTACGGCACCGTCACCGTGGTCAGCTCGCTCCCCCTGCTGATCGCCGGCTGGGCCCTGGTCGGCTTCGGCGTCGGCATGATCGCCCCGCAGGTCTACGCCGTGGCCGGTCACCTGGGCGGCGGACGGGTGCTCGCCGTGGTGGTCACCTTCGGCTACGCGGCCTTCCTCGCCGGTCCGGCGGTGGTCGGCTTCCTGGTCAGCCACCTCGGCATCCAGCACGCGATGGCCGTCCCCGCCCTGCTGTGCGTGGGCATCGTCTTCCTGGCCCTGACCATGCCGACGTCGGACGACGATCTCGCCGCCGCCCGCGCCGGGCACTGATCCCGCCCCGGGCACCCATCGGTCGCCGGCTCCTACACTGCGGAGCGTGCCCACCCCCGACTCCGCCGACGCTCGGCGCCAGGTCGACGGCCCGCCGCTGCCGGACGGCGACGACCAACCCGCCCTCCGGGACGGCGACGACCAACCCGCCCTCCGGGACGGCGTCGGTAGTCCGTCCCTCCGGGACGGCATCGGTAGTCCGTCCCTCCGGGACGGCGTCGCTAGTCCGTCCCTCCGGGACGAGGTCGACCGGCTGGCCGAGGCGTGGAAGCGGGAGCGGCCCGACCTCGACGTCTCCCCCATGCAGGTGCTGTCGCGGGTGACCCGACTGGCCCGCCACCTGGACCGCGAGCGGAGTGCGGCGTTCGCGGGCTCCGGACTGGAGTCCTGGGAGTTCGACGTCCTGGCCGCCCTGCGCCGGGCCGGCCCGGGACACCGGCTGTCCCCAGGTCAGCTGCTCAAGGAGACCATGGTCACCTCCGGCACGATGACCAACCGGGTCGACCGGCTCGCCGCCCGCGGTCTGGTGGCCCGGGATCCGCACCCCGACGACCGGCGCGCCGTCCTGGTCCGTCTCACCGACCAGGGCCGGAGTGCCGTGGACCAGGCGTTCGCCGAGCTGATGGCCGCCGAGCAGCAGATCCTGGCCGACCTGGACCCTGCTCACCGCAGCGCCCTCACCACCGCTCTGCGGGAGCTGCTGGCACCGTACCGGGATCTGTAGGAGCGGGACCCCGTCGGCGGTGGCGGGCGCGCAGCGGTCCGAGCCGGGTCAGCCGATCAGGCGGGCACCGGGGACGGGGCCGGTCACGCGTCGGGCCGTACGGACCACCCCGTCCGCGGCCAGGGCCACGCAGAGGTCGATGGCCGACGCCTCCGACTTGGCCAGGAAGGCCACGGTCGGGCCCGACCCGGACACGATGGCGCCGAGCGCGCCGTACTCCAGCCCGGTCTCCATGGTCCGCCGCAGCTGGGGTTGCAGGTGCAGAGCCGGCTCCTGCAGGTCGTTCACCAGCGCCCGGCCCAGGCGCACGGCGTCACCGGAACGCAGCGCGGCCATCAGCTCGTCCGGCACCTCGGGCATCGGGGCGTCCGGGCGCAGCTCGTCGTAGGTCCGGTAGACCGCGGGGGTGGACAGGCCCCGCTGCCCGAAGCCGAGCACCCAGTGGTACGAGCCCCGGCCCAGCACCGGAGCCACCTGCTCGCCGCGCCCGCTGCCGAGCGCGGTGCCTCCGAGCAGGGCGAAGGGGACGTCGCTGCCCAGCTCGGCGGCGAGCGACAGCATCTGGTCGAGGGAGACGTCCAAGGCCCACAGGTCAGCGCAGGCCAGCAGGGCGGCCGCCCCGTTGGAGGAGCCCCCGGCCAGACCACCGGCCACCGGGATGGCCTTGTGGATCGACAGGTGCACCCCCAGCGGCTGGCCCTCGCCGTAGCGCTCGGCCAGCAGCCGCGCAGCGCGGACCGCCAGGTTGCGGTCGTCCGTGGGCACCTCGGCGGCGCCCTCCCCGGTCATCGTGACCGTCATCTGGCGGGGGTCGCCCCAAGCGGCGTGCACCTCGTCGAACAGCGACACGGCCTGGTAGACGGTGGCCAGCGGGTGGAAGCCGTCCGGGCGCGGCGGTCCGACGCACAGGGCCAGGTTGATCTTGGCCGGCACCCGTACGCGGACGCCGTCGGGCGCGGGTGAGCTGGGGGCGGACATTGCTGGAAGGCTAGTGGACGCGCCCGGCGGACCGTCAGGCGCGCGACGGCAGCTGCTCGGCGATGCGGGCGAAGGCGGTCACGTCCAGCACCTCGCCCCGGGCCTGCGGATCGACCCCGGCCGCCTCCAGGGCTGCCGACGCGGCGGCCGACGAGCCGGTCAGGCCGGCCAGGGCGGACCGCAGCATCTTGCGACGCTGGGCGAACGCCGCGTCGATCACGGCGAAGACCTCGGCCCGGCTCGCCGAGGTCTGCGGGGCGGGCCGGCGCACGATGGACACCAGTCCGGAGTCGACGTTGGGCACCGGCCAGAACACGCTCGGTGGGACGGTCCCCACCCGAGCGGTGGCGGCGTACCAGGACATCTTCACCGACGGGATCCCGTACGTCTTCGAGCCCGGACCGGCGGCCAGCCGGTCGGCCACCTCGGCCTGGACCATGACCAGCCCGCGCTGCCACTCGCCGAAGGTGGCCAGCAGGTGCAGCAGCACCGGCACCGACACGTTGTAGGGCAGGTTGGCCACCACGCAGGTGGGCACCCTCGGCAGGGCGGTGATCTTGAGGGCGTCGGCCTCGACCACCGTGAGGGCGGCCACACGGCCCGGCGCGTGCGCGGCCACGGTGCCCGGCAGGGCGCCCGCCAGCAGCGAGTCGATCTCGACGGCCACCACGTGGTCGGCCGCCTCGAGCAGCCCCAGGGTCAACGAGCCGAGCCCGGGCCCGATCTCCAGCACGACGTCGTCCGGACCGACACCGGCAGCGGCCACGATCCGCCGCACGGTGTTGCCGTCGGTGACGAAGTTCTGCCCGCGCTGCTTGGTCGGTCGCAGGTCGAGGGCCGTCGCGAGCTTCCGGACGGCGCTCGCCGAGAGGAGTCCGACCCGGGAGTCACCCGGGCCGGACGAGGAGTCGTTCAGGGTCGGCGCCGGGGCTCAGCGCAGGCCGAGCTTGGAGGTGCAGCCGGGCCACTGGCCCCAGCCGGCCCGCGCCTGCAGCTTCTTGGCGACGGCGATCTGGGTCTCGCGGCTGGCCTGGTGGGGCAGACCGGAGCCGCCCATGGCCCGCCAGGTCGAGGCGGTGAACTGCAGCCCACCGTAGAAGCCGTTGCCGGTGTTGATCGACCAGTTGCCGCCGGACTCGCACTGGGCGAGCCGGTCCCAGACCGAGTTGCCGGCCGTGCTGCCGCCGGAGACCTCGTCCTGCTTCGTGCCCACCAGGACGACCTTGTCGGTGGCCCTGGTCGTGACCTTCGACGACTTCTGCGTGCGCTTGACGACCTTGCCGTCGTGCCGGACCTCGGTGTAGACGACGGTCCGCTTGCCGCTCCTGCCTTCGGTGTCGACCTTCCGCTTGCCCTTGTCGAGGGAGTTGGTGTTCTTGTAGACGGTGTCGTAGGCGACCTTCTTGGTCTTCTTCACCGTCTTGACGTCGACCTCGGTGACGGTGACGCTCAGCCCGTCCTTCAGCTTGGCGGACTCCTTCGCGCTCACCTTGTCGTCGGAGTCGACGGCGATCCCGGCCTCGGTCAGCGCCTGGGCGACGGTCAGCGCGGTGGTCTCGAGCGTGCGCTTCTTGCCCCCGGTCTCCACCGTGACGGTCTTGGCCGTGTTGACCGTCAGATCAAGACCCTCCCGGCCGATGCCGGCGCTGCGGCTGGTGGACAGGTCGGCGCCGACGGTGTCGACCTGCAGGCTCTGCAGGGCCTGGTCGACGCTGGTCGCGGTCGTCCAGAAGGTCTTCGGCTGCCCGTCGACCGTCGCGGTCACCTGGCGGCCGTACTGCACTGCGATCTTGGTGCCGTCGACGACGGCGGCGTCGACGGAGGGCGCGACCACGTCGTGCGCACCGACGGTGATCCCCTGCCCGGCCAGCACGTCGCCCACGGTCTTGCTCATGGTGGTGACCTCGCGGGTCTGGCCGTCGACGGCCAGCAGCACGTCGTTGTTCATGGCCGCATAGGCGAAGGTCGAGCCGGCGACGGCGAGGGCCGTGGCCCCAGCCGCGACGACGGGGATGATCTTGCGCACGTGAGCTCCCTGGTCCGGGACAGATAACGCCCGGACGGTCGATGTCAGTGGTCGGCGGGCGCTATATCACGACCGCTGGTCACGGAAGCATAACGGCCCGGCCGACACGTGCCAAAATCATCACAAAACGGGGTGTGACGTGGGTCTCCACTGGCCGCGGTGGACCAATTCGTCCGCCGGTCGACGTTCTTTTCGTGACCTGCTGGGTGGGCCGGCAGGTACGCCGAGACTGACCACCCCCACCAGGAGCTGGCCGGTCGGGACCGCGTACGTGGACCGGATCGTGGCGATCCGCTCCGGCGGGGCGCCGAAGAAGCAGGACCCCAGCTCCTCGTCGACGGCCGCGTACAGCATGGCCAGCACCGCCATGCCGGCGTCGACGTGCCAGTACGGAGCCGTCCAGCGGCCCGGGTCACGGTCGGTCCAGCCCTTGTCCGCCTCGGCGTAGCGGTCGAGGTAGGCGTCCGGGTCGGTCCAGACCAGCACCAGGACCGGCGCGGTGCGCATCCCGGTCAGCCAGCGGTCCGCCGGCACGTCCGGGTCGGTCGTCGAGGCCCAGTAGCGCCCGACATCGCGGCCCTGCAGGACCAACAGGCTCACCCCCTGGGTGAAGCCGGCCGACGGGACCCGCAGCCCGGCGTCGAGGACGCGGTCGAGCGCGGCGGCCGGGACCGGCACGTCGGGGTCGTAGCGACGGACCATCCGGCGCCGCCGGCGGATCTCGGAGAGCTCCATGACTCAGCCGTCCGTCTGCGTGGTCTCCGCGCCCCACCGACCGCCGAAGGCGTCGTACGCGTTCTGCTCCAGCGCCCGGCAGACCTCGCTCAGGTCCCGGTCGAGCGTCGCGGCCAGGAACCTCGCCGTGTGCGGGATCAGGTAGGAGGCGTTCGAGCGGCCCCGGAAGGGCACCGGCGTCAGGTACGGGGCGTCGGTCTCGGTCAGGATCCGGTCCAGCGGCGTCAGCCGCAGGGCGTCACGCAGGTGCTCGTTCGGCTTGAACGTCACCGGGCCGGCGTACGACAGCCAGGCCCCCCGGTCCAGGCAGGCGCGGGCGAAGGCGGCGTCGCCGGAGAAGCAGTGCATCACCACCCGGTCCGGCACCCCCTCGGCGTCCAGCACGTCGAGCACCTCGGCGTGGGCGTCCCGGTCGTGGATGACCAGGGTCCTGCCGGTGGCGCGGGCCAGCCCGATGTGCCAGGCGAACGCGTCCCGCTGGATCCGGTGACCCGCCTCGTCCCGGGTGCGGTAGTGATCCAGGCCGGTCTCGCCGACGGCGCGCACGCGCGGATGACGGGCCAGCCGCTCGATCTCGGCCAGGGCCAGAGGCAGCTCGTCGGCCGCCATCCGGGCGGCGTCGTTGGGGTGGATGGCCACCCCGGCCACCACGGCGTCCCAGCGCTCCGCGGCCTCCACCGCGAAGTGGGCCCCGGCCAGGTCGCAGCCGATCTGCACGATCTTGGTGACACCGACGGCGGCGGCGCGGCCGATCGCCTCGTCGGGATCGAGGCCGCTGACCTCGGACGCCGTGTCCAGGTGGCAGTGGGAATCCACCACCGGGTGCGGCAGCGGGTCGGGCAGGGGCGGCAGGCTCACCACCTCACTCTGGCAGATCCGCCGGAGTCGCCCGCCCCTCTCGCCGGTCGCGTGGACCCGTGCCCGGACGCGACCACGGCGCCCGGTTCGGCTCACCGACTCCCGAGAGCGGCCTCGTAGAGCGCGTTCTTCCGTACGCCGGTGGCGGCGGCGACGTCGGCCACCGCCTCCTTCAGCCGGACGCCGTCGGCCACCAGCTGCTGCACCTGGGTGACCGCGTGGGTCAGCTCCTCCCCCGCGTCGACCACGGCACCGCCGATCACCACTGTCACCTCGCCCCGGACACCGTCGGCGGCCCAGCTCGCCAGGTCGGCCAGCGGTCCGCGGACGATCTCCTCGTAGGTCTTGGTGAGCTCCCGGCAGACGGCCCCGGGCCGGGCCGGGCCGAGCACCTCGGCGGCGGCGGCCAGCATCTCGGCGGTCCGGTGCGGGGCCTCGAAGAAGACCATGGTCCGCGGTTCGGCGACCAGCTCGGACAGCCGTCTCCCCCGCTCCCCGGCCTTGCGCGGCAGGAACCCCTCGAAGCAGAACCGGTCGACCGGCAGCCCGGAGACGGCCAGGGCGGTGAGCACCGCCGACGGGCCCGGGACGGCGGTGACGGTCACCCCGGCCGCGATGGCCGCCACCACGATCCGGTAGCCGGGGTCGGACACCGAGGGCATCCCGGCGTCGGTGGCGACCACCACGGTGGCGCCGTCCAGCATCGCCGCCACCAGCTCCGGGGTCCGCGCCGCCTCGTTGCCCTCGAAGTAGGACACCACCCGGGCGGTGGTGGTGACCCCCAGCCGCGCCAGCAGGGTGCGCAGCCGGCGGGTGTCCTCGGCCGCGATCACGTCGGCGGCGGTCAACGCCGCGACCAACCCGGGACTGCCGTCGGACGAGTCGCCGATCGGCGTACCTGCCAGTACGAGTCGCCCGCCTGTCGCCATGAAGGTCACCCTGGCACAGGATCGCCCTCCTACACTTCCTCCCGTGAGTGTGCTGGCCCCGCCGGACGTCGCGTCCCCGGAGGGCGCCGACGCGCCGCCGCCACCCCAGCGGACGACCCTGGAGCGGCTGCGGGTTCCTCCGCTGACCGATCGCCTGACCGGCTGGCTGGTCACCCTGGCCGTGACCGCCATCGCCTTCGCGCTGCGGGTGGTGCACCTCGGTCGGCCGAACGCGTTGATCTTCGACGAGACCTACTACGCGAAGGACGCCTACTCGCTGCTGCGGTTCGGCTACGAGCGGTCCTGGCCCGACGACGCCAACACCAAGATCATCGCCGGGAACCCCGACGTGCTGAACAACGCGGCGTCCTTCATCGTGCACCCGCAGGTCGGCAAGTGGCTGATCGCGGCGGGCGAGCACGTCTTCGGCATGACGTCGGTCGGCTGGCGCGTCGGTCCACTGATCGTCGGCACCCTGCTCGTGCTGGTCCTGACCCGGCTGGTCCGCCGGGTCTCCCGCTCCACGCTGATCGGCGGCCTGGCCGGTCTGCTCCTGGCCTTCGACGGGCTGGCGTACGTGATGTCGCGGGTGGCCCTGCTGGACATCTTCCTGGCCTTCTTCCTGGTCACGGCCGTGGCCTGCCTGGCCGCCGACCGGGACTGGTTCCGCAACCGGCTGGCCGCGCACCTGGAGCGTCACGACCTCACCGACCTGGGCGGCCGGTTCGGACCGGCCCTGGTCGTCCGGCCGTGGCGGATCGCCGCCGGCCTGTCCTTCGGGCTGGCCCTGGGCAGCAAGTGGAACGCGCTGTACGTGCTGGCCGCCTTCGCCCTGCTGGGCCTGGCCTGGGACGTCGGCGCCCGTCGGCTGGCCGGCGCCGGGACCGCGGCGTACACCGGGATCCTGCGGGACGGCCTCCCCGCCTTCGTCTCCCTGGTGCTGCTGTCGGCGGTCGTCTACGTCAGCACCTGGATCAGCTGGCTGTCCACCACCGGCGGCTACGACCGCAACTGGGGCACCCAGCACCCGGAGGCGTGGACCACGAGGTTCCTGGGAGCGCCGCTGGCGTCGCTGATCCAGTACCACCGCGACATCTGGGGCTTCCACACCGGCGACTACATCAACCACGCCACGCACTCCTACGACGCCAAGCCGATCGGCTGGCTGCTCATCGTCCGACCGCTGTCCATGCACTACCAGGGCGACCTCCCCGCCGGCGCCGGCAGCTGCTCGGGCGCCGACACCTGCGTCAGCTCCGTGCTGGCGATCGGAACCCCGGCGCTGTGGTGGGGCGGGGTGATCGCGCTGGTGGCGGCCGTGATCTTGTGGGTCGGGGTCCGGGACTGGCGCTTCGGCATCCCGGTGGTCGGGGTCCTCAGCGTCTGGCTGCCCTGGTTCTCCTACGACACCCGGCCCGTCTTCTACTTCTACGCGGTCGCGCTCATCCCCTTCACGGTGATGGCGGTGGCGCTGTGTCTCGGCCGGCTCATCGGCGACGCGCGGGCGGGCGACCGGCGGATGCTCGGTGGCGTCCTGGCCGGGGCGTTCGTCGCCCTGGTCGCGGCGAACTTCGCCTGGCTCCACCCCATCCTCAGCGGGGAGCCGATCACGTACGCCCGGTGGCGGGCGCGGATGTGGTTCCGGTCCTGGATCTGACGAGCCGATTAACGGTGGATGAGGGATGCGGGGCTAGAGTCTTGCGCTAGGTAGGCACCCTCTCGATCCCGCACGACCCCCCGGCGGTGGTGATCCACCCGCTTCGACGGCACGAAGGAGGTCCATCTCTCCGATGGGCGCATATGTGGCGCGGCGACTGCTGAACTACGCCATCCTCCTGTTCGTGGCGATCAGCCTCACCTACTTCCTCTCGGCCAGCCAGCTCGATCCGCGGTCGCTCTTCCTGCTCCGCAACCCCCCGTTGGATCCGGGTGCGGTGGAGGCGACCCTGCGGGCCAAGAACCTCAGCGACCAGGTGCCGTTGCTGCAGCGTTACTGGACCTGGCTGACCGACATCGTGCTGCACTGGAACTGGGGTGAGTCCCCGGTCGGCGCGAGCGTCAACGACGAGGTGAGCCGGCGCGTCTGGGTGAGCCTGCGGTTGATCACCCTCGGCTCCTTGATCGGCATCGTCACCGGCGTCTTCATCGGGGCCTGGACCGCCACCCGGCAGTACAGGGTCTCCGACCGCTTCTTCACCCTGTCGTCGCTGTTCTTCCTATCGATCCCCTCCTTCGTCCTGGCCAGCGTGCTGCAGGTGTGGGCGACCGACGTCAACAACGCCACCGGGCTCCGGATCTTCGAGTTCGTCGGGGAGACCGGGGAGAGCGGGTCCTATCCGGGTGCCTGGTTGTTCGACCGACTGCAGCACCTGCTGCTGCCCACCATCGTCCTGATCCTGCTGAACGCGGCCTTCTTCTCCCGGATCCAGCGGAACCTGATGCTGGACTCGCTGGGGTCGGACTTCGTCCGCACCGCCCGGGCGAAGGGTCTGCGCCGGTCCCGGGCGGTCATGAAGCACGCGCTGCGGACCGCCCTCATCCCGACCGGCACCTACTTCGCCTTCAGCGTGGCCACCCTGTTCACCGGGGCCACCTTCATGGAGATCATCTTCTCCTTCCACGGCATGGGTGAGTACGCCGTGACCACCATCCAGCGCCAGGACGTCAACGGAGCGGTCGCGGTGGCCGCCTTCAGCGGGGTCTGCGTGCTGTTCGGCGCCATCCTGGCCGACATCATGGTGGCCGTCCTCGATCCGCGCGTGCGGCTGAGCTAGGAGACGGGATCGTGACAGACAACACCTTTGGTCGCGCTCCGTGCTCCGTGGTCACGAGCTGCGCGCAGTCCCGCTCGTTCGCGCGCACTCCCGGGAGGCTACGCCCGTGACCGACAACCGTGCCGAGGTGGCCCTCGAGGTCGACGGCGACACCCTGACCCCGGTCGAGCCCGGGCCGGGCGAGAAGCGGATCACCCGCCGCCGCCTGATCGCGCGTCGGTTCCTGCGCAACAAGACGGCTGTGGTCGGCGCGGTGATCATCGTGCTGCTGATCGTGGTCGCCGTGATCGGCCCGTGGATCAGCCCGTACGCCTACGACGAGATCGACCGGCGCGCCTACCTGAAGGGTCCGAGCGAACGGCACTGGTTCGGCACCACCCAGGGCGGCCGGGACATGCTGGCCCTGACCCTGCGCGGGCTGCGGAAGTCGTTGCTGATCGGCTTCCTGGTCGCCATCATCTCCACCACCGTCGCGGCCGTCGTGGGCTCGTTCGCCGCCTACTTCGGTGGCTGGTTCGAGCGGATCGCGCTGTGGGTGATCGACCTCCTGCTGGTGGTGCCCTCCTTCCTGCTCATCGCGCTGATCAGCACCGGCGGGCCCAAGGGACCGAACTCGTGGCTGCTGCTGGTGCTGCTGCTGGCCGCGTTCTCCTGGGTGCTGTCGGCTCGCGTCGTCAGATCCCTGTCGATGTCGATCAAGGAACGGGAGTACGTCCAGGCCGCCCGCTTCATGGGTCTGTCCGCACCGAAGACGATCGTCCGCCACATCCTGCCGAACATCTCGTCGCTGCTGATCATCGACGCCACGCTCAACGTGGGCGCCGCCATCCTGGCCGAGACCGGCTTGTCCTTCTTCGGCTTCGGCGTGCAGGCACCCGACACCTCGCTGGGCACCCTGCTCGGCCAGGGCGCCCGCCAGGTCAACAGCTTCCCGTGGCTGTTCACCGGACCCGCCGTCGTGGTGGTGCTCCTCGTGCTCAGCGTCAACGCCGTGGGCGACGGGCTGCGCGACGCCCTCGACCCGAGCTCCCAGTCCGGTGGTTCTGCATGACGAGCACGCTCGGAGGATCCGTATGAGCATCACCGCCCCCGCCGGCAAGGTCAGGCGCACCACCGCCGGCACCGTGCTCGAAGTCACCGACCTGCACGTCACCTTCCCCTCCGAAGCCGGCCCCGTCCGGGCGGTCCGCGGTCTCGACTTCAGACTGGCGGCCGGCGAGACGATGGCCATCGTCGGCGAGTCGGGGTCCGGCAAGTCGGTCACCTCGCTGGCGATCATGGGGCTGCACCCCCAGTCCGCCAGGATCACCGGCTCGATCAAGCTGCACGGGGACGAGCTGCTGGGTCGCAGCGACGAGGCGATGTCCCGGCTGCGCGGCGAAGAGCTGGCGATGATCTTCCAGGACCCGCTGTCGGCCCTGACGCCGGTCTACACGATCGGCGACCAGATCGTGGAGACCATGCAGGTCCACCACTCCATCTCCCGGGCGGCGGCGACCACCCGGGCCGTCGAGCTGCTGGAGCTGGTCGGCATCCCCAACCCCGGCGTACGGGTGAAGTCGTTCCCGCACGAGTTCTCCGGCGGCATGCGCCAGCGGGCCATGATCGCCATGGCCATCGCCAACGACCCCGATGTGATCATCGCCGACGAGCCGACCACGGCCCTCGACGTCACCATCCAGGCCCAGGTGCTGGAGGTGCTCAAGAAGGCGCAGCAGGAGACCGGAGCGGCGGTGATCATGATCACCCACGACCTCGGCGTGGTGGCCGGGATCGCCGACCGGGTGACGGTGATGTACGCCGGCCGGCCGGTCGAGCAGGGCACCGTCGACGAGATCTTCGCCACGCCGCGGATGCCGTACACGATCGGGCTGCTGGGTGCGGTTCCACGGCTGGACGCCAAGGACAAGGAGGCGCTGGCCACCCTGGAGGGCAACCCACCCTCGGTGGTGAACCTGCCCCCGGGGTGCCCGTTCGCCCCCCGCTGCCCGATGGTCACCGACGCCTGCCGGACCGACGAGCCGCCGCTCGCGCCCACCGACCAGCCCGGGCACCGCGCCGCCTGCATCCACTCGGCCCGGATCGCCCAGGAGCACCTGGACTACGCCGACATCTTCCCGGTCCCGGTGATCCCCACCTCGTCGCTGGAGCAGATCCCGCGCGACCAGCGCGACACCGTGCTCGAGCTGTCGGACATGAAACGGCACTACCCGCTGATGAAGGGGGCGGTGTTCCGCCGTCGGGTCGGCACCGTCTACGCCGTCGACGGCATCGACCTGGAGGTCAAGCGGGGCGAGACGCTCGGCCTCGTGGGCGAGTCGGGCTGCGGCAAGAGCACCACCCTGCTGGAGATCTTGAACCTCAAGCCCCCGACCGACGGCCGGATCGCCGTGCTCGGGCGTGAGGTCGGCAGCCTGGAGCGCCGGGACCGGCAGCAGATGCGCCGCGACCTGCAGGTGGTCTTCCAGGACCCGATGGCGTCCCTGGATCCGCGGATGCCCGTGTTCGACCTGATCGCCGAGCCACTCGGGGTGTTCAAGTACAGCCCCAAGGCGATCGAGGACAGGGTCAACGAGCTGCTCCGGCTGGTGGGGCTGGAACCCTCGTTCGCCAGTCGCTACCCCCAGCAGTTCTCCGGCGGCCAGCGGCAGCGGATCGGGATCGCGCGCGCCCTCGCCCTGGAGCCGAAGGTGATCGTGCTGGACGAGCCGGTGTCGGCGCTCGACGTGTCCATCCAGGCCGGGGTGATCAACCTGCTGGACGAGCTCAAGGCCAAGCTCGACCTGTCGTACCTGTTCGTGGCGCACGACCTCGCCGTGATCCGGCACATCGCCGACCGGGTGGCCGTGATGTACCTGGGCAAGATCGTGGAGATCGGCGACGTGGCCAGCGTCTACGACCACCCGACGCACCCGTACACCCAGGCCCTGCTGTCGGCCATCCCGATCCCGGACCCGGTGAAGGAACGCACCCGGACCCGGATCCTGCTGAAGGGCGATCTGCCGAGTCCGGCCAACCCCCCGTCCGGCTGCAAGTTCCGGACCCGGTGCTTCAAGATCGGCACCCTGACCGAGGCGCAGCAGCAGCGGTGCATCACCGAGGTCCCCCAGCTGCTGCCGGTGATCGACGGGGATCACACGTCGGCGTGTCATTACAACGAGGAGCGCGCTGTCGTCTAGGCACCTCGGGGGCCGCGGACGACATCGTTAGGAGGCTGTAACCCCCTCGGTCGTGGTAATCGATCCACGCACCGTCGTAAGGTCATGTGGTCCGGGTTCGCCCGGCACCATCGATTCTCTGGAGGCAATGTGAAAGCACGAAAGATCTTGGTGGCGCCCGCCATCGCCGGGCTGCTCGTCCTGAGCGCGTGCGGCGGGGGCGGGGACACCGGTGGCAGCGGGGAGGGCGGCTCGACCGAGTCGATCGCCCCCATCACCTCGCAGGACATCAACATCAAGGACCGCGGTGAGCTCGCCCAGGGCGGCACCATCCGGCTGGACGTCTCGGACTTCGGCAACAACTGGAACCCGATGAACGTGAACGGCAACAACAGCGACCTGACCAAAGCCCGCAACCCGATCATGCCGACGCTGTTCAACTACGACACCAAGGGCGTCCCCACCCCCAACCCGGTGTGGCTGGAGTCGGCGGAGCAGACCAACGCCGACCCCACCACGGTGAAGCTGAAGATGAACCCGAAGGCCGTCTGGGGCGACGGCTCGCCGATCGACATCGACGACCTGACGGCCACCTGGAAGGCCTGCGACGGCACGAACAAGAAGTTCGAGTGCGCCGCGACCCAGGGCTACGACCAGATCGCCAGCATGACCGCCGGCGCGGACAAGTTCGACGTCACCGTCACCTTCAAGGGGGCCTACCCCGACTGGAGCCAGCCCCTGGTCAACCCGGTCAAGGCGGAGAGCGTCAAGGACCCCGAGACCTTCAACAACGGCTGGAAGACCCTGAACAACGACTGGCTCGCCGGTCCGTTCAAGGTCGAGAGCTTCGACAACAGCCAGAAGGTGCTGACCGAGGTCCCCAACGACAAGTGGTGGGGTGACAAGCCGCTGCTGGACAAGATCACCTTCCGGGCCATCTCGCCCGACGCCACCGCAGCCGCCTTCGCCAACAACGAGCTGGACAGCTTCGACATCGGTCCCGATCCCGACGCCTACAAGCGGGTGCAGGGTGTCACCGACGCGAGCATCCGCGCCGCCGCCGGACCGAACTTCCGGCACTTCACCTTCAACACCAAGGCCGGCGTGCTGACCGACCAGAAGGTGCGGCAGGCGATCGTCAAGGGTCTGGATCGTGAGTCGATCGGCGCCTCCGACCTGGCGGGCATCGACTGGCCCGTGCAGCCGCTGAACAACAACATCCTGTTGCAGAACCAGGAGGGCTACAAGGACGTCGCGGCCGAGACCGGCATCACCTACGACGTCGAGGGCGCCAAGGCCGACCTCGACGCCCTGGGCTGGACGGTCGGGGCGGACGGCATCCGCGAGAAGGACGGCAAGAAGCTCGAGGTCAAGTTCTCGCAGCTGAGCGGTGTCTCGGTGTCGGAGAACGAGGCGCTGCAGACGCAGAACCAGCTCAAGGAGATCGGCGTCAAGGTCGACATCGTCGACGTGCCGATCGCCAAGTTCCAGGACGGGTCGGTGCTCTCCAACCACGAGTTCGAGATCATCGCGTTCAGCTGGATCGGCACCCCGTACCCGTTCCAGGGCATCAGCCAGATCTACGGCACCGGCTCGGAGAGCAACTACTCCCAGCTGTCGGACCCGACGATCGACGAGAACGCCAAGAAGCTGGACTCGACGACGGATCTGCAGGCCCGGATCATCCTGGCCAACGAGACGGCGAAGAAGATCTGGGAGAACGTCATGACGCTGCCGCTCTACCAGCGTCCGGAGCTCATCGCGGTCAAGACCAAGCTCGCCAACTACGGCGCGTTCGGTCTGAGCAACGTGCAGTGGGAGAACGTCGGCTACGAGAAGTAGTCCGCCCCTGCGGCACCTGAGCTGAGCCCGAGGGGCCGGTGGATCACTCCACCGGCCCCTCGGTCGTTCTCCCGGCCATGGCGCCGCCGCTCACTATTACGTAAAATCGGAGAATGCCTTCGCCCGAGTCGCCCGACGCCGCCGCGTACGCGGATCTGGCCGAGCGGGTACGGCGGCTGGAGGAGCGACTCGGCGGGCAGCCGTCCGGATCCGGTTCCGGCCCGGGGCCCGACTCGGAGACGTTCTGGATCCTCGCCGGCTTGGAGGAGCGGCACGGTCCGCGGGCGGTGGCGTACGCGGGGTCGCTGGAGGTGGACCACGGGCCGGTCCGCTGGCAGGTCACCCACGACACCGACCAGGTCCTCGACCAGGACTGGACCGCTCTCGCGCCGGGCCTGAGTGCTCTCGGGCACCCGGCCCGGTTGCGCATCCTGCAGCTGGTCGCCCGCGGGGAGGCCACCGCGGCCGCCGACCTGGCCGACACCCCCGGGCTGGGCTCGACCGGGCAGATCTACCACCACCTGCGCCAGCTGACCGGCGCCGGCTGGCTGCGCGCCACCACCAGGGGCCACCACGAGGTGCCGGCCGAGCGCCTCGTCCCGCTGCTGGTCATCCTGGGCGCGAGCACCGCCTGACCCACGCTCGCGGTCCCGCCCGGCGACGACGGCCCAGGGACGCTCAGCCGGCCGGACGCGGATCAGCTCAGCCTGGAGCTGCGCTCCAGGTCCTGATCGACGCCTTGGCCGAGTCCCTGGTCGAGGCGTGACGGTCCCGTGGCGCGTACGCCGTCGAAGCCCGCTCGACCAGGGTAGGCACCCGGGCCGGGAGATCGAGGCGCTGGTCGTCCAGCACCGCGAGCACCGTCGTCATCAGGTCACCCCCGAGCTGGTCGAAGTCCTGGTGGACCGAGGTCAGCGGCGGACTGAAGTGAGCCGCCTCCGGGATGTCGTCGAACCCGACGATGCTCACGTCGGCGGGGACCTCCAGGCCGGCATCGGCGAGGGCGTGCATGGCCCCGAGGGCCATCTGGTCGTTGGCCGAGAAGATGGCCGTGAACCCGCGACCCACCGCCCCGGCGACCAGCCCGTAGCCGCTGTCAGGGGTCCAGTCGCCGAACAGCGGGGGGGAGGAGGCCAGTCCGTGCTCGGCGAGCACGTCCCGCCAGCCGCGCTCGCGCTCCCCGCCGTCGGTCGAGCTGGCCGGACCGGCCAGGTGCAGGATCCGGGTGTGACCGAGCGAGACGAGGAACTCGGTGGCCATCCGGGCCGCCCCGTACTGGTCGATCGACACCGCCGACGCCCCCACCCGGCGGGTGGAGTCCACCGCGACCAACGGCACCTCCAGCTCGATCCGACCCGCCGCCTCCAGCACCCGCCGGTCGTCGGCGACCACCAGGATCGCCTCCACGTGCTGGCTCAACAGGCTCTCGGTGGCCGCCCGGACCGACTCCTCCTCGGGCTCGAACACGCTGGTGATGCTGACGGTGTAGCGCGCCGCCCGCGCCGCGCGGGTGAAACCGAGCACGGTGCTCGACGGTCCGAAGTCAGCCGAGCCGGGCATGATCAGCCCGAGGTTCCGCGACCGTCGGGTGACGAGCGCGCGGGCGGCCGTGCTCGGCCGGTACCGGAGCTGTTTGATCGCCTCCTCGACCCGTTCCCGGGTCTGCGGGCGTACGGACAGGTGACCGTTGATCACCCGGGACACGGTCTGGTGGGACACCCCGGCCAGGCGTGCGACATCGAAGATGTTCGCCGCCCTCGGCTTGGGATCCTTGGTCACCCGGTGTCTCGTCTGCTCACGCCGCCCGTCCGGCTACTGTCGTCTCGCGGTCAGCAGCCGCTGCAGGATGATGAACACCAGCAGCAGACCGCCGATGAAGATCTTGGTCCACCAGCTGCTGAGCGTACCTTCGAAGGTGATGGTGGTCTGGATGGTGCCCAGCACCAGGACGCCGAGCACCGACCCCCAGACGAAGCCGAAACCGCCGGTCAGCAGCGTCCCCCCGATGACCACCGCGGCGATCGCGTCCAGCTCGGTGCCGATAGCGGTCAGGCTGTAGCCCGACAGCGTGTAGAAGCTGAACAGCAGACCCGACAGCCCCGAGCAGAAGCCGCTGACCACGTAGACCAGCACCTTGGTCCGCGCCACCGGCAGCCCCATCAGCAGGGCCGACGACTCGCTGCCGCCGAGGGCGTAGACGGTGCGGCCGAAGCGGGTCCGGTGCAGCACGAAGAACGCGATCAGCACCACCACCAGCGCCAGGATCGCGCTCGGGGAGATGGTCAGGTCCCCGGGCAGCGGCACGGGTGTCTGCGCCATGGCCACGAAGAACGGGTCCTCGATGGAGATCGACCGGTTGCTGATCACGTAGCAGAGCCCTCGGGCCAGGAACATCGCTGCCAGGGTCGCGATGAAGGGCTGGACGCCGAACACGTGGATCATCAACCCGACCAGCAGCCCGAGGAACGACGTGAGGATCAAGATCAGGGGGACCACCACGGTCGGTGACCAGCCACCGGCCAGCATGGCGGCGGCGATCATGGTCGACAGCGCGACGACCGCACCGACCGACAGGTCGATGCCGCCGGTCAGGATGACGAAGGTCATGCCGACCGCCAGGACGATCAGGTACGCGTTGTCGACCAGCAGGTTCAGCACCACCTGCGCCGAGGCGAACCCGGTGTAGCGCAGACCGCCGAGGACGAACATGGCCACCAGCAGCAGGGCGGTGATCAGCACCGGCCCGTACTTGGGGCTGATCAGCGGTCGGCGGACGACGTCGAGCACGTCGCGGGAGCGCGAACCGGCCCGGGCGGCCAGCGTGGTGGCGGCCATCACGCCACCGCCTGCCGGTCGGCGCGGGCGAGGTGGCGCAACCGCCATCGTCGGATCGCCGCCCCGGTGGCGGGCGACTGCAGCAGGCAGACCGCCACCACGACCGCGGCCTTGAACACCATGGTGGTGATCGGCGGGATGCCGACGGTGTAGACGGTGGTGATGAGGGTCTGGATCACCAGGGCACCGACCAGGGTGCCCAGCAGCGAGTAGCGGCCGCCGGTCAGCGAGGTGCCACCGATGACGACGGCAAGGATGGCGTCCAGCTCGATGAACAGACCGGTGTTGTTGGCATCGGCCGCCGTCTGGTTGGCGGTCAGGATCAGCCCGGCGATCCCGGCGCACAGCGCGCAGAAGACGTACACGGCGAACAGCAGCTCGCGAGCCCGGACCCCCGCCTGCCGTGACGCCTCGGGGTTCACGCCGGTGGACTCGATCAGCATGCCCAGCGCCGTCTGCCTGGTCAGCAGCGCTGCGGCCAGGAAGATCACCGCCGCGACGACCACGGCGACCGGGATGCCGAGCAGGAAGCCCGAGCCGATCACCTTGAAGGGCGGCGAGTTGACGGTCAGGATCTGTCCCTCGGTGATCAGCATCGCCACCCCGCGGCCGGCGGTCATCAAGATCAGCGTGGCCACGATCGGCTGGATGCCGATCACCGAGACCAGCGCCCCGTTCCACAGCCCGAGGACCACGGCCACCAGCAGCGAGACCAGCACGGCGGTGACCACCGTGGTGACCGAGCCCGGGTCGGGTGAGTCGAGGATGATCGAGCAGGCCAGGGCCCCGGCGATCGCTCCCACCGCGCCGACCGACAGGTCGATTCCGCGGGTCGCGATCACCAGCGTCATCCCGATCGCCACGATCAGGGTGGGCGCGCCGTTGCGGAGGATGTCGATCAGGCTGCCGAAGAGGTGGCCGTCCTTGACCTCGATCCGGAAGAAGCCGGGGAACGCCACCAGGTTGACCACGAACAGCACCAGCAGCAGGACCACGGGCCAGAACAGCCGGTGGGAGATGATCTTGATCATGCCGTCACTTCCTCGGGGGCGGCGCCGTCGGCGATGACGGCCAGGAGATCGGAGACGGAGAGGTCGTCGTTGTCGAGATCGGCCACCTTGCGGCGGTCCCGGAGCACCACGACCCGGTGGGAGAGCCGAAGGACCTCTTCGAGCTCGGCGGAGATGAACAGCACCGACATGCCGTTGTCGGCCAGGTCGGCGACCAGCTTCTGGATCTCCGCCTTGGCGCCGATGTCGATCCCCCGGGTCGGCTCGTCCAGGATCAGCAGGCGCGGTGCGGTGGCCAGCCACCGCGCCAGCAGCACCTTCTGCTGGTTGCCACCCGACAGGTTCCGCACCAGCGCGTCCGGGTTGGCGGGCCGGATGTTGAGCGCCTCGATGTAGCTCGCCGCCAGCTCGTCCTGCCGCCGCCGCGGGATGCGGCGCAGCCACCCGCGGTCCGACTGCAGCGCCAGCACGATGTTGTCGCGGATGGTCAGGTCGCCGACGATCCCCTCGGCCCGGCGGTTCTCCGAGGAGTACGCGATCCGCTGCTTCAGCGCCGACCGCGGGGAGCGGAACCGCCGGGTGCGGCCGTGCACGGTCAGCGTGCCGGTGTCGGACCGGTCCACGCCGGACAGGATCCGCCCCAGCTCGGTCCGGCCGGAGCCCAGCAGCCCGGCCAGGCCGACGACCTCGCCCTCGTAGACGGTGAGGTCGATCGGCTCGATCGACCCCTTGCGCCCCAGACCGACCGCCTGCACGTACGGCTTCTGCCCGTCGTCGGTGTCGGCGGTCTGGGTGCGGCGCTCGATCTGCTCCAGCACCGCCATCTCCTTGCCGATCATCTTGTGCACCAGCTCGATCCGGAGCAGCTCGTCGGTGCGGTAGTCCCCCACCAGGCGGCCGTTGCGCAGCACGGTGAGGCGATCGCTGATCTCGTAGACCTGATCGAGGAAGTGGGAGACGAACAAGATCGCGACGCCGGACTCCTTGAGCGTGCGGATCACCCGGAACAGCTCCTCGACCTCGTCGGCGTCGAGGCTGGACGTCGGCTCGTCCAGCACCAGGACCTTGGCCTGGATGTCGATCGCCCGGGCGATCGAGACCAGCTGCTGGACGGCCAGCGAGTGCGAGCCCAGCAGCGAGCCGGGGTCGATGTCGAGGTTGAGCCCGCGGAGCAGGTCGCGGGCGTGCCGGCGCATCGCGCGGGCGTCGATCCCGGCCCAGCCGCGCGGCTCGCGGCCGAGCATGATGTTCTCCGCCACCGTCAGGTTCGGCAGCAGGTTGACCTCCTGGTAGACGGTGCTGATGCCCGCCTCCTGGGCCTGGCCCGGACCGGTGAACGCGACCTCGCGACCCGCCACCATGATCCGGCCGGCGTCGATCGGGTAGACGCCGGTGAGGGCCTTGATCAGGGTGGACTTCCCGGCCCCGTTCTCGCCCATCAGCGAGCACACCTCGCCCGGGTAGAGCCGGAAGTCGACGCCCTCGAGGGCCTGCACGGGTGGGAACGCGATCGAGATCCCCGTCATCTCGACGACGGGAGACACATCGTCCATCGGTTCGGTCCTCTCCGGAGCCGGTCGACGCTCCGGCGGTGTGACCGCCGGAGCGCCGGAACGTGATCGTACGGGCAGCTGGGACAGGTGTCAGTACTGCCGACTGGGCAGCGCTTCCTTCGCCTGCTCCGGAGTGAAGGTGGTCTCCTCGGTGAGGATGCGCTTCTCCACCGACTCCCCCGCCTTGACCTTCTTGACCACGTCCATCAGCTGCGGGCCGAGCAGCGGCGAGCACTCGACGATGAAGTTGATCTTGCCCTCGGACAGGGCGGTCATGCCGTCCTTCACCGCATCCACGGTGACCAGCTTGATGTCCTGGCCGGGCACCTTGCCGGCCGCCTCGATGGCCTCGATGGCGCCGAGTCCCATGTCGTCGTTGTGGGCGTAGATCAGGTTGATGTCCGGGTTGGACTTCAGCAGCGCCTCGGTCACCTGCTTGCCGCCGGCCCGGGTGAAGTCGCCGGTCTGCGAGGCCACGATGGTGAACTTCGGATCCGCCTTGATGACGTCGGCGAAGCCCTCGGCCCGGTCGATGGCCGGAGCCGAACCGGTGGTGCCCTCCAGCTGTGCGATCTTGACCGTCGAGGCGTCGGCGAACTCCTTCACCACCCAGTCACCCGCCTTCTTGCCCTCGGCGACGAAGTCGCTGCCCAGGAAGGTGACGTAGAGCGAGTCGTCGGCGGAGTCGACCGCGCGGTCGGTCAGCACCACGGGGATGTTCGCCGTCTTGGCCTCCTTGAGCACGGTGTCCCAACCCGACTCGACCACGGGCGAGAAGGCGATCACATCGACCTTCTGCTGGATGTAGGACCGGATCGCCTTGATCTGGTTCTCCTGCTTCTGCTGCGCGTCGGAGAACTTCAGGTCGATGCCGGCGTCCTTCGCCGCGTCCTGCACGGACTTGGTGTTGGCGGTCCGCCAGCCGCTCTCCGCGCCGACCTGCGCGAAGCCGAGCACGATCTTCGCGTCGCCCCCGCCTCCCGAGCCGCCGGGGGCGCTGTCGACGCCGCCACAGGCCGACAGGCCCATCAGCGCGGCCGCCGACACCGTCGCTCCCAGGAATCCACGTCGCGTGAGTCCCATCGCTACCTCCTCGTTGAAGTCGATGCGCTGGTGTCGCGGCTGCGGCCACCCTCGCTGCCCTCTGGGCATGGCCAGAATGTTAGGGCTCACATTTCTCCCCTCGCATCCTGATCTCGTCACGATTCGATAACGTTGTGAGCGCTCACTTAGGCACAGCCCGGACCGTATCGGGGGCAGCGAGACCCCGGGCGGAAGCCACTGCCGGGCAGCCGCTCAGGACGCGGGGTTATGAGCGCTCACATCGATGGCGTCGCCGACAGGTACGTCAAGGGTCCCGTCGCCGCGATCGGGCGACGACGAAGGGCAGCGCTCCCGGCACCCGGCGGCGGCGTGACCAGCCCGCGACTCGGCAGTCCGATCGGCGGGTCGGGGTGCGTGGACACACTGAACCGCACAGATGTCACGAGTTCTCGGTCGGACGGTGCGCCGCCCGGCCGGATCAGTTGATCAGGTCCATCCAGTTCTCCGGCACCCGGTCCGCCGGAGCCGGCGAGCCCTGGCTCTGCGGCCGGCTGGTGGGCGGTGCCAGCTCCTGGCCCGCGACGGCGGTGTCGGTCCGGTAGTCCCAGAACCAGTTCTCGCCCGGCTCGAAGCTGGCCATGATCGGGTGACCGGTGGTGCGGAAGTGCGCCGTGGCGTGTTGGCTCGGTGAGGAGTCGCAGCAGCCGATGTGCCCGCACGCGGCGCAGCGGCGCAGGTGCACCCACCAACCGTCCGGATGATCGAGGCACTCCACGCAGCCGTCCCCGCTGGGCGCGACGGTGGGATCGAGGTCAGCGGAGGCGTTCTGATCGGCCATGCAGCCGACCCTACGCCCGTCGCCTCCGGCTCGGGACCGGCCGGCCTGCCGTCCGTGCGGGGCCGTGGTGGAGACTGAGCGATGGTGTGCCGATCCAGCCGCGGCACCCCGACGTGCCGATGATCGGAGGGGTTTCCGTGCCGCCAGAGAGCGATCTCGAGGGCCGACTGCAGGACTGGCGTGTGCCGAGTGACGTCCGGGAGGCCGTGCTGCGGGCCATGGCGCAGGTGACCCGCGAGGGGGCGACCCTGATCGAGGCGGTCGTGGGCGACCAGGTCGCCGTCGCCGTCCGGGGACAGCCGGTCGCGGTCTACCTCTCGCCGTCACGCCTCTCGGCGGCGCTGACCCCGGCCGAGGCGGAGCGGGCGCAGCGGGCGGACTCCGCGCTCGGTCTGGACAAGGAGAACGACACCACCTGGCTCGTGCACTGCCGGTACGGACGGCTCGACCCGTCACGCATCAACGCCATGACCGCCCTGGTGGTGACGGCCCTGCGCCGACACGCCCCCCAGCCGGCGCCGCGCGCGGCCGCCAACCGGCGGCGGAGCTCAGCCGCCGGGACCACGGGGGCCGGCGCTGCCCGCAAGGCTGCGCCGCGGGCGTCGGAGACGACCCGCCGGACTCCGACCAAGCAAAGGGAGGAGGACCGTCGCAACGCGGTCGACGCGGCCGTCCCTCGCTGCCCGGTGCCCGGCTGCAACCTGCCCATGGTGGGCGGTTCCTGCGGTTTCCACGACTGACCCGGGTTCCCCTGAGCGGGCAGCCGCCGTCGGGTTGGCGCGCGCCTCTCCACCCGGTTGACTGCTCTCATGGATCTTGCGCAGACCCTCGGCTGGGAACGGTTGATCACGGCGGAGGGTGTCCGGACCACCGTCGTGGCCGGCGACCCGGACTGGAACGAGCTGGAGCTCGAGCTCCCGGCCGGCGTCGCGCTCGATCTCCGTCTGGAGGTGCCCCTGGCCGCCGCCGTCGGCTACTGGCACCCCGGTGCCGGGGCCGAACGCACGCTGGCCGCGGACTGGGCCGGGAGGACGGCGACCAGCCTGGTCAGCTGGGCTCCGGTCGGCTGCTTGCACGACGCAGCCGGGACCAGCCTGTTCGCCTGGGGGCTCGACGAGCTGGTCGACGAGCTCGAGGTCCGGTACGGGATCTCCGAGGAGCACAAGAACTTCGCGCTGCAGCTGCGCGGACGTCCGGCCGCGTCCGACCGCCGGCTGCGCCTGGTCACGAGCGCGGCCCCGACGCCCCTGGCGGAGACGGTCTCCCGGATCGCCGGCTGGCTGTCCGGGCGGCTGGACGCCACCCCGTTGCCCGTCCCGGAGGTGGCCCGCCGCCCGGTCTACTCCACCTGGTACACGTTCACCCAGGACCTCGACCAGGAACGGGTGGCCGCCGAGACCGCCCTCGCCGTGGGTCTCGGCTGCGGATCGGTCTTCGTCGACGACGGCTGGCAGCGACTGGCCGTCGGTCGCGGCTACGCCGGGTGCGGGGACTGGGTGCCGGATCCGGCCAAGTTCGGTGACCTGGCCGCGTTCTCGGCCGATCTCCGTGCCCAGGGGGCGGGAGTGGTCCTGTGGATCGCTCCCCTGCTGCTCGGTCCGGACGCCGACGCGTTCGCCGCCCTGGCTCCGTACGCGCCCACGACGGTGGACCACCTCGGCTGCCACGTCCTCGACCCCCGCCATCCCGAGGTGCGTGAGCACCTCGCCGGCACCTGCACCCGGTTGGTGGTCGACTACGGCCTCGACGGTCTCAAGATCGACTTCCTCGAGCAGGCGATGGTCTACCGGGGCACGCCGTCCGGCGGTGATCACGACGACGTCGGCGAGGCGATGCGGACCACGCTCGCCCTGATCCGGCAGCGGCTCGCCGAGGCCGGGCACGCCGACGCCGCCGTCGAGTTCCGGCAGCCGTACGTGAACCCGGCGATCGGGGCGTACGGGCAGATCCTGCGCGCCAGCGACTGCCCCGCCGATGCTGTGGTCAACCGGCGCTCGACCATCGATGCCCGTCTGCTCTCCGTCGGGCAGGTCGTCCACGGGGACATGCTGATGTGGGGTCCGACCGGCGGAGCCGAGGCCGTGGCCCAGCAGCTGTACGCGTGCTGGTTCGCGGTGCCGCAGATCTCCATGCGGCTGGCCGATCTGGGCACCGAGCAGTCGTCCGCCCTGGCCGGTCTGCTGGCGCTGTGGCAGGCACACGCGCCCGTCGTCCTGGACGGCACGCTGACGGTGCAGGGCTCCGAACGGGCGTACGACCTGGTCCGCGCGGAGCGCACCGACCTGGCGCAGTCGGTCGTCGCGCGGTACGCACCCGTCGTCGTCGACATGGTGGCGGCGGGCGGGATGACGATCCTGAACGCCACCGCGGAGGAGTCGCTGGTCATCCGGGTGGCTACGGGTCTGTCGGTGCGGGACGGGCGCGTGCGCTCGGCGGCGGCGGCGAGCGTCGGCTCGGTCGGCGAGGTCGGCCGTGGGCTGCACGAGCTGCGCGTTCCCGCCTACGGCAGCGCGACCCTCGCGGTGGAGGCCGACGCGTCGTAGAGTCCGAAGACGACGATGGGAGACGACATGTCCGAGCCCCTTGAGGTCCTGCGAGCCGCGCAGCACGTGGTCGTGCAGGACTTCCCCGACCGAGACGTCCCGGACTCCCTGCTCCGGGCCGGCCTCACGGTGACGGTCTACGGCGGCCCGGAGCCCGCGGACGTCAGCACCCACGAGCGTGTCGACGGTGCGGTGGTGGAGCGTGAGCGCGGCCGTCGCCCGGATCGCGCGGACCTCCTCTACGTCTACCGTCCGTTCGCCGAGATCGACGGCATCCTCGCCGAGGGCGGCCGACTGGGGGTCCAGACGATCTGGCGGCAGCCCGAGGTGGCCTTGACCGATGCGGACGGCGAGGCCTGGCGGGAGCGGGTGGAGGCTGCCGGCTTCGCGTACGTGGAGGGGCCCATCGCCGACGTGGCCGCGGAGGTCGCGGGCTCTCGGTGACGGCACTGATCCTGCTGAACGGCCCGCCGGGGATCGGTAAGTCGACCCTCGCTGCGCTCTACGCCGACCGCCACCCCGGGACGCTCGCGCTGGACATCGACAGTCTGCACCGGCTGGTGGGTGGCTGGCGCGATCCCGAGAACCGCACCCACGACGTGCTGCGGCCCGTCGCCCTGGCCATGGCGTCGGCGCACCTCGCCGGCGGTCGCGACGTCGTCCTGCCCCAGTTCCTCTCCCGGCCCGACGAGGTCGCCGCTGTTGCCGAGGTCGCCCGCCGCCAGCGGGCCGAGTTCCACGAGATCGTGCTGCTGGACCAGCGGACGGCGTCGCTCGACCGGTTCGAGGATCGGGCCGACGACAGCGAGTGGGGCACCCACAACCGTGCGCTGGTGGAGCTCTACGGCGGGCGGACGTTCCTGGCGTCCCTCTACGACGCGTTGCTGGAGTCGTTGCCGTCCCGACCCGCGGCCACTGTCGTGACGAGTCGTCCCGGCGCCGTCGAGGAGACCTACGCAGCGGTCGTCGGTGCCCTGCGCGACGGGGACCCGCCGGGCACCGTCGGTGACCGGACACGAACAGTGGCACGGGAGGACCGAACGCGAGAAGCAGCGCTGACCAGGTTCACCCGGTCCGACGACCTGGCGCGCGCCGAGTTCCGCGACACGAACCTCCGCCGCGCCCGGTTCGTCGGCGCCGACCTGACCGGCGTGGTGATGAGGGGCGTCGATCTGGCCGACGCCGATCTGGACTCCCCCTGGCTCCTGGACGGCCCGAGCGCCCTGCTGGTCAACGGCGTCGACGTCACGGCTCACGTCGACGCCGAGCTGAACCGTCGGTTCCCCGGGCGGGGCGAGCGCCGGGCCGGCGATCCCGCCGGTCTGCGCGGAGCCTGGGCCCAGCTGGAACGGACCTGGTCGGCCACCCTCGACCGGGTCGCGGGGATGCCGGACGGCACCGTCGACATCTCGGTCGCCGGCGAGTGGTCCTTCGCCGAGACGCTCCGGCACCTGGTCCTGGCCACCGACGCGTGGCTCCGGAAGGCGGTCCAGGGGGTGGAGCAGCCGTTCCACCCCCTGGGCCTGGCCGGGCCGGAGGCGGCGGACGACGGCGTGGACATGTCGATCTTCACCAGCGGGCCGCCGACGTACGCCGAGGTGCTCGAGGTCCGGGCGCAGCACCAGGACCTCGTGCGCGGCTTCCTCGCTACGGTCACCACCGACGAGCTGGCGGCGTCACGGACGAACCCGTGGGCTCCCGAGCTCCCCGAGACCACCCTGTCCTGTCTGCACGTGATCTTGCAGGAGGAGTGGGAGCACCACCGCTACGCCGTCCGGGATCTCGACCTCATCGACGGTGCCTGACCACACGCCGGAGGCGATCGCCACCGGCGCCGGGACCGGCTGGCCGCCGCCCGCGGATCGCCTTACGACGTACGCTTTCCGGCGACGCGGAGGAGCGTGTGAAAGGTTCCTCGGGAGCCTTGTGGAGAGTCCGGTGTCTAGGTCATACTCCAATTGGCTCGGGGGCCGAAGCAAGATCAAGTGGCAGGGCGCGATATGCCTGTGGGCACCCATTCTTTCAGTTTCGCCGACTTCTCCTGGGCGTCGGCGGTCGGACCGGGGACGACCGTCCTGGCGGAGATCTCGAAGGTCAGCGAGACCGGTGGACCGCCGGTTCACGACCTGTTCGCCCGGGATCTCGCTGCGCTCTCCGGCATGCGCCGAGCGGCTGCAGGAGACGGCACGAACTGGTTGTCCGGCGTCGACAAGAGCAACGGCTACCCGACCCGCTACGTCGTGGTCGGCGACACCTTCCTCACCCTGGGGATCACCCCGGGCGACGACGCCACGACCGCCCTCGCTGACGGGGTGACGGGCGCGCCGGCGACCATCGGGTTCATGTACCTGGTCCTGCTGACCGGTGCGGACGGCGACGCTCCCCAGATCACCCAGCTGATGAGCTCGACCCTCACCTACCAAGGTGATCCGATCCAGGCCTTCGCGACCGCGGAGGGCACGCGGGACCTGATCAAGGTGCTGGTCGACAAGGCGGTCGGTTTCGTCGCCGACATGTTCGAGCTGGCCTGGGAGGCCGGCGGCACCGCCGACCTCGGGGTGGCGGCCGCCGCCGCGGCGAACGCCGCCGACGACGCGGCCACCGCGGCGTCCGGGCGGACGACGTTCCTCGGACCCGGCGGCGCCACGGTGGAGACCGACGTCTGGATGACCACGGGCGAAGCCATCGGCATGGGCCTGCAGGTCGTCGCCGTGCTCGCCCTGCTGTCCCTGGAGCTGCTCGCCAAGCAGATGACCGGCTACGTCCGGGTCTACAACACCACCGGCGAGGCGCTCGACGTCAGTCTCGCCTGGTTGGACGCAGACGACCGGTACGCGGGTCCGACCGGCACCGAGTTCGTCACGCTGGCGCCGATCGGGCCGGTCTGGACACCACCGTGGATCATCGGCGACCGGGCCGTCA
This sequence comes from Microlunatus aurantiacus, assembly GCF_039536605.1. Lineage (NCBI taxonomy): Bacteria > Bacillati > Actinomycetota > Actinomycetes > Propionibacteriales > Propionibacteriaceae > Microlunatus > Microlunatus aurantiacus. The sequence goes on from NZ_BAAAYX010000013.1 coordinate 466,870, forward strand.
GCTACGCCGGGTGGATGTTCGCCAACACCGACAAGCTGGCCCGCGTCGCCTACGTGCTCCGGATCGCCCCGACACCGACGTTCCCCGGAGCCGACGTGATGATCGACATCCCCAACCACAGCGACAACTCCCTGGCGGCCGAGATCGGTGCCGGTGAGGACTACCAGGGCTTCTGGGAAGCCAACCACGGCAAGAACACCGCGCTCTGCGCGACGTCGACCGGCACGCCCGAAAGCCCGTACCAGGTGCGTATCGCCACGAACCAGGTGTCGGGCACGTCGCCCGCTCCGGCCGACGGGCGGGTCGGCTACCAGTACCAGCACGTCGTCGTGATCGAGCCCGTCGCCTGATCCGGGCACCGCGGACCTCACGCCTCCCCGCACGCTCCTGACCCGGACGAACCCGCACCGGCCACCCTCGCCACACCCTCAGTCCCGTCCACCGCACAGTCCCCACCCCACAGTCCCCACCCCACAGTCCCCACCCCACAAGGAGACCCTCATGCCCACCGCCACAGACACGCCCGCCGACCACCAGATCCAGGTCCAGCCGAGACCTGGCGTGAACTCGGCCTCGCCGACGACACCCAGCTTCGTCCAGCTCATCGAGACCGCACTGGTCGGCGGCGACCCGGTGTACGAGTTCTTCGCCGGGCACTTCCAGGCCCTGCAGGGTCTCTACCAGACGATCGCCACCGGCGGGGACGAGGTCTGGCTCGACGGCACGGACAAGGAGTCCGGCGATCCGGTCAAGTACGTGGCACAGGGCAACAACTTCCTCAGCGTGTCGCACACTTTCACCGACACCGGACCACTCAAGGACGGGACCGGCAGCAAGGACACCTACAAGCCGGTCGGCATCGCGTACGTGACCTTCACGACCGACCAGGGCTCCAGCCAGATGATCTTGAACGACGTGCACTACGCCGGGCTGGGGTTGGGTGGGCTGCTGGCCGCACCGGTGCTCGCGAAGTTCGGGCTGTCGATCATCAAGTCGGTGGCGAACTGGATCAAGAACACGGCGATCAAGATCTACAACCGGGTCAGCGGTGGCGGCAGCGAGGATGCCGACCAGGCCGAGGACGACGTCGAGTCCGATGCCAGCGAGGCGGCCGAGGAGTCCGCCGAGGAAGGGGCCGAGGTCGCCGAGGGCGTCTTCGCCGACGTCTCCATCACGGTTGCTCAGGGAGTGCTCTTCGCGGTCGGCATCGGCATCATGGCGATCGTCTTCATCCTGCAGCTGATCTCGAAGGAGATCAACGCCCAGATCCGCTTCTACAACGTGACGAAGCTCGACATCACGTTCGGGGTCTGCAAGGTCGACGGTCACACCGGGATGAGCAACGGCCCGGCCAAGATCGGGTCGACCGCCGTCGTCACGCACGTGTCCAAGGCCACGTCGCCACCGTGGATCATCGGCTCCGACACGGCGATCTACTACGCCGAGGCGGCTTTCCTCAACACCAACGAGCTGTTCGGTGTCGGCTACCTGATGACCGCGGAGCCCAACGGCGACTTCCCCGGTTTCAAGGTCGGGGTGGAGATCCCTTCGGGGGACCCGAACGTCATCCTGGTGGAGCTGACCAACGAGTCGTGCAACGACGCGTGGGACAAGCTTCAGGATGAGGATCCGGAGAGTCGGATCACCCCGGCTCTGACCGGGTCGGCCACCTCCGGGCCGTACACGCTCCGGGTGGCGACCAATGCGCTCCAGGGTCGTACCGCCTCGCCGCTTTCCGGCGAGGTCGGCTACAACTACGAGCACCTGGTCGTCCTCACCGACGGCAGCGTGTCGGCATGAGCGACGACCTGCCGCAGGTGAAGCTGCGGGCGGCCAACAGCGTCAGCGGCGCCCCCGACGATCCCAGTCTGCTCCAGCTGCTCCGGGTCGCCTCCGGCGGCGGGCAGGCGACGTACGACTTCTTCTCCTCCGAGGCCCGGGCTCGTAAGGAGCTGGCCGACCTGGTGGCCAAGGGCGAGCAGAGCTGGCGGCTGGTCGACGACGCCAGCCAGCTGAACCTGGGCTTCCTGACACCCGGGCAGCCCGCCTACATCGCGTCCGGTCAGTACGGCAGCCTGATCCTGCAGACCCAGCTGTCGCCGGACGTGCTGCAGAGCGACACCACCGACTACAAGGAAGCCGGCATCGCCACCATGTGGATGGTGACCGACCAGACCCCGATGGACGTCTTCATCACCACGGTGGAGAAGCTCGGGCCGGGGGTGGCGGCGACGGCGCTCGGCCCGGCGCTGCTGACCTTGCTCGGTGCCCTGAAGAACTTCGTCACGAGCTTCTTCAACAACGTCGCCGAGGCAGCGGGCGAGGGCGCCGGCGAGGCCGAGACGATCGCCTCGGACGCCGCCGAGGCCGCGGCGGAGGATGCCGCGATCGAGGGTGAGGTCGTGGCCGACGAGCTGGCCCTGTCGGTCGAGTTCGGGCCGCTCGCGATCATCGGGATCGCGGTCGCCGGCCTGACCCTCGTGCTGATGATCCTCGCGTTCGGTCTGGCCAAGACGATGACGGCCTGGATCCGGGTCTTCAACGCCTCGCAGTGGCCGCTGCAGCTGCGCGTCGCCTACAACTACAACCTGTCGATCAAGCAGCAACCCCAGGACGGACTCCTCCCGCCGCCGGGACCGGCCCCTGCGCCGCCCGGCGTCCAGCCGGCCTGCTCGGTGATCTACCGCGCCGACTACCTGCTGCAGAACGACAGCACCTGGAAGGGCCTGGCGACGGTGATCCAGTCGCCGCCGGGCAACGGGACCGAAGGCGTGAGCTTCGCGATCGACATCCCTGACATGGGTCCCAACAGCCTGGCCGTCATTCCCCAGGGTGGGGTCGACCCCGAGGGCTTCTACAACTCCATGGAAGGCCGGGCGACCGGGTTGTCGATGCAGATCGGGAGCTCGCCGAACGGCTTCGGCGCGGCCATGGGCACGAACCAGAACCAGTACGAGTCGCCCTCCCCGTTGGACGGCAGCAACGGCTTCAACTACGAGTACGTCGTCTTCCTGACCGGATGACGGCGGCTGACCCGGCACGTCGACGAGCAGATCCGGCCGTCGACGTCTCGGGAGCACGCCGACAACCCATCAGCACCAGCGAGCGAACAGGGGATGGACATGACAGCTGTGCCGACGTCGGAGGAGACGAACGCCCATCCCCTCCCACCAGGGACCCGAGCCCGGCTGGAGCGGGCGTTCGGCACCGACCTGAGTGCCGTACGGCTCCATGACGACGAGCAGGCCGAGGCGTTCGCCGAGCGTCTCGGCGCGGACGCCGTCACTGTCGGTTCCGACGTCTACCTCCGGCGTGGTCGACGACCGGGACTCGGGCTGCTCGCGCACGAGGTCGCCCACGTGCTGCAGCAGTCGTCCGGCCGGCTGCCGGTCCCCGGGGACCGCGACGAGCCGTTCCGCGGCCGAGCGGGCGACCGGTGGGAGCGGGAGGCCGACGACGCGGCCCGTCACGTGCTGGAAGGCGCCCCGCTGCCGGCCGCGCTCCGTGGCGTACCGGTCGGAGGCGGCACAGCGGCGGTGGTCGCGAGAGCCGGTGCGATCCAGTGCCACGACTCCTTCGAGCATCGCGCCCTCGGAGACGTCAGCACGCCCGACCTGGTCCGGATCGCGGGCCCCGCCGGCACCCCGCGAACCCAGGTGCTCGACCGGGAGATCGCCCTGCAGTACCTGTGGTACGCCGAGCCCGAGTCGGTGACCGAGGAGAGCCTGAGGAAGGTGTGCCCGGACATTCAGACCTTCCGGCTGGCCGAGAGCGGGCTGCTCGTCACCTACGGCGAGCTGAACGCGCTCCCCGACTACATCGCGACCGGACCCACCGCCGACACGACCCCCAAGACGGTGCTGCTGCCGATCCTCCAGTACATCCGCCAGGAGAGCTACATCCAGCTCAGCAAGCTGGCGGGTCGGACCGAGACCACGCCCTTTGCCGGCTCCGTCTTCAGCCCCAGCCAGTGGGTGCCGGGACTCATCAACCGCCTGTTGGAGAGCCAGGCCCTGGACGTCTTGAGCCTGCCGCTGGGGATCGACGGGACAGACCACTACTCGGCCCTGCTCGGTCGCAACGCCTGTCACTTCGCCCCCTTCTCCTGGTATCGCTGGCAGGGGGCGTACCTGAGCGCCAAGGGCCTGGCGGAGCAGGCTTTCGCGGCGTCGGATCCGAACGTCCGGGCACGTCTCACCCACCAGGCCTGGATCCAGGTCGGCTACGCCGACCACTTCCTGCAGGACTCGTTCGCGGCCGGGCACCTGGTGAACAAGAACCTGATCATGCAGTGGTTCGTCTCGTGGGCCGCCGGGAAGTCACTCGTGCCGGTGATGGACTGGGACGAGGTGCAGCGGATGACCGCGGATCACCAACCCGGGCTGGCGGCCCGGCAGCTGTACGGCTCCGCGTACGCGGGCGGCTCGACGGACCCGCAGACCGCCGAGGACCAGGCGACGTACCAGGCCCGTCGGGGAACCCCCGGTCTGGTCGCCGGTGCCTCCGGCAGCGTCGACGCCGCCTACCAGGACTACTTCGTCTTCCTGTCCAGCCTGATCACCCAGTCCGCCTCGGCGGCGATCCACGACCACTACAACACGAACTCCTCCTGGGTCGCCTCCGTGTCGCACCCGACGCCGTACGAGGTCTGGGGCGATGACACGTTCTTCAACCACACCTCCGGCAGCGAGGGGGTCCAGGAGACCAGTGTCACCACCCAGCTGTCCCGGCAGAGCATCCGCGAGGTGCTGGCTGGCGGCCGGACCTCGGTCACCACCCAGCAGCTGCGTGACCGCTTCCCCACCCAGGTGCGCGGGGCCGGCAACCAGCTGCTCGGACTCGAAGCCTGGAACGACACCCAGCGGGACTTCTGCGGGGAGACGATCTTCCCCCAGCTGCACGACCTGATCGTGCGGATCGCCGGACCGCAGATCCCGAACATCTCCCAGGACGAGGACCTGGCGACGCGGTGGAGCACCAGCCTGCCCGACACCGGCTACCGGGCGACGTCGGTCCAGCTCGTGGGCGAACGGGTCTTCTACGCGACGAACGGAGCGGTCTTCGAGCTGAGCTCGCGCCTCGGAGCGCCCCTCGGCAGGCTCGTGCTGTCGAAGAGCGGTGGCGATGTCCGTCTCGCCAGCGACGGCAAGCGGCTGTTCGCCGGGGTGGCGGGCCAGGCCTTCGGGATCAAGATCAACGGTGGGTTCGCGATCGACTGGAAGGCCGACCTGGAAGGCGCGGGCAGCAACCCGGTCGATCTGATCACCACCCCCGACGCGCTGCTGGCCGGATCGAACGGCTACGTCCACCGGATCGAGCCGAACGTCGGCCACGTGGAGAAGAGCCTTCTCCTGGTCAGCAGGTACTGGAGCGGCGACTACACGATGCGGCTGGCGCTGTGGGGATCACTGCTGGTCGCCGGGACCCACGGCTACGTGTACGCCGTCCGGTTGACCGACTTCGGTCTCGCTTGGGAGAGGAGCCTGGACGGCGGGGGCTACAACCCGGTCTCGGTGCTCGTCCGCGGCACCATGGTCTACGCCGGCACCAACGGCCGGGCGTACCAGATCCTCGCCGCGAACGGGCAGCTCCGGCAGAACCTCCGGGTCACCGACGCGGTCGGTGTGGGCGACTACACCACGACCCTGGCCGGCGACGACCAGACCCTGTACGTCGGCGTGCACGGGTACGTCTACGGGATCAGGCTCGACAGCTGGTCGAAACCCGCCTGGGAGGCCAACCTCGCCGGCAACCGCTACTCGATGGTCAACCTCGCGCTGAACGGTGACCAGCTGCTGGCCGGCTCGTACGGGTACCTGTTCCGGATCAACCCCGCGAGCGGCGCCGTCGTCCGCAACGTCCTGCTCACCGCGGCGGTCGGCATCGGCGAGTACGAGACCCGCGTGGCCCTGACCCCCGACGGTCGCACCGCCTACGTCGGCATCCACGGCTACGGGAACAGGGTGTCTTCGCTGGGCTGAGATTCAAGGTGTCGCCGGTGGGCGAACCCCTGGAGCTGCCGCGACGGACGGGCCGGGAACGGGTACTTCGTGGTGGAGCTGAGGGGATTCGAACCCCTGACCTTCTCGTTGCGAAGGCCTGGTGCCACTGTGCGGCAGCGTTCTCCACACGTTGATCGAGTGCCTGGAGTGCCCGCCGGTGGAGTGCACTGTGGAAGCGGAGTACGCCGGAGGTCCGTGTGTGTTCAGGACCGACATCGAACCGAGCTCTGGATGATCCGTCGGCGTGCCTCAACTCCGGAGAAGCCGATGTACAGGGGATGTGTGAGCGTTTCGGCCCTAGGCTGTCACGTGTGCACCCGAGTAAGCGGAGACGGTGGTGGTTCGCGGGTGTCTTGTCGCCCGTGCTGGCGCTGACGCTGGGTGTTCAGTCTGTCGCGGCTGACGGTGCCTCACCGTCGATCATCCCTTCGGCCGCGTTCGACTTCAACGGTGACGGGTATGCCGATCTGGCCGCCGGGAGTGCGGAGCGCTGGGTCAACGGGCACGAGCATGCGGGGGCCGTGGATGTCACTTACGGGTCACCGGACGGTCTGGGATCGTCGAACAACCAGTTCCTGACCCAAGACTCTCCGGGTATCAAAGGTCGCGCTCAGGATGGGGCATTCTTCGGGCAGTCGATGACGTCAGGCGACTTCGACGGCGACGGCTACGCGGATCTGGCCACCCGTGCGAACAACGACGTCGTGATCATCTATGGCGGGCCCCGTGGGCTGACCTCCCGCAACAGTGTGGTGAAACCGCGCAAGATCGGCCCAGGCGAATTCGATCTGAACGGGCCGGGCCTGGCCGCCGCCGACTTCGACGGCGATGGATTCAGCGAGCTTGTCGTTGCCAATTCAGGGAACGAGACCGAGTACGGCGGAGTTGGCGTCTACCGCGGCTCACCCACGGGGATCTCGACTCGCAAACTGCTGATCCTCCACCGCGACACCCCCGGGGTGCCGGGGCAGAGATTCTTCGATGACTTCTTCGGCGATGCTGTCGCAGTCGGTGATGTGACCGGTGATGGGTACCCCGACCTCGTGGTCGCTTCAGATGAGGAGATCCGGGGCGGCAGCATCCACCTGTTCCGCGGATCACGGACCGGAGTCACGGTGGCCGGCACGACGATGCTCAAAGCGGAAGCAGTGTTGGGGCGACCGTACTTCTCGTTCGGGCAAGGCAACGTACTGGCCGTGGCCGACTTCGACCGCGACGGGTTCGGTGATCTCGTCGTCGGAGACCCGGGCCTCTGTTACCGCGAACCGAAGGAGGATGAATGTGGTGCAGTGCTGGTTTTCTCTGGGTCCGCATCGGGGTTCCATCCGCAGCCACGCCAGATATGGGATGCAGACTCCCCCGGCCTGCCCGGAAAGAGCGACCCGGGGGACCAGTTCGGCACCAGGGTGGGAGTTGGCGACCTCAACGACGACGGCAACCCGGATCTAGCGATCGGAGCGCCGTACGACGATGTGGGCCGGATCCGGGATGCAGGAGCGGTCACCGTTGTGTACGGGACCCGGCGAGGCCTGAAGGCTCAAGGTGCCCAACTCTGGAGCCAGGCAAGCGCCAAGATCAAGGGCACTCCCCAGCGTGAGGACCTCGTCGGCGGTGGGCCGATCCGCATCCTCGACTACGACAAGGACGGGCACGCTGATCTCGCCATCCACAGTCCAGCGGACATGCAGGTGAGACGTGGCGATCTCATCGTGGGCGCACGAGGATCGATCAACGTGCTCTACGGTTCCCGCACGGGCGTGACGCGGCACGATCAGCTGTGGCACTCCAACTCACTCGGACTAGTCGCCCGAACAAGGGAGCCCGGCGGATTCGGCGGGCAATGCTGTTGAGTAACCGCCTGCAGTGACTGTGCTCAAGCCGTAGAGCGCTGCAGGCTCGGTCTCGCGGGTGCTTCAAGCAGGACAGGATGGCAGCGCGGCCATGGGGTGGGAGCGTCGATGTCACGCCGTGGACCTGCGAAGGCATCTACCAGCTCGTGAAGCCGATCACGCCCGGAATGGACTGCACCCACAATCGGCACCGCGCCCTGGCTGGGCAGTGCGCAGCGCGGGATCGCGAGATCGCCGTCATTGTCGGGACGCGCCTTCACTCGGTTCGGGCATCGGCCTCGAGCACGGTGAGGTCGCGAACCGCATACCGGTGGTGCTCGGTCTCTTCCTTGCACACCACCGTGAGGCAGCGGCGCACGACGTACTGCCGGTCCGGATAGGGGTCCGCCGGCTTGCGACCACACACCCGATCGAGCTCGGCCTCGGTGAGCTCGTCGACGACCCGGCGCATCGTGGCCATGCGGGCCAGCCGCGGCGCGAGGACCTCGTCGAGCGTCGGGGTGGCATCGAGGGTGAGCCCGAGCTTCGCCGATGCTTCGGCCGGCATCCCGCCGCCAGGGAGGCCCAACGGGTGGTACGGCGCGTCCTCCTCGAGCACGGCGTTGCCGATCCAGGCATCGCTGGCCATCAGCAGATGCCGCTGCGTCTCGACGAACGACCACTCGCCGTCGACCTGCTCGTGCAGCTTCGCCTCCGGTAGGCGCCTGGCCTGGTCGAGCGTCTCCTCCCATTGCTTCTCGATGGCATCCCAAGCGACCCGGTATTCGGCGGCGGACGTGGCCTCACGGGCCAGCACCCGGTTGGGATGCAGCCGGTCGAGCTCGGCCTCGACGTAGGCGGTGACGTCGACGTCGTTGACAACGACACGCTCGAAGCTGCCACCGAGGGAGACGTTGCCCCCATAACAGTCCACGATCTTCAGGCCGGTGACGTCGCAATCGCGAATCTCGAGGCCGGAGAGGTCGCATTGGTGGATGCGGGCACCACGGAACTGGTCAGTTCGGGTGTACTCAGCAGGCATCGGGACAGTTTCCCCTATCCGTCCCGCCCACGCCAGTGAATGCGAACACGCGAGAGCGATTGCTGATGATCTTGTTCGGCTCTCTCGTCGACTGGGGACTCAAATCGGCTTGTGTATCGCTGTCAGAAGAGTCGCCCTGCGGCCCGGACCGGACCGTAGGGAGGACACGCGCCGCCTCCCGGCGCTTGCGCCGGCCCTTGACCCGTAAGAGGCAGATTCAGCAGAGGAGAGCCCAACCCTCGTGTCTTGTCGCAGGTGATGCTTAACAGTTCTGTGTCAGCTGATGCTTAACACCTGGCCGTGATCGGTCGATCCTGAGGGCGGTGTCGTGGACGCCGAGAACCTCAGGAGGCCGGGAATGGCTCTGGTTGTCTTGTCGAAGGTCGAGCAGCGGCTGGACGCGGTCCGTGCCGTGCTAGCAGGTGCGTCGGTGACAGAGGTCGCCGCAACGGTCGGGGTGTCACGGGTCAGCGTGCATGCCTGGCTGCAGCGGTATCTCCTCGAAGGTGTCGCCGGGCTGGCGGATCGGTCTCACCGCCCCCGGTCGAGCCCGCAGCAGGTCAGCGACGCGGTCGCGGTGGTGGTGACAGAGATGCGGCGCACCAATCCCCGGTGGGGTGCGAAACGGATCCGAATGGAGCTGCTGAAGAAGCCACCACCGGATCTGGCGATCCCGTCGACAGCCACGGTGAACCGGATCCTGGTCCGTCACGGTCTGGTCATCCCACGACGTGGGAAACGTCCCCGCGACTCCTACCAACGGTGGGAACGACCCGGACCGATGCAGCTTTGGCAGATCGACATCGTCGGCGGCGTCTGGATCGTCGACCCCTCCACCGGGGTGCTCCGTGAAGCCAAGGTCGTGACCGGCGTCGACGACCACTCCCGGTTCTGCGTGATCGCCGCCGTGGTCGAGCGAGCCACCGGCCGGGCCGTGTGTCTGGCCCTGGCCGCAGCCCTGTCCCGGTTCGGGGTGCCCGACGAGATCCTGACCGACAACGGCAAGCAGTTCACGGACCGGTTCGGCAAGGGCGGTGAAGTGCTGTTCGACAGGATCTGCCGCCACAACGCCATCACCCACCGACTGACCCAGCCGGCCTCACCTACCACCACCGGGAAGATCGAACGCTTTCACCTCACCCTGCGCCGCGAGCTCCTCGACGACCATGAACCGTTCGAGTCACCACAAGCCGCGCAGGCATCGATCGACGTGTTCGTCGACCAGTACAACTCCGACCGGCCGCATCAAGCGCTGGACCCGGATCTGCCGGTCAGCCCCGCCGACCGGTTCGCCCCCACCCCCGAGCAGGACCGGAACCTGTTGCCTTTGTGGCTGCCACCCACACTCACCACCACCCCCACCGCCGCGGCGTCGGGGGTCGCCGATCCACCCGACACCAGCACGACAGCCACCAGGCCGTGGACCGGTGGCCCGGTCGAGCTGGACAAAGTCGTGCCGCCGTCGGGAAACATGCAGCTCGCCGGACGTCAGTTCTGGCTCGGTCCGGCCCGATCCGGTCAGGTCGTCCGCTTCTGGGCCGACATCGACCAGATCCACCTCCTCATCGGCGGCACCCGCATCAAGACCGTCCGGTCCCACCTCAGCGTCACCGACCTCGCCGCCCTGGCCGCGGCCGGCGCCGTGAGTGCTGGGCCGTCACCGCTGCCCCCAGCCGATCCCGGTGGTGCGGTCGAGGTCGAACGCGTCGTCTCCCGCGGCGGCACCGTGTCCCTCGGCGGTCAGGTCCTGCTCGCCGCAGAGATCCTCGGCGGCCGCCAGGTCGGGATCCGGATCGAGCCCGACACCTTGATGTTCTACGACCTCGACACCCGCGAGCTGCTCCGCGTCCGACCTAACCCGCTCAGCCACGACAAGATCACCCGACTCCGAGGCACCCGGCCCGCCGGGCCGCCGCCAAGACCCTCAGCAGAACCGATCCGGGTCCAACGACGAGCCTCGAACACCGGCGTGATCATGGTCTGCGGCCAGAAAGTCGCCCTCGGCCGGATCCACCAGCACCACACCGTCACCGTCCACGTCTCCGACACCACCCTGGCCATCGAGTTCGACGACGGCGAAACCCGGATGATCCGCCGGACCACCACCACCGCCGTGCGTAACATCAAAGCCAACCGGCCACGACCGGTCAGCACCCAAGTTGTCTAGGCCAGATGTAAAGGATCACCTGACACAGATCCGTAAACCATCTCCTGCTTCACGACAAGAGCCCAACTCTCGCGGGCCAGGACCCTGAGCGCTCTGATGAATGTCACATGCCGCGCGGCCGGATCACCCAATATTACGAGTCGACACCCGCAGGCGACTTGGCATTCGCTGGTGCTATCGACGAAATGTGCTCGACGCCGTGATCACAGCAATCAAGAGATCCGGTGGGGACAGCTCCCGCCATCGGCCCTGCCTTCCTCACGTGACTGCTGCTGATCATCTTCCTTCCCCTCTTGTCGGCCTGGAGAGGCTGAATCGGGGTCGGGGCGCACCTGGGGTGCACGCCGGCACACCCACCGCGGAGATTTCTGGGTGGAGCTAAGGGGATTCGAACCCCTGACCTTCTCGTTGCGAACGAGACGCGCTACCAACTGCGCCATAGCCCCTCGGTGACCCGCGGACGTCGGTGCTCTCGCACCACCGGCCGGACGGATCAGCCGCAGACTTTACCACCTCAGGCGGATGCCGCTCGCCGCTCGCCGTTCCCGGTCTCGTCGTCCGCGGCGACCTCGCCGGCCGTCGTCGGGGCCGTGGGCGGGGCGTCGGCGGTGACGGGGTGCTGGATCGGCGACCCGAGGGTCGCAGCCGGACCGGAGAGGTCGATGGTGCGGACGGTCCGCGGGGCCAGCGGCTTGGACACGTAGGTCGGCACGGTGATCGGCACGGGGTCCCACAGCGCCCCTGCGGTGGACTTCTCCTCGACCGGCTCGGCGGCGACCGGACTGGCCGGGGAGGCCGCGACCTTGACCTTGGCCCGGTTGATGAACACCGTGACCTCGTCGCCGCCACGCTGGATGTCGCGGTAGCGGGCGTCGAGGCTGCGACGCATCGCGATCACGCTGAAGCGGGAGATGCCGAAGAAGAGGACCACCAGACCGCCGGGGATCGCCGTGGTCCACCACGGCAGCAGCTGCGCACCGGCCAGACCGACCACCAGACTCAGCACCGCCATCAGGGCGAGCAGCACGCGGCGACGCCGCAGGGCCGCCACGGTCTCCAGCCGACGGAGGTCAGCCACGGCGGCACGTCGGGTCAGCGGCGTCGAGACCTCGTACGTGCCGATCTCGGACAGGTCCTGGTCGAGCAGCGGGGCGGTGCCGTGCTGGACGATCCGCATCGACTGGGCGAACCGCTCAGCGGGGTCCTCGGTGTCCACGACCACGTCGTCCTCACGCTTCCGGACGAAATGAGGCACCAGATAGGCCAGCCACGCGATCGCAATCGCTCCGAAGATCACACCGGTCGTCCCCACAAGCAGACCGTATGGGGCTGGTGTGGTTCGGCTCACCACCCGCGCCGGTGTGTCGCCGATTCCCGACATCGTTTCGGCGTCTCCCGACGGCAGTTCCCGGTAACGGTTTCCGGTTTCGACCCTACGCAAACCTTTCCTTGACAGTCAGCAAACGCTTTCTGCACCATGGCGGGATGCAGCGACGCGAAGCCGGGCCCGAGACCGCGGAAGCGACGCCCGCCTGGGCGGAGGCGGTCCGTCGCGGTCGGCATCCCGGCGGGGCGGACCACCAGCGCTTCGCCGACTGGCGTACGGCGTCGGTCGCCCGACTCCGGGACCTGCTGGGCCTCCACCGCGACGAGACCGGTCGCCCCGACGCGACCGGCACCGACGGGGAGCTGATCGTCGCCGGCGACGACGCGGTGCGGCTGGTCACGCTGACCACCGACGAGGGTGACATCCCGTGCTGGCTGCTCACCCCCGCAGCCGATCGGCGCCGGGATCTCGCCGTGGTGGCCGTGGCCGGGCACGGCGGTGGCATCGACGACCTGGTCGCTCCCCCGGGCGGCGACGACTTCCACGGCGGTCTGGCGCACAAGCTGGTCGCTGCCGGCTTCACCGTGCTCTGCCCGGAGATGATCAGCTTCGGGCGACGCCGTACGCCGGGGCCGGACACCGCGCCGGCCGCCGCGAGCTCGTGCCAGGTCGACGGCATGCGCGGACTGCTCACCGGACGACCGGTGCTCGGCCGTCGGGTCGCCGACACGCTGGCCGCCGTCCGGGCTCTCCGTACGCTCCCCGGGGTCGACCCCACCAGGGTCGCGGTCCTCGGCGGCTCCGGTGGCGGTGCCATCGCGCTGATGGCCGCGGCCCTCGACGACCAGATCCCGGCCGCTGTGGTGGCCACCTTCCTCAGCTCCTTCGCGGACAGCTTCGGCACGGTCCCCCACTGCGTCTGCAACGCGGTGCCGGATCTGCTGACCTGGTTCGAGATGGCGGATGTCGCCGCCCTCGTCGCGCCTCGCCGGCTGATCATCGAAGCCGGCCGGCACGACCCGATCTTCCCCGTCGCCGCCACCCGGTCCACCCACGACGAGCTGGTCGACGTGTGGCGGGGTCTGGGTGCGGCACCCCCCGATCTCGTGATCACCGACGCGGCCCACCGGTTCTGCGCCGACGACGCCATCGCCCTGCTCCGACAGCACCTCCGCACCCCCTCAGACGAAGGAGTCACCCCGTGACCGTCCCCACGCTCTCCCGCCGCCGACTGCTCGGCGGCCTGGCCGCCCTCGGTCTGGCGGCCACCCTGCCCGCGTGCAGCCCCGGCGCCGCCACGTCGGCGGAGGGTCCCGTCCGGTTCACGTTCTGGGGGCCGGACTTCTACCAGCAGCTCACCCGGCAGATGGTGGACGGGTTCACCAAGGCCCATCCCGACATCCCGGTGTCGACCGAGCCGGCCGAGTGGAGCGGCTACTGGGACCGGCTCGCCACCCAGGTCGCCGCCGACGACGAGCCCGACGTGATCAACATGGACGGCAAGTACCTCTCCGAGTACGCCGGCCGCGGCGCCCTGGCCGACCTGGAGAAGCTGCCGGGGCTCGACCTGTCGGGCATCGCCGCCAGCGACCTCGACGCCGGTCGGGTGGATGGCGTCCTGCACGCGGTCTCGACCGGCCAGAACGCCTGGGTGATCGTGGCGAACCCCGATGTCTTCGCCAAGGCCGGGGTGACGCTGCCCGACGACACCAGCTGGACCTGGGCCGACTTCAGCCGGATCGCCACCGAGATCAGCGCCTCGGGAGTGGCGACCGGGTTCTCCGGTGGGGGCAGCTACGCCGACCTGACGATCTTCCTGCGGCAGCGGGGCGAGGACCTGTGGAAGGACGACGGGATGGGCAGCTCGCCGACGGCCCTCACCGCCTGGTACCAGCTCTACCTCGACCTGCAGAAGTCGAAGGCCACCCTCAGCGCGTCGGCCGCCGTCGAGGACGGGGCCGGGTCACTGGAGCAGCAGGCCTTCCCGACCGGCAAGAGCGCGATGAGCTGGGCCTGGACCAACCAGCTGGCCAGCATCCGGGAGGCCGCCGGCAACGAGAAGATCACCATGCTCCGCCCCCCGTCGGTCGACGGCACGGCGGCCGGCAACGGGTTGTTCGGCAAGGCCACGATGTTCTGGTCGGTCGCCGCCCGCTCCGCCAAGCAGGACCGGGCTGCGACGTTGGTCGACTACCTGCTGAACGATCCCGGCGCCAACAAGATCCAGCTGGTCAACCGCGGTGTGCCGTCCAACCCCGCGGCCCTGGCGGCCATGGGTGGCGGGCTCACGGCCACCGACCAGGAGGTGGTCGCCTTCATGAAGGCGGTGCTCACCGAGATCAGCGGCACGCCCGCGGTGCAGCCGATGGGCACCAGCGACTCCCAGAACTCCTTCACCCGGTTCCTGACCGAGGTGCGGTTCGAGCGGATGACCCCGGCGGCCGCCGCGGAGGCCACCATCAAGGAGGTCGACGCGATGGTGCAGACCAGCTGAGGCCGGACTGCGGCTGCGTCGGGAGGGGTGGCGGCGGCTGGCCTACAGTGACCTCGTGTCGACGCCGGACAAGTCCACCGCCTCCGCCCTGGCCGCTCCGCCGGACCTCGGACCGTACGCGAACGCCATCGGCCTGACCGTCACCGCGGCCACGCCGGACGAGCTGACGGCGTCCTGGACCGTCGTCGACGCGCTGCTCCAGCCGTACGGGTTGCTGCACGGCGGGGCGCACTGCAGCGTCGTCGAGACGCTGGCCAGCGTGGCGGCGGCGTCCTGGCT
The DNA here is from genome assembly GCF_039536605.1 of Microlunatus aurantiacus. Taxonomy (NCBI): domain Bacteria; kingdom Bacillati; phylum Actinomycetota; class Actinomycetes; order Propionibacteriales; family Propionibacteriaceae; genus Microlunatus; species Microlunatus aurantiacus. Next base: position 482,010 of record NZ_BAAAYX010000013.1, read on the forward strand.
GGGCCCGTCCGGGCAGGTGGTCGGCACCACCAACACCACCGACTTCTTCCGGGCCAGCCGGAGCGGCGACCGGCTCGTCTCGACCGCGCGGCCGCTGCACCGCGGCCGGTCCAGGCAGGTGTGGCGGGTGGAGACCGTCGACGAGCAGGGCCGGCTGGTGGCCGCCGGCCAGGTCGGGATCCAGAACCTGACCAGCTAGCCCGGCGCACCCGGTGGGCGTAGGTGCCGCCACCGCTGCAGCAGACCGCCGGGCACCTCCTCGGCGTTCAGGGCGAAGACCAGGTGGTCGCGCCAGTCACCGTCGATGTGCAGGTACCGCGGTCGCAGCCCCTCCGGGCGGAAGCCGAGCTTGGCCACGACCCGCAGGCTCTTGGTGTTCTCCGGTCGGATGGCGATCTCGATCCGGTGCAGCCGGAGCACGTCGAAGCAGTAGTCGACGGCGAGCGCGACGGCGGTCGGCACGATCCCGCGCCCGGCCACCCGCTGGTCCACCCAGTAACCGATCTGGCCCCAGGCGGCCGACCCGCCGACGATGCCGCTGACGGTCAGCTGGCCCACCAGCTGGGGCGCGCGCCGCGCGCCGCCGGGCTGCAGCAGGATCAGCCAGGGCAGCAACCGACCCTCCTTCGCCTGCCGGCCGAGGGCGCGGACCAGCGCGCCGTAGCTGGCCGGTCCTGGTCGGGCTCCTGGGGGCAGGGTCGCCTCCCAGGGCCGCAACCAGCTCAGGTTCTCGCGACGCACGCGATCCCACTCGGACTGGTGGCGGGCAGCCATCGGCGCGAGCTCGAGGTCGCCGTACTGCAGGCTGACCGGCCAGCGGTGATCGGCACCGAAGCCGGCCCGACCCAGCACCCGGTAGGGCTCCCGCCCGGTCAGGCTCATGATCAACGACCCGGCACGGGGTGGTCGCCACCGCGGACCTGGGTGACCGCGTGCCGGAGCAGCGGCGCCAGCACCGCCATCCCGTCCCGGGCCCCGCCCCGCGACCCCGGCAGGTTGACCACCAGGGTGCCCCCGGCGAGCCCGGCCAGCCCCCGGCTGAGGACCGCTGTGGGCACACCGACCTCGACCCCGTGCGCGGTGATGGCCGCCGCCAGGTGCGGGATCTCCTTGTCCAGCAGGGGTCGGGTCTGCTCGGGGGTGTCGTCGGTCGGTGACAGACCGGTGCCGCCGGTGGTGATGATCACGTCGTAGCCGTGGTCCAGACCGTCCCGCAACGCCCAGCCGACGGCCTTGCCGTCCGGCACGATCTGGGGTCCGTCCACCACGAAGCCACCGTCGGTGAGGGCGGTAGCGATGATGGGTCCGGACTCGTCGGCGTAGACCCCGGCGTGAGCCCGGGTGGACACGGTGATCACGAGAGCGGTGCCGATCGGCTCGCTCATGCCGGCCCGTCCGCCCGGGTCCAGTCGCCGCTCCGCCCCCCGGATTTCGCGATCACCCGGACGTCGGTGATCACGGCCAGCTTGTCGATCGCCTTGATCATGTCGATCATGGTCAGCCCGGCCACGCTGACCGCGGTCAGGGCCTCCATCTCCACGCCCGTACGGTCGGCGGTCCGCACCGTCGCGGTGATCTCGACCCCGTCGTCGACCACGACGACGGCGACCTCGACCCCGCTCACGGCCAGGGGGTGGCACAACGGGATCAGGTCCGGGGTGCGCTTGGCGCCCTGGATGCCGGCGATGCGGGCCACGGCCAGGGCGTCGCCCTTGGGCACCGACCCGTCCCGCAGGGCCGCGACGCAGTCCGGCGACAGCAGCACCCGGCCCGCCGCCGTCGCCGACCGGCTGGTGACCGCCTTGCCGGACACGTCGACCATCCGCGCCTCACCGGAGGCGTTCAGGTGGGTCAGGCCGGAGGGCGCCGCCGCGTCGTCCGGGTGTGGGCTCACAGTCCCTCGCTCAGCAACCACACCTCGACCTGCTCCCCCGCGGCGACCAGGTCGGTCTCCTCGGGCAGGACCACCAGGGCGTTGGCCCGGGCGAGGTTGCCGATCAGGTGGGACCCGTGACCACCGGCCAACGAGACCAGCCGGTTGCCGTCGTCGTCGTGGGTGACGATGCCGCGCGCGAGCTGGCGCCGGGACATGGTCGAGCCCATCGCGTGGGTGGCGCGGGCCCGGACCGGTGCCCGGGTGTGCGGGGTGACGCCCATCAGCTTCCTGATCACGGGCCGCGCGAAGGCCTCGAAGGAGACGAAGGCGCTCACCGGGTTCCCCGGCAGCATGATCATCGGGATCCGTTCGCCGCCGATCAGCCCGAAGCCCTGCGGCTTGCCCGGCTGCATGGCGACCTGGACGAACTCGGTGGCGCCCAGCTCGGGCATCACCGCCTTGACCACGTCGTAGTCGCCCTGGCTCACCCCGCCGGTGGTGAGGATCAGGTCGGCGCGGATCAGCTGGTCGTTGATCAGCTCGCGGACCCGGTCGGGGTCGTCGCTGACCATCCCCACCCGGTACACCTGCGCGCCGGCCGCCCGCGCGGCCGCGGCCAGCAGGTAGGAGTTGGAGTCGTAGATCTGGAACTCGCTCGGCAGCTCGCGGCCGGGTTCCACCAGCTCCGAGCCGGTGGCGACGACCACCACCCGGGGCCGGGGGCGGACCAGGACCTTGTCCCGTCCGATCGCGGCCAGCAGACCGATGCTGCGCGGGTCCAGCTGGTCGCCGTCGCGGAACACGCGCTGGCCGGCCGCCACGTCCTCGCCGGTGCGACGGATGTGCTGGCCGACCTCGCTCGGGACGTAGATCTCCACGTCGGCGGCACCGCGGTCGGTGGACTCGTAGGCGACGATGGCGTCCGCCCCGACGGGGATCGGGGCACCGGTCATGATCTTCATCGCGGTGCCCGGCGACAGCTTGTGCGGGGCGGCCTGGCCGGCGGCGACCTCACCCACCACCGGCAGCCGGATGGGTGCCTCCGGGGTGGCTGCCGCCACGTCCTGGGCCCGTACGGCGTAGCCGTCCATGGCGGTGTTGTCGAAGCCCGGCAGGCTGATCGGCGAGACGATCTCCTCGCACAGGGCGAGGTCGACCGCGTCGAGCAGCTGCTGACCGAACGGCGGCAGCTCCTGCACACAGCTGAGCAGGTAGTCCCGGTGGTCCTCCAGACTGCGCAGACCGTCCGGTCGGGCGGGTGGCGGCAGGGGCAGCGGGTCCCACGCGGGACGGACCGGGGCGTCCTCGGTCTTCTTGCGGCCGAACAAGGGCATGATCCCCACCCTAGACAGCACGGCCGGGACGGTACGGGAGCGGTGCACGGGGGGAGCCGGGTGTCGCCGGTGACGCCGAGCCGCTCCGAGCCCCAGCACCCGTAGCCGTCCCGGCGACCACCGCGGCGGACAGCTCGGGGTGGGTGGGGTCAGACGTCGGGGTAGCCGCCTTCCCGGGTCAGCTCCCCCACCAGCTCGTAGAGGCGCAGCCAGGCCGGTGAGGACTGCTCGTTCATCTCGATCAGCAGACCGACGGTGACCTCGTCGGTGCGCGCCCACTCCGCGGCCTCCGCCCGGGCGACCTCGACCGGGTAGAGACGCTGGAGGACCGCCATGCTGGTGCGGGCGAGGTCGACCAGCCGGGGGTCGTCGGGGTCCCAGTCGACGGCGGCGTCCATGGCCACCACCAGCGCCCGGTACTCCGCGTCGGCCAGGCAGGCCCGCTTCATGGCCAGGGACGCGGCGAGCATGTCCGGATAGGCGGCCGACAGCAGGATCCAGCTGTTCCGCTCGATCTCCACGGTGGTCTCCCTGAGGCCCAGCTCCCGTTCCAGGGCGAGGATCTCGGCCACCTCGTCGGGGATGCAGAGACGCTCCGCCGACGGCAGCTGGGCGAGGTCGTCCCGACGCTGCCGCAGCTCGGCGATCTGGGTCTCCAGCTCGGCGTCGATCCCGGCGATCGCCCGGCCGAACTCCGCCGGCTCGGCCGCCAGCAGTCCGGGGATCTGCGCCAGCGGCACCCCGGACCGGGCCAGGGTGCTGATCCGCTTGAGCGCGATCACGTCGTCGGCGCCGTAGCGGCGGTAGCCGGAGTGGTCCCGCGGAGGCTCGGTCAGCAGCCCGAGCTGGTGGTAGTGCCGGACCGTGCGGACGCTCACCCCGACGTAACCGGCCAGCTGGCTAATCGTCAGCACGGGCCGTGGTCTCTGCCGGGACCGGGGGTGCTGTGCCCGCACCTTCGGCGCGGGCGCCCGACGTCGGCCGGGCGAAGGCCCGCATCCCCCTGCTCCCGAACGCGTACGCCATCACGAGCACCCAGGCTGCCAGCAACCACGTCGCCGCGGTCTCCAGGGTGGTGACCGACAGGGCGAGTGCGACAGCACCCAGGCCGAGGGGCGAGGCGATCAGGGCCAGGGCGTTGAACAGGCCCAGGACCCGACCTCGGACGGACTCGGCCACCTGCTCGGTGAAGAAGACGATGAACACCGGCGACAGCAGACCGCTCCCGACCCCGACCAGAGCCGAGCCGACCGCCACCGGCCAGACCCCGTGCAGGGTGGTGAAGCCGACCATGCCGACGGTCTGCAGCAGCAACCCGCCGATGTAGACGGCGCGACGCGAGCGGGCGGAGACCACCGCGTAGAGGATCGCCCCGACCATCGACCCCACGGCGAAGGCGGACATGGTGAACCCGAACCACGTGGGCTCGTCCAGGCGGTTGAAGTGGGCCGGCAGCAGGACGCCGAGCAGGGGTGCGATCACCACCGCGCTGCCGAAGCCGATCAGCAGCATGGCGCGCAGGGGCGCGCTGCCCCGGATGGTGTCGACGCCGCCGATGCCGGCGGTGTCGGCCGCGGCGACCTCGGGAGCGGTGAGCGGGAGGACCAGCATGCACAGCCCCGCCGCCAGGGAGCAGCCGGCCGTCACCCACACCACGTGGATGGGGTCGAGGACGGCGAGCAGCACACCGGCCAGAGCGGGCCCGCCGAGAAAGGCCAGGCTGAAGACGGCCTGCCGAAGCGAGGCGATCTTGTCCAGCGTCACCCCGCTGGTCCGGGCCACCCGCCCCATCAGCGTCTCCCGGGCCGTCATGCCGGGCACGTCGAACAACGCGCCGAGGACCCCCAGTGCGACAAACCAGCCCAGGTCGAGACCGAACACCCGGTCGACCACGGCCAGCCCGGCCACCGACACCGCACTGCCGAGGTCGGAGACGACGCTCATCCGGCGCTGCCCGACCCTGTCGATCAGCCAGCCCCCGACCAGGGCGGCCGCGATGGCCGGCAGCGCCGCCGCCGCGGCCACGAGACCCGTGACGGCGGGGTCGCCGGTGCGGGTCAGCACCAGCCAAGGCAGGACGATGGCGATCGCGGAGTTGCCGAACAGCGAGAACGCCTCGGCAGCGACGAACACCGGCAGGGACGCTCGGGACGTGCGCCCGCCGGCCGGGGCCGGAACAGGATCGGTCATGAGCCCCATCGTCGACGTTGACGCTGCGTCAGGGTCAAGCCGCTGCCGCCGCCGGACCCTCACCCACCGTGACGGTCCTGACGCCGCCGGGTGGGACGCGGTGGGTCAGAACCCGACGACGGCGTGCGGCACGTACGGCTCCTCCAGCCGCTGGACCTCCTCGGGGGTCAGCCACAGGTCGAGCGCCGCGAGCGCGTCGTCCAGGTGGGACTGCTTGCCCAGTCCGACGATCGGTGCGCTGACCACCGGGTTGGCCGCCACCCAGGCAAGCGCGACCTGGGCCCGGGACACGCCCCGCTCGGCAGCGACCTCGGCCACCCGCTCGACGATGACCCGGTCGGTCGACTCGTCGTACAGGGTCTTGCCGAACTGGTCGGTCTCCGACCTGGTGGTCGCCTCACCCCAGGGCCGGGTCAGCACCCCGCGAGCGAGCGGGCTCCACGGGATGACCCCGACACCCTGGTCGGCGCAGAGCGGGTACATCTCCCGCTCCTCCTCGCGGTTGAGCAGGTTGTAGTGGTCCTGCATGGTGACGAACCGGTGCCAGCCGTGGATCCGCTGCAGGTAGAGCGCCTTGGAGAACTGCCAGGCGTACATCGACGAGGCCCCGAGGTGGCGCACCTTGCCGGCGTCGACCAGGTCGCTGAGCGCCTCCAGCGTCTCCTCGATCGGCGTCGTTTTGTCCCACCGGTGGATCTGGTAGAGATCGATGTGGTCCACCCCGAGCCGCCGCAGGCTGGCGTCGCACTCGGCGAAGATCGCCTTGCGCGACAGACCCGCCCGGTTGGGACCGTCGCCCATCCGACCGTGCACCTTGGTGGCGATGACCAGCTCGTCCCGGCTCCCGTACTCGGCCAGAGCCCGACCGACGATCTCCTCGCTCGACCCGGCGGAGTAGACGTTCGCCGTGTCGAAGAAGTTGATCCCAGCCTCGATCGCCGCCCGGATCAGGGGTCGGCTCTCGTCCTCGGTCAGCGTCCACGGGTGCGGCCCGCGCTCGGGTTCGCCGAACGTCATGCACCCCACGCAGAGGGGTGAGACGTCCAGTCCGGTGCTGCCCAGCTTCACGTACTCCATGGGCCCCACCGTACGAGTGCGAGCCCAGCAGCGGGAGCCGAGAGCTCCCGCCTGGACCAACGGATGGAGTTGTCACCGTTGTCGGGGACAACTCCATCCGTTGGGGCTTGCTCAGTCGATTGGCGCCCACTCGGTCAGCCAGACGGTCGTCTCCGGCGGCAGCACCCCGGCCACGTGCTGACCGCTGGTCAGCCGGACCACGCCGTCGGGCAGCGGGACCGCCGTGGAGCCGAAGTTGGACAGGCAGTGCCAGCCGCCGGGGCGGGTGAAGTGCAGCACGTCGGGGTCGGTGCTCTCGACCCAGGTCAGCTCCTCGGTGGTCTGCAGCTGCCGACGGACCCGCAGGGCCTCGCGGTAGAACTCCAGCGTGGTGCCGGTCCGCCCTTCCTGCGCCGCGACCGCCGTACGCGAGAAGCCGGCCGGCTGGGGCAGCCAGGCGTGGCCGGTGCTGAAGCCGAAGGCGTTGCCCTCGTGGTGCCACGGCAGCGGGACGCGGCAGCCGTCGCGGCCCTTCTTCACGTTCTGGGTCCGCAGCCAGATCGGGTCCTGCAACGCACCCGAGGGCAGGTCGGCGACCTCGTGCAGACCCAGCTCCTCGCCCTGGTAGAAGTACGAGGACCCGGGCAGGGCGAGCATCAGCGCGGTCGCGGCGCGGGCGCGACGCAGCCCCGTCTCCTCGTCGGCTCGGGGCAGGCTGCCGTCCGATATCAGCCACTCGTCCAGGTCCGTGCCGGGCGGCAGCGCGTAGCGGGTCGCGTGCCGGACGACGTCGTGGTTGGACAGCACCCAGGTCGACGAGGACCCTGACGCGGCGGCCTGGCTGAGGCAGAAGGCGATCGCGTCGCGGAAGGCGGTGGCGTCGTAGTCGGCGGCGAGCAGGTCGAAGTTGAAGGCCTGACCCAGCTCGGTCGGCCGGGCGTAGAGAGCGCGCCGGGACGACGGCGCACACGCCTCGGCCACAGCGGTGCGGGGCGGGTCGTAGGAGTCGAAGACCTCACGCCACTCGCGGTAGATCTCGTGCACCTCGTCGCGGTCGTAGAGCGGGTCGGTGCCGTCGGTCGGCATCGACGGGTGGTCCTCCAGCGTCGGCTTGCTGCGCAGCGGCTCGGACAGGTCCTTGGCCAGGGCGTGGGCGACGTCGACCCGGAAGCCGTCGACGCCACGATCGGCCCAGAACCGCAGGGTGACGAGGAAGTCGTCGCGGACCTCCCGGTTGTCCCAGTTGAGGTCGGGCTGCTCCGGGGCGAACAGGTGGCAGTACCACTGGCCGTCGGGCACCCGGGTCCAGGCCGAGCCGCCGAAGTGCGAGATCCAGTCCGAGGGCGGCCGGGAGCCGTCCGGACCCTTGCCGTCACGGAAGATGTAGCGCTGCCGGGCCGGTGACCCCGGCGGGGAGGCGAGGGCCTCGACGAACCACTGGTGCAGGTCGGAGGTGTGGTTGGGGACGATGTCGACGATCACCTTGATCCCGGCTCCGTGCGCGACCGCCATCAGCTCGTCGAAGTCGTCCAGGTCGCCCAGCTGCGGGTGCACGTCCCGGTAGTCAGCGACGTCGTAGCCGCCGTCGGCCAGGGCGGACGGATAGAACGGGCTGAGCCAGATCGCATCCACGCCGAGGCCCGCGAGATAAGGAATGCGCGAGGTCAGACCGGGGATGTCGCCCAGGCCGTCGCCGTCGCTGTCGGCGAAGCTGCGCGGGTAGACCTGGTAGACGACGGCCTGACGCCACCAGGTGGCGTCGGTCCGGGAGTCGGCGGACAGGACGGTGAGGTCGGTCATGGGAGGGCCTTCGAGGGTCAAGGTGCGTCCGGCCCAGTCGTGCCAGCGCTTGCACATCAGCCTACGGGGAGCAACGCCCGCACTGATAGTCAATTCGCTCGCCCGGCGATGTGGGACCGCTCACAGTGGGTGAGTTCGTGCAATCGCTTGCACCCCTGCGTCCGACCATGCACCATGAGGTCGTGACCACCACCGCCGCGCCCGCGACCATGGACGACGTCGCCGCCCTCGCCGGGGTCTCGACGTCGACGGTCTCCCGGGCCCTGCGGGACTCCCCGCTCATCTCCCCCAGCACCCGGGAGCGTGTTCAGCAGGCAGCCGCCCAGCTCGACTTCGCCCTGTCCAGGGCTGCCTCGGCCCTGGCCACCGGCCGGCTCGGCCGCATCGGCCTGCTGGTCAGCGGGGCGCTCAGCACCTGGTTCAACGCCTCGGTGCTGGACGCGGCGTACGCGACGCTCCGCGAAGCCGGTCAGGAGCTGGTCATCTACAGCACGAAGGACGATGCCGACCGCTCCGACTTCTTCGCCCGGCTGCCCGCCCAACGCAACGTCGACGCCCTGATCGTCGCCTCCTTCCAGCTGCGTCCGGAGGAGTACGCCCGGCTGGCCGAGCTGTCGGTGCCGGTGGTCTACCTCAACCAGCAGGTCGAGAAGAGCGCGAGCGTGTTCATCGACGACGTCGCCGCGGCGGCCCTCGGGACGCGGCACCTGGTCAACCTCGGGCACCGCCGGATCGCCTACGTCACCACCCGCGACCCCGAGGGCTTCACCTTCAGCGCGGCCCGACGTCGAGACGGCGTGGAGCAGGCGGTCGACCAGCACAACCGCAGCCGTCCCGAGGACCCGGCGACGACGTGGACGGTGACCGTGGACGCCACCGGCGGCGGGATCGAGGTCGGACAGCTCGCCGTCGGCCAGCTGCTCGGTGGCGACACCGTGCCGACCGCCGTGGTGACCGAGAGCGACGAGGTCGCCATGAGTCTCATCCCCGCGCTGCAGCGGGCGGGGCTGCGTGTCCCGACCGACGTGTCGGTGCTCGGCTTCGACGACAACGTGCTCGCACCGCTGTTCGACCTGACCACGATCGCCCAGCCGGTCGCCGAGCTCGGTCGCGCCGCCGCCCGCGCCGCTCTCACCTTGAGCCTGCACGGCGCGGAGGCTCTCGAGCAGCCCCACCAGCAGCTGCCTACCCGGCTGGTCCTTCGCGGCTCGACCGTGGTGCCCCGGCCCGCGGCCTGATCCCTCGCCGGCGTCCCGGGGCTGACGGCCGGGCCCGGCCTACGATGACGCCCGTGACCGCTCCGACCGAGGCCGCCGATGCCCGGGCGATCGCTGCGGCCAAGCGGCTGCTCCGCGACGCCGTACGGGTGCGTCGGGCCGCCCGGGCCACGGACCGCCTCGGGCACGACGACGAGCAGCGGTTCGCCCGGTTGACCGAGCAGCTGACCGCTCGCCCCGTACGCCGGCTGGCGGCCTACCTGTCCGCGGGCACCGAGCCGGACTCCCTGCGTCTGGTCGCCTGGGCGGTGGCACACGACCTCGAGGTGCTGCTGCCGGTGCTCACCGACGGGGCCGGTGCCTGGCTGCCGGAGCCGGCGTGGGCGGCGTACGCGGGTCCGGACGCGCTCCGCGAAGGCCGCTCCGGGATCCTGGAACCGACCGGGCCGCTGCTGGGCGGTGACCCGCTGAGCACCGTGGACCTGCTGGTGGTGCCAGGACTGGCCGCCGACGCCCACGGCCGCCGGCTGGGCCGCGGCGGCGGCTGGTACGACCGTGCCCGGGCCGCCCACCCGGACCTGGAGACCTGGCTGCTGCTCAACGACGACGAGCTGCTCGAGGTGGTGCCGACCGACCGCTGGGACGTGCCGGTGCACCGGCTGGTCACCCCGACCCGCGTCCTCACCATGTCATCCCCCTGACGCCCCCTTTCACTCCGTGCCGCCCCGTCTGCAGTGGGGGCGTCAGCGAGCGAAAGCGGGCGTCAGCGAGCGAAAGGGGGCGTCAGTGAGCGAAAGCGGCGGTGGCGCGCTCGGGGGTGTCGACGTCAACGGGTCGGACGCGGCGGCGGGGTGTCCGGTCGGGCGATGCCGTACCGACGTTCGGGCCGGCCGACGACCCCGTAGCGCAGGCTGACCACCACGGTCCCCCGGCCGGCGAAGTACTCGAGGTAGCGGCGCGCGCTGACCCGGGAGATGCCGACCGCGTCGGCGCACTCCTGTGCTGACAGCTCGGTCTCGGTCGCCTGGAGCGCCCGCAGGATGAGCTCGGCCGTCTCCGGGCTGAGGCCCTTCGGCAGTGCCTCCGCCCGCCCGCCCTCCGGCCGACCCCACAGCTGGTCCACGGCCGCCTGGTCGGTGAGAGTCTTGGGGTGTCGTGCCGTGCGGTTGGCCCGGTAGTGGGTGAGGCGCTGGACCAGGTCGTCGGCGGTGAACGGCTTCAGCAGGTAGTTGACGACGCCGAGCTTCACCGCTCGCTCCACCGTCTCCGACTCGTTGGCGGCGCTGATCACGATGGCGTCCCCCTCCACCCCGGCCACCCGCATCCGGTTCAGCACGTCGAGACCGAAGACGTCGGGCAGGTAGAGGTCCAGCAGGATGAGGTCGGGCACCAGGGCGACGGCCAGGCGGATCGCCTCCTGGCCGGTGTGGGCCACCCCGACGGTGCGGAATCCCTCGACCCGGTCCACGAAGGCGCTGTGGATCCGAGCGACCCGGAAGTCGTCGTCGACGACCAGGACGGTGATCATGATCTTCCTCTCTCCGGTGCCTGCTGCACCGTCATCCACGCGGCGAACTCGGCCCCGGTCGCGGACTCGCGGACCTCGACGTCACCGCCCCGGGTGCGGCAGATGCGGCGGATCAGCGCGAGGCCGATCCCCCGTTCGCCGTCGCGGGCGGCCTTGGTGGTGAAACCGTGCTCGAACACCTCCGTGGCGATGGTGGTGGCCACGCCCGGACCGGAGTCGCGGACCACGACCTCGACCACGTCGTCGGTCTGGCGCACGTCGACCTCGACCCAGCCGATGGGCCCGTCCGGCGGAGCGCTCGTGGTCGGGGCCGAGGTGACCGCGTCCATGCCGTTCTGCACCAGGTTGCCGACCACGGTGGCCACGTCGAAGGACGAGCGTGGCTCGAGCGCCTCCAGGGCCGTGCCGGGACCGACCTTGAGCTCGACCCGTCGCTCGGCCGCCTGCGCCGACTTGGCCACCAGCAGCGCGGCCACTGACGAGTCCCGTACGCGCTGCGCGACCGTGAGATCCACCGCGGCCCGGCTGGCCACCAGGGTGTGCACGTACGTCACGACCTCCTCGTAGTCGCCGATCTGGACGAGACCGGAGATGGTGTGCAGCTGGTTGGCGAACTCGTGCGCCTGAGCCCGGAGGAGATCCGTGGTGCCCTGGAACGCCCCGAGCTCGCGTTCCAGCTCGGCCAGCGGGGTCCGGTCCCGCAGCGTGGTGACCGAACCGAGGGTCTGGCCCGCCCGGCTCACCGGCATCCGGTTCAGCACCAGGACCCGTCCCGACCGGATGACCACCGCGTCGGGCTCCACCCCGTCCACCCCGGTCAGCACGTCACGCAGTCTCCCCGCGATGGCCAGCTCGTCGAGGCTGGCCCCGACCGGGTCGGCCGGCAGCGACAGCAGGGCGATGGCCGGGGCGTTGGCCACGGTGATCCGGTGGTGGGTGTCCAGGGCGACGACGCCCTCCGCGATGCCGGCGAAGATGGCCTCCCGCTGCTCCGCCAGCGCCGCGATCTCGGCCGGCTCCAACCCGAGGGTCCCGCGTTTGATCCAGCGGGCCAGCAGCAACGAGCCGGCGACCCCGAGCAGCAGCGCGGCCCCGAGGTAGGTGAGCAGCGCCGGGGCGGCGCTGGCCAGCGACTCCAGGCGGGTCGGGCTCTGCTGGCCCACGACGGCGATGCCCAGCTGACGTACGGGATCACCCTGGTCGGGATCGGACAGGACCGGCACGGCGGCCACCAGGTAGCTCGTGCCCCGGAGCTCGATCGCCCCGGAGTGCGAGCGGTCGGGCCGGGCGGCCAGCTCGGGCCACGGCAGCGCCTCGTCCACCAGCAGCGTGTCGGTGCCGGCGATCACCTTCCCGGACAGGTCGGTGATCATCACCAGATCGATCCCGGTCAGCGCCTGCAGGGTCGTCACCGCCGCGGGCAGCACCGCACCGGCCCGGTCGACGCTCTCGCTGCGGACGATCGGGTTCGACGCCAGGTTCTCCGCCAGGGTCAGCACCCGCCGGCCCTCGTCGCGTGCGAACCCGAGCCGGGTGATCTCCACCGAGACGGCCGAGACGGCGACCAGCACGGCCATGATCAGGACGAGCTGCACGGCCACCAGCTGGTAGGCGAGCGGAAGCCGCAACCGTCGACGCACCCGCGCACCCCCTGACCGACCTCGCTGTCGGGCCCGGCGGCAGCCGGACCGATGCACATTCTGGTCCTATCGGTGACCGGAACGGCCACTGTGACACCGACCACAAAGACCACAACTTTCACCATGGTCGAAAGCAGACAGGGCCTTCGTCACCCTGACAGAGTCCAGCTCGGGCCGCCTCGTTGCGGCCCACCCCGTCACGTCTGGTCGGCTCGCCCCGACAACCCGAGAGGAACGATGATGTTCGACAAGCTGAAGCTCAACCTCAAGCTGGGGGCCGCGCTCGCCGCGGCCGGGGCCATGCTGGTCACCGCCGGGTGCGGCGCGACCGCGAACCAGGCCGAGCCCGGTGCCGGCGGCGCCGCCGGCCAGGCCCTGTCCGGCGTCCGGTTCATGGTCCCCAACACCGCCGGTGGTGGCTACGACACCACCGCTCGTGCCGCGGCCAAGACGATGGACGACATCGAGGCCACCAAGAACGTCGAGGTGTTCAACCTCGCCGGCGCCGGCGGCACCGTGGGCCTGTCCCGCACCGTGTCGGAGAAGGGCAACGGCAAGCTGATGATGATGATGGGTCTCGGCGTGGTCGGCGCCCAGTACACCAACAAGTCCGAGGCCAAGCTCGACCAGACCACCCCGATCGCCAAGCTGATCGAGGAGTCCGGCGCCATCGTGGTGCCGAAGAACTCCCCGTACCAGACGATCAACGACCTGGTCACGGCCTGGAAGGCCAACCCCAAGGCGCTCGCCGTCGGTGGCGGCTCCTCGCCGGGCGGACCGGACCACCTGCTGCCGATGCAGCTGGCCCAGGCGGTCGGCATCGACCCCAAGGACGTCAACTTCATCTCCTACGACGGTGGCGGGGACCTGCTGCCCGCGCTGCTCGGCGGCAAGATCGCCTTCGGCGCCTCCGGCTTCGGTGAGTTCCTCGACCAGGTGGAGGCCGGCGAGGTGCGCGTGCTGGCCATCAGCGGCGCCGAGCGGGTCGACGCCATCGACGCCCCGACCCTGAAGGAGTCCGGCATCGACCTGGTCTTCACCAACTGGCGCGGCGTGGTGGCTCCCCCGGAGATCTCCGACGCCGACAAGGCCGCCCTGGTCGGCGCCCTGACCACCATGCACGCCAGCCAGGAGTGGAAGGACGTGCTGACCAAGAACGGCTGGACCGACGCCTTCCTGCCGGCGGACGAGTTCGCCCCCTTCCTGACCGAGCAGACCACCGCGGTGGAGGACACGCTGAAGAAGCTGGGCCTGGCATGAGCCAGACCTCGACGGCCGGGACGGAGTGGGCTCCGGCCCGCTCCGGCCCGGTCCGGGACCTCGCCCAGCTGGGGGTGTGCGCTTTCCTGGTCGTGCTCGGCGTGATCATGCTGGTCGACGCGACGGGCCTCGGGGACAACACCACCGGGACCGACCCGCTCGGCCCTAAAGCCGTCCCGGTCTTCCTGGGCAGCGCCTTGATCCTGTTGGCCGTCGGTCTCACCGTGGCGGTGCTGCGCGGCAGCAAGCCCGAGCTGGAGGGCGGCGAGGACGTCGACCTCGAGGCTCGGATGGACCTCAAGACCGTGCTGATGCTGATCGGCGTCTTCGTGGCCAACATCGTGTTGATCGACGTGCTCGGCTGGGTCATCTCCGGCGCGATCCTCTTCTACGGCTCGGCCATCGCCCTGGGCAGCCGGCACTACCTCCGAGCCCTGGTGATCGCGGTGGCACTGTCCCTGATCACCTTCTACGGCTTTGCCATCGGTCTGGGGGTCGGCCTCCCGGCCGGCATCCTCCAGGGAATCCTGTAAGGGGGTACGACGATGGAGAACCTCGGTTTCCTGCTCGAGGGCTTCGCCACCGCGGCGACGCCCATGAACCTGCTGCTGGCGCTGATCGGCGTCCTGGTCGGTACCGCCGTGGGCGTGCTGCCCGGGATCGGCCCGGCCATGACCATCGCGCTGCTGCTGCCCATCACGTACAGCCTCGAACCGACCGGCGCGCTGATCATGCTGGCCGGCATCTTCTACGGCGGCATGTACGGCGGGTCGACCACCTCGATCCTGCTCAACACCCCCGGTGAGTCGTCCTCGGTGGTGACGGCCATCGAGGGCAACCTGATGGCCAAGGCCGGCAAGGCCGCCCCGGCGCTGGCCACCGCGGCCATCGGCTCCTTCGTGGCCGGCACCATCGGCACCACGCTGATCGTGTTCTTCGCGCCCCTGATGGCGAGGTTCGCCGTGTCCCTCGGGGCCCCGGAGTACCTGGCGATCATGCTGCTTGCGTTCGTCGCGGTCACCGCCGTGCTCGGCGCGTCCCGGCTGCGCGGCTTCATCGCCCTGGTCGTGGGTCTGACCATCGGCATGATCGGGATCGACTCCGTCAGCGGTCAGGCGCGGATGACCTTCGGGGTCGCCCAGCTCGGCGACGGCATCGACGTCGTCGTGGTCGCGGTCGGCATCTTCGCCCTCGGCGAGGCGCTCTGGGTGGCGGCCCACATGCGGCGCAAGGCCACCGAGGTGATCCCGGTCGGCCAGCCGTTCCTGCGCAAGGAGGACTGGAAGAGGTCCTGGAAGCCGTGGCTGCGCGGCACCGCGTTCGGCTTCCCGTTCGGGGTCATCCCGGCCGGCGGCGCGGAGATCCCGACCTTCCTCTCCTACATCACCGAGAAGAAGCTGACCAAGCACCCGGAGGAGTTCGGCCGCGGGGCGATCGAGGGGGTGGCCGGACCGGAGGCGGCCAACAACGCCAGCGCGGCCGGCACCATGGTGCCGATGCTCTCGCTGGGCCTGCCCACCAACGCCACCTCGGCGATCATGCTGGCCGCCCTGGTCTCCTTCGGCATCCAACCGGGACCACTGCTGCTGCAGCGCGAGGGCGATCTGGTCTGGGCCCTCATCGCGAGCCTGTTCATCGGCAACTTCCTGCTGCTGGTGCTGAACCTGCCGATGGCCCCGCTCTGGGCGAAGCTGCTCCGGATCCCCCGTCCCTACCTGTACGCGGGCATCCTGTTCTTCGCCTCGATGGGCGCGTACGCGGTCAACGGCTCCAACTTCGACCTGATCCTGCTGCTCGCGCTCGGCCTGCTGGGCTTCGGGATGCGCCGGTTCGCCATCCCGGTGCTCCCGCTGATCGTCGGCGTCATCCTCGGCCCGCGGGTCGAGCTGCAGGGTCGACGTGCCATGCAGCTGTCCTCGGGTGATCCGAAGGGTCTGGTCGGCAGCGTCGACGTGGCCACCGGGCAGTTCGTGGTCTCGGCCATCGCGGTCGTCGTCTACGTGATCATCGTCGTCATCCTGTTCTTCCCGCTGCTGTTCTGGTTGATCAAGAAGCTGCTGCCGACCAGGGTCGAGGCGGCGGTGGAGCAGCTGTCCGACGAGCTGCACCACGACCTGGACACCGACCGCGACGGCCACCCGCTGGCCACCGCTGCGGTGGCCGACATCCGGTTGCCCGCGCACCGCGACCCCGCGTCCGCGGACCAGTCCCCCGAGCCGTCCCCACCCGGGCCGTCCCACCCGGAGCCATCCCCCAAGGAGAACCCATGACCATCGTCGTCGGCTTCAGCGCCAACGCCCCCGGGCGGGCCGCGCTGACCACCGCGGTCAGCGAGGCGAAGCTGCGCCGGCTCCCGCTGCTGGTGATCAACTCCTCGCGCGGCGACGCGTACGCCGATCCCACGTTCGCCCAGCAGGCCGACTGGGACTGGGTGCAGACCACCCTCGACGAGGCCGACGTCGACTTCACCGTCCGGCAGGAGCTGCGCGGCAAGGACCCGTCCGAGGAGATCCTCGACGTCATCCGGGAGGTCGGGGCCGCCTTGTGCGTGATCGGTCTGCGACGCCGCAGCCAGGTGGGCAAGATGCTGCTGGGCAGCAACGCGCACCGGATCCTGATGGAGTCACCCTGCCCGGTGCTGTCCGTGCGACCCGACGACCACGAGGAGAGCTGATCATGGAGAAGACCGAGCCACAGGCCACCGCGGACCTGGTCGACGAACACGGCGAGGCGCTGGCCAGCATCCCGGTGCAGCTGCGCAGCTTCGGACGGTTCCGGCGGTTCGCGGGTCCGGCCGTGACCGTGAAGTGCTTCGAGGACAACGCCCTCCTGAAGAAGACCCTGTCCGAGCACCCGGATCCGCAGGGGCGTGTGCTGGTGGTCGACGGCGGCGGCTCGCTGCGATCGGCCCTGGTCGGCGACCTGATCGCCGCCATCGCCGTCGACCGCGGGTGGGCGGGCATCGTGGTGCACGGCTGCATCCGGGACAGCGTGGCCATCGACGGCCTGGAGATCGGGATCAAGGCGCTGGGGACGAACCCGCGCAAGAGCACCAAGACCGGTGCCGGCACCGTCGACGCCCCGGTGGAGATCGGCGGCGTCGTCATCACGCCGGGGCAGGTCCTGCACTCCGACGAGGACGGGATCGTCGTCCTCCCCTGACCCCGTGTCGCAAGGACCCGTACGCGCCTGGTGGCCGTACGGGTTCTTCGGTTGTTCAAGGTCCTCGGCGGCGGGCTTCCGGCCGTACGGGATCCCACCGCACCGGATGCCACCGGCGAGCCACCAACGGCAACCCGGACAGCGCCTCTAGCACCGGACGCCACCGGCGAGTCACGAACGGCAGGCGGAACGCCGCACCCGTTGAGCGGATCCCACCGGCGAGAAGCTCCTATGGATGTCAAGCGGTCTGCAGGTCGGCGATGAGGGCTTTGTAAAGCTGGCGGACGACGTGGCGTTTGAGGCAGCGCATGATCTCTTTGGTGCTCAGGCCCTGGGCTTTGCGGCGCTGGGCGTAGGCCCGGGTTTCGGGGTCGTGGCGGAGCCGGCTCATGACGACGATGTAGATGGCTTTGTTGGCTTGTCGGTCACCGCCGCGGTTGAGGCGATGCCGGTCGGTGCGGCCGGACGAGGCGGGCAGCGGCGCGACCCCGCACAGGTGCGCTAGGGCCGCTTCGCCGCGCATCCGGGCTGGGTTGTTCCCGGCAGTGACCAGCAGTTGGGTGGCCACGTCGAAGCCCACCCCGAACAGCTTCAGTAGGTGTGGTGCGGCGATGCGGGCGAGGTGACCGAGGTGGCGGTCATGGTCGGCGACCTCGTCGCTGAGGTGCTGCCAGCGGCGGGTCAGAGCAGTTAGGGCGTAGGTCAGACCGGTGACCGGATCAGCTGGATCGGCGTCGATGGGCTGTTGGTCGAACCGGGCGACGAGGCGGGGCAGGGACCAGCCGCGGACCTCGTCGCGGAGCTCGTCGGGTGCGGTGACCAGCAGGGCATGGATTTGGTTGGCGGTCTGGGTGCGGGCTTTGACCGCGGAGCGGTGGGCGACCCGGATGGCCCGGATCGCTTCGACACAGCCGGTTCGGGCCCGTGGCAGGGCGGTCGCCCGGCCGGAGGCGACCGCGGTTGCGGCGTTGTAGGCGTCTTCGGGGTCGGACTTGCCGCGGTGGCGGCGGGCGGCCCGGTCGGGGCAGTCGACTTCGAACACCGCCAACCCGGCCGCGGTCAACACCCTGGTCAGGCCGGCACCGTAGGAGCCGGTGCCCTCGATGCCGACGCTGGCTGGGGTGCCGTGGGCGAGCAGCCAGTCCAGCAACGCCTGGTAACCGGCGAGGGTGGTGACGAACTCAGCATCGGCCAGGCGGCGGCCCATGCCATCGATGATCGCGGCATGGTGGGTGTCGGTGTGGGTATCGACCCCGGCGTAACGGGCCTGCGCGAACCCGATGAGGGTGGTGGAGTGGTCGAGAGAATCGTGATGAGGCATGGTGGATGCCAGCCGTCCTTCCGAGTCGAAGACAACGAGGGCGGCACGCACCGGTCGGGCTGGCGGACAAGACATTGACGGGCGCTCGGCAAGCTCCTATGAGGTCACACCGCCCGCCCGGCCGCGTGCCAGAACAAGCAGCCCACGACCCCGGAGACGACAGTTCTCACGTAAGGACAAACCACCAGGTCGTCAGCCACAAACAGGGTCAGACCCCGGGTTCGTGAGCCAACACCATTCTCAATGCCACGAACGGGAGCCCCGGACGCTGCACCCAGTCACTGGATGCCACCCGCGAGCCACGAACGGTGACCCCGGACGGCAGCGGCAGTGCCACTGACAGGGCGGATCGAAGGAACGGACGTGTCCGGACATGGATCCGGCCCACGGCGCTCGGGTCCCCACACGAGCGCCATGGGCCGGGTCTGGCACCGGCCCGGCGCCTCATCTTCCGATGGTGCGCAGTCGAACCGGACAACCTGCCCGACCGGACACCATCCCCCGATGTCGCGTCTCCGGTCGGTCTTCCTGCACCCGGCCGACGCCTCATCCCCCGATGGTGCGCGTCTGGCCGGGCCCTTCGCACCGGTCCGACGCGACCTCCCCCAGGTCCTGGCGTGGCGCTCGGTGCTGAGAACAAGATTGAACCGTCAACCGCAGTGGCTTCCTCGGCCGCCACCCGGCTCGGCTCAGGACGTGCTCAGGGTTGCGGCACCCTCAGGATCGGATCAGGAGACGCGTTGAGCGCGTCTTGAGGAAACCCCCGTCAGGAGGCGGGCAGTCCGTTCGGGCCTGGGCGACCGGTCAGCGGTTCGTCGCCGACGCGTACGCATGGCCCTGCTCCAGATCCAGGGCGGTGACGGCCCGGTTCTTCAGGAAGACGACGTAGACCACCAGGCTGACCGCGATGATGGCGGTGACGTAGATGATGAAGCCGGTGACGTTGTCGCCCGCCTTGGCCGCCTGGTAGATCAGCGGCGCCGTCCCACCGAACATCGAGTTGGCCAGCGCGTAGCCCAGGCCGACCCCGAGCGCCCGCACCTCGGCCGGGAAGTACTCGGCCTTGACGATCGCGTTCACCGACGTGTAGCCGGTGAGGATGACGTAGCCGGCCGCGGTCAGCAGGAAGGCCGAGACCGAAGAGGTCGCCTGAGGCAGGTAGGTGATCAGCACCCAGGTGTAGAGCACCCCACCCACGCCGAAGAAGACCAGCATCGGCTTGCGGCCGATCCGGTCGCTGAGCAGCCCGCCCAGCGGCTGCAACAGCATCAAGAAGATCAGCCCGAAGAGGTTGACCCAGGTCGCCGCCTTGGCGCCGTCCTCGCCGAAGGCGGTCTTGACGATGGCCGGGGCGTTGACGCTGTAGGTGTAGAAGGCAACGGTGCCGCCGGCGGTGATCAGGAAGACCAGCAGCAGCTGCCGCCAGTGACGGGTGAACAGCACCCGGAGCGAGCCGGCCTCGCGCTCCCCCGAGCGGACGGCGGCCAGGTGCTCCTCGCTCAGCGACTCGTCCATGGTGCGACGGATCCACAGCACCACCAGGGCGGCGATGCCACCGATGAAGAAGCCGATCCGCCAGCCCCAGTCGCGGACGGCGTCGACGTCCATCGCGCTGATCACGATCAGCAGGGTGATCTGGGCGAGCACGTGCCCACCCACGAGGGTGACGTACTGGAAGGAGGAGAAGAAGCCGCGCCGCTCGGCGGTGGCGGCCTCGGACATGTAGGTGGCCGACGTGCCGTACTCACCGCCGGTGGCGAAACCCTGGACGAGCCGGGCGACGATCAAGATCACCGCCGCCCACATGCCGATCGACTCCCGGGTCGGCATCACGGCCACCACGAAGGAGCAGGCCGACATCAGGGTGATGCTGAACGTGAGCGCCGCCCGCCGGCCGCGGCGGTCGGCGTACCGCCCGAAGAACCACGAGCCCACCGGCCGCATCAGGAAGGTCACGGCGAAGATCGCGTAGATGTAGAGGGTCGAGTTCTTGTCCGCCGGGTCGAAGAACTGGGCTTCGAAGTAGACGGCGAACACCGTGTAGACGTAGACGTCGTACCACTCGACGAGGTTGCCCGCCGAGCCCTTGACCGTGTTGAGGACCGCCCGCCCGGTGCTCGCCGGCACCCGCATCGGACCTGTCGACTGCGCCGTCGTTCCGCTCATGGGCACAAGACCCTAGACCCCAGGTCAGGGAGCGGGGAAGGTCACCAGGCCTCGACGAAGGAGTACCAGGGCCCACGCAGCTGTCCGTACGTGAGGGAGGTGCCGCTGGGCGGATCGGTCGGCACCCCCTCGGGCAGGTACACGAAACCGACCGAGTCCAGGAAGCCACCGTCCCGGGCCCGGAAGTAGGTGTCGGAGCCGAGGGTGCGGCAGCTGAGGATCCGGTACGTGCCGATGCGGCGCGGGCACACGGCACCGGGACCCGCTTCGCCGCGGTCGGCGATCACCTGGTCGAAGGCGGGACGGGACAGCGCGAAGCGAGCCAGCAGCGGGAGCTCGATCCGGGCCGCGACCCCGGCACCGCCGATCACCACCGTGGCCAGGACGGCCAGGGCCACCACCAGGGCGAACCGCCGGGCCGCGACCTCGGCGACCGACACCACCAGCCAGGCGATCCCGGTCAGCCCGACCAGCACCAACGCCACGAAGACGAGGGCCAGCTCACCGCCGCCGGGGTAGCTGCCGGCCCACCCGATCGTGGCCGCCGACAGCCAGCTGCCGACCAGCACCACGATCGCCAGTCCGGTACGCACCCGGCCAGTGTCCACCCGACCCGGCTCGGGCTCTGCGCACGCCCTGGTGCTCCCGTTGACGGCGGGGCGCGCGCTGTCGGTGCCGCCTGCGAGTATGCGTCGATGGCAGCCGGACGTCCGCACGTGACGGTCTACAACGAGATCAGCCTGGACGGGAAGATCACCGGGTTCGACGGGGACGGCGTGCGCTACTACGCGCGGGGTCTGCGGTGGCCCAGCGACGCGATCTTGATGGGCAGCGTCACCGCCGAGGCGTTCGGTCCGAACGAGTCGGCCGCCGAGCAGGAGCGCGAGCTGCCGCCACCGGGTTCGCCGAGCTCGTCCACGAGCCGCGACCGGTGCTGGTGGTGCCCGACAGCCGCGGGCGGATCCGCAGCTGGCGGCATGCGCAGGCGCAGCCCTGGTACGACCGGATCGTGGTGCTCGTCAGCCGGTCGACGCCGGGCGACTACCTCTCCTACCTCGATCGACGCGGCGTGGCCCACCTGACCGCCGGCGAGGACCGGGTCGACCTGGCCCACGCCCTGTCGCTGCTGGCCAGCGAGCACGGCGTCGGCTCGATCCGCACGGATGCCGGCGGGGCGCTCAACGGTGTGCTGCTGACCGCTGGACTGGTCGACCGGGTCGCCGTGGTCGTCGCGCCCGCGATCGGCGCCGACCCGGAGGCACAGACCCTGTTCCGGCTGCCGGGGCGGCTGACCGCCGGGGCCGCCCTGCGGCTGGTTGAGTCGGAGGTGCTGGACGACGGCGCGCTGTGGCTGGTCTACGAGGTCCCCACGGGTATCCGGCCCGCTCCCCGAGCGCTCCTGTAGCCATGAGCAGCTCGATCGCACGGCGCGCCGCCGCGCCGACGCCGCCGGAGCAGCAGCCGACACCTGACGCGCCGACGGACCCGGGACCGTCGGCGCCCCCGGCTCGCCGCTACGTCTGGGGTCTGGTCGTGGCCGTGGCGACGGCCTGCACCGTCGCGCTCGCGGAGGTCGACGCCCAGTCCGCCCGGATGGTCGACGGCCAGGGCCGCGCCTGGCCGTTCTCGGTGCTCGTCGGCCCCAACCCGGTCGAGCGTCGGGCCGGGTGGGGGGAGGTGCTGGCGGCCGACGGGCTGATCGACAACCCGCTGTTCCGGGCGCTGCTGGGCTGGCACGTCGTGGTGGATCTCGTCTTCGTGGTGGCGTACGGCTGCCTGCTGGCCGGGCTGGTCACCGTGCTCTACCGGAGCCGCACCGGTCGCCGGCTGGCGCAGGTGCTGGTCATCGTCACCGTCGGCGCCGCGGTGCTGGCGGATGGTGCTCTGCTGGCCCTCGGTGCGATCCGCGGCCCCTCGGGCTGGTCGACCGTGCTGTCGGCGGCGACCTCCGTCCGGTGGTGGACGCTGGTGGCGGTCGGAGCCGCCCTGCTGCTGCGCTTCGTGGTGCCGCAGCCGTCCTCGACAGTCGTCGAGACCCCGCGACGAGTGGCCGGCCGCATCCTTCGCGCCCTGGTGCACCACCGCTTCTCGGTGGCCATGATCGTCCCGTTGGTCGTGTTGACCATGTTGTCGGGCAGCGCCATCCTCGAGCAGCTCCCCGACGTCCAGCGCCGCTGGGCCTCCGACGGTTCCCGGGGCTGGCTGCACGCCGGCTGGGCGGTCGTCGCCCTGGTCGTGGTGGCGGTGCTGCTGGAGGTCCTCGCCCGGTTCCGTACGGGATGGGCCGAGCGGCACCGCAGCGACGCCCCCGACGGAACCGGTCCGGGCACCCCGGCGACCGCCGCACACGACGCGAGCCCACGCGAGACCCCCGGGTCCGGGACGACCGGCTGGCGGACGCTGCTCCGCCGCCGACTCGTGCGGGACCTCCGGCTCGGCGGCGCGATGGTCGTCGACCTGGTCGCCGACCGACAGCGCTTCCGGGCGAGGTGGGCGCATCTCCGCGGCCGTCACGACGCCCTGCTCGCCCTCTGGCTGCTCGGGGCAGCGATACCGGTCGGGGCCGCCCTGCTCGCCGCCTGGCTGATGGACGCCCCGGTGCTGACCGGACGCCTGCTGGTGTTCTGCGCCGTGCCGATCGTCGTCGTGGCGGTGTCGTGGATCCTGCGGCGGGCCTGGCAGATCCGCAGCGACTGGCTGATCCCGGATCGACCCCCCGCCTTCACCGGCACCGAGGTCGACACCATCAGGTTCACCGGTCACGCCCTGGCGCTGACCGCCCTCACCGTGGGCGGGGTGGGCCTGATCCGCTCCTATCTGTCGGTGGTGGCGCTCGGACCGGCGGTGACCGGCGTCGCCAGCGGTCCCGCGGTCTTCTTTCTGCTCCTCGGCATCGCCGGGGTCGTGCTCCCCTGGCTGATCAGCTGGGGCCTGGCCGGCGGTCCGGCCGACCGGGTGCGTGACCCGCTCGCGGCGCTCGGCACCCTCGCACCTGCGAGGCTGTCGGCCCGCTGGGTGCTGCTCGGGATCGTCCTGGCCGGGTTCCTGCTGATCGCCGTGTTCCCGGTCCTGGTCGCCCGGCTGGGTGTGTCCGCCGTCGCCGTCCTCTCCCTCACGCTGCTGATCGGGATCCCCGCCACCGCGGGCCTGCTGATCCAGGAACGGCCGACAGCTGAGGTGTTCCGGATCCTCGGGTTCCGCCGGACACCACTGGTCAGCGTGCTCGTGATCGCCGTCGTGCTCGCCGGTCTGACCTCAGGCGGTAGCACCATCCACCGGGTCGCCGACGTCGCGGCCCCGGTCCCGACCCGGGCGCCGGTGAGCGGGATGCTGCAGAGCTGGCTGAGCCGGCCGGGCGCCTGCGAGGTGGTCGTGGACGGGCAGCGGGTCCGCCCGATGATCATGATCGCGGCTGAGGGCGGCGGCATCCGCGCCGCGTACTGGACGGTGAAGGGACTCGACGCGCTCGACGGCGGGACCGGGGGCTGCGGCGCGCACTCGACGCTGTTCTCCGGGGGCGCCAGCGGCGGCTCGGTCGGGCTCACCGTCGCCCGCTTCTCGGGCACCCCGCAGGATCCGGGCACCGACCGCGCGGTGAAGGCGGTCCGGGCCATGGCCGAGCCGGAGACCCTGGGCCAGGCGGTGATCGGCACCTTCGTCCGCGACCCCGCGTACGCCGCGACCGGCGTCCCGCTGGGCACGAACGGTGCCGCTCCGGCGGGCGCCTGGGCGGACCGGGCGCGGCTGATCGAGCTCGGCTGGGACGGCGCGTACGCCGGACGGCCCTGGGGCACGGCGGACTTCCTCGCCGACCCGGGCGGGCTCTCTCCGGCGACCGGTCCCCTGGTCCTCAACTCCAGCAGCGTGGCCAGCCAGTGCCGGGCCTGGGTGAGCCAGCTCGATCTGGAGCAGCCGGTGCCGCCGGAGCCCGGGACCACCGGTGAGCAACGCTGCGACCGACGGGTCGGACCGGGCGCCCGGACGATCGACCTGTTCGCCGCGTACGGCCCGGTCGCCGGCCGTGGAGAGGACTGCCTGCGCTCGGTGACCGCGTCGACGGCGGCCCTGCTCACCGCCCGGTTCCCGTTCGTCACGCCCGGCGGTGTGGCCGGCGGCTGCGACGTGTCGGGGGGCAGCCCCGACGGTGAGCGCAGCTTCTGGCCCCGCACTCAGCTGATCGACGGCGGCTACATCGAGAACACCGGTCTGGCCACCGTCACCGACCTCTCCGCGCAGTGGCTGTCCCAGGTCCGGACCCACAACGACGAGGTCGTGGCCGGACGGTCGCGCGAGGCTCTGGTCATCCCGCTCGTGGTGTTCCTGACCAACGAGCAGGCGACGGCGGGCCGGCTGACCCCGCCCCCGGCGCTGCAGAGCGAGCTGCTGCTCCCGGCCGTCGGCTACCTGCGCGGCTCGGCGACGCTGACCCGGACCGACGCGCTGCTGCAACGCGTGTCGACCACGGTCCGCACCCGGTCCATCTGCCCCCCGTCCGGCGCCGGTCCGGTCGACTGCGACGCGGCCGCCGACGCCTTCCCGCGGCGGGTGATCGTGGTCGACCGCACGGCCCAACCCGAGGTCACCGCGCCCCTGGGCTGGGTGCTGTCCCAGGCCAGCATGACGGGACTGGACCGGGCCATGCAGGCACAGGTGGACACGACCTGCGCCACGGCCCCGACCACCCCCGCCTGCCTGCGCGGCTACGGCACCCTGGGAGACCTGCTCGGCTACCTGCGCTGAGGCCTGGTGGGTGGACTAGTGTCCCGCCATGGCCACCGCCGCGCCGACCCCCGCGGGTGAGGGCCACGTCGCCGCGACCGTCCCGCCGCGCTGGGCCGCTCTGCTGCCCGGCGCCTGGCAGATCCGCCACTACGAACGGCCCTGGCTGCGGGGGGACCTGATCGCGGGACTGGCCGTCGCCGCCTACCTGGTGCCCCAGGTGATGGCGTACGCGGAGCTGGCCGGGCTGTCAGCGGTCCAGGGACTGTGGGCGGCGGTCGGGCCGCTGCTGCTCTACGCGCTCCTCGGCTCGTCGCGGAGTCTCTCGGTCGGCCCGGAGTCGACCACCGCCTTGATGGCCGCTGTGGGCATCGCCACCGTGACGGCGGGCAACACGGCGCTGGCCGCCACGGCGGCCGCCGCCCTGGCCGTCGGCGTCGGGGTGATCTGCCTGGTCGGGTGGCTCGCCCGCCTCGGGTACGTCGCCGACCTGCTCTCCAAACCGGTGCTGACCGGTTACATGGCCGGCATCGCCGTGCTCATGATCGTCAGCCAGCTGGGCAAGATCACCGGGATGAAGGTGCCGACGGGCAGCACGTTCGCCGAGATCGCGTACGTGGCGACCCACCTGCGGCTGGTCGAGATCCCGACGCTGATCCTGAGCGCCGTCGTGGTGGCGGCGCTGCTCACGGGCCGGGCCCTGCGGCCACGCTGGCCGTGGGTGCTGATCGTGATGGTCGCGGCCGCCATCGTGGTGGCGGCCGTCGGCGCCGAGCGGTTCGGATTGGCCGTGGTGGGCGAGGTCCCTCGGGGTCTCCCGGTGCCGCGGGTGCCCGACTTCGCGGCGCTGGACCTGGTCCAGGTGGCCCTGGCGGCCACGGGCATCGCCGCCGTCGGCTTCACCGACAACGTGCTCACCGGGCGGGCCTTCGCCACCCGGGACGACCCGCCGGTCCGGGCCAACCAGGAGCTGCTGGCGCTCGGGGCGGCCAACGTGTCGGCCGGTCTGCTACAAGGGTTCCCGGTCAGCAGCAGCGGCAGCCGGACGGCGGTGATCGTCTCCAGCGGTGGCCGCAGCCAGGTCGCCGCCCTGACCGCGCTGGTGGTGGTGGTCGCCACGCTGCTCTTCCTGGGGCCGGCCCTGGAGACGTTCCCGCTGGCCGCCCTCGGCGGGGTCGTCGTGTACGCCGCGACCCGCCTGGTCGACATCGCCGGCTTCCGCCGACTGGCCCACTTCCGGACCAGCGAGCTGGTGCTGGCCTTCGCCACCACCGTCGGCGTCCTCGCGGTCGACGTCCTCTACGGGATCGCCATCGCCATCGGGCTGTCGGTGCTCAACCTCCTGCGCCGGATCGTGCGGCCGCACGACGCGGTGCTCGGGTTCACGCCCGGGTTGGCCGGCATGCACGACGTGGAGGACTACCCCGGCTCCACCCAGGTCCCGGGGCTGCTCGTCTACCGCTACGACGCGCCGCTGTTCTTCGCCGACGCCGACAACTTCCGGACCCGGGCCCTGGTGGCGATCGACGAGGCCGAGCAGCCGGTGCGCTGGTTCGTGCTGAACGCCGAGGCGAACACCGAGATCGACTTCACCGCCGCCGACGTGCTGGAGGAGCTGCGGGCCGAGCTGGTCGACCGGGGCATCACCCTCGCGCTGGCGCGGGTGAAGTTCGAGGTCCGCGAGGACCTGCAGAAGGCCGGTCTGATCGACGCCATCGGCGCGGACCACGTCTTCGCCACCCTGCCGACCGCTGTCGAGGCGTACCGGGCCTGGGCAGCGGCGACCGGGTAGGAGGCGGGAGGGCTCTACTCCGCGGTCACGCCCAGGCGGACCGTCATCCGGCGCAGGGCCGAGGTCTCGTCGTACGCCGAGCTGATCAGCCAGGCGCCCGCGTAGAAGACGGCAACCGGGAACACCACGGTCAGCAGGACCAGCGACAGGGCGAAGGTGATCATGCCAGGCTCCGGCGGGCGATCGACGCTTCCTCGAGCCGGCTGACCGCGCGGCCGATGATCGACGTCTGGTCGAACAGCGCGTTGATCAGCCAGGCGAAGCCGAGCAGCACCAGGAGCGGGAGGGCCAGGGAGAACAGCGTCAAGGCGAGGGTGGTCACGGAGCACGACTTTCTGGTCACGTCGACGCGCGGTCGACACAGCGGTGGCTGCACAACCCCGACGTCATGCCTGACACCTCACGGTAACAGGAAACTGACAACGATGTCAGGTTGCAGCCGGCGTGATCCTGGTCGCACGCCACGCGACCAGGACCTCGTGCCAGACCCCTCAGACCGCCAGCCGGGCGACGCCGATCTCGACCCGCTGTCCGTCCCCGACGGCCACGGACGCTCCCGGGGCCGCACCGACCACCAGCTCGGCGGCCAGGGTCTCGCTCCTGATCAGCTCGGCGTGGGTCTGGACGGCGGCCCGTACGGAGGCGTCCCCGTCCAGCGTCAGGGTGATCCGGTCACTAACCTGGAGCCCGGCGTCCCGCCTGGCCTGCTGCACCGCCCGGACCACGTCGCGCGCCAGACCCTCGGCCGCGAGCTCGGGGGTGACGGCGCAGTCCAAGATCACGAAGCCGCCCCCGGGCAGCATGGCCACCGCCCGCTGGTCGCTCGGGTCGGCGTCGGCCACGACAGTGCTCAGCGCGTACTCCCCTTCCAGCAGGGCGATCCCGCCGGCCACCACCGCGCCGTCGCCGTCGACCGACCAGTCGCCGGACTTGCTGCCCTTGATCGCCCGCTGCACCTCACGACCGAGCCGCGGCCCGGCGGACCGGGCGTTGACCTGGAGGGTCTGCTGCACCCCGAAGGCGCCCTGGTCGGCGTCGGCGAGATCGGTCAGCACCAGCGACTTCACGTTCAGCTCGTCGGTGATCAACCCGGCCAGCTGGTGCAGCGACGCGGCGTCGTCGGTGACCACGGTGAGGGTGGCCAGCGGCAGCCGGACCCGCAGACCCTCGGCCTTGCGCAGGCCGGAGGCGGTCGAGCACACCTCGCGTACGCGGTCCATCGCCACCGCCAGCCCGGCGTCGCTCTCGCCCTGGACAGAAGGCCAGTCGGTCAGGTGCACCGAACGCCCACCGGTCAGCCCGCGCCACACCTCCTCGGCCGTCAACGGCAGCAGCGGGGCCACCACCCGGGTGGTCTGCTCCAGCACCGTGTAGAGGGTGTCGAACGCCGCCAGGGACGCCTCGGACTCGCCGTCCCAGAAGCGGTCCCGGGACCGGCGGATGTACCAGTTGGCCAGCACCTCCAGGAACGACCGGGTCGCGTCGCAGGCCGCGGCCACGTTCAGCGTTTCCAGCTCGTCACCCACCTGGGTGGTGAACTCGTCCAGCTTGGCCAGGACGTAGCGGTCCAGCACGTCGGTCGACGCGCGGCTGACCTGGGCCTCGTAGCCCCGACCGCCCTGCGCGGCGTTGGCGTACAGGGTGAAGAAGTAGTACGCGTTCCACAGCGGGATCAGCACCTGCCGGACACCCTCGCGGATGCCCTGCTCGGTGACGATCAGGTTGCCGCCCCGCAGGATCGGGGAGGACATCAGGAACCAGCGCATCGCGTCGGCGCCGTCGCGGTCGAAGACCTCGTTGACGTCGGGGTAGTTGCGCAGCGACTTGGACATCTTCTGCCCGTCGCTGCCCAGCACGATGCCGTGGCTGATGGCGCTGCTGAACGCCGGCCGGTCGAACAGCGCGGTGGCCAGGATGTGCATCGTGTAGAACCAGCCGCGGGTCTGGCCGATGTACTCGACGATGAAGTCACCGGGGAAGTGGTGCTCGAACCAGTCGGCGTCCTCGAACGGGTAGTGCACCTGCGCGTACGGCATCGAACCGGAGTCGAACCAGACGTCGAGGATCTCGCTCACCCGGCGCATGGTCGAGCGGCCCGTCGGGTCGTCCGGGTTGGGCCGGGTCAGCTCGTCGATGAAAGGCCGGTGCAGATCGGTCACCTCGACCCCGAAGTCGGCCTCCAGCTCGGCGATCGAGCCGTAGACGTCGACCCGCGGGTAGCTCGGGTCGTCGGACTTCCAGATGGGGATCGGGCTGCCGAAGTAGCGGTTGCGGCTGATCGACCAGTCGCGGGCGTTGGACAGCCACTTGCCGAACTGCCCGTCCTTGACGTGCTCGGGCACCCAGGTGATCTGCTCGTTGAGCTCGACCATCCGGTCCCGGAAGCTGGTCACCGAGACGAACCAGCTGGAGACGGCCTTGTAGATCAAGGGGTTCTTGCACCGCCAGCAGTGCGGGTACGGGTGGTCGTAGGTCTCCTGGCGGAGCAGCAGCGTGCCCGGCATGACCGAACCGGACGGCGTGCCCCGAGTGGTCGCCTTGAGGTCGTCGATGATGAGGCCGTTGGCGTCGAACACCTGCAGGTTGGCGTAGTCGGGCACCTCGGAGGTGAAGCGGCCGGCCGCGTCGACGGGCACCACCGGGGTGATCCCGGCGGCGTCGGTGACGATCTTGTCCTCCTCGCCGAACGCCGGCGCCATGTGCACCAGCCCGGTGCCGTCCTCGGTGGTGACGTGGTCGCCGGCCAGGATCACGTGCGCGTTCTCGCTGTTCAGGAAGTAGGAGAACGGCGGCGTGTAGCGGCGGCCGAGCAGCTCGGATCCCTTCACCCGTTGGACGATCCGGGTCGCAGCGTCCTCGCCGAGCTCGCGGGTGTAGCGCGGCAACAGCGCCTCGGCGATCAGGTAGCGCTCGCCGTCGCCGTGCTCGGGCGTGCCCTGCACCACCACGTAGTCGATGTCGGTCCCGACCGCGATCGCCTGGTTGCTCGGCAGGGTCCACGGCGTGGTGGTCCAGATCAGCGCCAGCTCACCGGTCTCCAGCCGGCAGCCGACGGTGACGGCGGGGTCCTGCCGGTTCTGGTAGACCTCGTCGTCCATCCGCAGCTCGTGGTTGGACAGCGGGGTCTCGTCGTTCCAGCAGTAGGGCAGCACCCGCAGCCCCTCGTAGACGAGTCCCTTGTCGTACAGGGACTTGAAGGCCCACAGCACGCTCTCCATGAAGGTGATGTCGAGGGTCTTGTAGTCGTGCTCGAAGTCGACCCAGCGGGCCTGCCGGGTGACGTAGGCCTGCCAGGCGTCGGTGTACTGCAGCACCGAGGTGCGGCACGCGGCGTTGAACGCCTCGATGCCCATCTCCTCGATCTCGTCCTTGGTCTTCAGCCCGAGCTGCGACATGGTCTCCAGCTCGGCCGGCAACCCGTGGCAGTCCCAGCCGAAGCGGCGCTCGACCCGCCGGCCGCGCATGGTCTGGAAGCGCGGCACGATGTCCTTGACGTAGCCGGTCAGCAGGTGCCCGTAGTGCGGCAGGCCGTTGGCGAAGG
The DNA here is from genome assembly GCF_039536605.1 of Microlunatus aurantiacus. NCBI lineage: Bacteria > Bacillati > Actinomycetota > Actinomycetes > Propionibacteriales > Propionibacteriaceae > Microlunatus > Microlunatus aurantiacus. The sequence continues at coordinate 512,612 of NZ_BAAAYX010000013.1, forward strand.
GCGGGCCGTCGTAGAAGACGAACTCGTTGGCGCCGTCCGCACCGGTCGGGTTGCGGTCCACCGAGGCCCGGAACGTGTCGTCGGCCTTCCAGAAGGCCAGCACGCGCTCCTCCATGGCGGGGAAGGAGGGGGCGGCCGGCACCGGCGTCCGGTCGTCTGCTCCGGTGGTCACCCTGGGGTAGGTCGTCATCGCGGTCTCTCTTCGTCTGCTCGTACGGTTCAGCTGCTCGTACGAGGACGATGTCTCCACCGCGGTACCACCTCGCTTGCCGGCCTCCCACGAGATCTCCTCGCGAACGGCCGACCGCTCGTCGCGGGCTGTCACGGGCCCACCCGTCCGGTTCTAGTGCGGGACCTCGCTCGTCACGACGCGCGGTCCCGGTTCTTCCGGAGGCTCACCGGTGATAGCCGGATCACTGCCTGTGGCCCCGATTCTAGCCCCGCCGCCCCGCCTCCCTCACCCGCCTTTTGCACCGCTATCCACACCAGGTGTGGTTTTCGCTCCAGAACTCTGGGCAGAATCGGGCATGTTCACCGGACTCTCGACCATCCTGAGCACCCCGGACCTACCCCGGCTGGTGGCGTTCTACACCGCCGCCCTCGACGCCGAGGTTTCCTACCGGTTCCCGCCCGAGGGCGATCCGGGTTATGTGGCCCTCACCCTGGCGGGCGCCAGTCTCGGCATCGCCGCCGACCCGACGTCGGCAGCAGCCGACGGTCCGCAGCGGCACGCCCTGTGGCTCTACTGCATCGACGCCGATGCCGCGGCCGCACGGCTGGTCGCGGCCGGCGGCACGTTGGTCAGTCCGCCGACGGACATGCCCTGGGGCGAGCGGGTCGCCGACCTCCACGATCCGGACGGCAACCTGCTGCACGTGGCCCACCAGGTCGGCTGAGCCGAAGTTCAGGAGCAGAACCCACGTCAGATGTGGATAGCGGTGCAAAAGTCGGGTGGGGGGTCAGCCGGTGGGGACCAGGTTCAGGCGGTGCTCCGTCGCCGCCTCGACGGCGGTGCGGCCGCTCACGAACGGGACCGTCTGGTTGCTCACCCACAACGGTGCCTGGTCGTCGTAGTTCGGGTGGTAGGCGTGACCGGAGGTACCGCTCTGGTTGATCCACCGTGAGCGGTCCAGGTCGGCCAGGTCCACGACCATCCGCATGGTCGGACCCGCGGTCACCCCGTAGCCACGGGTGTCGTCGAACGCCATTGCGTTGACCACGGCCGGCCCGCCGCCGACCGACCAGTCGCCCCGGTTGAAGAGGCGCTCGATCGGGCCGATGCCGCTCGAGCCCAACGTGGAGTGCCGCAGCGTGACGCGGTGCAGCTTGCCCCACTGCCACCCGTCGGTGTCCCGCGACATCAACGACGTGAGCTCCTTGCGGGCGTCCGTCATCGCCGCCCGCAGGATGTCGTCCCGCTTCTCCACCACGTTCTCGGTCCGGGCGTCGTCCCACCAGACGTTGTTCGGGTCGTCCAGCAACGTGGTGAGCACCGCGTTCCACCGGTCGCCGCCGGTCGGCCACAGCTCCTCGGGCATCTGGTCGCGGAAGGTGCGCTCCAGGATGTCGTGGACGACCACGAAGAAGTACGCCGCCGCAGCCGAGTCCTCGGCCGAGGAGTAGTCCCAGCCGACCAGGGTCTGCTGCCCCTCGGCCACCCACGGGTCGGCCAGCTTCAGCTTGAGCAGCCGCGGGACCAGGACATCGGCGAACCGGACGGTGTCGTCGCCCTGCAGGGCTAGGCTCTGCTCGACACTCAGCCTTGGGTTGGCCTTCAGGGCGTCGACGATCTCCTGGCTCCGCCACCCGTAGGAGTAGGTGGAGCCGAGGTGCCGGCCGTAGCCCTTGCCGATGATCTGGTTGTTGGCGGTCACCACGAACCCCTCCTCGGGGTTCTCCGCCCAGGGCAGCTCGTCGAAGGGGATCAGCCCCTTCCAGTCGAAGTCGGTGTCCCACCCGGGCGACACCGTGTCCCCGTCCCCGCGGCCACGCTCCGGGATGGCCCCGGGCAGCTGGTAGCCGATCGTGCCGTCGGTGCCGGCGTACACGAGGTTCTGCGAGGGCGTGGCCAACAGCTTGGCGGCCGCCCGGAACTCGGTGAAGCTGCTGGCGGTGTCGATCCGCAGGAGGGCGTCCATGGTGCGGTTGGGCTGCAGGCCCGTCCAGGCCAACGACACCGCGTACGCGTCGTTCCCCTCCCCCGCCGCCGCCGTCCCGACCTGACGGAGGTCCTCGCTCGCGTCGGAGAGCAGCGGCCCGTGCCGCGAGCTGCGGACGGTGATGGTCCGCGGGGTGTCCTCACCAGCGACCTTGATCTGCTCGGTGCGCACCTGCAGCGGCTGGTAGACCTCGCCGACCCGGACGGTGTCGCCGCGCACCTCCTCCAGGTAGAGGTCCTGCGCGTCGACGTAGCTGGTGGTCAGGCCCCAGGCCATCGAGGCGTTGCGGCCGATGACCACGCCGGGCATGCCGGAGAAGCTGAAGCCGGTCACCTCGAAGGGGCAGGCCTTGGAGACGGTCCGGCAGTGCAGTCCGATCTGGGTGAACGTGGACGGGATGGACGTCGCCAGATGGGGGTCGTTGGCCAGGATCGGCTTGCCGGTGGTGGTCCGGTCGCCCGACACCACCCAGGAGTTCGACCCCGTGGCCCCGTCGACCGTGCGGTCGGCGACCAGCGTCGGCACGGAGGCCAGCCGGCGGGCGACCGTCCGCAGCACCTCGCTGTACGTGGTGGTGTCCCTCTCGGACAGCCCCCGGGGCAGCACCCGGCGGGAGCCGGCGTCGGCGTCGGGGTCGAAGGCACCCGCGCGGACGGCCCCCGAGGTCAGGATCGGGTCGAAGTTCTTCAGCGGGTAGTCCTGCCACAGGTCCGCGGTCTGGTCCGGACCGACCCGGGCCAGCATCAGCGAGGTCTCGACCTCGCGGTCCATGTTGGCGCCGAGGTCCCACGCCATCGCCTTGACCCAGGCCAGCGAGTCGACCGCCGTCCAGGGCTCGGGGCTGTAGTCGAGTCCCTGCAAGCCGAGCAGGCTGTACTCCAGCGAGATGTCGGCCGGCGAGTGGGACTGCAGGTAGGCGTTGACGCCGTCGGCGTAGGCGTCCAGGTAGCGGCGGGTGCTGGCCGACAGCAGCTGCAGCTCCTGCTCGGCCACCCGACGCCAGCCGAGCGTGCGGATGAAGGTGTCGGTCTCGACCTGGGAGGGCCCGAACAGCTCGGACAGGCGGCCGGCCGTGATGTGCCGGCGGACGTCCATCTCGAAGAACCGGTCCTGGGCGTGCACGTAGCCCTGGGCCTCGAAGAGGTCGTCGGCGTTGTCGGCGTAGACGTGGGCCACCCCCAGGCCGTCCCGCAGGACCTCGACCGGGCCGTTCAGACCCGGCAGACTGATCTCGCCGTCGATCTGCGGGTACGACCGGCGCACCGTCGCCGCCGACACGCCGGCCAGACCGACCAGGGCGAGGACGACCACGATCGCGGCGAAGAGCAGCCAGCGAGGTTTGCGGAGCACGCGGCAGATCCTAGGTGCTGAGGGCCGGCGTTTCGGCGACCGCCTTAGCAGTCGGTATGCTTGAGTGCTAAAGCGTTTCGTGCTGACTCCGGCACGTAAGGTCCAGAAAGAGATCCGGATGCCTACCTACCAGTACCGGTGCACCGAGTGCGGCAACGAGCTCGAGGCGGTGCAGAAGTTCACCGACCCCGCCCTCACCGAGTGCCCCACCTGCGCCGGTCAGCTCCGGAAGGTGTTCAACGCCGTGGGCGTGGTGTTCAAGGGCAGCGGCTTCTACCGCACCGACAGCCGCGCGGACGCCAAGTCCGGTGCCGGCTCGGGCGCCAAGGCCGACAACGGCTCGGGCACGTCGGAGAAGAAGACGGCCGACGCGTCGTCGACCACCGAGAAGTCCGCCGGCGGCTCGGAGAAGAAGTCCGACAGCGGCACCAAGCAACCCGCCGCCGCCGGCAGCAGCAGCGGCACCAGCGGTGGCTCGAGCAGCTCCAGGGGCAGCTCCGGCAGCGGTTCGTCCACAGCCGCCTGACCTGCTCGCGGGACCCTGTGGACAACCGCGGTCGATTCCGACCGACGTCCTTAGGTTCCCGGTATGAGATCCCGACATCCCCGCGTGACCCCGCCGGGACGCGGCGGCCCGACGCGTGGGTCCTCGCGTCGCGCCACCCCCCGCAGCTGGGCCGTCGACTTCCGGCGCGCCCTGCGTCGCCATCGGCGCATCCTCGCCGTCCTGGCCACGCTGGCCGCGGTGCTGGCCGGACTGACCGCCCTGGCACCACCGAGACCTGACACGGTCGCGGTGGTCACCGCCGCCCGGACCCTGTCCGGTGGCGCGACCGTGCGAGCCGAGGACCTGGACCGTACGCAGCTGCCGCCCGGCGCCGTGCCGGACGGCGCCTGGACCGCGCCGGACGACGTGATCGGGCAGACGCTCGCGGGGCCGGTGCCCGCCGGGCAGGTGCTGACCGCCACCGCGCTGCTGCGCCACCGCGCGACCCGAGGCGGCACCGTGGTCGCACCCCTGCCGCTGGCCGACGACCGGGTATCGGGACTGCTCCAGGCCGGCGACCAGGTCGACGTGCTGGCCGCCGACACCCAGAGCGGGAAGACCCGGGTGGTGGCCTCGGCCGTCCGCGTCGTCACCGGCGCGATCGCGGCCACCGGCGACGTGTCGGGCACCGGCGGGCTGGTGCTGGTGGAGGTCCCCCCGGCCACGGCGACCGCGCTGGCCGCCGCCGCCTCCACCAGCGTCCTGAGCGTCGTCTGGCGCTGACCGTAGCGCCGTCGTCACGAAAGACTGCTAACGTCTCGCGCTGACAGCGGACTCATCCGGAGCGCCGCCGTACACCTAGCGAGGCACCACCATGGCCAACAAGACGCTCACGGGCTTCAAAGAGTTCCTGCTCCGCGGCAACCTGGTCGAACTGGCCGTCGCCGTCATCATGGGCACCACCTTCGGCGCGGTCGTCACCGCCTTCACGGCGATGCTGATGGACATCATCGGCAAGTTCGGCGGCGTGCCCGACTTCTCCTCCACCTCCGTGGCGGGCATCAGCGTCGGCGCCTTCCTGACCGCGCTGCTGACCTTCCTGCTCACCGCAGCGGTCGTCTACTTCGCGGTCATCACGCCGTACAACAAGTTCTCCGACCTGCGCAAGAAGGACGAGCCCCAGGCGGCCGCCTCGGCCGAGGACCTGCTCGGCGAGATCCGCGACCTGCTGCGGGAGCAGGCCGGCAAGGGTCCGAACACCCTCTGAGGCACCTCGCGCGTCGTCAGCTGCCGTGATGGGGTGGGCGATCCGCCAGCAGCCGACGGTCGTCGGCCGTCAACGCCCGGTCAGTCACCACTGGCCGGGCGTTCGTCGTCAACGGCCCCAGCTCGACCAGGGTGGCCCGCCAGGCCGCGGCGAGCTGGGCCGGCCCGAGTCCCCGCCGCAGGTCGTCCGGCACCGGGAACGGCCAGGGTCCCGCCGCCCGCGCCTCGCTCACCCGGGCGCGGACTGTCTCCACACCCCCCAGCTCGACGATCAGCGCCGCGACCCGAGGAGTGCCCGGCTCGGTCAGCGGCCGGACGGGCGGACCCAGCAGCGCGTACGCCAGCGCCGCGTGCCACCGCCCGACGGCATCGTCGACCGCGCCCCCGCCCGACCCGTCGTCCGTCACGGCCGGCAGTCTAGGGCTGTGACCGGCCTTACCGCCGGGTGGTGGACAGTCGGGGAATACGGCTAAGTAGTTGACGCTTCAACCAGATGTGACTGATCTCCTGACGCACACTGACCACCTGGATCGCGCTGACACGGGGCTCGCCCTCTCCCCCGAGGCCCAGAACCTGCTGTTCCGCGAGGGTCGCACCGCCAACGCCTTCTCCGACGAACCCGTCACCGACGAGCAGATGGCCGCCGTCTACGAGCTGGTGAAGTGGGGCCCGACCGCCATGAACGCGCAGCCGCTGCGCATCGTCCTGGTCCGGACCGAGGACGCTCGTCACGACCTGGTCGCCTCCATGAACGAGGGCAACCGGGCCAAGACCGCCGCCGCCCCGCTGGTCGCGGTGCTGGCCGCCGACGTGGACTTCCACGACGAGTTCCACCGGACCTTCCCCGTGTTCCCCGGCGCCCGTGACGCGTACGCCGCCGACGAGCAGGCCCGGACCGGCACCGCGACGTTCAACGCCGCGCTGCAGATCGGCTACTTCCTGGTCGGCATCCGTGCCGCCGGTCTGGCCGCCGGTCCGATGGCCGGCTTCGACCACGACGCCGTCAGCCGCCGCTTCTTCCCCGACGGCCGCCACCAGGCGCTCCTCGTGGTCAACCTCGGCTACCCGAGCGAGGACTCCTACCGCGACCGCCAGCCCCGGCTCGGCTACGACGACGTCGTGGCCGTCGCCTGAGGCTCGACCTGCTGGGGTGACTGACCCACCCACCAACCGGTGACGCCCCCTTTCGCCGCCTGACGCCCCCTCTGCAGAGGGGGCGTGAGTGCGCGAAAGGGGGCGTCAGTGCTGTTCGGGACCGGTCTGGGCCCGAGGGTCAGCCCTCGATGAGGGTGCCGGAGGTGACGGTGCCCGGTTCGCCGGGATCGGCCAGGGAGCCGGCGCCCACCACGCGGACCCCGGACTCGAACGTCCAGTCACCCTTGACGCTGAGACCGGAAGCGTCCTTCAGGGACGGCGCCCCGGCCGGGAATCGGGCGGAGAACTTGCCGATCGTCTTGTAGAACGCCGTGTCCAGGTCGATCAGCGGCGCCGGGTCCGCGACCCGGCTGAGCAGGCCGTCGGAGCCCACCTCGTAGACGTCGGACTGCAGCAGCAACAGGTCGTTGGTGGTCTTCACCGGCAGGAAGCGCTCACGGCCGACACCGATCGCGGTGGCCCCTTCGAACACCTCGATCGCCGCGCCCATGGCGGACTCGATCTGGATCACCTCGGGTGAGGCGGAGTCGGCCGGGTCCACGGTCTTCTCGTTCTTGATCAGCGGCAGGCCGAGCACCGCGTTGCGCGCGGTCAGCGTGCGGGACAGCACCTCGAGGTCGAACCACAGGTTGTTGGTGTGGAAGTAGGGGTGCCGGAACTCGTCGGTGAAGTAGTGCATCTCCTCGGCCGAGGTCTGGGCGGTGTCCCGCAGGATCAGCTGCCGGTCGGCCTTGCGGATGGCCAGGTGCCCACCCTTGCGGTCAGCGGCGGTCCGGCGGCAGATCTCCGCGGCGTACGGGGCTCCGCTGGCCGCGAACCACCCAGCGATCCGGGCGTTCGGCGCCGCACCGAGGTTGTCGGAGTTCGACACCGAGGCGTAGCGGTAACCGGCGGCCAGCAGCTTGTCCAGCACCCCCGAGGCCATCAGCGCGGTGTAGAGGTCGCCGTGCCCGGGCGGGCACCACTCCATGCTCGGGTCGGCCGGCCACTCCACCGGCGTCAGGTCGTCGGCACGCAGCTTCGGCTCGGAGTTCTGCAGGAAGTCCAGGCCCAGCCCGTCGACCTCGAGATCGGCGTACGGCGCCAGCGCGGCCAGGGTGTCGTCCTGGGTCCGGAAGCTGTTCATGAAGATCAGCGGCAGCCTGGCGTCGTGCGTGGCTCGGGCGCTCAGCACCTGGTCGACGATGATGTCCAGGAACGACTTGCCGTCCCGTACGGGCAGCAGCGACTTGGCCTTGTCCATGCCCATCGAGGTGCCCAGACCGCCGTTGAGCTTGATGATGACCGTCTTGGCCAGCGCGGCGGAGGCGTCGGCGTCGCTCACCTCGACATCGGCGAGCAGATCCGGGTCGGTCAGCGGCTCGATGGAGTCCTCGGCGATGAAGCCGGTGACGCCCTCCTCCAGCTGGCGGTAGTAGTGGCTGAACACGTCGATGGCCTGCTGCGCCACCTGGGCGTCCGACATCTTCTGGCGTGCGAGGGCGAGTCCTTGGTCACTCATGGGCACGATCCTAGGGAACCCTCGTCCGGCGAAGTAACCCCCGGTCCTGCTGGTCAGCCGCTGGTCACCGGGTCTTCGGCTTCGGCGTCAGCGACGCCAGCAGCTCGATGGTGGCCTTGACGATCTGCGCCTGGGCCTCGGCGCGTGGGATGGTCGGGGTGCCGTCGCCCGGTTGGTCGCCGTAGTCGCCGAAGAACGCGTGCACACCGCCCTCGACGACCACGTAGCGCGTCGCCTCGGGGAGCTTCGGCTTCGCCTCGGCGATCTTGGCCGGGGTGGCCAGCCCGTCCGCCGAGCCGGACACCGAGGTGGTGATCAGGTCGGTGCGGGTCAGCTCGGAAGCCGGGTAGGAGGCGTACAGCAGCAGACCGGCGACCGGGTGGTCGTCGGCGTAGGCGGACGCCGCCACCCCGCCCAGCGAGTGCCCGCCGACGGCCCAGTGCCGGATCTCCGGGTGGTTCTCGACCACGCTCGCGGCCTGGGTGCTGTTGGGCAGAGCCAGGTCGAACGGTGGCTTCACCACCGCCACCAGGTAGCCGGCCTCGGCCACCGGGCGCAGCACGTTGGCGTACGCCCGCGGGTCGACCCGGGCCCCGGGCACGAAGACGAGGCCCACGGTCGGGAGGATCGGCTGACCCGTGGTGCTCACGGCGACCTTGCGCATCTCGAACCAGGTCAGTCGGTCGGTCACCTGGATGTCGTCGCCGGAGCGCATGGCCGCTGTCGCTACCGGTGCGGCGGCGAACGGGCGGGCCCAGGCCAGACCGGACGCCAGCAGCACGCAGACGACCAGGGCCGGGACGCCGAGGGCGACCCGGATCCGGGCCCGACGCCGCAGCTGGGCGGGGGTGCGGGCCTGTGGCTGGCCGGAGGCGTCGTCGGCGTACGCGTCGTAGCGCCCGCCGACCGTCAGTGACCCGATGGCCCAGAACAGCGCGATGATGCCGAGGAAGCCGGCGGCGATGGTGGTGGCCAGCATGGCCGGGTGCGCGTTGAGCAGGCTCGACCAGCGGGTCCAGATCAGCCAGACGGCGACGCCGAGCATGGCCGCTCCGACCGGCAGCCAGCACAGCGCCAACGCGACGCGGCTGGTCGTACCGGGCTGGGACACGCGTGCAGTGTAGGTGGGCCCGGTCACTCGGCGATGTCGGCCACGGTCGCGCCGTACGCCCGGACGAGGTCGTCGATCGCGACGAAGGCGCTGTACCCGTGCGCCCCCGAACCCATTGCCACCCGACGGCCGACCAGACCGGTGTCGACGTAGACCGGCCAGTCACCGGCGGCCCCGATCGGGGTGATGGTGCCGCGCTCGTAGCCGGTGGCTCCCAGGGCCGCCGCCGGGTCCGGCAAGGACATCTTGTTGACCCCGACCACGCTGCGCAACCGCGGCCAGGCGATCTGGGTGTCACCGGCGATGACCGCGTAGAGGTAGTTGTCGCCGGAACGCCGCAGCACCAGGGTCTTGGCGATGTCCGCGGGGGTGATGCCGAGGACGGCGGCCGCCGCCTCCAGGCTGTCGGCCGGGGGGCGGGGTCGGACCTCCACGGCCAGCCCGCGTCCGACCGCGGCGGTCAGCATCCGGCGGACCCCCTCGGGCAGGTGAGCGACGTCGGGGGGCTGCTCGGGCTCGGAGCTCATCGGATCCACATCCAGTAGGCCGACAGCGCCGATGGCAGCAGTCCCACCAGGGCGGCGGGGTGCCAGGGTCGGCGGCGGTTGGTGAAGAGCACGGCCTGGACGGTGACGACGCCCAGCAGGAGCCCCATCACCCACAGACCGGTCGCGTCGGCCGGGCTGGTCTGCGCCCGGTGCGGGGCGTACGCCGCCAGGGCCGCTGTGGGTGCGCCGAAGACGACGCAGAGGATGGCGGAGATGACCATGCGCTGCACGAGATCGAGGCTCTTCTCCTCCGCGTCCGACATGTCCGCAAGGGTGCCACCCGGCCGATCGGCCGGGCGGGCGGGTGCCACGGGTGGACAGCCGGCCGGTCCCGATGACCACGGGCCCGCATCCGCGCCGGGCTCGCTCGGCGAAGCACGCCGGTGACCACTGTCCTGATCTCCGGCGCCAGCATCGCCGGCCCCGCGCTCGCGTACTGGCTCCACCGCTACGGGTTCGAGGTGACGGTGGTCGAGCGCGCACCCGAGCTGCGCTCCGGCGGGCAGAACGTCGACGTCCGCGGCGCGGGTCGCGAGGTGGCCCGGCGGATGGGACTGGAGGACGCGATCCGGGCGGCCACGACCGGCGAGGCCGGGGTCCGCTTCGTCGAAGCCGACGACCGGACCATCGCGGCGTTCGCGGCCGGGACCTCCGACTCCGACGGCCCGACGGCCGAGCTGGAGATCCTCCGCGGGGACCTGGCCCGGCTGCTGGTGGACCGGACGGCCGACCGGGTCGGGTACGTGTTCGGAGACCACATCACCGGGCTGGACGAGGTCGACACCGGGGTGCACGTCAGCTTCGCCCACGGTGCGCCTCGCACCTTCGACCTGGTGGTCGCGGCCGACGGGATCCGCTCGAGCACCCGGCCGCTGGTCCTGGGCGACGAGGCCGAGGTGGCGTCGCTGCACATGTACACCGCCTACCTGACGATCCCCCGCACCGACAGCGACAGCGCCTGGGCCCGCTGGTTCAACGCACCCGGCGGCCGCACCTCGACGCTGCGGCCGGACAACGTGGGCACCACCCGGGCCACCCTGTCGTTCATGTCCGAGCCCCGCGGCTACGAGCGGTGGGACGCTGCCGGCCAGCGCGACCTGCTCCGGCACCGCTTCGCGGGCGTCGGCTGGGAGGTCCCCCGGATCCTCGCTGCGCTCGACCACCACGAGCTCTACTTCGAGGCGCTCGCCCAGGTGAAGTCGCCCCGCTGGTCCGCCGGCCGGACGGCCGTCCTCGGGGACGCGGCCTACTGCGCGTCACCGATCAGCGGGATGGGCACCAGCCTGGCCCTGACCGGCGCGTACGTGCTGGCCGGCGAGCTGGCCACCCGCTTGGACCACCGTGAGGCCTTCGCCGCGTACGAGTCGATCATGAGGCCGTACGTGGAGCAGGCCCAGGAGCTTCCTCCGGGCACCCCCCGGCTGGCCAACCCCCGCACCCGGGCCGGGATCGCCGGTTTCAACACCCTCCTGCGGGTGGCTTCCCGACCCCTGGTGCAGAAGCTGGCCGGCAAGGTGTTCTCGCCGAAGGCGGAGCGGATCGAGCTGCCGATCTACGACCCTTCACCGGCGGCGGTCTGACCGCCACGCCGGGCACCGCGGCGACCGGGGGCAGCACCAGCACCGGACACCTCGACCGCTCGATCAGGCGCCGGGTGACGGCCCCGAGCGGCAGCTGACCGGCCCGGGTCGGCGCGCGCCGGGCGACCAGCACGAGCTCGCACGCGTCGACCAGCCGCAGGAGACCGGGGTCATCGAACCGGTTGACGACCACCTGCTCGGTACGCACCTGCGGGAACCGCTCCTGCCAGGACCGCAGCCGGTCCCGCTCGGCGACCGACGACCACCAGGTGGCCGAGGTGTCAGTGGTGCGCGACGCGGCACCGACCAGGACCGCCACCGTGAGCGCGACACCCCGGCGGGCCGCCTCCGGGAACGCCTCGGTCAGACACGGGACCGCCGAGGCAGGACCGTCGAGGACCGCCAGCAGACCGCGTCGGGCGCCGACCTGGTCGTGGTCGTGGACGATCAGGACGGGGCAGCCGGCACGCGCGGCCACCCGCTCCGTCGTCGAGCCAGCGGCCAGCCGGGACAGCGATCCCAGCTCCCGACGCTGCAGGACGAGCAGCGCCGCCGAGGCCGAGAGGTCGACCAGCGCGGCGTCGGCCGGACCGGCCAGGACCGCCGTGTGGATGCTCAGACGGTCGCCGGCGCACCGGGCCACCCGGTGGGCGGCGGCGTCGACCAGCCGGAGCGCGCGATGGTGTCGGCCCACCGAGGTCCCCGGCCGGCGGGCGTCCTCGGTCGCCGGTCCGGCCGCGGTCACGAGGGCGACGTCGAGCTGCCGACGCGCCGCCCACAGCGCGGCCTCCCACAGGCCCCGCTCCCCGTCGGCGAGACGATCGGCGACACCCACCACGATCGCTCCGGACAGGTCGGGATCGGGCCGCGGGACCCGCCCGTCGATCACCTGCTCGATCACCTGCTCGATCATGACGAACCTTCCGGAGAACGGCTTCGATCACCTCCAGCGTCGGTCCGCGACGGCCTGGGCCGGTAGTGCCGAAAGGCTGATGATCACCGACCCCAGGGCCCGGACACCGCGTCGACGTCGACGTCGGGCCGAGCCGACCGGGCCCTGGCGGGCGGGACCTCGGTCCCCACAGATCGAGCCCTCCTGCCCTGGGGTCGGGACCCCGGAAACCCGACGATGGAGCTGACGTCGACGGTCGACGCGGAGGGGACAGCGATGTCAGCACCAGCAGAGACGCCAGGGATGTCAGACACAGCAGGGACGCCCGACGCAGCAGGGACGCCCGACGCAGCAGGGATGTCCGACGCAGCAGGGATGTCAGACACAGCAGGGACGTCGGAGCAGCAGGAGAGTACCGGGATCGTGGTGGGACTGGACATCTCGGTCCCCGCTCAGGCGGCCCTGGCCTGGGCGGCGAACCAGGCGCGGCTGACCGGACAGGACCTCATGGCCGTGCACGCCGTCTTCCCGTGGGGGACGTATCTGGCAGCCGGTGGCTTCGTCCCGGTGACGATGCCGTCGGATGCCGTGCAAGATCATCAGCGGGACATGATCGAGAAGCTGTTCGCCTCCGTAGGGCCCGAACCGACCTGGAAGCTCCAGTTCGTCGGCGACGATCCCGGCCCTGCCTTGGTCGCGGCGTCTCGCGGCGCCTCGATGCTGGTCATCGGCACCCGCGAGCACACCGGGTGGGGGCGGGTGCTCAGCGGGTCGGTCAGCCACCACTGCCTGAGCCACGCCCACTGCCCCGTCCTCGCGGTCCCCGTGGAGAGGCCCGCCCGGGCCGGCCGGTCAGCAGCCGCCGCCTCCGCCACGAGCCACGCGTGACCCGCCGCCGGTCGAGGGCGTGCGGTCACTGCCGACGCGCGAAGAGGACGTGATCATGTCGAGGACGGGCGGGCCGGACGGTCCCGGAGGTCCCTGGGATCGGGAAGGACCCGGGCCGACCGGCGCGGCGCACCTCGAGGAGCTGCCGACCCCGGTGTGCCGCCGGCTCCTCGGTGAGCACGTGGCCGGCCGGGTGGGGTTCGCCGAGCGCGGCGGGCCGGTGATCCTCCCGGTGAACTACCGGCCGTACGGCGACGGCGTCGTCTTCCGGACCTCTCCCACGGGCGTGCTCTCACAGCTGCGCCGCCGGACCGCCGTGGCCTTCGAGGTCGACGGCATCGACGAGGCCGGGCAGAGCGGCTGGAGCGTGCTGGGTCGCGGCTTCGCCGAGGTGGTGACCCGCGACCATCAGCTGACCCAGCTGTGGCAGAGCGGCCCGACGCCCTGGGCGCAGGGCACCCGCAACCTGTTCATCGCCGTCACCTTCGAGTCGCTGACCGGACGGCGGGTGCGGGGGCCCTGGGCGGATTGACCGCCCGCTCCGACCGTAGGCCGATCAGGATCGGGACCATCGACCCTGTGCGGCCGACGCGGCCCGCGTGATGCTCGGCAGTGACCCTTCGCGGTCGGCCGTCGAGCAGCGTCGGTGGCCCAGCACCCGGGTTTCCGACCACGGACGGCTCGGCCGGGGCTCCGCGTACGGCATCACCCGGGTTATCCGACCACGGACGAACCAGCCAGGCCTTCCGGTTCGGCAGCGCCCGACTCAGTGGTCGCCGGAGCGGTGTCTGGCCACGGGCGCCGGTCGGCTCGACGGTGTGACGAGGACCGGACAGCGCGCTTCCTCGATGATCCGACGCGTGACGCCGCCGAGACTGCGGCGCACGCCGTGACCCTCGGTGTGCCGGGCCACCACGAGCAGCTGATGACCCTCGCACACATCGGCCAGGACCGGTTCGGCCCCGCCGGCGAGCGCCAGCTCGTGCACCACGACGTCCGGATAGCGGTCGCGGTAGCCGGCCAGCTGCTCCGCCAGCTGGAGCCCGGCGGCGTTCCGGCCGACCTCGAGCTCCTGATCGTCGGGCGGCACGAAAGTGGGTCCCGCTGGTGCCCAGACCGTGACCGCGGTCAGGGACACGCCTCGGAAGGACGCCTCGTCGAAGGCTGCCGCTATCGCGTGTGCCGCGTGACCGCGGTCGTCGACGCCGACGACGACCCCGCCGAAGTCGCTGCTCGCCTCGGAGAGCGGGTCGTCGGCGTGCACGATGAGGACCGGGCACTCGGCGCGGGCCGCGACCGCGGCGCTGGTCGACCCTTCCCGCAACCTGGCCAGCGGGCCGAGGCGTCGGCGCTGCAGCACCACCAGTCCCGCGCTCCTCGACTCGGCCACCAGGGCGCCGACGCCGGAGTCGTGCACAGCACTGGTGTGGATCCGCTGGTTCGGGTCGAGCTGGAGAGCGAGGTGGTCGGCGGCCCGGTCGATCTCGGCCAGCGCGAACCGGGAGACCGCGTCCTCCTCGGCGTCGGCGGGAGCCGGGCCGAGCCCCGCCACGAGCTTCACGTCGACATTCCGGCGCCCGGCCCACTCCCCGGCCGCACGCAGCGACCGCTCGTACGCGGTGTCGCGCCGGGTGCTGATGCCGACGACGACCGGTCCCGGTCGCAGCCTCGGCTCGGCCGGAGCGACGCCGTCGTGGTGGAGGGTGCCTGTCATGGTGATCTCCCATCTGTGCTGAGGGCGGTGGACATGCCGCCCCAGCTCCCAGACTGGACGGTGGCCGGCGTCGCAGCCACGGCCGTTCGGTCCCCGATCGGCGTGCCGAAGGGCCTGAGGCCTGAGGATGCGCGCGTCGCTGCCCGGTCTCCGGTCCCGGCTCGGACCAAGGTCCGACCCGGCTCGCATCCATCGGCCCTGGCCGGGGCGGACGAGGCGGCCGATGATCGACTCACACCAGGAAAGGACTCACCATGGGCACGGTCCTCATCGCGTACGCCTCACGCCTGGGCTCGACGCAGGAGATCGCGACCGTGATCGCCGACGAGCTCCGTCAGACCGACCACACCGTCACCGTCGCGCCCTGCGCCACGGCTCCGGGCGCTGAGGCCTTCGACGCCGTGCTGATCGGCAGCGCGCTCTACACCGGCCGCTGGCTGGGGGACGCGACGCGCTACCTGCGCCGGCAGTCCCCGCACCTGGTCGATCGGCCCACCTTCCTCTTCCAGAGCGGCCCGTGCGGCGATCAGCAGGATCGCCCCGATCACCCGTCGGTGCCCCGCGCCGTGCGGGCGACGGTGCGCCGACTCGGACTCGCCGAACCGGTCACCTTTGCCGGCCGGCTCGACCCGACCATGATCACCGGCCGGTTGTCGCGGTGGATGGCCTCGCTCGCGCCGGCGGGCGACTTCCGCGACTGGGAAGCCATCCGGGCCTGGGCGTACGGGATCGGCCTCGAGCTGCAGGAGCGCGACCGGCGCCCGTCACCGCAACCCCCGAGGGTGGCTGCCCCGTGAGCGCCGGTCTCCGGTGATCACCGCGGCAGAGCGTGCCGACGGATCCGTGGACGCGTCCGACGGCGGAGCCGTCGGTGCGCCGGACCGGACCGTCCACGGCGGGCTTCAGCCTGGGGCTATTCGGGGGCGCCGGCGCACCTACGACCTGGATGACGCACGCTGCCGGCAGCTGCTCGAGTCCCACGACATGGGGCGTGTCGCCTGGAGCGCCGCCGACGGCCCCCAGCTGTTCCCGGTCAGCTACCTGTGGTGGGACGGGCGGATCCTGTTCCGCACCTCCCCGTACGGGCTGCTGTCCGAGCTCGTCCGGCGCACGGCTGTCGTCTTCGAGGTCGACGAGATCGACGACGTGCACCGCCGGGGCTGGAGCGTGATCGTGCGTGGCCGTGCCTCCGGGATCGCCTCACCGGACGCGGCCCACCGCACCGCCGTGCTCGGTGGCGCCGGTCCGTGGGGCGGCGGGGACCGCAACCTCGTCATCGCCATCGCTCCGATGGAGGTCACCGGACGCGAGTTCCGTCCCGCTGACGATGGTGACGGTCACTGATCCTGATCATGGTCGGGCCATCATGGTCGGGCCAGGACCGGGACCCGGTTGGTGTCCACCCGAGCGCCCGACGGGCACCCGGGTGCCGCCGTCGGTCGCCGAGCGGTGTGAGCGTCAGCGGACGACGACCACGGTGCAGACGCTGTGGGCCAGGACGTGCTGACTCACCGAGCCGATCAGCATGCCGGTGAAACCGCCGTGACCCTTCGCGCCCACCACCACGAGGTCGGCGTTCGCCGAGAGCCTGATCAGCTCGGTGGCGGCGTTGCCGGCGATCACGTACTCGGCGATCTCGACCTCCGGGAACGTCGCCTGCGCTTCGGACACGACGCCGCTCAGCATCGCGCGAGTGGCGTCACCCACCTGGGTCGTCGCCTGCCACGGGAACCCGCCGAAGGGCGGTGAGTCCGGGGCCGGCGGCATCGACCAGATGCTGACGGCCGTCACCAGGACGCCCGGCCGGGCATGTTCACACGCCCAGGTCAGGGCCTCTCGACTCTCCTCGGAGCCGTCGACCCCGACGACGATCTTGTTCCAGCTCTGCTGGCTCATGACTCCTCCGTCTCCCTTGCGCGGCTCGGCACCGACGTCGCTCGCTGCCCATCGGCAGGGCCACGTCACCTACCACCTCGAGACTGTCAGCGACGAGGTGACGCCGTGAGGGTCGGAGGTCGATCGAGCGCGGCCCCTTGGTCCCCGCCCGTGACTGACGTCTGGTCGGTCGGCCGACGGCAGGATCGTCGGCGGCAGGCTCTCCGTCGGGCCGAGCGTCACAGGACGTAGGTCCCGTCACCCGACGACCTCCGGCAGTCGTCCCCGGGGCCCGTCCGGAGCAGGATGGTGCTCAGACAACGTGATCCGAGGTACCACCCATGACATCGTCACTCCACCGCCGGCCGGTGCACCGCGACCCGGCGCACCACGCCTTCTCCAACGGAGATCCGCGCGCGCCCTTCCTGGGACGGCTCGTGTTCCCCACCGGTCACGGGGCGCGCTCGATCATCGTCGAGTGCCTGCGGTCCGACGGCGGCTACCTGATCCACCTGCCGGCCTTCAACGAGGCCGGCAACTACCTGACCGACACCACGGTCAGCCTGACTCCCGTGCAGGCCGAGTCCGCCCACCCCGCAGAGGTGATCAGCGGACACAGCCGGTTCCTCGCCGACCACGAGGTCGACCTCGCCACCGCCGAGACCCTGGAGCGGTGGTCGGACCGTCCGGCGCGCTACTTCCGGATCACCCCCCACCGCCCGACCAGCCGCTCCGGAGCCGAGGGCCGCCGACCCCGCCCCCGCTCCCGCTGGAGCGCCTCAGCCGGTGCCGACCACCCGACGCACACCGGTGACTGAGCGCACAGCTCCCGGCGGCCCGATCAGGGTGTTCATCCTGGACGACCACGAGATCGTCCGCCGAGGGCTGATCGACCTGCTGCAGTCGCACCCGCGGATGCAGGTGGTCGGTGAGGCCGGATCGGCCGCCGATGCGCTGCACCGGATACCGGCCGTCCGGCCCGACGTGGCTCTCCTCGACGTCCGACTGGGCGACGGTTCGGGAGTCGACGTGTGCCGGGACATCCGGAGTCTGCTGCCCGACACGCGCTGCCTCATGCTCACGTCGTTCGACGACGACGACGCGCTCTTCGCGGCCGTCATGGCCGGCGCCGCCGGCTACCTGCTGAAGCAGGTCAAGGGAAGCTCCCTGACCGAGGCGATCGAGGAGATCGCGGCCGGTCGGTCGCTGATCGACAGCGCCCTGACCGGACGGCTCCTGCAGCGGCTGCGGACGTCCGAGGAGACCCACCGCGACCACGATCCCGCGGACGCCCTCACCGAACGCGAGCACGACATCCTGCTGCTGATCACCGAGGGTCTGACCAACCGTCAGATCGGCGAGCGGCTGTTCCTGGCCGAGAAGACGGTGAAGCACTACGTCTCCGGTCTGCTGGCCAAGCTGGGCATGGCGCGACGAACCCAGATCGCCGTGTACGGGTCGAGGCTCCTGCGGACGGGCGACCATCCACGGCAGTGATCCCGCCGCGACCACCAGCGTCGCTCGCCGCCGAGGTCACTGCGCGACAGCGGCGGTCCAGCGCAGGGTGGTGCCCTCGGGGCCGTGACCGAGGGTGAGGGCGCCCGACCTCAGCGTGGCGCGCCGCTCCAGGTTGGCCAGCCCACTGCACCGGCCCGCCGTGGCCGGCACCGACGTCCCGTTGTCCACGATCTCGATGGTGATGTGGCGGGCCGACACCGACACCGACACGCTGACCCGGTCCGCATCGGAGTGCTTGGCCACGTTGGTCAGTCCCTCCCGGAGGACAGCCTGTGCGTCCTCCAGGATCTCGGGCCCGAGGACGGTGTCGACGGGGCCGTCGAGGCTGAGATCGGGCGCGAACCCGAGCACCGGCTCCAGCTCGGCGACCAGGTCGGCCAGCACCGCACGCGGGGTGGACCTGACACCGCGGACCTCCTGCAGCCCGAAGATGCTGGTGCGGATCTGTCGGATGGTGTCGTCCATGTCGTCGACCGCCGCCTGCAACCGGGCGGCCACGGTCGGGTCGGTGCTGCGCACCGCGGCGGCCTGGACGCTCAGCCCCGTGGCGAACAGCCGTTGGATGACGTGGTCGTGGAGGTCCCGGGCGATGCGATGGCGGTCCTCCAGAACGGCCAGCTGCCGCAGGCCCTCGCGTCGGTCCGCCAGCTCCAGGCCGATGGCCGCGTGACTGGCGAACGCCTCCGCCATCCGCAGGTCCTCCGCCGTGAACGCCGGCGAACCGGAGGTGCGTCCGACCATGACGGCGGCGCGCACCCCGACCTCACCGGCCAGGGGGCAGGCCATCACCGGACCCACGTCGAACGCCGACTCCAGGTGCACGACGTAGCGGCCGTCGGCCGCGTCCACACGGATCCCGTGACCGGACGTCATCGCCTCCACGGCGAGCGAACCGGCCGCCGGGTAGGTGTAGCCCAGCAGCGCCTTCGCCTGGTGCCCACGGGCGACCTGCACGGTGACGTCGTCGGGGGTGGTGGCCGGGAACACCACGGTGACCACGTCGGCGGCGGCCAGCCGGAGCACCACGTCGGCGATCCGGGTCAGGATCTCCGTGGCCGTCGAGTCCTGCACCAGCTCCCGGCTGATCTCCGCCGATGCTCGCAGCCACTCCTGCTGACGGCGCGACTCCTCGTAGAGCCGCGCGTTCTCCACGGCCACCCCGGCCGTGGCGGCGACCGCGAGCACCAGCTCCTCGTCCTCGGCGGTGAACTCGGCCGCCCCGAGCCGGTTGGTCAGGTAGAGGTTCCCGTAGATCTCGCCACGGGACTGGATGGGCACGCCGAGGAACGAGCTCATCGGCGGGTGCCCCGGCGGCAAGCCCGACGACCGGGGGTCCGCGGCGATCGACGCCAACCGGATGGGTCGAGGATCGTGGATCAGGGCTCCCAGCACGCCACGTCCGCGGGGCAGGTCGCCGATGGCCGCGACAGCGGCCTCGTCCATTCCGGCGTGGATGAACTGCTCCAGGTGGCCGTCCGGACCGAGGACGCCCAGCGCGGCGTACTGGGCGGAGGCGATGGTCCTGGCCGCGTCGACCGCCCGGCGGAGCACGGCGGCGAGGCTGAGCTCGGCGACGATCGAGCGGTTGAGGTCGACCAGGTGCCGGACCCGGTCGTCGACGACGGCCTCGACCCGCACTCCCCCGTCGTCGATCGGCGTCGCCCGCTCTGCCCCCGCCGCCCGCTGCGCCATGGAGACAGGCTAGGACCGGCGCCGAGGTCGGGGAAGGAGCTCCTCAGTCCCGGGTCAGCACGACCTTGAGGGCGCCGGTGTCCCCGGCTCGGGAGAACACGTCGTACGCCCCGGCCATCTCGTGCAGACCGAAGTGGTGGGTGACGAAGCGAGCGGTGTCGAGCTGCCCGGCCGCCACCATCGTCATCAGCCGCGGCGTGGAGAACGTGTCCACCAACCCGGTGGTGATCGTGATGTCCTTTATCCACAGGCTCTCCAGGTGCAGGGTCGCGGCCGCGCCGTGGACGCCGATGTTGGCGACGTGGCCGCCCGGGCGGACGGGCCGCGTACAGGCCTCGAAGGTGGCCGGTGTCCCGACCGCCTCGAACACCACGTCGGCACCCAGGCCGTCGGTGAGTCCGGCCACCGTGTCGGCGACGGCCTCGGGACCGCGACGGGCGTCGACGAGGACGTCGGCGCCGAAGCGCTTCGCCGCGTCCAGCCGGCTGGCGGCCACGTCCACCGCGACCACGTGGGCGGGCGAGTAGAGCTGGGCGGTCATGATCGCGGCCAGTCCGATCGGCCCCGTCCCGACCACGACCACGGTGTCCCCGGGGCGGACCCGGCCGTTGAGGACACCGACCTCGAACGCGGTCGGGGTGATGTCGGACAGCATCAACGCCGCCTCGTCCGAGACCTCCTCGGGGATGGCGTGCAGCGAGGTGTCGGCGAACGGGACCCGCACGAACTCCGCCTGGGTGCCGTCGACCAGGTGCCCGAGGATCCAGCCACCCCCGCCGAGGCACTGTCCGTAGCGACCCTCGCGGCAGAAGCGGCACCGCCCGCACCCGCTGATGCACGACACCAGGACGCGGTCGCCGACCGACCAGCCGGTGGCCGGGCCCGCCTCGACGATCGTGCCCACCGCCTCGTGGCCGAGGATCCGGCCGGCGGCGACCTCGGGCACGTCGCCGGCCAGGATGTGCAGGTCCGTTCCGCAGATCGTGGTCGCATCGACCCGGACGATCGCGTCGCGGTCATCGACCGGCACCGGCAACGGCACCTCCCGCCACTCCGCCCGACCCGGCCCGTCGAACACCTGCGCATGCATGGTCATCGTCATCCTCCTGTCGTTACACGCCACCACCGGTGGCTTCTTCCAGTCCACTCCGACGGTGGCCGGCCGGACACGGCCCAAGGACGCTCCCGACTGCGACGAAGGACCCGCCGGGCGAGTCGTCGACGTACTGGCGGCGACGTCGCGGCTGTGTTTGAGTGACCGGGTGCCCAGGCTGGTGGACGTCGACTACCTCGTCGTGGGAGCAGGTGCGATGGGGATGGGATTCGTCGACGCGCTGATCGACCACGCTCCCGACGTCTCGGTGGCGCTGGTCGACCGGCGTGACGGCGTCGGTGGTCACTGGCGGCGCGCCTACCCGTTCGTGCGGCTGCACCAGTCCTCCACCTTCTACGGCGTCGCCTCGACCGTGCTCGGCGGCGGCCGGCTCCAGACCACGGGGCCCGAAGCCGGCCTGCACGTCCGGGCGGACCAGCCCACCATCTGCGCCTACTACGAGCAGGTGCTGACCGACCGCATGCTGGGGTCGGGACGCGTCCGGTTCTTCCCGGCGCACGACTACCTGGGCGGCCGCGTCGTGGTCTCGACCGTGACCGGCGAACGCTTCGAGGTGCCCGAGCGCTGTCGGGTGGTCGACGCCCACTACCTGGCTCCGGACATCCCCGCGGAGACCGAGCCCCGGTTCGCGGTGTCCGACGGCGTACGGGTGATCCCGGTCAACGACCTGCCGGTCTGGGAAGGAACACCCAGCGAGTACGTGATCGTCGGCTCCGGCAAGACCGCCACGGACGCCTGCGTCTGGCTGCTGGGCCACGGGATCGACCCCGACGCGATCTGCTGGGTGCGACCCCGCGACCCGTGGATGCTGAACCGGACGCTGATCCAACCGGACCCGGTCGTCTACCTGGGCATGGTGGCCGAGCTGATGCGGCTCGCGGCCGGCGCCTCGTCGCTGCCGGCGCTGTTCGGTGATCTGGAGGCGGCCGGCATCATGCTGCGGATCGACCCCGCGGTGACACCGACGATGGCCAAGGCCCCGACCCTGGGCACCTGGGAGCTGGACCTGTTGCGCAGCATCACCCGAGTGGTCCGTCGCGGACACCTCACTCACGCCCGGCGGGGCCGGCTGGACCTGCAGCAGGGCTCGGTCGCCGTGGCCGAGGACGCACTGGTGGTGAACTGCGCCGCGAACGGGCTGAAGAACCCGCCGCTGGTCCCGCTCTGGGGTCCGGAGGTGATCACGCTGCAGCCGGTCCGGGCCGGCTTCCCCTGCCTGGGCGCCGCCCTGGCCGGTTACGTCGAGGCCACTCGCACCGACGACGCGGAGAAGAACCGACTCTGTCCACCGTCGTCGTACGGGAACTCGCTGACCGACTGGGCCCGGATGAACGTGCTCGGCTTCCGCAACGTCGCCAGCTTCTCCGCCGAGCCCGACATCAAGGACTGGACCGACCGGATCGCGGTCAACCCGGCCCGCATCCCACCCGAGCAACCGGGCTCGGCGGCGCTCGACGACGCGCTCGGTCGGCTCGGTCGCCACGCCGGGCCCGGAGTCGCACGCCTGGCTGTCCTCGCGGGACTCGCGCGCTGATCGCCGCGGCGCGAGCGCCCCGAGGGCCCCTGACCGAAGGATCGGTCAGTCGTCGACCGGATTCAGCTCGGTGCCGTCGTCGATCAGCACGGCCGCCGGCCTCCGGAAGAACGTGGCGTCCTGGCGGAACAGCGCGTCGTCCGCACTCGCCGGCGGCTCCAGCACCAGGTGGAAGTCGCGGTGGCGGAGATACCGGTCAGGGAAGTTGACCGACCTGAACGAGACGCCGGCGCGATCAGCCAGACCCTGCTCGAAGAAGAACGTGCTGTCTTGCGTCCAGAGATCGTCACCCGGCCCCGCGGGTCCTTCGAGATGGATCCGGAAGTCCCGGTGCCGGAGGAACCGGTCCGGGAAGTTCAGCGACCGGATGGCCACCTGGCCCGGGCCGCGGGATCGCAGGGTGAACGCGAAGTCGTTGACCGGACCACCCCGACGGGTGAGCTCGCCGAGGAAGGCGGCGTGACGGATGAAGTGCCCGGGGAAGTTGAGGGATTCGAGATTGACGGTGGACATGAGGGGAGGAGCCGGTCCTCGTCGCGTTGATACCGGACGCGCGGAGGCCCTCACGTGGGCGTGCGAGCGCAACCCCTGGTGGTGACAGAACGTCAGCCAGGCGGGGTGCCGTTGAGGCGTCTGACCCACGTCTGCAGCCGGCGGTTGAGGGGGATCTGCGCCAGATTGAGCACCAGGAGAACGAGCAGGGGCCTGTTGGCGGCGAGGCTGACGAGCGGACGCAGCCCGAGATGACGGGCTCCGTACATCTCCCGAACGGTACGGACTCCGACCACCAGCAACAGGCACTGCACCACCAGCGACACCAGCACGTAAGGCAGGACGACCACCGACAAACGGGCTTCCTCCTCGGAGGTGAAGCTGCGCAGGCCGGCAGCCGCCTCACGTCGTCGTTGCTGACGAGTCCGATCAGTCATCCATCGACGGTAGCCCGGTGGAGGACGGAGCGGGCTGAGGGTGGAACCGATCGTCGGCGGCCTACCGGTCGGCCAGGCGCTCGGCCCACGAGCGCGGCGACGTGCGTCCTAGCCGTTGCACGGTCCAGAGCTGATCGCCTCGCGGGGTCAGACCGCTCGACGTCCCGTACAGGACGCTCACGGCACCGTAGCCGTCTCGACTGACCGCCATGTCCACGTCGGCGACAGCGAGGTCGTCGTAACGGCTGCGTCCGAAGTCGCCCGTGCTCATCGAGTCGGCGTACTGGTCGCCGTCGAGCCCCGTCGGGTTGCCTTTCACTCCCGGGCTGTCCCAGCCCCAGATCTGACGGTGCCGCATGCTCAGCCCCTTCGGAGAGCCGTACAGCACGAGGACCGCTCCCGAGTCGCTGGCTTCGTCGTCGACACTGACGGTGCCGGATCCCCCGATCGCCAGATCGTCGAAGGCCCTGCCACGCGAGTCGTGTCCGTAGTTGCCGGCGGTGACCGACCAGGCGAACTGGCCGCTGAAGTACCTCCGTTCTGAGCGACACAAGGATCGGGTGGTCCACAGCTGGTCACCCCGAGCGGTCAGGCCGCCCCGGCCACCGCGGATCACGTTGATGCGGCCGTTCGACCCTGCGTCGGCGCTGGTCAGAGCCAGGTCGGCGGCGGCCCGGCCGGTGAAGTGTCCGATCGTCAGGGTGCCTCCGAAGCCGCCAGACTCCACCGGCCGGCCCTTGATGCCTGGAGTGGCATGAGTCCATCGGTCCGCACCGCTGGCAGTCAGGCCGTCGGCAGACCCGTACAGGGCGGTGACGGATCCCTGCCCTTGGCGGCGTCGTGTTGCGCCATCGCCGTACGCGCCGATGGCCAAGGCGGCGTAGCGGCCACCGGTGAGGGGACCCGCGGCCAGCGCCGAGCCGAACTGGTCGCCGATTCCACTGCTGCCGGTCGCGCCGACAGCCCTGCCGGCGATGCCGGGGCTGTCCTGCGTCCAGGTCTGCGCGCCGGAGCCGGTCAATCCCGTCGCCGACCCGTAGAGCACCGTCACCGAACCGCGACCATCACCCCAGTCGCTGGAGCCGATCGCCAGATCGTCGAACAGACCCCTCCCGAAGTCTGCGGCGGCGAGCGCCGAGCCGAAGTAGCCGTCCGCGGTGTCGGGCTCGTCACCGTCCACAACCGACGGCAGCCACACCTGGCTGCGTGCCGCGACCAACCCGCGGGGGGACCCGTAGATGATCCGCACCTCCCCGACGAAAGTCTCGTCGTCATAGTCCAGCTGGACCTCATCGGTGCCGACAGCAAGGTCGTCGTAGCCGTCACCGTCGAAGTCGCCGGTCGTCAGCGCGCTCACCGTCCCGCGGGTGGGCGGGCCGGTGATGAAGTCGCTCTCCTGCCAGAGCTGGTTACCCGGTCGAGCCAGTCCCTTCCGACCTCCGTAGATCACCGAGACACCCCAGCTGCTGGCATCCGGATTCCGCCGGTCGACCGATCCACCCACCACCAGATCGGCGTGACCGTCGCCGTTCAGGTCGGCCTGGCCGTCACGGTGTGGCGCGGGCCGCACCAGCGGCGCGACGACGCCCACAGAAGGAGCTGAAACCGCCTCGGCCGGACGCACCTCCGTGAAGACCGCCCACCGGTCCACCTGGACGACCGCGCCCGAAGCAGCCGCAACAGCCAACCCCACCAAGACCCCACCGGACCGCCAGGCAGTCCTCAGAACAGAACGCCCCACTGGATCCCCCTCCGCCGGTCCCCTCATCGTGGCAGCGCCGAACAGAAAAGGCACGAACCGCCCTCCGGCGTCGAAGAACTGCGTACGTCGGTCGTCCGCTCGGATGGTGGCGGCCCGCTCCGTGGTCGGAGCTGACGGGGCAGGCGGCGAAGATCGGGACCTGCCCGATCGACCGCACGTGGTCGAACCACGTCTGACGAGCTGTCGTGCCTGGCGCCCCCAGCAGGATTCGAACCTGCGACACAGGGTTTAGGAAACCCTTGCTCTATCCCCTGAGCTATGGGGGCCGGTCCGGCGGCGTACGCGACGCCGTTCGGAACGGGGCAAGGTTACCGGCCCGGCGCGCTCTCCCCGACACCTGAGCGGCAGACCAGCGTCGCGGACCGCGGTCCCGGGCGGCGAGCGGCGACACGGGGCGGCGGCCACCGGAGACCGGCGCGCCTGTCGGCCGAGGTCCCCCCGGACCCGGACCTGCAGGCGCGCCGTTCCACCGGACGACGTCCCCTCACGCCGACCAGTCGAGCCCCTCGCTCCCCCGTGCTGCGGGTGCCCGCTGCACCGGCTCGGTCCGCGGGTTGACCGCGCCGGTGAACTCCATCACCACTCGGGTGACGTCTGTGAGATCCAGCCCGTCGCCGGTGGCCGTCAGGTGCCACTCGGCCATCGGGGTGGGCTGGAAGTGACGGAGACCGTCCGACTCGTCGACGACCCCGTCCAGCTCGATCTGCGCCGAGGTCCCGTCCGGAAACAACCAGTCGGGCGAGTCTGCGGTGTCAAGCACCACCCGGTACCGGAAGTCGCGCACCAGCGGCGCGGAGACGAAGCGGTGGAAGCTGCCGCCGAGCCGCTCGAGGTAGTCGCCCCGGGTGGCCAGCCGGACGGAGACGGCGCCGCCGCTCGGCACCCTCGCTCCCTCCAGCCAAGCCCGGACCGATCGCAGTCGCACCCGGCCGAAGCGGACGAAGCCTGGGCTGGTGACCGGGAGCACCCATCGCGCCCGACCCTCGGCAGCGAGCGTCGAGAGCACGCCAGGATCGTCGACGAAGACGAGCCTGTCGGTGGTCTCGACCGAGTCCGACCCGCACCGGTGCTGGGCCATCCTGATGTCGATCACCATGCCTCCACGCCCCCGCCCGCCACGGGGCCGGGAGAGGCCGCCGACGGGTCCGTGCTGCCGCGCACCGAGCGTCCGGTCATCTCCGGGCCGCCATCGCGGGCTGAGCCGAGCGAGGGGACGACACCTGGGTGGCCAGCTGCCAGGCCCCCATCGACGACGGTCCGGTCGGTTGGTCCACGCAGGCGACGAGCCGGTAGGCCTGCGCCCGCCGAGCGACCTGTGTCCAGGACCGGAGCGCGCCCTCGACGTCGAGTGCCTCGATCAGCGCCGGGACCGCTGCCGCGTCGTCGCTCAGGACCGCAGCGACAGCTCGCAGGTCGGCGGCGATCCCACCCCACACGCCGCGGATGCGGCGGATCACCGGCAGGGTCTCGGTCAGTCCCCTCACCAGGGCGGTGGCACCGCAGACGGCCCCGTCGAGTCCGATCAGCAGGCGTGCCGCGACCGCCGCCTCGTCGCCCAAGGACCTGATCCGGCTGTGGGCGCACTGCGCCCGGACGACGGCGAGGGCGGCCTCGCGACCGTAGCCGCCGGCGACGACCGGGGCCGCCACCATGCCCAGCGGCCAGACCCACACGTAGCTGGCCGTGGCCGAGGTGATCACGACGTCGCGGTCGTGATCGTCGTTGGCGGGCCGGACCAGGCGTCGCTGCGCGGAGACGTCACCCACCAGCGACCCGACCTCGGCTCGTGCGGCAGCGTACCGGCGGGCGTAGTAGTCGCTCAGCCCGCCGGCGTCGTCGTCGCCGACCAGGGTGGTCTCGACCCGCTCCGCCCCGGCGGCGGCGGTCGCCACCGCCCCGGCCGCGGTGTCGGCCCGGTCCGACGCGCGCTCCGCCTCGCCCGCGAGCTCCAGCAGCAGCGTCCGCAGAGCGGTCCTGGCCTGGTCGTCGTGGGGGTCTCGACGGAGGAGGTCGGCCTCGTCGTCGATCCGGGGGAAGTACACCGGGGCCAGCTCCTGGCCGAACCGCTGGACGTCACCGGCCAGCGCGACGCAGGCCGGGTACGTCTTCTCCGACCAGGCTGTCGCCTGCGCGCGCATGGTGGCGTACGTCTCCAGCAGCCGGTCGAGGTCCGACAGGTCGGCGGGCACTCCCGGGCCCAAAGACCGACGGAAGGCGCCGGCCGCGGCGGGCAGGGCGCGTGCGTCCGTGCTCGCCGCCTGGATCGCGATCCACTCCGGGCGCGCGAGCGTGAACCCGGGACCGCCCGGCGTGCCGGGGTCGGCGAGAGCGTCGGGAGCCACGTTGTGGAGCCGTGCCGGCACGCGCGTCTCCTTCTGCTCGGGGCGGCTGAGGCGACCGTCAGACGGTCGAGTTCAATGGGACCGCGTCGCGGTGGGACGCCGGTGGGACGTCGGCGGCCGTTTCCCGTGGAGGGCTGACGTCGAGCGAACGGGAACAGCCGGTGACGGTGAGCAGGTGGGAGCAACGGGTCGACGTGCTCGGGCCCGTGATCGTGCGCGGAGCCGGCGGGATCGTCCCGCTGACGAGGTCGATGGAGATCGCGGTGCTCAGCCTGTTGGCGCTGCGCGCCGGCAGCCCCGTGAGCGGGGAGAGCCTGATCGACCTGCTCTGGCCGGACGATCCGCCTCGGACGGCGAACAAGACCCTGCAGGGCTACGTGAAACGCGTCCGCAGCATGGTCGCGGTCAACGGCATCGAGCTGGGCCACGCCGGCCCGGCCGGTTACGTCCTGGACCTGGCCCCGGACCGGGTCGACGCCCTGCAGTTCGAGTCCCTCGTCGCGCACGCGCGCACCAGCCCTGATGACGGGCAGCGGGTGCAGCGTCTGGACCAGGCCCTGGAGCTGTGGCGCGGGGAGCCGTTCGCCGGCTGCGACTTCGAGGGGCTGCGCCCGCGCCGGGAGTGGCTCCAGCGCCTGCTGAGCGGCACCCGCGTGGAGCGGGTGGCCGCGCAGATCAGGTTGGGGGTGACGCCGGAGTCGCTCGCCGCCATCCGGGCGCTGCTGACGCAGGAGCCGACCAACGAGCGGTTGTGGCTGCACCTGGCGGGTGCCCACTACCTGGCCGGCAACCCGGTCGCGGCGCTGGAGACGGTCGGCGAAGCCCGCCGGACGCTCGACGAGCTGGTCGGCGTCGTCCCCGGTCCGGAGCTGAGCGAGCTGCACCGACGGATGCTGGAGCACGACGACGTCGAGGCGGGCTACTTCCGCCTCACCGGGGCCAGCCAGCCGGTGGTCCCCCGCGGGGCTGCGGGCCGGTCCTCCGCGCCGCCGGCGGCGCTGCCGAACCCGGGCGGGGACCTGGTCGGCCGCGACGACCGGGTGGTCGAGATCGTCACCGCCATCGACGAGGCCGCCCCGATCGTCACCGTCGTGGGCCCCGGCGGGATGGGCAAGACCCGGTGCGCTGTGGAGGCGGCGCGCACGGCGAGCGTCCCCTGCCGTGGTTTCGTCGACCTGTCCGCGCTGACCACCGGGGCCGCTCTGGCGCTGCACCTGGCGGGGACCTTCGGTGTCCCCGACCGCGACGACCCGGTCGCCGCGGTCGCCGCCCAGGTGGCGGGACCGCCGTGCACCGTGGTGCTCGACAACGTGGAGCAGATCGCCGACGCGAGCGGGGTGATCGCGGAGCTGGCGCGGCGGTGCCCGTCCGTGGTCTGGCTGGTCACCTCGCAGATCGAGCTCGGCCTCCCGAACGAGCGCGTGGTCCGGCTCGAGCCCCTGCCCACCGGGACCGGACGGGAGACCCGGTCGGGGGGTCTCAGCGTGGCCGGGCTGCTGCTGGCCCAGGCCGCGCGCCGCCGCGGCGTCCGGCACGTCGGCGACGCCGCGTTCGCGGAGATCGCGACCCTGATCGGGGGATACCGCTGGCCCTGGAGCTCGCCGCGTGCCAGCTGCAGCACCTCGAGCCGTCGGTGCTGCTCACGGCGCTGCAGGACCCGATCGACACCCTCGTGGACCCCCGCCACGCCATCACCCGGCATCGGTCCATGCGCGCGAGCTTCGACCTGGCCGCGACCCGGCTGAGCCACGACGCCCGTGACCTGCTGGTGATCCTCTCCGGGCGGCCCGCCGGCGCCCCGTACGACGACCTGCTCGCGAGCTGGCCGCGCCCCACCCCGCTGCCGCGGACGGTGAGCGAGCTGATCGAGGCGGGGTTCGCCGGCACGACCACCGACAGCGCCGGAGCGACCCGGCTGACCCAGCTGCCCCTGGTCCGCTCGTACGGTCGGACGCTGCCGCGGCCGGCCGACGCCGACGCCACGGACGGCGCGCTCGACCAGGCCGTCTTCGGCCGGGTCCAGGCACTGTTCGCGGGCGCCCACCCCGGCTCCATCGAGCCGGATGTCGCCGACATCCGCCGGCTGCTCCAGCAGGGCTCGACCAGCCCGAGGACCTCGACACCGCCCAGCAGCTCGCGGCATCGCTCATCCTCTACTGGTGGTCGGTCCGCATCACCGAGGGTCGCCGCTGGCTCGACGACCTGCTCGACCGCCCGGTCGTGGCACCGGGGGTCATGCGGCCGTACGCCGCCCAGACGGGAGCCTTCCTCGACTTCTACGTGGGCGACGCCGAGACGGCGCGTCGCCGCCTGGAGGAGGCGCTGCGCGACGGGGTCCCCGACCCCTCCGCCCAAGCGCGGTTGCTCGCCCTGCTGGCCATGATCGACGCGGCCGAGGGCGAGGTCGAGGTGGCCAGCACGCGCGCCGAGCAGGCGGTGCAGCTCGCCCGCGACTCGGCCGACCTGCAGACGCTCTTCTACGCGCTGGGCAACGCCGGCGACGTCGCCATGACGGCCGGCGACGCGGGTCTGGCCCGGGAACGCCACGTCGAGTGCATCGAGCGGCTGCAGCGGTTGGGACTGGACTGGCTGTCGGCCGCCCCGCACGCCCGACTGGGCGACCTGGCGCTCTCCGCCGGCGACCACCAGCGGGCCCGGATGTGGTACGACCGCTCGATCGCACTCTGGTCGGCCCGGGATCTCGGACCCGGCGCCCCGCAGACGCTGGCCGGGCTGGCCCGGCTCGACACCGTCGAGGGAGATCTGGACAGCGCCCGTCGCGCCCTGGACACCGCCCTCGCGACGGCGGAGCGGTGCGGCAGCCGGGGTGAGTACCCGTGGATCGCGGTCGGCTACGCCGCGGTGCTGGCCGCGGCGGGTCGCCGGGAGGAGTCCGGGATCCTGTTCGGTCTCGGGTTGCGCCACGGTCCGCGGGTCGGCCGGGACCTCCGTCGCCTCGTCGACGCCGAGCTGGCCCCCTTCTTCGCCCTCGCGGCGGATGATCCGTGGACCAGCGCGGAGCACCCGCTCGTGATCAGCACCCCCCTGGAGGACCTCCCGGCCCTGATCGAGAAGCTCGTCGCCGGATGAGCGACTGGCGGTCGGTGGCCGTGGCCGCCCTGGCCGCCTCGCTGCCGGCGGACAGCGGGCACCTCGCCGGCCTGCTGCGGGAGGCTGTCGAGCGGCTGGACACCCTCCTCGCCGACCGCCCACCGGAGGCCGTCGCGACGGTGGCCGTGCCGGTCGCTGTTCATCGGGCGCTCACCGGCCGGCTGCCGCCCGCCGGACTGCTGGCGGCTGCGGCGGCGACGTACGCGGCGCTCGCGGTGCTCGACGACCTGGTGGACGGTGATCACCCGACGATCTGGGCCGACCGGGACGCCGCCGAGGTGATGATCGGGGTCCAGGTGCTGCTGGTCACGGCCGCGCAGGTGGTCGGCGACGGCGTCCACGCTCCGCTGGCGGTCACGCTGACGCGCACCTACAGCAGGACGATCGCCACGGTCTCCGACGGCCAGCTCCGCAGCGGTACGCCCCTCAGCGCGTCGACCACTCCCGTCGAGGTCCACGCCCGGATCACCGACCGGAGCGGCGCGCTCCTGGCGGGCTTCGCCGAGCTCGCGGCCACGGCCGCCGGGGCGTCGCCGGCTCAGATCGGCTCGGCCCGCGGCTTCGGACTCGAGCTGGGCATCGCCCGCCAGCACGTGAACGACATCAGCGAGCTGGTGAGCGAGCGGACCAGTGATCTCCGCAACCGGACGGCCACCATGGCCACTGCGTTCGCGCTGGCCGAGTCGGCCCCGGACGAGCGGGAGTCGATGCTCACCCTGTTGCACGAGGCAGCCGACGATCCACAGGCGCGCGATCGACTGGTGCTCGGGCTGTCCCCGTCCATCCGTGAGGTCGCCGCGCTGACCGTCCTGCACCTGGCCCGGGCCCGGACGCACGCCCGCCTTCTCTCCGCCGACGATCTGCGCCAGGATGACCTCGATCGGCTGGTCGACTTCACGGCCGCCGCCCTGAGGAGACGATGATGCCCGCAGATCCCGACCGGCAGGCCCGCTACGACGTGCTGCGGCAGCGCTTCCTCAACGACCCGGACTTCCGCGCGACGGTCACTGCCGACCCGACCGCCGCTCTCGAGGGAGTTCTCGGGTCCCTCACCGCCGAGGAGAGCCGAGCCGTCGCCGACATCGCCGCCACCCCCCGCAGCGACGACGAGCTCGTCGCGCACATCAGGTCGGGCGGCCTGGGGTCGTGGTGACCGCAAGCACCCGGGACTGATCACTCAGGTACTGCCAGCCGTCGGTCGGGGAGAGCGCGAGGATCTCGAACGCCTGGACGGTCAGTCGTGTCTCGGGTCCGCCGGCCCGCGGTCTGATGGTCGACTCGAAGGTCCCGAGCCGGCCCGCCAGGTCGCCGCGGATCTCGAACGGCTCCGTCGAGGGGACCTCCACGACGACCTCGAAGTCCCCGAGGGCAGCCGCCAGACCGGCCACGATCTCGTCCCGCCCCACCGACCACGTCGTTCCCTCGGGACCCCCGGACGACGTCAGCACGGCCCGTTCGGCGTACAGCAGACCGAGACCGTCAGCGTCCCCGGCCTCGAGGAGCGCCAGGTAGGTGGGGAAGAAGTCATCCAGAGACCGTACGGGTGGGGTCACCCGCTCAGTATGTCGGGACGAGGGCCTTACTGGTGCTCGTGGTCGCCGTGCTCGGCCTGCAGGTCGGCGACCTGCTTGTGCACCTGCTCCATGTCCAGACCCTTGACGGCGTCGATGACCTGCTGCAACGCCGGGCCCGGCAGCGCGCCGGCCTGGTTGAAGACGAGGACGCCCTCGCGGAAGGCCATCAGCGTCGGGATCCCCTCGATGCCGAGCTGGCCCGACAGCGCCTGGTTGGCGTCGGTGTCGAGCTTGGCGAAGGTGATCTCACCATGCTGCTCGGAGGCCGTGTCGTAGATGGGCGCGAACCGCTTGCAGGGGCCACACCAGTCGGCCCAGAAGTCGACCAGGACGATCTCGTTGTCGGTGATCGTCTGCTCGAAGCTGTCGGCGTTGATGTCGATCGTCGCCATGGTTCTCGGTACTCCTCGGTGGTTCGGGGTGAGACTGCCGCCCCCGGGAACATCACCGGAGACGTCTGCTCAACCACTGCGGGCGGCCGACCTATTCCCGCGCCCTACTTGATGGCCACCACGCGGCGCATGGGGATCGTGATGTCCACCGAACCCTTCCGAGCCACCCGGTCCTGGAGGAGCTCGATCGCCGCCTCCACGCGCGACCACCGGGTCTGCGGCAGATAGAGCGCCGACAGCACCAGCTCGGCGTCGGCCCGGGAGGTGACGGTGAAGCGGTAGCGCTCGCGCTGGTCCTCCACCCGCCGCATCCCGTACGCCTGCAGGGTCTTGGTGAAGCCGGCGAGCTCGACCGGGCCCGGGAACTGCGGCTTGCCCCGGAGCCGGGTGTTGATCCGGGCCAGGATCCGCAGGTCCGACGGGGACAGCGGGCGGAGGGCCGGAGCCATCGCGGCCAGCACCCCTCCGGGCCGCAGCACCCGGGTGATCTCCGCCATCAGCGCGGTCAGCGGGGTGATCACCACCAGCCCGATGGAGCTGGTCACGGCGTCGAGGGAGCCGTCCTTGAAGGGCAGCCGCAGGCCGTCACCCCGGATCCAGGGGCCGGGTCCGCGCTCGGCGGCCAACCGCAGCTCGGCGGACGAGAGGTCCAGACCGATCACCGTACGACCGTCGCCGGTCAGCTCCCGGGACACCGGTCCCGACCCGCAGGCCAGGTCGAGGACGGTGCGGGCACCGCCGCCGACGGCGCGGGCGAGCCAGCGGTAGGGCGTGTGGTCACCACCGACCGAGCGGGACAGCACGGCCTCGACCACGCCCGCCCGATCGCGGTGGAAGTCCGCCAGGTAGCGGGGCCAGTCGATCTCGTCGTCGGTCACGGGGTTCGGACGTGGGTGGGGTCAGACCCGGCTGACAAACAGGTGCGTGGCCGCCTCGCGGTCGATCTCGCAGCCCGGCGCGTCCTCTGGGGTCAGGCGCACCCCGAGACCGCCCGCCTGGGCGAGCACCTGCACTCCTGGCTGGATACCCGCCTGGCGCAGCGTGCCCATCATCTCGACGTCCTTCTGGATCTCCTCACTCATCCGGTGGATGACGACGCTGATGCTGCCGTTGCCGGAGTCCCGGACGACGGCATCCAGGTGCTCGTTGCCGGCCCGGAAGTCGATCTCCGGGCGGTCGACCCCGAGCTCGTCCATGCCCGGGATCGGGTTGCCGTACGGCGACTCGGTCGGCGAGTTCAGCAGGTCGACCAGCTTGCGCTCGACGTCCTCGGAGATG
This sequence comes from Microlunatus aurantiacus, assembly GCF_039536605.1. Classification (NCBI taxonomy): domain Bacteria; kingdom Bacillati; phylum Actinomycetota; class Actinomycetes; order Propionibacteriales; family Propionibacteriaceae; genus Microlunatus; species Microlunatus aurantiacus. Next base: position 546,384 of record NZ_BAAAYX010000013.1, read on the forward strand.
ACGTGCTCCCAGCGACAGGCCTCGTCGTGGACCAGCTCCCAGTCCAGCCCGATCACGTCGATCAGCAGCCGCTCGGCCAACCGGTGCTTGCGCATCACCCGGGTGGCGCGGGCACGACCTTCGTCGGTGAGGGCCAGATGACGATCCCCCTGCACGTGGACCAGGTTGTCGCGCTCCATCCGGGCCACGGTCTGCGACACCGTCGGACCGCTCTGATGCAACCGCTCGGCGATCCGGGCACGAAGAGGGACGATGCCCTCTTCCTCGAGCTCGAAGATCGTCCGGAGGTACATCTCGGTCGTGTCGATCAGGTCGCTCACGCTGTTTGACTCTCCTTCACACCGCTCAGGTCCGGCCGTGGCGGCCGCGGGTCGGCACCCGCTGGGCCTGTCGGCTCCCGTGCAAGGGTAGAACATGGGTTCCACTACCGACACCGCCATCTGGTGGGTCCGCCGAGACTTCCGACTGGCCGACAACCCGGCCCTGCGGGCGGCTCTGGACGACGGGTCCGTGCTGCCGGTCTTCGTGCTGGACCCGACGCTCCTCCGCGGAGCGGGCCAGGGTCGCCGGGCCTGGCTGCACGCGGCGCTGCACGCCCTGGACGCCGATCTGCGCGCGGGCGGCGGGCCCGGTCTCACCGTGTTGCGGGGCGCCCCGGAGACCGAGCTCCGTCGGGTCGCGGCCGAGATCGGGGCCGCGCGGGTGCACGTCGCGGCCGACTTCGGACCGTACGGGCGACGTCGGGACCAGCGGGTCGCCGAGAACCTGGCCGGCGACGAGCGGGCGCTGGTGCGCACCGGCTCCCCGTACGCCGTCGCCCCCGGCAGCCTGGTCAACAAGACCGGTGGCCCGTTCCAGGTCTTCTCCCCCTTCCACCGCACCTGGCTCGACCACGGCGTCCACGACCCGGCCCCCGTGGTCACCACGACCGGCGCCGACTGGCTCACGGTGGACAGCCGGCTGGACCTGCCGGAGGCCGATCCGGCGCTCCTGGCCCGGGCCGGGGAGGCGCACGCCGTCCGGCAGTGGCGCGAGTGGCTGGCACGCTCCGGCGGCGGCGTGGCCGACTACCCGAAGCTGCACGACGTGCCCGGCGCCGACGGCACCTCCCACCTGTCCATCGCGCTGCGCTGGGGGCACCTGCACCCCCGCACGGTGCTCGCCGACCTCGCCGAGCAGCGGTCGGACGGGGCGCGGGCGCTCGCCCGTCAGATCGCCTGGCGCGACTTCTTCGCCGACGTGCTGTGGCACCGGCCCCGGGCCACCACCCACCCGGTGCGGCCGGAGTTCGCGAAGATGGTGGTGGATGACCCGGCCGAGGACGCCGTCGCCGCCGCCCGGCTGACGGCGTGGCAGGAGGGACGCACCGGCTACCCGCTGGTCGACGCCGGGATGCGCCAGCTGCGCGCGGAGGGCTGGATGCACAACCGGGTGCGGATGGTGGTGGCCTCGTTCCTGATCAAGGACCTGCACCTGGGCTGGTGGCTCGGGGCTGACTGGTTCATGGAGCTCCTGCACGACGGCGACATCTCCCAGAACCAGCTGAACTGGCAGTGGGTGGCCGGTTGCGGAACCGACGCGGCACCGTACTTCCGGATCTTCAACCCCCTCACCCAGGGCGAGAAGTTCGACGGCGACGGCCGCTACATCCGCCGCTACGTGGCCGAGCTGGCCGACGTACCGGACGCGCACCTGCACCGCCCGTGGGAGGCGCCCGGTGGGGTGCCGAACGGCTACCCGGAGCCCATCGTGGACCACGCGACCGAGCGCAAGGAGGCCCTGGACCGGCTGGCCGCCCTCCGCTCCTGAACCGGGACACCTGAGCGCGAACCGGGACACCTGAGCGCGAGCCCCCCATCCGTCCGCGCCCGGCGACGCCCCGTTTCACTCGCCGACGCCCCCTTTCACCCGCTGACGCACCGTCTGCAGAGGGTGCGTGAGGGAGTGAAAGGGGGCGTCAGCGTCAGGAGTGCCGGGTCAGGTTGCCTTGCTCAGCAGCCGGAGGAGCCGCTCGACCTCGGTGGCCACGTCGTCGCGAGCGGGTCCGAGGTACTTGCGCGGATCCACCAGCCGGGGCTGGTCCTCGAGCTGGTGCCGCACGCCCCGGGTCAGGGTGGCGTTCAGGTGGGTGCCGATGTTGATCTTGGTCAGGCCCGCCGAGATGGCCCTGACCAGCTCGTCGTCGGGGACCCCGGACGACCCGTGCAGCACCAGCGGCACGTCCACGGCGTCGCGCAACCGGCCGACGAGCTCGAGATCCAGCTTCGTCGTCCGCTCGGTCATCGCGTGCGAGCTGCCCACGGCCACCGCCAGCGCGTCCACCTCGGTGTCGTCGACGAAGGCCGTCGCGTCGTCGGGGCGGGTCCGGGCGGTCGAGCTGTGCACACCGTCCTTGCCACCGACCTCGCCGAGCTCGGCCTCCACCTGCACGTTCCTCGCGTGGCAGTAGCGGACGACGTCGGCGGTGACGGCCACGTTCTCCTCGTACGAGCGCCGGGACCCGTCGAACATCACCGACGTCGCACCGAGCTCGACCCCGGCGCGGACCAGGTCGGGGTCGGTGACGTGGTCCAGGTGCACCACCGCCGGGACGTCAGCGTTGCGCGCCAGCGCCACGGTCGCGATCAGGATCGGCTCGAGACTGCGGTGGTAGAGCACCGCGTTCTCCGAGACCTGCAGCACCACCGGGACGTCAGCGGCCTCGGCACCCCAGATCACGGCCTCGGCGTGCTCCAGGCAGATGATGTTGAAGGCCCCGACCCCGGTGCCGGCGTCGACCGCCGGATCGAGGACCTCACGCAGTCCGGCCAGCATCAGCGGCTTCCTCTCCTGCTGCCGCACCGAGCCAGGTGCCGGCCTGCATCACGCGCAGCAACCGTCCATGATCATCCACCACGCACAGGTCCGCGCGGCACCCGGGGGCCAGCTCGCCGACGTCGGGGAGCCCGTGCCACCGGGCCGGTGTGGTCGAGGCCATCGCGGCCACGTCGGGGATCGGGTGGCCCTGCTCGACCAGGTAGGCGAAGGCGCCCGCCATGGTCAGCGTCGACCCGGCGATCGAGCCGGGCGTCCCGTCCGCCTCGACCAGCCGGGCCTGCGCGTCGCGCACCGCGACCTGCAGACCGCCGAGGACGAAGTCGCCGTCGGGCATCCCGGCGGCCGCCATCGCGTCGGTCACCAACGCCACCCGGTCGACTCCGGCGGCGGCGACGGCCAGCGAGATCACCTGCGGGTGCAGGTGGAAGCCGTCGGCGATCAGCTCGACCATGCACCGGTCGTCGGCCAGCAGCCGCGGGATGGGGCCGGGCTCGCGGTGGTGGAGGGGCGGCATCGCGTTGAACAGGTGCGTGACGACCGTGGCTCCGGCGTCCAGGGCCGCCGCGATCGTCGCGTCGTCGGCGTCGGTGTGACCCACGGCGGCGATCGCGCCGCCCGCGGTCATCACCGCGATCGCCTCGAGACCGCCGGCCAGCTCGGGCGCGACGGTGATCATCTCGACCGCTCCCCCGGCTCCGGCGACCAGACCGGCGACCACCTCCGGATCGGGGGCGCGCAGCAGCTGCGGGTCGTGGGCGCCCTTCCGCTCGACCGAGAGGAACGGCCCTTCCAGGTGGATGCCGGCCAGCTCGCCGGCCTCGACCAGCGGCCGCAGCGTCGCGATCTGCGCGGCCAGCGTCTCCAGGTCGGCGGTCACCAGGCTGGCCAGCGAGGTGGTGGTGCCGTGCGCCCGGTGGAACCGCCGTGCGGTCCGCGCCTCGGCGGGATCGGTGGTGGCGTACGAGGCGCCGCCACCGCCGTGCACGTGGGTGTCCACGAACCCGGGCACCACCCAGCCGTCGATCTCCTCGGTGGCGGGCGAGCCGGCGGCCTCGATGCCGATGATCTCGGCGTGGGCCACCACCAGCACGGCGTCGTCGAGGACCCCGTGCTCGTGGGTGACCAGGTGCCGGCAGCGGATCCGCCGGACCTCGGACGCCGTGGCGGTGGTCATCGCACGATCCCTTCGTCGATCACGTGGTCCCAACCCAGCAGCCCCGCGCCCCGGACCCCGGCGTCGGAGCCGAGCGTGGCCGTGGCCAGCTGCGGTCGGCGGTGGAACGAGAGCCGGTCGTCCAGGGACTGACCGAGCTCGGTCAGGATGAGGTCGGCGGCACCGGACAGACCGCCTCCGATGATCACCAGCTCCGGGGCCAGCAGCGCGGCGTAGGCGGCCAGCGCCTCGGACAGCCCCGCCACGGCGACGGCGAAGGCCTGCAGTGCCGCCTGGTCGCCCTGCCGCGCCAGCTCGGCGACCTCCAGGGCACTGCGGCGCAACCCCGTGGTGCGGCCGAACGTGCGGGCCACCCCGGACGCCGAGGCGACGGTCTCCAGGCAGCCGTACGCCCCGCAGGCGCAGCGGTGGTCGGCGACCGAGACGTGCAGGTGGCCGATCTCGCCGGCGTACCCACCCGCCTCCAGCATCCGACCGTCCACGATCGAGGCCCCGGCGATCCCGGTGCCGAGCGCCAGGAACAGCAGGTTGTCGCACCCGGCGCCGCGTCCCAGCCGCCACTCGGCCAACCCGCCGCCGCGCACGTCGTGCCCGATGGCGCCGGGCAGCCCGGTGGCGGAGTCCAGGAGCTGCCGCACGGCGACGTCGCGCCAGCCCACGTTGGGGGCGACCCGGACCACACCGGCGGCCACGTCGATGATGCCGGGGGCGACCAGCCCGTAACCGACCACGTGCAGGTCCCCACGGGCCGTCGCGGCGGCACTGACCTGCTGGGCCAGCCAGGCGGGGGGAACCGCACCATGATCATCGATCATGGTCTCGACCCGGCGGACGTCGGCGGCGCTGCCGTCGCGGGCCACGTACGCGATCTTGGTCAGCGTGCCGCCCAGGTCGACGGCCACCACGGCCTCCTTGCTGATCATGGACTCGGTGCTGATCATGGTCAGCCGGTCAGGACGACCGAGCGGGTCAGGTTGCGCGGGGTGTCAGGGTTGAGACCCAGAGCCAGCGCCCGGGCCACGGCCACCCGCTGCGCGGTGATCAGCTGGACCAGCGGGTCGCGGTCGTCGCTCACCCAGGTCGCCCCGGTGGCGGCGACGTCGTCGGCCAGCCCGGGCGGCGGCTCGCCGAACATCCAGACCGTACGGTTCGGCGCCGCGATGGAGATCGGACCGTGCCGGTAGTCCATGGCCGGATACGACTCGGCCCAGCTCGACGAGGTCTCCCGGAACTTCAGGGCGGCCTCGTGCGCCAGGCCCACGGTCCACCCGCGGCCCAGGAAGGTGCTCTGCTCGGCCGCGGCCCAGGCCGGGTCGAGCGGGGCGGCCACCGCGGCGGCCGCGGCGTCGGCCAGCCCCGCCTCGTCGCCGCGCCAGGCGGCCCGGAAGAGCAGCAGCGCGCTGGTGGCGAACCGGGTCTGCACCACCGACTGCTCGTCGGCGAAGGAGAGGTCGACCAGCCGGTCGGCGAGGCCGGGGGCCGGGGTGTCCAGATCGCCGAGCACGACGGTGGTCGGCACCCGGCCCCGGGTGGCCTCGAGCACGCCGAGCACCTCGGTCGTGGTCCCCGAGCGGGTGAGGGCGATGATCCGGTCGTAGCGCCGTCCGGTCGGCACCTCGGAGGCGGTGAACGCGTCGGTCTCGCCGAGACCCGCCGCCTCACGCCACCCCGCGGCCACCTGACCGACGAACCACGAGGTCCCACAGCCGATCACGGCGATCCGCTCCCCACGCTCCCCGAGAGCTCCGGCGAGGTCCCCGGCCACGGCGACAGCCCGTCTCCAGCAGTCAGGCTGAGACGCGATCTCGGCTTCGACGAAGGTCATCAGAGTGCTCCCGGGATGTATCAGGTTGTTTGTTTTGCTTCCCAAACGCGCAGATATGAACATATCATGCCGGGTGTGACCCGGGCTGAGCGCTTGTCGACCCTGCTCGAGATGCTCGTCTCGGACGGACGGATCGACGTCGAGCACTCGGCCGCTCACTTCAGCGTCTCGGCGGCCACCATCCGGCGGGACCTGGATTATCTCGCCGACCAGCAGCTCCTGTCCCGTACGCACGGCGGCGCGGTGCCAAACACCACCAGCTACGACCTCCCGTTGCGGTACAAGTCGAGCAGCCGCGGCGAGGCGAAGCTGCGCATCGCCGAGTGCGCGGTGAGCATGCTGTGGCCGGGGTGCACCCTGGCCCTGAACGGGGGCACGACGACCGTGGAGGTGGCCCGCGCCATCCCCGGCTCGCAGGCGCTGCACAACGGCGTGACGGTGGTGACCAACGCCATCAACATCGCCACCGAGCTGACCGTGCGCCCGTTCATCAAGATCGTGGTCTGCGGCGGCGTCGCCCGGCCGCAGAGCTACGAGCTGGTCGGCGCGCTGGCCACCGAGACGCTGGGCCAGCTGACCCCGGACATCTGCTTCCTCGGGGCGATCGGGGTCGACGCGGCGGCCGGCATCACCACCTACGACGAAGCCGAGGCGGCGATCAACCGCGTGATGGTCACCCAGGCCAAACGGACGGTGGTGGTGGCGGACGCGTCCAAGCTCGGCCACGTCGGCTTCTCCCGCATCTGCCACGTCAACGAGGTGTCGGCGATCATCACCGACACCTCGGCCACGCCGGAGATGGTGGAGACCCTGCAGGCCCGGGGCGTCGAGGTCATCCTCGCCTGAGGTGGCTCGACAAGGCTCTCCCGCGCGCGCCGACGGCTCGGAAAACTCCCGGCGGAAATCCGTTGACCTGCCTCGATCTCGCGCCTACTTTTGTGCGTACACAGGAAGGGAGGTGGTCCAACGAATGAATGATCTACGGACTTGTGAGGTGGCGGCCAGCTAGGCCGCTGCGCGACCTGTGATTCAGGTCGGCCGCAGTGGCCGGCTAATCCACAGCCAACACCCGAACCCGCGAACGTCGGACTCGTCCCCCGACCGTGGACGGCATCGAGGTCACCCGATCTCTCCGCCGCCACGACCGTTCGCGGGTTTGTCGCGTCCACGGGCTGACGGGCTGAGTCCCTGTGCGGTTGCGGTCAGCCTCCTGCTCGGACACCGGGTGCAGCCGCCGAGTCACATCCGGCACCCCGCACGGCCACCCGAACACCGGAACCCACCCCCGAGCCACGTACGGCACGCCCGCACTCCATGGGACACCGGAACCCACCCCCGAGCCACATCCGGCATCCTGGACGGCCATCCGAACCGCGTACGGCACGCCCGCACTCCACGGGACACCGGAACCCACCGCCAAGTCACGTACGGCGATCCTGGACGGCCATCTGAACACCGGAACCCACCCACGAGTCACGTACGGCAATCCTGGACGGCCACCCGAACACCGGAACCCACCCCCGAGCCACATCCGGTACGACCGTCGGCGTCAGCGGCCTGGGTCGGGCAGCAGCGAGATCTTCTGCCAGATCTTGCGGCTCATCCCGGTGGTAAGGGTCTCGATCGTGCTGACCGTGTCCAGGATCACCGCGTCCTGGCTCTCCTCCGCGCACAGGGCGGCGATCTTGCCCACCAGGCTCAACATCTCCGAGCAGTAGTCGAGATAGTGCTCCATGTCGTCTCGACCCAGGTTGGGGTTCACCGACTCGACGGTGGGGTCGAAGTCCGGGCGGAGCCGCTCCGGGTCCTTGGTCAGCTGGTGCATGTCGACGATGTGCGCGAGCGACCGGAGTCGGTGCAGCTGGCGCAGCAGGTAGCTCCGCTCCAGCCGGCTCGGCAGCGCGTAGATGAAGTAGACGGCGATGGCGGCGAAGACGATGTCGTTGATGGTGGTCTCGATCAGCGGCAGCCACTCGAAGGAGCGCGCCGGACCGTTGTCGACCGCGTCGCGCAGGGCCAGCAGGAGGGCGACCAGGGTGGCCACCACGATGACGGCGCACAGCACCCGGGAGAGGAGCCGGATCCGCCGGAGCCGCGCCCGGGACGAGGACGCGGAGTCGGCCACCTGACCGGCCACCGTGACCAGCTCGCCGGCCACCCGGCACAACCCGCGGTCGGGGAACCGGGCGGCGATCCGGCGCTGCAGCCGCTCGATGGTCGCGAGCACCCGGATCGCGTCGAGCCGCTGGTAGCCCGCGGGCGGCACCGGTACCGTCACGCTCGCCACTCTGACAGAGGACGGCGGTCGGACCCGGGACCGTCGGTCTGGGTAGCCTCGCGAGCGTGTCCGCCGCCGCCGGTCGTGTCGTCGAGGTCGACGTCGACCGCCTGTCCGGCTGGGTGGAGCGGTTCGCCGGCCGCCACGGACCCCTACGCACCCACCTGCTCGCCGGGGGCGACGAAGGTCAGGGCGAGCAGGGTCCCGGCGACGGGAGACGTGCGGTCGTGGTGATCGAGGCCGGCGACGGCGCCCGGGCCGAGATCGCGATCCCGTACGGGCCGTGGTCGGAGCCGGCGGTGGAGGACCCGGTCGAGGCCCTGCTCGACCACGTCCGGGCGGCTCGCACGGTCGGCGTGCTGCTCGTGCGCCGCGGCGGCTGGGCGGTCGCGGTGATCGCGGACGGACAGGTGGTGGCGACCGACACCGGCGGCGGCTACGTGCAGGGCACCACCAAGGCCGGCGGGTGGTCCCAGCAGCGGTACGCCCGACGCCGCGGCAACCAGACCCACCGGGTGTGGGACCGAGCCGCCGACGGCGCCGCCGCGATCCTGCTCCCGTACGCGTCAGCACTCGGCGCCCTGGTCACCGGCGGCGATCGCGCCGGCGTCGCCGCGGTCCTCGGGGACCCGCGCCTCGCCGACCTCCGACCCCTGGTCGCCTCGCGCTTCTTCGCCGTCGGCGATCCGAAGCGCGCCGTGCTCGACGACGTCGTCCGGCGCCTCGGCTCCGTCGTGGTGACCCTCAACGAGCTGGCCTGAGGTGCCTCAGCCCTAGGGCGCCAGCCGGGTGATCGTCCAGGCGTCGCCGTGCTGCCGGTAGACCAGCCGGTCGTGCATCCGGCTCGGCCGGCCCTGCCAGAACTCGATCTCGACCGGGCGCACCAGGTAGCCGCCCCAGTGGTCCGGGCAGGGCACGTCCCGACCGGCGAAGCGCTGCTCGGCGTCGGCGTAGGCGGCCTCCAGGTCGGCGACCGACCCCACCGTGGAGGACTGGGCGGAGGCCCAGGCGCCGAGCTGGGAGCCCCGGGGGCGCGTGGCGAAGTAGGCCTGCGACTCCTCCCGGGGCACCTTCTCGGCCGTGCCCTCGACCCGGACCTGCCGCTGGACGGCGTGCCAGCCGAAGTGCAGGGCAACCGCCGGGGCGCTGGCCAGCTCGGTCGCCTTGGCCGAGTCGTAGTTGGTGAAGAAGGTGAACCCGTCGGCGCGCAGCTCCTTGAGCAGCACGGTGCGAGCCCTCGGTCGACCGTCGGCGATGGTGGCCACCACCATCGCCGTCGGCTCGGCGAGCGTGCCGGCGTCCCGGGCGGCGAACGCGTCCTCCAGCCAGCGGCGGAACAGGGCGTACGGCTCCGGCGGCGCGGCCGACTCGAGCAGGTGCCCGGCGGTGTAGTCGACGCGTTCCCCGTGCAGGTCGGACGACGGCCGGTCCGAGGCGTGCAGGGCCGAGGCGTGCAAGTCCGGGGCGTGCAGGTCCGGGGCGGGCCGGTCGGAGGAGGACATGCCGTCAGTCTCGCAGTCGCGGCGTCCCACCCGGCCGTGGCGACCCGCCGGGGAGAATGACAGGCGTGACCATCGCCGACCCGTCCACCCTGGTGATCCCCGCCGACCTGCTGCCCGCCGACGGGCGGTTCGGGTCCGGTCCGGCCAAGATCCGGCCGGAGGCCGTCGAGGCCCTGGCGGCCACCGGGCGTCACCTGCTGGGCACCTCGCACCGGCAGGCCCCCGTACGACGGCTGGTCGGTGAGGTGAAGGCCGGGCTGGCGCAGCTGTTCGCCCTCCCCCAGGGCTACGAGGTGGTGCTCGGCAACGGCGGTTCCACCCTGTTCTGGGACGTCGCGGTCTGCTCGCTGATCCGACGCCGCAGTGCGCACGCCGTCTTCGGGGAGTTCTCGGCCAAGTTCGCCGCCGCGGCGGCCGCCGCCCCGCACCTGGACCCTCCCTCGGTGGTCACCGCGGATCCGGGTTCGGTGGCCGTCCCCGCCGCCGTCGAGGACGCCGACGTCTACGCCTGGGCCCACAACGAGACCTCCACCGGCGCGATCGCCCCGGTCCGCCGGGTGCCCGGTGCTGACGACGGTGCCCTGATGGTGGTGGACGGCACCTCGGCGGCCGGCGGCACCACCATCGACGTCGCCGAGACCGACGCCTACTACTTCGCCCCGCAGAAGAGTCTCGGCTCCGAGGGCGGACTCTGGTTCGCCCTGCTGTCCCCCCGAGCCCTGGACCGGGTGGCCGAGATCGCCGCGACCGACCGGTGGCTGCCGGCGTCGCTCAGCCTGGAGCTCGCGGTGCAGAACTCCCGTGCCGACCAGACCGTCAACACCCCGGCCATCGCCACCTTGTTCCTGATGCGCGAGCAGCTCCGTTGGCTGAGCGACCGGGGCGGGCTCCCGTTCGCCGCCGCCCGGAGCGAGGACTCCTCCAGCCGGCTCTACGGGTGGGCCGAGGTCTCCGCGTACGCGACCCCGTTCGTCACCGACCCCGCCCTGCGCTCCCCGGTGGTCGGCACCGTGGACCTCGACGGCGTGGACGCCGCCGTGGTCTCGGCGGTGCTGCGGGCCAACGGGGTGGTGGACACCGAGCCCTACCGCAAGCTGGGGCGCAACCAGCTGCGGATCGGCATGTACCCCACCGTGGACCCCGACGACGTCAGCGCGCTGTGCGCCTGCATCGACTGGGTGGCCGCGCGCCTGTGACCCGGCAGGAGGCTCAGTCGGTCCGGTGCGTCAGGGACGCCGGATGAGCACGACCACGGAGCCGGCCACGATCGCGATGGCGGCGGCGAGCCCGAGGGCGCCGAGGGTCCCCTGCCGACTCGTGGTCGCAGCGGCGTCGTCGGCGGGCACGTCGTCCTCGGCTGCACCGGTGTCCTCCGCTGACGGGTTCGCCGACGGATCGGCCGTGGCGCTCGAGCCGTCCGACGGATCCTGGCCGCCGGTCGCGGTGGGGCTGGGCTCGGCGTCCGGCGGGGTGGCGGAGGAGCTGGGCACCGCACCCACGGCGGCCGGGATGTCGACCCGCAGCACCTCCGAGCGCTTGCCCTCGCTGCCGATCAGCAGGTGCTTCCCGTCGAAGGTGGTGGTGATCGACTCCCCCTGCTGCTGCGCCGGGGTGGCGGCGCGGGCGACCACCTCGTAGGAGTCGGGATCCACGATCTCCACCGACACGTAGGTCCGCAGCGCGAACCGGCCGTCGGACAGCACCGTGCCGTCGGTGACGTAGGCGGGGGCGTCAGCGACCCGCTCCAGCTCGTTCACGCCCTGCCGCGACGGGGCTGCGGGCGCGGCGTAGATGCCGCCCTGCGCGCCCTTGGTCACGACGAACAACCGGCCGTCGCCGTCGACCAGCAGGGTCTCGGCGTCGTGCGGGCCGTCGGGGTAGGAGAAGTCGTACGCCTTGTAGACGACCGGGTCCGCCGACGGGGCGGCGTCGTCGAAGAAGTAGACGGTGACGCTGTCGCGGCGAGCCCGGTTGTCGCCGATGTCGGCGACGTAGAGCCGGCCCTGGTGGAAGGCGATCGCCTCGACATCGACCGGATCGACCCGGAACTCCAGCGTCCCCTCGGTCTCCCCCTGGTCGTCGAGCGCGTACGCGGTCCCGCCGTCACCGGAGTCGTTGACCGTCCAGTAGCGCTCGGCGTCGGTGTCGGTGGCCAGTCCGGAGGACTCGGTGATCTGGCTGTCGGCGATGGTGAACTCGACGGTGTCCGCGGCGGCCGGGATCGTGGCGGACCAGCCCAGCACCGTGATCGCGACCAACGCCGTCAGCGCCGAGGTCGCCCTCCTGCGGGCCGGGCGACGTCGTCGGGTCGTCGGCTCCATCGCTGGACTCCTTCGGGCGGCAGCGGCTGACAGGCGTGTGACGGGTGGTGCTGGTGGGAGCGTACGCGATCCGGCCCGCTCACAGCCCTCTCACAGTCTCCGCCGGGTGTTTCCGTTTAGGCTTCAACTATGGAGATCATGGGCCTGCCGCTGCACCCTCTCGTCGTCCACGCCGTCGTCGTGCTGGTTCCGTTGTCGGCCCTGGCCGGCATCGTCATCAGCGCCTGGACCGCCGCCCGGAAGCGGTACGGCTGGCTGACGGTCGCCTTCGCTGCGGCCGCCGCCGCCAGCACCTTCGTCGCCCAGGAGGCGGGCGAGTCGTTCGCCGCCACCTTCGCCCGCAAGACCGAGGCGATGGAGACGCACATCAACCTCGGCGGGACCCTGCTGGTGTGGGTGATCATCCTGTTCGTCGGCACCGCCGCGGTGATGCTGGCGCAGCGGCTGATCGACCAGCAGAACCCCCGGGGCCGGGTCGCGCTCATCGCCGGTGGCGTCGTCACGGCGATCTCCGCCGTGGTGAGCATCGTGCAGGTGATCCGGATCGGCCACTCGGGCTCCGCCGCGGTCTGGGGCGGCTGAGCCAGGACGCGCCGCGGCTGGCCTGAGCCGGTCGGCAGCGCCGCAGGTGAGCCAGGTCGACGCGCGCCTGGCGCGACCTCCGCGCTGCGTCAAAGGCATCCCGACCTGAGCTCCCTCCGGCGTGTCGCGGCGTGTCGAGCCAGGTCGAGCTGAGTTCGACGCAGAGGCGTCGGGGAACAGTCGCCACCGACCGGTCAGACCAGGCGGGGCCAGACCGCGGCAACCAGCACCACCACCAGCAGCCCGACCAGCACACCGGAGACGATGAGTCGTCGGACGCGGGGAGTCACCCGGCCAGGATAGGAGGCCCGGCCGGGAGCGACGGTCTACCGTGTCTGCCATGGGAGAGCTGCGGCTGTACGCCCTCGGCATCGACGAGCTGCGAGGCATCGTCGGCGCGGGCGCGGACACCCCCGAGCTCAGGGAAGCGGCTCGCCGGGCGTTCGCCCCGCCGGAGCAGCCTGCCGCCCGCGGACTGATCGGCAAGCTCGGACCGCTCTTCCGGCGTACGCCCGGTGCGCCGGTCGTCTCCCCCACCGACCCGGAGCCGCGGGACGTCGAGGTGCTGCTGGCCGGGGCCTACGTCTCGCCGGAGCGGATGGGCGCGACCTGGCGGGTGCTGGAGACCCTGGTGCAGTACCGCTGCTGGGGCTCGACCCGGCTGCCCCTGTCATCGGCCTCGCTGGACGACCTGGACTTCGCGCTGGCCCGTGGCGGTGTGGCCGCAGCTGTCGGTCTGGGTCACCTGCTGACCTCCCACACCAACGTGCGGCTGCTGCCGGTGCGCGGGTTGACCGTCGGCTGGCACCGGCACGACAAGGCGCTGGCCATGGCGGACGCCTACCGGGCGGCGATGCCCCAGATCAAGACCGACGAGCAGCGGGAGCTGGTGTCGTCGCTGGTCATCTGGCTGGACGGGTTCATTCCCTGGTCGCAGGTGGCCACGGGGCTGGGCCGTCCGGTGCCGGACCTGATCGGCTTCTGGGCGAACTGACCGCGCCCGCGGAGCCCGGGACCGTCACCGGCCGGCCGGCAGCTCCGCGTCCGTCAGCTCTCGACCGGCAGGGAGCGCACCTTCAGGACACCTTCGATCGCGGTGATGGCGGTGATCACGCTCTCCGGCACCTCACCGTCCAGGTCGAGCAGCGTGTACGCCAGGTCCCGGCGGGACTTGTTGGTCATGGTGGCGATGTTCAGGCCGGCCGCCGCCAGCTCGTGGGTGATGCTCCCGACCATGTTCGGCACGTTGGCGTTGGCCACCGCGAGCCGCCACCGGGATCCCCGCGGCAGCTCGACGTCGGGGAAGTTCACCGCGTTCCGCAGGGTGCCGTCCAGCAGGTAGTCGCGGACCTGGTCGGCCGCCATCACCGCGCAGTTCTGCTCGGCCTCGCCGGTCGACGCGCCGAGATGCGGCAGCAGGATGACCCCGGTCCGCCCGACCAGCTCCGGGGTCGGGAAGTCGCAGACGTAGCGGGACAGCTGGCCGTCGGCCAGGGCCTCCAGCACCGCGGCGTCGTCGACCACCCCACCGCGGGAGAAGTTCAGCAGCACCGCGCCGCGCTTGAGCTGGGACACCGCCCCGGCGTCGATCATCGCCCGGGTGGCGTCGACCAGCGGCACGTGCAGGGTCAAGAAGTTGCTGTGCCGCAGCAGGTCGCCGAGGTCGCGGGCCTTGCGGACCGAGGCCGGCAGGCTCCAGGCCGACTCCACGGTGATCTCCGGGTCGTAGCCGACCACGTCCATCCCCAGCTTGATCGCGGCGTCGGCCACCAGGCAGCCGATCTTGCCCAACCCGACCACCCCGAGGGTGTGCCCGGCCAGCTCGTAGCCGGCGAAGGCCTTCTTGCCGGCCTCGATCCGGGTGTCGAGCGCCGGATCGGTCGGGCTCTGGGCGGCGACGTACGGCAGGGCCCGGTCGATGTTGCGCGCCGCCAGCAGCATGCCGGTCAGGACCAGCTCCTTGACCGCGTTCGCGTTGGCGCCGGGCGCGGCGAAGACCGGGACACCGCGCGCGGACAGCGAGGCCACCGGGATGTTGTTGGTTCCCGAGCCGGCCCGGCCGACGGCCAGCACCGACGCGGGGATCGGCGCCGCGTGCAGGTCGGCCGACCGCAGCAGGATGGCGTGCGGGTCGGCCACGTCGGCAGAGACGCTGAACCGCTCCCAGGGGAGCCGCCGCAACCCGCGCGCCGAGACGTGGTTGAGCACCTGCACCCGGAACTTCTCGGTCATGGGCGATCGATCTCCTGTGTGGTCGTCTCAGCCGCGCTCGGCGGCGAAGTCGCGCAGGTGGTCGACCAGCGCCCGGACACCGTCGATCGGCATGGCGTTGTAGATCGAGGCGCGCATCCCGCCCACCGACCGGTGGCCCTTGAGCTGGGTCAGCCCGCGCTCCGCCGCGGTGGCCAGGAAGTCCGCGTCGAGACCGGGATCGGCCAGGGTGAAGGGGACGTTCATCCGCGACCGGTCCGCGGGAGCGACCGGGTTGGCGTAGAACGGCTCATCGTCGATGGCGTCGTAGAGCAGCTCGGCCTTGGCGATGTTGCGCTGCTCGGCCGCGGCCAGCCCCCCGTCGGCCAGTAGCTGCGCGAAGACGAGACCGGCCAGGTAGATCGCGTACGTGGGCGGGGTGTTGTACATCGACCCGGCCTTGACGTGTGTGGCGTAGTCGAGCATCGGGGTGAGCGGTGGGTCGGCCAGCCCGACCAGGTCGTCCCGCACGATCACGATGGTCAGTCCGGCCGGACCGATGTTCTTCTGGGCCCCCGCGTAGATCAGCCCGAAGCGGGAGACGTCCAGCGGCCGGGACAGCAGGGTCGAGGACATGTCGCTGACCAGCGGCACCTCACCGACGTCGGGCACGGAGGAGAACTCGACGCCACCGATCGTCTCGTTGGCGGTGTAGTGGACGTACGCCGCGTCCTCGCTGAGCTGCCAGTCGGCCCGGTCCGGCACGTAGGTGAACGAACGGTCCTCCGCCGACGCAGCCACGTTCACCTCGGCGCGGCCGAGCTTGCGCGCGGCGGCGATCGCCTTCTTGGCCCACTCGCCGGTGTGCACGTAGTCCACCGACGGCTGCCCGCGCAGCAGGTTCAGCGGGATCATCTCGAACTGCAACGAGGCACCGCCCTGCAGGAACAGCACGTGATAGCCCTCGGGCACCGCGAGCAGGGTCCGCAGATCGGCCTCGGCCCGCGCGGCGATCTCGGTGAACTCCTTGCCCCGATGGCTCATCTCGGTCACCGACTGACCGGAGCCGTGCCAGTCGAGCATCTCGTCGGCGGCCTGCTGGAGCACGCTCTCGGGCAGCACGGCGGGCCCGGCGCTGAAGTTGAACACTCGGGTCATGAGCGGAGCCTCTCGAGAGTGCAGGAGTGATTCCGGGCGACACGCTTCTCGTCGTGCGGAATCGCGACGAACGAGCGAGACATCGCGGAGCTCATGACCGCGGAGCGCGGAGTGCGACCATCGAACACTGTCCTGGTCATGAGGCGTCTCCTCCCGGGGTGACCACGACCACGAGGTCACCACCCTCGACCTGCTGCACCGAGCCCAGCGCGAGCCGCTGGACGGTGCCGGCGACCGGGGTGGTGATGGCCGCCTCCATCTTCATCGCCTCGATGGTGGCCACGGTCTGACCGACCTCGACCTGATCCCCTTCCGCCACGGCCACCGAGACCACGCCGGCGAACGGCGCGGCCACGTGTCCGGGCGTGCTCGGGTCGGCCTTCTCGGCGGCCTTGATGTCGACCTTGATGGAGGTGTCACGCACCCGGATCGGACGGAGCTGCCCGTTCATGGTGCACATCACCGTGCGCATCCCGCGCTCGTCGGGGTTGCCGATCGCCTCGAGCCCGAGGATCAGGCTGACGCCGCGGCCGAGCGGGACCGTGTGCTCGTCGCCGGTCCGCAGCCCGTACAGGTAGTCCAGCGTGTCCAGCCGACCCACCGCTCCGTACGTCTCCCGGGCCAGGGTGAAGTCCTTGGTCGGACCGGGGAACAGCAGCCGGTTGAGGGTCTGCCGGCGCACCGGCCCCGCCTCGTCCAGCAGCCGGGAGTCCTCCTCGGCCAGGTCGACGTCCCGTACCGGGATCAAGCGACCCGCCAGCGCCTTGGTCCGGAACGGCTCCGGCCAGCCGCCCGGCGGGTCGCCCAGCTCGCCGTTCAGGAAGCCGATCACGGAGTCGGGGATGTCGTAGCTCTGCGGGTTGGCCTCGAAGTCGGCCGGGTCGGCGCCGACCGCCACCAGCTGCAGCGCAAGATCGCCGACCACCTTGGACGACGGTGTCACCTTGGTGGGCCGACCCAGGATCCGGGACGCGGCCGCGTACGTGGCCTCGACCGCCTCGAACCGGTCCCCCAGGCCCAGGGCGATCGCCTGCTGGCGCAGGTTGGACAGCTGACCGCCGGGGATCTCGTGGTCGTAGACCCGACCGGTGGGGCTCGGCAGCCCGGACTCGAAGGGCGCGTAGATCCGGCGGACCGCCTCCCAGTAGGGCTCCAGGTCCATCACCGCACGCAGGTCCAGGTGCGTCTCCCGCTCGGTGTGGGCCAGCGCGGCGACCAGGGCCGAGGCCGGCGGCTGGGAGGTGGTGGCCGCCATCGGGGCCGACGCCACGTCCACCGCGTCCACGCCCGCGTCGACCGCCGCCAGCAACGTGGCCAGCTGCCCGCCGGCGGTGTCGTGGGTGTGCAGGTGCACCGGGAGGTCGAACCGGTCACGGAGGGCCGAGACGAGCTTGGCCGCGGCCGGGGGCCGGAGCAGTCCGGCCATGTCCTTGATCGCCAGCACGTGTGCTCCGGCGTCGACGATCTGCTCGGCCAGCCGCAGGTAGTAGTCGAGGGTGTAGAGCGTCTCGGCCGGGTCGTTGAGGTCGGCGGTGTAGCACAGCGCCACCTCCGCGACAGTGGTGCCGGTCTCGCGCACAGCCTCGATCGCCGGGCGCATCTGGTTGACGTCGTTGAGGGCGTCGAAGATGCGGAAGATGTCGATGCCGACCTCGGCCGCCTCGGCCACGAACGAGGTCGTCACCTTGGTCGGGTAGGGCGTGTAGCCGACGGTGTTGCGGCCACGGAGCAGCATCTGCAGGCAGAGCCCCGGCATGTTGTGGCGCAGCACCGCCAGTCGCTCCCACGGGTCCTCCTGCAGGAAGCGCAGCGCCACGTCGTACGTGGCCCCGCCCCAGCACTCCACGGACAGCAGCTCCGGCAGCGTGCGACCCACGTACGGGGCGACCCGCAGCAGGTCCTTGGTCCGCACCCGGGTGGCGAGCAGGGACTGGTGGGCGTCCCGGAAGGTCGTGTCGGTGACCTCCACGTTGGTCCGCGAGCGCAGGTCGGCGGCGAACCCGGCGGGGCCCAGCTCGAGCAGCCGTTGTCGCGAACCGTGCGGCGACGGCTTCCCCAGGTCGACCCCGGCCGGCAGCTTGTCCCGCGGATCGAGCAGGGTCGGCGCGCTGCCGTACGGCTTGTTGACGGTGACCTCGGCCAGCCAGCGCAGCATCCGGGTGCCGCGGTCGGCGGGGACGTGGGTGGTCAGCAGCTCCGGGCGCTGCTCGATGAAGGCGGTCGACACGTCGCCGGCGATGAAGTCCGGGTCGGCCAGGACGGCTTGCAGGAAAGGGATGTTGGTGCTCACACCGCGGATCCGGAACTCGGCCAGCGCCCGGCGTGAGCGAGCCACCGCGGCGGCGAAGTCCCGGCCCCGGCAGGTCAGCTTGACCAGCATCGAGTCGAAGTGCGGGCTGATCTCCACCCCGGTGTCGACGGTGCCGCCGTCCAGCCGGACCCCGGCCCCGCCCGCAGAGCGGTAGGCGGTGATGATGCCGGTGTCGGGGCGGAACCCGTTCACCGGGTCCTCGGTGGTGATCCGGCACTGCAGGGCGGCGCCGTTGATCCGGACGGTCTCCTGGCTCAGCCCCAGGTCCGCCAGCGAGGAACCGGAGGCGATGAGCATCTGCGACTGGACCAGGTCGACGTCGGAGATCTCCTCGGTCACCGTGTGCTCGACCTGGATCCGCGGGTTCATCTCGATGAAGACGTGCTCCCCCGCCCGCTCCCCCTCGGTCTCCACCAGGAACTCCACGGTGCCGGCGCAGGAGTAGTCGATCGAGGTGGCGAAGGCCACCGCGTCGGCGCACAGGGCCTCACGGAGCTCGGCGGAGATGTTGGGCGCCGGCGCGATCTCGATCACCTTCTGGTGCCGGCGCTGGATCGAGCAGTCCCGTTCGAACAGGTGCATCACGTGACCGGTGCTGTCGGCCAGGATCTGCACCTCGATGTGGCGGGGCCGGCCGACGGCCTGCTCGATGAACGCCGTCGGGTCGCCGAAGGCGCCTTCGGCCTCCCGCATGGCGGCCTCGACCGACTCGCGCAGCTTGCTCGGGTCGTCGACCCGCCGCATGCCGCGACCACCGCCGCCGGCCACCGCCTTGACGAAGACCGGGAAGCCGATCGCCTCGGCCCCGGCCACCAGCTCGTCCAGGTCCGCCGACGGCGGGGTGGACCGCAGGGTGGGGATGCCGGCCGCCTTGGCCGCCTGCAGCGCCCGCACCTTGTGCCCGGCCAGCTCGAGCACGTCCGGCGGCGGGCCGATGAAGGTGATGCCGGCGTCCAGACAGGCCTGGGCCAGCTCCGGGTTCTCGCTCAGGAAGCCGTAGCCGGGGTAGATGGCGTCGGCGCCGGACTCACGGGCGGCGCGGATGATCTCGGCGACGTCCAGGTAGGCCCGGACCGGGTGCCCACGCTCGCCGATCAGGTAGGCCTCGTCGGCCTTGATCCGGTGGACCGCGTTGCGGTCCTCGTAGGGGTAGACGGCGACCGTGGCCGCGCCCAGCTCGTAGGCGGCGCGGAAGGCGCGGACGGCGATCTCACCCCGGTTGGCGACGAGGACCTTGGAGAACATGCCAGGAATCTATCCGTCGGACCAGGTGGTCCTCGCACCCCCGGGCGGCGGCGGACCGGCGGTCAGGCCAGCTCGAACCGGACGGTGACCTGCGCAGTCACCCGCTGCTCGGCCGGCTCGAGGTCGAGCTCCGGCTCACCGCCACCGCCGCCGGCGTCCACGGCGAAGGCGGCCTTGAGGGCACGGGGCTGGTGGGCGAACGAGCCGTCGAGGTCGGACACCTCGAGCAGCGCACCCAGCGTGGCGTCGACGGCGGCCGCGTAGTCGCCGGCGCGCTGCCGGGCCTCGCCGATGGCCGCGATCCGGACCGCCCGGTGGACCGGGTTGCTCGGCCGCAGCGACCACCACGGACCGTCGAGCTGGGCGCCGTCCAGGGCGGACAGCGCCGCGACCAGCCCGGGCAGGGCGGCGAAATCGGCGACCACCAGCTCGCTGCTGAGACTGCCCCGGTAGCCGGTGATCTTGCGCCCCCCGCGACCGGTGAACACCGGACCGACGTGGAGCCCGGAGGTGGCGTGCCGCTCCAACGCCTCCCGGTGCTCCTCGACCACGGCGCGGAGCCGGCTCGAGGCCGCCACCAGGTCGCGCCGCACGCGGTCGGCATCGGCGCCGGCGGCGTGCACCGTGGCCGACAGCGTGGCCAGGTCGGGCGGGCTGCCGAGCTCCGCCTCGCCGCGGACGGTCACCACCGGGGTCGTCATGGCGCCAACCTAACCGGGGGGCCGACAACGGATGGAGTTGTCCCCGATGACGGAGACAACTGCATCCACTCCACCGGGCAGACGCTGAGCGCCCGCCGGAACTCAGACCGAACGCGGTTCCGGGAGCCCGCGCAGCGAGGCGCCGAGGGTGACGTGCTCCCGGCGGGCGATCACGGCGACGGCCAGCAGCACCCCGAGGATCGTCAGGGCACCGCCGCCGATCAGGGTCCAGCGCGGCCCGAAGGCCTCGCCGACCCAGCCGATCAGCGGAGCCCCCACGGGTGTGCCGCCCATCAGGACCATCGCGTAGAGGGCCATCACCCGCCCCCGCAGCTGGGGGTCGATGCCCATCTGCACCGAGGCGTTGGACGCGGTCAACGTGAGCAGGGCGGCCAGCCCCATCACGGGCAGCACGGCGGCGTACGCCCAGTAGGTCGGCATCAGCCCCGCGACGACCTCGATCGCACCGAAGGCCAGGGCCATGATCACGATGAACCGACCGCGCGGCCGTCGCACCCGCCGCGCGGCCAGCAGCGCACCGGCCAGCGAACCGACGGCCATGAAGGTGCCGAGGATGCCGTACTGCTCGGGACCGAGGCCGAACTCCTGCTGGGCCATCAGCGCCGACGTGAGCTGGAAGTTCATCCCGAAGGTGCCGACGGAGAAGACGACCATCAGCACCAGCAGGATGTCGCTGCGACTCGCCACGTACGCCAGCCCCTCGCGGATCTGGTGCTTGCCGCGGCTCGCGGGAACGCTCGGCTCCAGCTTGGCCCCGTCGATGATCACCAGCGCCGCGATGAAGGCCAGGTAGGTGACGGAGTTGGACAGGATGGCCCAGCCGGAGCCGAAGGCGGCGATCACCAGACCGGCCACGGCCGGGCCGACGATGCGGGCGGCGTGGAAGGTCGCGGAGTTGAGACCGATGGCGTTCGGCAGCCGGTCCCGACCGACCACCTCGGGCACGAACGCCTGCCGCGAGGGGTTGTCGAAGGCGGTGCCCAGACCGAAGGCGAAGGCGATCACGAAGACGATCGGGGTCGTGGCGATGCCGGTGATGGCCAGGACGCCGAGGGTGCCGGCGCAGACGGCCAGCCATGCCTGCGTGATCTTGAGCACGAGCCGCTTGTCGAAGCGGTCGGCGACCAGCCCGCCGTACGCGGACAGCAGCAGCATGGGCAGGAACTGCAGCGCGGTGGTGATGCCGATGGCCACCCCGGACCCGCCGGACAGCTCGAGCACCAGCCAGTCCTGGGCTACCCGCTGCATCCAGGTGCCGATGTTGGACACGAACGACCCGGTCACGTAGACCCGGAAGTTCGGCACCGAGAGGGCGGCGAACATGCCGCTCTTCGGCTGCTGGTCGGCTTCCTGGGTGACGGGTGCGGTGTCGCTGGTGGACGTGGTCTCGGTGCTGTCGGTCGTCGCGCTCGTGGCGGTCGCCTCCCTGGGCGGTACGGTCTCGGTGATCATGGAACGGGCTCGCGGTCGGCGAGCTCCCGGCTACGTCTCGGCGATCTTGCGCAGGACGGGGATCGCCGTCCTGAGGGTGGCCCGCTCGGCTTCGGTGAGCTTCTCCAGCCGCACCGCCAGCCACTCGTTGCGGCGCTGCCGGTTGGCCTCGAGCAGCTCGCTGCCCTGGTCGGTCAGCCCGACCACGATGGCGCGCTTGTCGGTCGGGCTCGGGGTCCGCCGCAGCAGTCCCCGGCCCTCCAGGTGGTCGACCAGGCGGGTCATCGACGGTGCCCGGACCTGCTCGTACGCAGCCAGCTCACCGATCTGCAGCTCGCCCTCCCGCAGCAGCACACCCATCGCGGACAGCTGGCTCGGGGTCAGCTCCTCCGCGTCGGCGCGTGCCTGCCGCAGGTGCCGGGCCAGCCGGAACACCGCGGGACGCAGCTCCCCGGCCAGCAGCAGGATCGACTCGTACGTGGGCACGACCCAACAATATTACTTAGCAATGCTAAATACAACTCCCACCCTCGTGCCGACGCCCCCTTTCGCTGCGCGACGCCCCCACAGCAGGGGGTGCGTCAGCGCGTGAAAGGGGGCGTCAGCGCTGCTGGGACGCGTGCGAAGGAGCCAGCTGCTCCAGGGCGTCGGCGGCTTCGCCGGCGGCGTCGTGCCGGGCGAACGACGCGTGCATCGCCTCCACACCGGCGCGGATCCCCGGATCGGTGAGCGCGTCCTCGACCATCCGGCGCAGCCGGTGCCGCGAGGGCCGCCAGCGTCGTCGTACACCGACCCGGGACCAGACGATCCGGGCCCCGATCTCCGCCTTCTCCTCACTGCTGCCGATCTGCACCAGCGGGACGCCGTGGGCCAGGGCCGACGTGACCCCGATGTACCCCCCGTTGGTCACGAACGCCCCGACCCGGGGCAGCACCTCCTCGTACGGGATCCAGCGGGCCACCCGCAGCCCGTCCGGTGTCCTGCCGCCCAGACCGGCGACCAGCTCGTCCACCGACCCGGCCCCGGTGGTCACCACCACCTGGAGCCCGGTGCCGGCCAGGGCGGCGACGGTGGGCAGCACCAGCTCGGTCAGGTCCGGGCGCAGCGTGCCCTGGCTGACCAGCACGGCCGGCCGCCGGTCGGCCAGGAACTCCGGCCACCAGGGCGGCAGCACCCGGTCCGGTTCGGGCTCCGGGCGCAGCGCCCCGATGAAGCGGATCCGGTCGGGCAGATCGCGGCGGGGGTACTCGAACTCGGGGACGCAGGCCTGCAGGTGGAGGTGCGGCGACATCGCCTCCTCGACCACCGACCGGCCGGTCGGAGCCAGCCCGAGCTCGGTGCGGATCGAGATCAGCCGCTGCAGCGCGGGGCCCCAGATCAGGCGACGCAGGATCCGGGAGGTCACCCGGTTGCGCCGCCGGCCCTCCCGACCGCGCATCGGCAGCAGACCGGACCCGTACGGCGGGGTGTCCACGTCGGCGTACGTCAGCGGACCGTCGCCCAGGCTGGCCCACACCGGCCCGCCGCGCTCGTGCCACAGCCGGGCCGCCACGAAGACCGCGTCGGTCAGGACGGCGTCGATGCTCACGCTCGAGGCGAGCCGCTCCAGATCCCGCACCCGCCGGGCCGTGTCCCCGACCAGCTGGTCGGCGAACCCCTGGCGGAGCCCGGCGATCGCCCGCGGGCTTCCGGCCCCCCCGTACGCCGCGGCGAGGTCGGCGTGCTCGCGGGCCTCGGTGAACCCGTACGGCTCCGCCCCCACCGCAGCGATCCGGTCGTGGAACCGGCGGGCGGCGTACCAGAGGACCCGGTGGCCGCGGCCGGTCAGCCGGGCCGCCACCGGCAGCGGGTTGATGGTGTGCGCGGTGATCGGCGTCGAGGCGAAGAGGAAGGTCCGACGGCGCACACCGCAGCCTGCCACGGCACCGGGACCCTCGGGTGCTCCGCTCATCGACCGGGCAGCGCCTGGGCCGGTCGGGCCTGCGGTGCCGTCGACCCCACGCCGGCTCCGCCGGCCACTACCCTGACCCTGTGAGCGACCCGGCGACCTCCCCCGAGCGGCACCCGGACGCCCATCTCATCCAGCAGGCCGAGGTGCCGCCGCTGGACGTCGACGGGGTCCAGGCCGCGTCGGTCGGGACGGGCGTCTTCGCGGTGGCGACGGTGATCATGGCGGTCGGCTACGACACGCTGGCCGCGGCCGGTGACGGCTGGTGGCTCGGGGTGGGGATCAGCGGCTTCGGTCTGGGGCTGATCAGCCTCGTCTACACCAACGACCGGCGTCGGCGACGCCGCCGCGGCGAGAAGCTCTCGGCCTGACCGGACGCCCGGGACGCTCACAGCTTCGAGTCGTCGAGACCGGCCAGCAGCTTCTCCAGCAGGTGGGCCAGCTCCTCCACCTGCCGGGCGGTCAGTCCACGCATCAGATCGGCTTCCACCAGGTTCGACTCCCGGATGGTCGTGCCGTAGAGCTGCCAGCCGTGCTCGGTCAACCCGACCAGCACCCGGGTGCGGTTGCTGGGATCGGTCGTCCGGTCCACCAGGTCGCGCTCGACCATCCGGTCCAGCCGGTGGGTCATCGAGGACGGGGCCACGTGGGCCGCGGTCGCCAGCTGGGTCGGGGTCAGCCGGTTGCCCTCGGCGCGGGCGAGCTCGCTGAGCACGGTCCACTCGCCGCCGGACACGTCGAGGTCGGCCAGCTGCTGGTCGTACCACTGGTTGAGGCGGCGGGAGACCCGGTGCACCGAGGTGATCACCCGCTGGACGGACTCGTCGGCCCCGGCGGCGACGTAGGCGGCCACCAACCGGCGCAGGTCGGCCACCTCGCCCCCGGGGGCCGGCACCGACGCTCCCGACGGCGGCCCTGCCGCGGGCCGTCCAGGGTCGGCCTGTTCCGTCTGGGCCCCGTCCGCCTGTTCGACCATGACCCCATCCTCGCCGACGCCCGCCGGCCCGGATGGGGTCAGGGTGGGGGGCCGCACCGGCCGCCCACCCCTGACACGACCAGCGGCCACCGGTCCCCCGCACCTGCTCGACGACGCCGCACCCACGACCACCGCGGCGCCGACGTCTCCCGCACCTGCCGGCGAAGGCCGCGCCCCGACCACCGGCGCCGCCACGACCAGACTCGCGACGAAGGACACCCAGAGTTCACCTGGACGTTGCCCGATCGCGGGGTCCGCGTCATTGACCGCCTGGCAGTCTCCCGAGTCGTAGGACCATCCCCCGGGTGCGTCCGGGCTGCCCCGCGCAGTCGGCCGCGACCCCCACCTGAGGAGTAGCACCGTGACGAACCTGCCCATGCTCGGCCTCACCCACGGCAACCGCAGCGCGGTGACGTGTCACCTGAAGTGCGACAGCCAGTGCTCCCGGCCGGACCCGAACCCGTCGACCGAACCCACGTTCGCCGAGATCGCCGGCCGTCAGCTGTCCCGGCGGGCCGTGCTGGCCGGCGGTGGCGCCCTGGCCGCCGCGGCCGCGCTGCCCGTGGTCTGGCCCGAACGAGCGGCCGCCGCCCCGAGGCCCGGCGACGCCGGTCCACTCGCCTTCACCGGGATCGCCCCGGTGTCCGAGGAGGCCGACACCCTGGCCGTGCCGGCGGGCTACCAGTGGACCCCGATCCTGCGCTGGGGGGACCCGCTGTTCGCCTCCTCGCCCGCGTTCAACCCGAACCGTCCCGACGCGCAGGCGCAGGCGCTGCAGTTCGGCTACAACAACGACTACCTCGACATCCTGGTCGACCCGCGGGGTCGTACGGGACTGCTGTGCTGCAACCACGAGTACACGAACCGGCCGATCATGTTCCCGCCCACCGCCGGCGCCGACGAAGAGGCCGAGGTGCTGCGCACGCTGATGGCCGCGCACGGTTTCAGCGTCGTCGAGCTGGAGCGGCGGGCCCGCCGGCAGCCGTGGCGCTACGTCCGCGGCGGCCGCCGCAACCGCCGGATCACGGCCAGCACCACGTTCCGGGTGACCGGCCCGGCCGCCGGCAGCCCGCTGCTGCGGACCGCCGCCGACCCGACCGGGCGACGGGTGGCCGGCACCTTCGGCAACTGCTCCGGCGGCACCACGCCGTGGGGCACGATCCTGTCCGGCGAGGAGAACTTCCAGGGCTACTTCCGGGCCGACCCGGCGGCGCGGGGCAGCAAGCGCTACGGCCTCACCAACACCCCCAGCGTGTACGGCTGGGAGAAGATCGACCCGCGGTTCGACGCCACCACCAGCGCGTACGCCAACGAGCCGCACCGGTTCGGCTACATCGTCGAGATCGACCCGTCCGACCCGTCCTCCACCCCGCGGAAGCACACGGCGATGGGTCGCTTCAAGCACGAGGGCGCCAACGTCCGGGTGGACCGCGACGGCACCGTGGCCGCCTACATGGGCGACGACGAGCGGTTCGACTACCTCTACAAGTTCGTGGCCAAGCGGAAGTACCGTCCGGGCAAGAGCGCCGCCGCCCGCCGCCACAACCTGACCCTGCTGACCGAGGGGGACCTCTACGTGGCCCGGTTCAGCGGCGAACAGCGCCCCGACGGGGACAACCTGGGCCGCGGCGCCTGGGTGCCGCTGGTGCTGGACGGCGAGTCGACCGTGCCGGGCATGAGCGTGGACGAGGTGCTGGTGTTCACCCGGGAGGCGGCCGATCTGGTCAAGGCCACCCCGATGGACCGGTGCGAGGACGTCGAGCCCAACCCCACCACGGGCAAGGTGTACGTGGCCTGCACCAACAACACCCAGCGCGGGGTCACCGCCGGCAAGCCCGGTCCGGACGCGGCGAACCCGCGGGCCGGCAACAAGAACGGCCACGTCATCGAGCTCACCGAGCACCGCAACCGTGCCGGCGCGACCTCGTTCAGCTGGAACATCCTGCTGCTCTGCGGCGACCCGGCCGACACGGCGGTGCAGACCTACTTCGCCGGCTGGGACGGTCCGGTCGCGCCGATCTCGTGCCCCGACAACGTGGCCTTCGACACGCAGGGAAACCTGTGGATCTCCACCGACGGCGCACCGGGCACGATCGCCAAGGCCGACGGCCTGTTCAAGGTGCCGCTGGAGGGCTCCGAGCGCGGCCACGTGCAGCAGTTCCTGGCCGTGCCCCGGGACGCCGAGACCTGCGGGCCGGTCATCCACGACACCGACGACTCGGTCTTCGTGGCGGTCCAACACCCCGGCGAGGAGGGCACCTGGGCCGAGCCCCGGTCCTACTTCCCCGACTACGTCGCCGCCGGCCAGAGGCCGGACCGGGGTGACTGGCGCGGACCACGACCGACGGTGGTGCAGGTGACCAAGAAGAAGCGCTGAGGTCGGTATCGGACGCCCGAGTCCGGCGCCCGGATCCGCCGGAGGTGACTCCCCGGCGGTATCCGGGCCGCTTCGGACCGCCCCGAAGACCGGACGTGACTCCGCGGCGCCATCTGGGCGACTCTGCGGGCCGGGTCGTCCGTACGACCGGACGTGACTCCCCGGCGACATCCGGGCGACTCTGGGACCACCTGTACAACCGGACGTGACTCCCCGGCGACATCCGGACAGCCCCGGGACCACCCGTACAACCGGACGCGACTCCCCGGCGACATCCGAGCAACCCCGGGACCACCCGTACAACCGGACGCGACTCCCCGGCGGCATCCGGGCACCAACGGTCAGGCCGGCGCCGCCCGTACAACCGGACGCGACTCCCCGGCGACATCCGGGCAACCCCGGGACCACCCGTACAACCAGACGCGACTCCCCGGCGACATCCGAACAGCCCCGGCACCACCCGTACAACCAGACGTGACTCCCCGGCGACATCCGGGCACCCCGGGCCGTCCGCCCGCAGCCGCGAACGGGTCAGGAGTCCTGGCGGTCCTTCTTCGCCAGGACGGCCAGGCGCTCGTTGTAGGCCCTGAGCTCGGCGTCGTCGTCGCGGTCGGCCTTGCGGTCCAACCGCTTGGTCTCCTTCGCGTCGCTGCGGACCCACTGCACGATCAAGGCGAGGCCGATCAGCAGGGCCGGGATGTCCCCCGCCCCCCAGGCGATGCCGCCGCCGAGCTGCTGGTCGGCCAGCAGGACGGCGTCGTCGCTCTGCCCGAGGGCGTGCCACCAGTCCGGGCCGATCAGGGCGGCCGACTGCATCAGCGACAGACCGAAGAAGGCGTGGAAGGCCATCGCGATCAGCAGGATCAGCAGCCGGATGGGATAAGCCGGGCGCTTCGGTCCGGGGTCGATCCCGACCAGCGACCAGATGAACAGGTAGCCGGTCAGCAGGAAGTGCACAGTCATCAGCACGTGCCCGATGTGGGTGAACATCGCCACCTCGAACAGTGACGTGTAGTAGAAGACGATGAGGCTGCCGGTGAAGATCACCGCAGCGACCACGGGCTGCCCGATCGTGCTCAGGAACCGGGAGTGCACCAGGGCCAGCAGCACCTCGCGCGGCCCGAAGCTCTTGTCCCGGCGGGTGGGCAGGGCGCGCATGGCCAGCGTCACCGGCGCCCCGGCCACCAGCAGCAGGGGCAGCGGCACCATCAGCGACATGTGCTGCACCATGTGCGCGCTGAAGCTCATCCGGCCGTAGACCGCCGGGCCGCCGCTGGTCAGGAAGGCCAGCAGCAGGGCGCCGAGCAGCCACAGCACCGTCCGGTGCACGGGCCAGGCGTTGCCGCCGCGCCGGAGCTTCACCACGCCGGCCACGTACAGACCGATCATCAGCGCACAGACCGTCAGCCAGAGCATCGCCGGGTAGCCGTTGGTCAACCAGCCGCTCACCGAGAGCGGGGGCGGCGGCGGGTAGCCGAGCAGCGAGGTGGCGGCATCGGAGACCACCGGCTCCACCGGTGGGCGGAACGGGCCAGGGCCACCGCCAGCCCCATGGTCGCTGCCATCACCACGACCTCGACGGAGGCCAGCCGGGCGAACCAGTGGTTCTTGGGTGCTCCCCCGCCGAGACCGGGGACGGTGGCCCGGCGGTGCACCCAGCCCGCGGCCCCGAGGACGACCAGCGCGGCCGCCTTGCCGATCACCAGGACTCCGTACGTGGACGTCAGGTTCTGCAGCCCGCCGAGGCGGAGGTAGGCGTTGACCAGACCGGAGACCGCCACCAGCACGAAGCTCCAGCCGGCCAGGGTCGAGTAGCGGGCGGCCACCACCGGCAGCCGATCACCCAGACCGCGGCCGAAGACGAGCAGCACCGCGAGCCCGCCGACCCACAGGCAGACCCCGACCAGGTGCAGCAGCAGGCTGTCCACGGAGTTGCCGTGGTCCAGTGAGCCGGCGGCGTGGCCGCCCAGGGCCAACGGGACCAGGGTCACCAGGGAGAGGGCGGCGGCCCAGGCGGCACCGATGACGGTCCGGGCCAGGGTGGCGCCGATGGCGGTCAGGGCGGCACCCAGGCAGATCGCCACGAGTGTCTGGCCCAGCTCGGTCTGGGTCCAGAAGGAGGAGGCCAGGGACAGGAAGCCCGGGGCCGACAGCGGGCTCCCGGTCGCGTCGCCGGCGGTCAGCAGGGCGACGGCCAGCGCCGCACCGAACCAGCACCGGGCCGCCACGGCTGAAGCCCGGACCAGGCGCAGCCGGTCGCCTTCCAGGGCGTCCGCTCGCTGACCCCGGGCGGGCGGCACCAGGAAGGTGCCGACCACCAGCAGCCCGATGGTGGCGGCCGCCGCGAGATCGTGCAGCGTACGGGCGATCGGTCGACCCCAGCGGACCAGCGCCCCGGGGTCGAACAGGGCCGGGGTGATCGGGGCCAGAGCGCCCGTGGCGGCCAGGATCGTCACGGCGATCAGCACCGCGAGCCCGGTGGCCGCCGCCAGGACGGTCAACGACCGCCCGGAGACGGCGGCGGGTGTGGTCGGGATCGGGTCGGGCACGTCGTTCAGTCTAGGAACCGTCAGGCGAACAGGCCGCAGTCGAACGGGCGGTCAGTCGAACAGAGAGATCGGCTCGTCCCAGGCGATGGTCTCCCAGGCGGGCGCCGGCAGCTCCTCGGCCCGGTTCTCCGCGACCACCGCCGAGTGTGCCCCGCAGCCGTGGTCGACGCTGACGACGTGGGCGTCGGACGGGGAGTACGCGTTCGCGCACACGCCGAACAGGACGCCCAGGGAGCCCTCGATCCGGGCGAAGAAGCCACAGCTCTCGCAGACGCCCGGCGACTGCCGGGTCATCTCGTTGTCGGGCCCCCCGTCGGAGGCGAGCCAGCGCTCGGCGGCCTCGTCGCGGCCCTCCCGGGACAGCACCCGCTCGCGGCCCAGGCCGAGCTCGGCCACCACGGCACGCATCTCGCTGGCCTCGGCCGGATCGGTGTCGGTCGCCTGCTCGCCCCCGGTGTAGCCGGGCTCGAGGCGCGGGTCCTCGGGCGCGGTCGGCATCAGCAGACCGGCGGTCACGTCCCCCGGCTGGATCCGGTCGGCCCAGGGCACCCACTCCTCGGCCATCAGAGCCGAACCACCGGGGAGCAGCACGACCTCGTTCACGGTCGGCGTCTTGGCCCGGGCGGCCCGGACCAGGGTCACCGACCAGCGCCATCCCGCGTACCCGGGGTGCGGGCAGGCGAAGAAGTGGCTGACGACGCGGTCGGCGTCGGCCTCGATGCCGAGGTGCTCGCCGACCCCGAGGGTGCCGGCGGTCTCCTCCGCGACGGAGCGGGCGAGGTCGATCGCTTCGGCGCCGACCTGATCGGGCTTGACGGCGCGAGCGCGCGCGGGAGCAGCCACGACCGGCCTAGAGCTCGAGCTCGTCGGCGACGGCCCGCAGCACGCTGGCCACCTTGCCACCGGCCTTGGAGTCAGGATGGCGTCCGCGACGGTAGCCGTTGCCGACGTTGTCCAGCATCTTGATCAGGTCCTCGACGATCACGGCCATCTGGTCGGCCGGCTTGCGCTGGGCCTTGGACAGTGACGGCGGGGCTTCCAGCACCCGCAGCGACAGGGCCTGCTCGCCGCGCCGACCCTCGACGACACCGAACTCGACCTTCTGACCCGGCTTGAGCGTGGTCACACCGTCGGGCAGCGCTGTGGACCGGACGTAGACGTCGCCGCCCTCGTCCTTGGTCAAGAAGCCGAAACCCTTGTCGGCGTCGTAGAACCTCACCTTGCCTACTGGCACGTCCACCCTCACTCGAACCACCCCGCCGACCGACGTCGACGAGCACCCACACCTTCTCAGCCCGCCCAGACTAGTGCGTACACCACCCGAGCCCAACCGACTTCACCTCCCCGGCGCGACCCGCTCCGTGTTGTCATCGCCCGCTGTCGCCCGAACCACCGCCCACGCTGACGACCCCGGGTCAGATCAGGGGCGCAGGGGGGCGAGGGGGAGGTTGACGATGGCCCGGCTGAGCGCCTCCACCGGTTCCGCGGCTGAGCGCGGGTTGGCCAGCAACGCCATCTCCACGTCCGGCAGGTCGGGCAGCTCGAACCGGCCGGTGAGGATCCGGAGGTCGGCCGGGACGCGGGAGCGGGCCAGCACGCAGATGCCGATGCCCGCGCGGGCGGCGGCCAGCACCCCGTTGATCTCGCGGGTGTTGCAGGTGATCCGCCAGGTGCGGCCGGCCTCCTCCAACGAGGTGATCGCGGCGGACCGGCTCAGGCTCGGCGCCTGGTAGGTGATCACCGGCACCGGCCGGTCGGGCTCGATCTGGACGCGTTCGTGCCCGACCCAGACCAACCGGTCCCGGCGGACCAGGCGGCCCTCACCGGAGTCGGCGTGCTGGTTGATGAAGATGAGATCGAGGTGGTTGCCCTGCAGCCGGCGCTGCAGGATGCCGCTCTGGGTGACGGTCAGCTCCAGGTTGATCCGCGGGTAGAGCTGCCGGAACTCGCGCAGGATCGTCGGCAGCTCGCTCAGGGCCAGCTCGTCGGCCGCACCGAACCGGAGCCGTCCGGCCATCGCCGACCCGGTGAAGTAGGCCACCGCGTCGTCGTGCGCAGCCAGGATCGTCCGGGCGAACCCGGCCATGGCCTCGCCGTTGTCGGTCAGCGCCACCGTACGGGTGTCACGGCGCAGCAGCAGCCGGCCCGCCGCCTCCTCGAGCCGACGGACGTGCTGGGACACGGCCGGCTGGCTGATCCCCAGCCGCTCCGCCGCCCGGGTGAAGCTGAGCCCGTTCACCACAGCCAGGTAGGTCCGCAGCAGCACCGGGTCGAACGTCTTCTCCTCGGTCATCCTCCGACCTCTCAGCTCGATAGACGGTCTTCATAAGCAATCGTAATAGGAGATATAGGCACTATGTCGTTGTGGAATAGGAACGGTTCAACCTAGGTTGGACGACAGGACTCGACGATGAGTTCTCTTCCTCTTTCGGGCCGTCTGTCGCCCCCTCGTCCTCTTCCAGCACTGGAGATCCTTGTGACCTCGGCCGTCGCCGAAGCACGCCGAGTCGGATCTCGGTGGCCGCGTACGCTCGCGGCCCTCGAGGTGCGCAACTACCGCCTCTACCTCAGCTCGCAGATCGTGGCCACCACCGGCCTGTGGATGCAGCGCATCGCGCAGGACTGGCTGGTGCTCGAGCTCACCGGCAGCATCACCGC
Organism: Microlunatus aurantiacus; assembly: GCF_039536605.1. Classification (NCBI taxonomy): domain Bacteria; kingdom Bacillati; phylum Actinomycetota; class Actinomycetes; order Propionibacteriales; family Propionibacteriaceae; genus Microlunatus; species Microlunatus aurantiacus. Next base: position 578,448 of record NZ_BAAAYX010000013.1, read on the forward strand.
CGTCGGCGTGGCCGTCGCCCTGCAGTTCCTGCCGGTGCTGCTGTTCGGTCTGGTCGGTGGGCTGATCGCCGACCGCTACCCCAAGCGCCGCATCCTGATCATCACCCAGTCGGTGGCCGCGTCGATGGCCCTGACGCTCGGGCTGCTCGCCCTCACGGGGGTGGTCCAGGCCTGGCACGTCTTCCTGGTCGCCACCATGCTCGGCTTCGTCACCGCGGTGGACAACCCGACCCGCCAGGTCTTCGTCTCCGAGCTGGTCGGCACCCGCCACATCCGCAACGCGGTCAGCCTCAACTCCTCGGTCTTCCAGTTCGGCGCCCTGCTCGGCCCGGCCCTCTCGGGACTGCTGATCCACGCGGTCGGCCAGGGCTGGTCGTTCATGATCAACTTCGCGTCTTGCCTGCTGGTGGTCACCATCGTCGCCGTCATCCGCCTGCCGGCCGCGCCGTCGGACCGACCGGTCCGGGCCAAGGGCCAGCTGCGGGAGGGCCTCACCTACATCAAGCAGACCACCGAGGTCGCCTGGACCATCGTGCTGGTGGGCACCATCGGCGTGCTGGGGCTGAACATGCCGGTGATCCTGGCCGCGTTCGCCGATCACGAGTTCGCCACCGGGGTCGGCGGCTACAGCCTGTTCAACTCGCTGACCGCCATCGGCGCCCTGACCGGGGCGATCCTGTCGGCCCGACGGACCGAGCTGCTCCGGCTGCGGGTGCTCGTCACCACCCTGTCCGCTCTCGGGGTGGTGCTGGTGCTGGCCTCCCTCGCCCCCACCATCTGGCTGTTCGGAGCCATGCTGGTCGGCTCCGGGCTGCTCACCCTGTTGTTCCTCACCGGGGCCAACTCGCTCGTCCAGACCCGCTCGGAGCCCTCCGTCCGTGGCCGGGTGATGAGCGTCTACATCCTGGTGCTGCTGGGTGGGCAGGCCATCGGTGGCCCGGCCGTGGGCTGGTTGATCGACCACTTCGGCGCCCGACCCAGCATGTTCCTGTGCGGGGGTCTGGTCACCCTGATGGCGCTGCTCACCGGAGTGGCCATCGCTCGTCAGGCCCACCTCGGCCTGGAAGTCGACCTGCACCGCGAGCAGAGCCGTTCGCCGCTGCACATCGTCCAGCACTGACCCGGGTCGGGGTCGCCCGGCCCGGGAGGGCCGCCTGGTCCGGGGCCGTCGCCTCGTCGGTCGGGTATCCGTTTCCGACTCCGGGGTGGGAGACGGCCGCTGCTCGGGCGCGCCGGCTGGCCGTACGTGACTCGGTGGCGGGAAACGGCCGCTGCTCGGGCGCGTCGATCGGCCGTACGTGACTCGGGGGTGGGAAACGGTAGTCCCACGGGCACGCCGTCGATCGGCCGTACGTGACTCGCGGGCGGCGTCCGGCAGTCCCCCGGGCCGCCGACCCGCCGTACGTGACCCCCCGGTGGGAAGCGGCAGCCGCCTGGGCGCGCCGACCCGCCGAACGTGACTCGCCGGTGGGGAACAGCCGAGTCCCGTTCCCCGAGCACGTCGGCTGAGTCAGTCGACGAACACCGACCAGCAGATCGGGTTACGCCGCCGCTGGTCCGCCAGGACCAGGTCGCGGATCTCGGGAGGCAGCTGGTCCCGCTGCCAGGCGCACTCGGCCCGCGCGGCGGCCTCGGCCTCGGCGGGCAAGACAGCAGCACGCGCCGCCTTGATGGCGTACGCAGCGGCGCCCAGGTCGTGCTCGGGGACGTGTGCCACGCAGGCGGTCTGGCCCGCGGCGTACGCGGCGAAGCGCGCCGAACCCCGCAACGGGCGGGCGGCAGCCATGGCGTGGCCGCCGAGAGCCCGGGCCGCCCTCATCGCGAGCTCACCGACGACCCAGGCCCGGGCTCCCTCGATCGCCTGCCGGGGACGGGGGTCGTCGGGCGCCTCGGCCTCGAACAGCCCGAGCACGTGCTCCGCGCAGAGAGCGGCCCACAGGGCGAGCCGGTGGTGGTCGGCGTCGGACAGCGACCCGCCCCGCCGGAGGGTGATCAGCCGCGGGTCACGGACCTCCGGCAGGATCACGCCACCCGCCGGAGGTGGTCGAGGAAGTCGGCGAGGTCGGTCCACAACGCCAGTCGCAGAGCGACCGGCATGCCGTTGTTGGCGCCGGACGGTCCCGGCAGCACGAAGGCAGGCACCCCGGCCACCGTCCACGGCTGCTCGCCGTAGTCCTTCGGCAGCCGGTGCCCGACACCGCGGGCGTACCAGGTGGCTGCCGTCTTGCTGACGAACGCGACAACGGCCGGCCCGACCTCGGTGACCGCGCGGTCCAGCTCGCGCCAGTAGATGACGGCCTCCGGTTCGCGGCCGGGCAGCAGGATCCGCTCGGTCACCAGGTCGGTCAGCCCGACCCCGAGTGCCGGCAGCCGGTCCACCCGGTCGGGGTCCAGCCGCTCGGGCACCAACCCGCTGCCCTGCAGCAGATCGAAGAACCGGTTGCCCGGTCCGGCGTAGTACTGCGCGGGCCGACGGCCTCGCCCGACCGTGCCGGCGATCACCAGTGGGATACCGGGGCGCAGCAGGGTCCGGTCGGGCTCGGTGCTCAACGGGTCAGGGGCAGTCATGGTCCCCGTCATCTCACCAGACCGGCGACCGGGGACACCACCTCGGCTGTCCACTCACGCACGCCCCCGCGCCGGCAGCGGCCGCTGCCCACGTGCGTAGCGGTCGCGGGCGTCCGTCAGCGAGTCCGGGTGCGCCGGAGCCGCACCTAGGATGGCGGACATGGCGACCTGGGAGGACGGGCCGGAGTACGCGCCCTATGAGCGACCCGACGAGTTCGCCGACCCCTCCGCCGCGACCGTGGGCCTCGAGGCCCCGCCGGCCGTGCCGCCGCCCCCTCCGGCGCCCCTCGAGCGCCCGGTCTTCGACGACCCGGGGCAGCCCGTCCCGCCCCTGGCCACCCTGGTGCCCCCGCCGCCGGCCGAGCGCGACCCCCACCAGCCGTTCGACGTCGCCAGCAGCCTGGTGACCGCCGAGTCCTCGGCCTGGGCCTCCACCCACTGGGCGGCGCCCCCGTCGTCCGGGCCGGCCCCGACCGTTCCCGGTCAACCCGCCCCCACCGTTCCCGGTCGGCCGGCCACACCCGCGTCCGGTCAAGCGGCCCCGTACGCCCCGGGAGCACCGTCCGGCCTGGCCGGTTGGCCCGCCACGAACGGCCAGCAACCCACCGGGAACGGTCAGCACCCGATCGCTCCCACGGGCAACGGACAGCGGCCCGCGTCCTCGGCCACCTCCGCCGATCCGACCACCGGCTACCCGCCGGAACTCCCCTCCCCCGCCGGCCAGCCCGGGTACGGGCAGAACGCGAACGGACAGCCCGGGTACGGGCAGAACGCGAACGGACAGCCCGGGTACGGACAGCCCGGGTACGGGCAGAACGCGTGGACCGGCAACCCGCCACCGCCGCCGGGGGCCTCAGCAGCTGGCAGTCAGCCCTTCCCGGCCCCGGGTCAGCCCGCCACGGGCGGTCCGTTCCCGGCCCCGGGCACGCCGCAGTGGTTCACACCCGGGGGCTACCCGCCGCCGATGCCGCCCGCCGCCCCGCCCAACGCCCGGACCGTGCTCGCCGCGGTGACCCCGGGTGTCCTGCTGACCCTGGTGATCGGCGGGTTCATCGCCGTGCTGGCTCCGGTCACCATCGTGGTGGCGTTCCTGCTCTCGAGCCGGATGACGTACGGACGCAAGGTCACCCGCACCGCCTTCGCCGCGGTGCTGGCCTTCCTCGGTCTGGTCGGGTTGCTGTCGCTGATCACCGCCGACGGGCTGTTCTCCCAGTGGTGGGACACCGTGGCCGGCTGGGCCTGCTTCGGCAGCTGGGTGATGATCGTCGCCGCCGTGATCGCCGGCTACCGGGCCCTGAAGCAGGGCCGTCCGGATCCGCCCCCGACCCCGCGCCGCTGACCGTGAGCGCCACTCCCCCGCCGACGCCCGTCGGCGTCCGTACGCTGACCGAGGCGTTGCGACGGTTCGACGCCGACGCTCTCACCCGGCTGCTCGGCCTCCGGCCGGATCTGGCCTACCCGGTGCCCGCGGACGTGGCGGAGCTGTCGGCCCAGGCGACCACGACGAGCTCGGTGACCCGCGCCCTGGACGGGCTGAACGCCTGGCAACGGGTGGTGGCCGAGGCACTGGCCGCCCTCCCCGATCCGGCCGCGCTGGGCGACCTCGCCGCCCTGCTGGGCGCCGAGCCCGCCGGCTGCTCGGCCGCCGTCGTGGACCTGCGCGAGCGGGCCCTGCTCTGGGGCGCCGACGACGAGCTGCACCTGGTGCGCGCCGCTCGCGACCACCTCGGGCCGTATCCCGGTGGTCTGACCCCGCCGTCGTCGCGACCGCTGGATCCCGGGACCGTCGACACCCTGCTGGCCGAGGCCGGACCCGAAGCGCGAGCGGTCGTCGACCGCCTGCTGTGGAGTCCCGCCGGGGCGGTCAGCGGCGCCGACCGGGCCGTCACCGTGGGGACGGCGCGGACGCCGCTGGAGCAGCTGCTGGCCCGCCGGCTGCTGCGACCAGCCGGATCCGACACCGTGCTGCTGCCCCGCGAGGTGGCCTGGCACCTGCGCGGCGAGCGGTTCACCCCCGAGCCGGTGCCCGTCACGGCCCCGACCCTGACCGGACGCGTCCGCACCCCGGCGCTGGTCGACCGTGCAGCGGTCGGGGCCGCGTACGGGTTCGTGCACGACGTCGAGCTGGTGGCCCACACCCTGCAGAGCACCCCGCACCGGCTGCTCCGGGAAGGCGGTGTCGCGGTCCGCGACGTCACCGGACTCGGCCGGGTCCTCGGCACCGACCACCAGCACGCCACCTTCGTCCTCGAGTGCGGGGCCGCGAGCGGGCTGCTGGCCGTCGGCGACGGCGGCCGGCTGCTGCCGACGGTGGACTACGACCGCTGGGCCGAGCGCGAACCGGCCGACCGCTGGCGCGCGCTGGCCGCCGCCTGGCGACACAGCGACCGGCTGCCGGGTGCCGCGAGCGAGCCGGGCGCACACGCTCTCGGACCCGAGTCGGAGGCCCCGGGGGCCGCCAGTGTCCGTGGCCTGCTGACCGAGCTGCTGGCGCAGGCGCCGGTCGGCACCGTGCTCGATCTCACCGACCTGCTGGACGTGGTCTCGTGGCACCGGCCCCGGCTCGTCCGGGTCGGCGGGGTGGCGCTGGAGTCGGTGCTGTCCTGGACCTGGCGGGAGGCGGGTTGGCTGGGGATCAGCAGCCTCGGGGCCGTGTCAGGTCTGGCCGGCGCCGCGCTCGCGGCGGACACCCACCCGCTGCCGGCCGATCTCGCCGAGGCCTTCCCGGCCACCGTGGAGCAGATCGTGCTGCAGGCCGATCTGACCGCCGTCGCCCCCGGACCCGTGCCCTACCGGCTGGCGCGCGAGCTCCGCCTGCTGGCCGACCAGGAGTCGCGCGGCGGCGCCGCCGTCTTCCGGTTCAGCGGCGCCTCGCTGCGGCGCGCCTTCGACGCCGGCTGGTCCGCGGCCGACGTGCACCGCTGGCTGGAGCACCACGCCACCACCGACCCACCCCAGCCGCTGGCCTACCTGATCGACGACATCGCGCGGCACCACGGCAGCATCCGGGTCGGCCCCGCCCAGGCGTACGTGCGGATCGCCGACCCGGCGCAGGTCGCCGCGCTCCTGACCCACCCGGACGCCAGCGTGCTGGGCCTGCGAGAGCTGGCGCCCGGGGTCCTGGTCGCCACGGCAGAGCCGTACGAGGTGGTCGACTTCCTGCACCGCATCGGGCACAGCCCGGCGGGCGAGGACTCCTCCGGTCGCTCCGTCACCGCCCCCGACCCGCTCCGCGCGCCCCGGCGGTCGGCGCACCGTCCTCGCCCGGACGTGCAGGCGGGTGAGGCAGCCGCGGCCGTGCTGCTCGGCGAGCAGAGCCGCCACACCCGGCGGAGTGTGCAGGCGGGCGCAGGCGCAGGGCCGGGGGCCGACCCCGGCGCGACCGCCGCGAACCTGAGCCGGCTGGCCACGGCGGAGCAGACCCAGGAGCCCGTACGGATCCGCTACGTCGCCGCCGACGGACGACCGGCCGCCCGCGAGCTGAGGGCGGTCCGCGCCGACGCCGGGCTGGTCCGCGGCGTCGACGTCGCCAGTGCCGAGACCGTGTCGATCGCGATGTCCCGCGTCTCGTCGGTCGACCCTGCGGTGCGGACCTCGCCACTAGACTGAGCGGATGCAGCCGGCGACCATCCGAAGACTCCTGGTCTTCGGCGTCTGCCTCGCCGGGGTGGGCGGTCTGTACCTGGTGCCGGGCATCGCCAGAGCCCCCGTCGGGCTCGGCTCCGCGCCGGCCCGGCACGACCTGCCCACCAGCCGCCCGGACCACACCGTCAGCCCGGGTCACACCGCCGGCCCGGTCGCCTTCACCACGTCACCGGCAGCAACCTCCAGCCTCTCGGCCGGGACCACCGGGTCGACGCTGCCGTCCGCTCCGTCGGGTGCGCAGGTCGGCGGTCCGGCGACCAGCACCGAAGCCGGCGCCGGCACCGCCCGGAGTGCGAGCGCGACGACCACCCGGATGGCGGCGGCCACCGCCGGCGTACCCGGCCGGGACCACACCCCGCCCGGGGCGGTGGGTCGGGTGTCCGTGACCCGGCTCGACGCGGAGCGGCTGAGCGTGAGCTGGCCGGAGGCCTCCGACGACGTGGCCGTCGTGAGCTACCGCGTCTGGCTGAACGGCTTCCTGGTGCTGGACACCCAGCAGCACCACGCCAGCCTCGCGTGGTTCAACGACTCGAGCACCCACGTCGTCCAGGTGCAGGCTCTGGACGCGGTCGGGAACCAGGGCCCCTCCAGCCCGACCCTGCTCGTGGTGCGACCGAGCCCCAGCGCCCCGCCCCCGAACCCCCATCCGTCCACCACGCTCCCCCCCTCCACCAGCCCGAGCCCGCCCGCCGGTGACTCCACCGACGGGCCCGCTCTCGCTCCCCCCGCCCCGGCCGGCTCCAGCCAGCCGGGCGACGTCGACCAGGAAGACTTCTCATGACCGCGACGTCTGGACCCTTGGTGGTCCAGTCCGACAAGACCCTGCTGCTCGAGGTCGACCACCCCGACGCCGACGCGTGCCGGATGGCGATCGCGCCGTTCGCCGAGCTGGAGCGCGCCCCCGAGCACATCCACACCTACCGCCTCACCCCGCTGGGGTTGTGGAACGCCCGCGCCGCCGGGCACGACGCCGAGCAGGTCGTCGACACGCTGCTGACCTACTCCCGCTACCCGGTGCCCAGCTCGCTGCTGGTCGACGTCGCCGACACCATGGACCGTTTCGGCCGGCTGCGGCTGGAGAAGCACCCGGTCCAGGGACTCGTGCTGGTCAGCACCGACCGCGCCGTGCTGACGGAGGTGCTCCGGTCGGCCAAGGTCAAGGGTCTGGTCGGTGCCCGGCTGGGCGACGACACCGTCGTCGTGCACCCGTCCGAGCGCGGCCACCTCAAGCAGGTGCTGCTGAAACTCGGCTGGCCGGCCGAGGACCTGGCCGGGTACGTGAACGGTGAGGCGCACGAGATCGCCCTGGACCAGGACGGCTGGGAGCTGCGGCCGTACCAGAAGCAGGCCGCCGACTCGTTCTGGCACGGCGGCTCCGGCGTGGTCGTGCTGCCCTGCGGGGCCGGCAAGACGATCGTCGGCGCAGCGTCGATGGCGCACGCCCAGGCCACCACGTTGATCCTGGTCACCAACACGGTCTCCGCCCGGCAGTGGCGGGACGAGCTGCTCCGCCGGACCACCCTGACCGCCGAGGAGATCGGGGAGTACTCCGGGGCGAAGAAGGAGATCCGACCGGTCACCATCGCCACCTACCAGGTGATCACCACCAAGCGCGGCGGGGTGCATCCGCACCTGGAGCTGTTCAGCGCCCGCGACTGGGGTCTGGTGATCTACGACGAGGTGCACCTGCTGCCGGCGCCGGTGTTCCGGATGACCGCCGACCTGCAGGCCCGTCGCCGGCTCGGGCTGACGGCCACGCTGGTGCGCGAGGACGGCCGGGAGGGCGACGTGTTCTCCCTGATCGGCCCGAAGCGCTACGACGCGCCCTGGAAGGACATCGAGGCCCAGGGCTACATCGCGCCGGCCGACTGCGTCGAGGTCCGGGTCACGCTGAGCGAGCCGGAGCGGATGACGTACGCGGTCGCGGAGCCGGACGTGAAGTACCGGCTGGCCTCCACCGCCGAGTCCAAGACCCAGGTGGTCATCGACCTCGTGGCCAAACACCGGGGGGTGCCGATCCTGGTCATCGGCCAGTACGTCGACCAGCTCGAGGACCTGGCGGCCCGGTTGGACGCCCCGCTGATCACCGGTCAGACCACGGTCCGGCAGCGGGAGAGGCTGTACGAGGCGTTCCGGTCCGGCGAGATCGACCTGCTGGTGGTCAGCAAGGTGGCCAACTTCTCCATCGACCTGCCCAGTGCGCAGGTCGCCATCCAGGTCTCCGGGGCCTTCGGCTCCCGGCAGGAGGAGGCCCAGCGCCTGGGCCGGCTGCTCCGCCCCAAGGCCGAGGGCACCACCGCCCGGTTCCTGGCGGTGGTGGCCCGTGACACCGTCGACGCCGACTTCGCCGCGCACCGGCAGCGGTTCCTGGCCGAGCAGGGCTACGCGTACACGATCATGGACGCCGAAGAGGCGGTGTAGTCGTCAGCTCGCCGGTGGGGCGAGGCGCCTCAGGCGTCGGCGTTCTGGGGCGGGTTCGGGCGGGGCTGCTCACCGGACTGGCCGTGCTTGCGGGTCGCCTTGTGCGCCACGGCGACGGGGCGGACGGCGTCCTGCATCAGGCTGCGGCTGACCGAGCCGAGGATGGCCCGGCTGAACGAGCGGCGGCCACGTGAGCCGACCACGGTGAGGACGGCACGCCGGCTCGCTTCCACCAGCGCGTCCGCGGGCAGCGCCTTGACCGCGACCTGCTCGATGGGCACGTCCGCGTAGTTGTGCCCCTTCACCCTGGCCAGGGACTCCCCGATCGTCTTCTCGGCCAGCCATCGCTCCGACTGCTCGAACTCCGCGATCAGGGCCGGTTCGACCGGGCGTGCCAGCCACGGCACGTGGTAGGCGGACAGCACGGTCAGACCGACGCCGCGGCAGCGGGCTTCCTCCAGGGCGAGGTGCAGGGCGGCGTCGGAGTGCTCCGAGCCGTCCACGCCCACCAGCACCGGGGCGTCCGGAAGCGGGTGCTCCCGCCACTCCGGCGGCACGATGAACACCGGGCAGACGGACTTGCCGGCCAGCCGCACACTCACCGAACCGAGCAACCGGCCGCTGATCGCGCCGAGACCACGGGTCCCCACCACCAGACCCTCGGCCCGCTTGGACGCCTCGATCAGGACGGCGGCCGGCGGTCCGCTGGCCAACCGGGCGGTGACGGCCAGGCCGGGCGCGAGGGCCTGGGCCGAGGCGAGGGCCGCGTCCAGCAGCTTGCGCGAGTAGTCGGTCAGCTCGTCGATGTCCGGGCGGGTCATCACCATCCCGTACGCGTCGGAGACCACGGGCACCGCGAGGGCGTAGACCAGCTCGACCTCGAGGTCGCGGCGGATCGCCTCCTCCAGCGCCCAGCCCATGGCGGTCTCGCTCTCCGGCGAACCGTCGATGCCGACGATCAGGTGCTTCGCCATCGGTGCCCCTTCACTCGTTGGTCGGTGTCACCCCATCTTGCCCACTCCGGCCCGCCCGGGACAGAGGCCCCCGGCTCGGAGCCGGCGGGACCTTGGTCCTCTGAACCGATCCTCCGCGATGACCACCCTCGGGGGTGGTCGTCCCCGCCGCGCCGGCCAGGGTGACCAGCGACTCCGGGGCGGCGTCGGAGTTCTTCCTGCTCGCCACCTTCCGCCTTCCACCTGACCCGGGCCGGGCTGGCTGACGGAGCGGACTCCTCGGCCGCCCTCACATGACGCGAGCCCGTGGCCGGATCGCCCTGACGGCACGCCGCCTCGGGCGTGGAGCGGGTGGTCCGAGCACCCCCATGAGGGTCTCCCTCAGGGCGGGGCCGCGTCATGGCGGCGAGTCGCACGGGTCTTCCTCGGCGAAGGGCGGCAACCGCGTCCCAGCGACGTGACGCGGCGCAGCCCACCGTCACCACAGGAAGGCACCACAGATGCAGCAGCCCACCTCACCGGCGTCCCCGACCCGGTTCCGGCGGAAGGCCGTCCTGGCGCTCGTCGCCCTCGCCACCACCATGTCGATGGCGCTCGGCACCGCTCCGACGACGCAGGCCGCGCCCCACGACCCGGCGCCGGTCAAGGCGGCGGCCGTCAAGAAGGCCAAGCCCACCGCGCTCAGCGCGCCGATCACCGGCACCCTGCAGGACGGCACGGGCAGCGTCGACGGGCTCTTCAACATCACCAAGTTCGCCAAGCGGAACGGCGAGCTCGTGGCTGTCGGCAGGTTCACCGGCACGATCACCGACGCCGCGGGCAAGGTCACGGCCGGGAGCAAGCAGATCGCGATCCCGCTGGCCACGGCTCCCGTGGCCGGTGCCGACGACGTCGCCAGGAACCAGCAGCTCGCCCCGGCGGCCGCCCCCGGACCGCTCAGCTGCCAGGTGCTCGACCTGGTGCTCGGACCGCTGGACCTGAACCTGCTCGGGCTCAAGGTGCACCTCGACACGGTGAAGCTCAACATCACCGCCGAGGGCGGTCCCGGCAACCTGCTGGGGAACCTGCTGTGTGCGGTCGCCGGGCTGCTCGACGGGGCCACCGGCCTCAACGGGATCCTCGCCAACCTCACCAAGCTGCTCAACCAGCTGCTGGCTGTGCTGGGCTGAACCGTCCGCCGCCGCGAGGCGACCTGCCCCCGCAGAGGTCGCCTCGCGGCGGTGGCATGCCCGACGCCGCCGGCGACCGTCGCACCGCCGGTCGGCTGACCCACCACGACCCCGCTGACGCACCGTTTCGCGCGCCGACGCACCCCCAGCGAGGGGTGCGCGGGTGAGCGAGAGGGTGCGTCGGCGGGTGGTCAGACCGGGACGGTGGACTCCTCCTGCCGACCGAGCCCCAGCGGTGGGAGCGTCGGCCCGGCGGCGCGGTCCCACAGCTCCAGCAGCTGCTCCGGCCAGATCCAGGCGCCACCGGCCTCGATCTCGGTCCGGGTCCACCAGCGGTGCCCCTGCAGGGTGAGCTGCTCCTCCTCGGTGTGCGCGGAAATGTCGATCTCGAACGCGGGCACGCGCACCAGGTAGAAGGTCTCGTCCTGCTCCAGCACCTGGTCGGAGTACCCGTGCACGGCGTAGCGCGTGGCCAGCGGCCCGACCAGCGCGTCCTCGTCGAGCACGTACCCGGTCTCCTCGGCCATCTCCCGGACCGCTGTGGTCCGTTCGGACTCGCCCGGATCCATCCCGCCACCCGGTGTCACCCACCAGGTCACCCCCGGTACGCCCGGGTCGCTGTCCTCGAACAGCAGCACCCGGTCGTCCGGCCCGACCACGATCACGCGGACCGCGCGCCGGGTCCGGACGGGTCGGTCGGCCGGGTCGTCGGGGATCTCGTACCTGCGGCCGCTCTCGTCGCTCACGTCGGTCAGCGTACGGACCGGGCGGCGAGCGCCGCGGTGCGGAGCCGGCGCGACGAGGCTCCCCCTCGGCGCGGCGCCCATCGGCGGCGGGAAAAGCCGTCGACGGCCGATGGGGGCTCTGCTAGCGTGACCCGGCTCCTCACCACCCTCGCCGAGTCCGTCGGAGGCCGCCGCATGCCCGCCCCAGAGTCAGCGCCCGAGCGACCCGCGACAGGACAGTCACCCGAGCCCCCGGTCGACCACACGCTGGAACGGGAACGCCGTCACCTGGGTGATGCCCGGACCGCCCTGCGCCGGATGCGCGAACACACCGCCGGTCTGACGGCCATCGGCGGCGACCACGTCTCCACCGAGCACCTCAAGCAGGTGCTCTACCGCCGGATGAAGGCGCTCGAGGACGACCCCGTCGTGCCGCTGTTCTTCGGCCGCCTGGACTACGACACCCGGCTCGGCGGCGAGCTGGACGAGACCCTCTACATCGGGCGTCGCCACGTCACCGGCGAGATCGGCGGCGAACCGCTGGTGATCGACTGGCGGGCCCAGATGTCGCTGCCGTTCTACCAGGCCCGTCCCGGTGAGCCGATGGGCGTGCGCTCGCGGCGCCGGTTCGGTTTCTCCCACGGCCAGCTGACCGCGTACGAGGACGAGGACCTCACCAGCGTCGGCGGGGTCTCGGGGCTGGAGTCGGAGATCCTGGAGTCCGAGATCGAGCGGCCACGGACCGGGCCGATGCGCGACATCGTGGCCACGATCCAGCCCGAGCAGGACCGGATCGTCCGGGCCCGACTGAGCGACTCCCTGTGCATCCAGGGCGCGCCAGGCACGGGCAAGACCGCCGTCGGCCTGCACCGCGCCGCCTACCTGCTCTACGCCTACCGCGACCAGCTGGCCCGGTCCGGGGTGCTGGTGGTCGGACCCAACGACAGCTTCCTGTCCTACATCGGCGACGTGCTGCCGGCGTTGGGGGAGATCGACGCCACCCAGGCCACCGTGTCCTCGCTGGTGAGCGAGGCCACCGGGGCCGCGATCCGCGGACTGGACCTGGTGCCGGCCGCGCTGGTCAAGGGCGACGCCCGGATGGCCACCGTCCTGCGCCGGGCCGTCTGGGGCCACGTGACCCGGCCGACCGAGGCGCTGGTCGTGCCGCGTGGGGCCTACCAGTGGCGGGTGGGCAGCTACCTCGCTGTGGAGATCGTCGACGAGCTGACCAGCCGCGGCGTCCGCTACGAGGCCGGCCGGACGATGCTGCCGCAGCGCCTGGCCCACCAGGTGCTGCTCCGGATGGAGGCGGCGGGCGACTCCCCCGACGACCGGGTGCAGAACGCGGTCGCCCGGAGCAAGCCGGTGAAGACGTACGCCGACCTGCTCTGGCCCCGGCTCGACCCGGCCAAGCTGGTCCTCCGGTTGCTCACCGACGCCGGCTTCCTGGCCACCGCGGCGGACGGGATCCTCACCCGGGAAGAACAGCAGCTGATCATGATGACCAAGCCGGCCCGCAGCGCGGCCACCGCCCGGTGGTCCCTGGCCGACGTGGTCCTGATCGACGAGACCGCCGACCTGATCAACCGGACACCGAGTCTCGGGCACGTGATCGTCGACGAGGCCCAGGACCTGTCCCCCATGCAGCTGCGGGCCGTCGGCCGACGGGCGAGCACGGGATCGGTCACCGTGCTGGGTGACCTGGCGCAGGCCACGACCCCGTGGGCCACCTCGTCGTGGGCGGAGTCGATGGCTCATCTCGGCCACCCGGACGCCGACGTCGAGGAGCTGGTGGCCGGCTTCCGGGTGCCCGGCGCGGTGATCGACTTCGCAGCCCGGCTGCTGCCCCGGATCGCTCCGCAGCTCACGCCCCCGCACTCGGTGCGCCGGAACCGCGGCGCCCTCGACCTGCGCCTCAGCACCGCCGTCGGCGGCGATCTGGCCGCCGCCACCCGGGAGGCGCTGGAACGGGAGGGGACCGTCGGCGTGATCGTGCCCGATGCCGCGGTGCCGACCGCCCGCGCGGCGCTCGAGCGGGCCGAGGTCCGCTACGACCTGCTGGGCGAGGACGCCCAGGTCTTCGACGCCCGCGTCGACCTGGTCCCGGCCTCGCTGGCCAAGGGCCTGGAGTTCGACCACGTGGTGCTGCTCGAGCCGGCCGACATCGTGGCCGGAGAACCGGACGAGGTCACCGGGCTCCGCCGCCTCTACGTCTGCCTGACCCGCGCGGTCACCTCGCTCGTCGTCGTGCACGCCGCGCCGCTCCCCGGCGCCCTGGACGCGGCCCCCGCCGCCTGAGTCGGTCGCCGCCCAGCGATGCCCTCTTGACGGTGTCGCCCCGCTGCAATATATTACATATTACCTTCACCGACGGGCCGACACCGGCAGGAACGAGGAGCAGATGGCCACCATCGACGGCGCCACCACGAACGTGGTGCTCGTGCACGGCGCGTTCGCCGACGGTTCGGGCTGGCGCGGCGTCTACGACCGCCTCACCAGTCGGGGCTACCGCGTCACGATCGTCCAGAACCCGCTCACGTCCTTCGAGGACGACGTCGCCGCCACCAACCGGGTGCTGGATCGGCAGGACGGACCGACGATCCTCGTCGGGCACTCGTGGGGCGGCACCGTCGTCACCGAGGCCGGCCGGCACGACAAGGTGGCCGGTCTGGTCTACGTCGCGGCCCTCGTGCCGGACACCGGTGAGAGCTCGGGCCAGCAGTACGAGGGCTTCGCTGCGACCCCCGACTTCGTGATCGACGTCGGCGCGGACGGCTTCGGCTTCCTCGACCACGACACGTTCCAGAAGGGCTTCGCCGACGACGCGGGCGACGCCGACGCGGCGTTCCTGCGGGACAGCCAGGTCCCCGTCAACATGTCCGTCTTCGCGCAGCCGGTCACCGAGGCCGCGTGGCGGCACAAGCCGAGCTGGGCGGTGTTCGGCACCGAGGACCGGGCCTTCGACCAGGCGATGCTCCAGCACATGGCCGAGCGCGCAGGCGCCCGCATCACGACAGTGCCCGGGAGCCACGCCGTCTACCTGACCAGGCCCGACGTCGTCACCGACGTGATCGTCGCCGCCGCCTCGGCCACGATCGCGGAGCAGGTTCCTGCCGGCAGCCGATGAGCCCCGCCACCACCGTCGCCTCATCACACGGTGCGTTGACTCGCCGGGGCCTCCCCTGTGCAATACAGGGCATGCCCGTCCCGACGTCCTCCGACCGTGCCGACCGACGGCTGCTGCGCGACGACGTCTACGGCCACCTGCGCGATGCCATCATCGACGGCACCTTCCAACCGGGCGAGCAGCTGCGGGACGCGGAGCTCGCGACCTGGCTGGGTGTCAGTCGCACCCCCATCCGCGAGGCCCTCCTGCGCCTCGGCCAGACAGGGCTGGTCGTGGCGCAGCCAGGGCGTTCCACCATCGTCAGCGGGATCAGCTCGCGTGCGCTTCGGGAGGCGCGCGATGTCGTGGCGGCCATGCACCAGCTGGCAGTGCGGGACGCCGTACCCCGGCTGACCGGGGACGACCTCCAGCTCATGCGCGAGGCCAACGCCCGGTTCGAGGGGGCCGTCACGGCCGGGGACGTCGACGGTGCACTGGAGGCCGACGACGCGCTGCACGGGGTTCCCGTCAGCGTGTGCGGCAACCGCTCGCTGATCACCGTCCTCGAGCAGTTCACGCCGGTGCTGCGACGCGTCGAGCGGCTCCGGTTCGCCTCCATCGACGGTCGCAACTCGGTCGGCAAGCACGACGAGCTGATCCGTCTCTGCGCCGCGGGCGACCGCGACGGCGCCGCGGCCGTCGCCTTCGGCACCTTCCAGGGCCTGTCGGACGACGACGGGTCCTGAGCACCTCCGGGGCCGTCGGCGGCAGTTCTGCGACCGGCCCCGTGGTGGGTCAGGCGAGGGTGAGGGTGCCCGGCGTGCCGGGTGGGCCGGCCGCGAGGGTGACCGCCGCCCCCAGCGGCAGGGCCAGGTTGCGGGAGCCGTGGCCCACGGCGACCTCGGTGAGCACCGGGATCCGCAGCCGCTCCAACCGGTCCGCGATGACCGCCGCGGCCAGTCCGGACGAGATCGGCGACGCCCCGGGGACCGGGCTGAACTCCCCCACCACCACCCCGCGGACCTGGTCGAACCAGCGCGAGCGGAGCAGCTGGGTCAGCATCCTGTCGATCCGGTAGCCGTCCTCGCCGACGTCCTCGAAGACCGCCACCGCGGACACCTCCGGGGGCGGTTCGACCCCGACGTCGGCAGCCACGAGCGACAGGTTGCCGCCGACCAGGCGGCCCTGACCGACGCCCGGCACGGCACTGCGACCGGCCGCCAGCCGCGCCCCGGCCGCCGGCGGATCCATGATCATCGACCGCAACGCCCGTACGGTCTCGGGGTCGGCCAGCTGGTCGACCGAGCCCAGCACGGGTCCGTGGACGGTGACCTGGTCGAGATCGCGACCCAGCCGGGCGTGCAGCGCGGTGATGTCGCTGAAGCCGACGAAGGTCTTGGGTCCGGCCGCCCGGACGGCGGACCAGTCCACCAGGTCGACCATCCGCTGCGCCCCGTAGCCGCCGCGGGCCGCCCAGACCGCCGCGACCTCCGGATCGGTCCAGGTGGCGGTGAGGTCGGCGGCCCGGTCCTGATCATCGGCGGCCAGGTACGTCAGCGGCCGGTAGCTGCCCAGCACCCGCGGGGACAGCCGGACCCGCAGACCCCAGGACTCGAGCAGGACCACCCCCGGTTCCAGCCGCTCCGGCGCCACCGGACCCGACGGAGACACCACCGCCACCAGGTCCCCGGTCGCCAGCGGTCGCGGCCAGAACCGACCCAGGGGCGGGGCGAGCACCGAGCGGTGCCGGCGGCGGAGCCCGGCCTGGTGCAGCAGGGCCACGATCTCCCGCGACGTCGCCGGTCGCGCACCGGCGGCCACCACCACCTCGTACCGGTCGGCGATGACGTCGTAGTGGTCACGCTCGAAGGCCCGCGGCGGGATCCCCACCGAGGCAGCGAAGTCGTGCAGCTCGGCGTACGCGGTGTCGCTGATCATGTGCGACCAGAGCCGACCGTGTCCGGGCCAGGTCGGTGGGTCGATGAAGATCGCCACGACGCCGGTCAGCCCGGTTCGGCCCGGCGGGTCGCGTCGTCGATCAGCCGGCGCCAGGTGCCGACCAGATCGGCGTCCACGTACGCCTTCCAGGACCCGAGCGGTCGCGCCGACGAGCCGATGTGGAAGGCGCGGACGCCGGCCCGGGCCAGCCAGGGCACGTGCTCGGGCAGGAGACCACCGCCGGCCATGATCGTGTCGCGGGCGAACTCGTCAGTCCGCGCCCGGGCGACCAGCTCCTCCAGGCCCTCCGTCACCCCGCGCGCCGAGCCCGCGGTGAGCACCTGGTCGAGTCCCGGCAGCCGGCGCAGCGTGCGCCACGCCTTATCGGTGCTGAAGCAGGAGTCCACAGCGCGGTGGAAGGTCCAGCCGAAGTCCGGCTCCGGGCCGACGATCTCCAGCACCACCTCGGCGTCGATCTCGGTGTGCCCGTTGAGAAACCCGAGGACCACCCCGTCGGCACCCACCGACCGGTAGGACGACAGCAGACCCTGCAACCGGGTCACCTCACCCCCGTCGGTGCCGAAGCCCTCCCGCAGTCGCAGCATCACCCGGATCGGCAGGCTGGTCGCCCGCCGCACCTGACCGACCAGCGCCGGCTCGGGCGAGAGCCCGTCGCTGGTCATCGTGCCGACCAGCTCGATCCGGTCCGCCCCACCCGCTTCCGCGCGTTCCGCGTCGGCGGCCTGGAGCGCGATGACCTCGAGCACGCCGCTCACGGCGACACCTCGCTCGCCTCGGAGCCGCCGTCCAGGTCCTCGATGGTGGCCAGGGAGGGGCCGCAGGCCTCGCGCAGCTCGGTCGCCACGAGCTCCGCCTCACCGAGCACCCGGGTGACGTTCCGCCACCCCAGCTTGGCCAGATCGTCCTCCGACCAGCCGTGGTCGGCCAACGCGTCGAGCAGCCGGGGATAGCCGGCCACGTCCGCCAGACCCTCCGGCAGCGCATCCACCCCGTCGTAGTCGCCGCCGAGCCCGATGTGGTCGATCCCGGCCACCTCGCGGACGTGCTGGCAGTGCGCCACCACGTCGGCCAGCGTGGCGGTCGGCTTGTCGGCCAGGTGCGGCCGGACGAACTCGTCCATGGCCGCCAGGTCGCGCACGTCGACCCCGGCGGCCCGCGCCTGCGCCTCCACCCCCAGCTGCCACTCGCGTACCGCCGGCGAGACGAAGGCCGGCACGAAGGTGATCATGCAGAGCCCCCCGTTGTCCGGCAGCTGGGCCAGCACGTCGTCGGGCACGTTGCGCGGGTGGTCGCAGACGGCGCGGGCCGACGAGTGGGAGAAGATCACCGGCGCCGCGCTGACGGCCAGCGCGTCGCGCATCGTGTCGGCGGAGACGTGCGAGAGGTCGACCAGCATGCCGATCCGGTTCATCTCCCGGACCACCTCGCGACCGAACTCGCTCAACCCGCCCAGGCGGGGCTCATCGGTGGCCGAGTCGGCCCAGTCGGTGTTCTCGTTGTGGGTGAGGGTCAGATAGCGCACCCCCAGCCGGTAGAGGGAACGCAGCGTGCCGAGCGAGTTGTCGATGCTGTGTCCGCCCTCGGCCCCGAGCAGGCTGGCGATCGGACCACCCTGCTCGGCCGTGAGCTGGAGTCCCTCCGCCGACGTGACCAGCGCCAGGGCGTGCGGGTAGTGACCCACCATGGAGTGCACGGCGTCGATCTGCTCCAGGGTCGCGGTGACCGCAGCCGCTCCGCGGTAGGAGCAGGGCACGAACACCGACCAGAACTGACCGGCCACCCCACCGGCGTGCAGCCGGCCCAGGTCGGTGTGCAGCTCCGGACACGGTTGCGCGATGTCGTGCACGGTGAAGTCGTAGCCGACCTTGCGCATCGCCCACGGGAGATCGTTGTGTCCGTCCACCACCGGCCGCGTCACCATGAGCGCCATCTTGTCAGCCGCACCCGCCCCGACCGGCACGAGCGGATGAAGTTGTCACCGATGTCGGAGACAACTCCATCCACAGGGACTGTGGCGTCCCGAGCGTCGTCCACAGCTTGCCCGGCACCCCGTCCGAATCGCGCCGACATCCGCAGAGTGCAGGTGTGCACCACCGCCAGGACCCACCCGACGACGTGCTGCGCACCGCCGTCGCGCAGGGCGGGGTGATCAGCGCCGAGCAGGTCGTCCTGCTCGGCTACAGCCTCCGCTGCGCCGACCGGCTGGTGAACCAGCGCAGCTGGAACCGGCTGGCCCGGGGCATCTACCACCTCGGCGCCGGCGAACCCACCTGGGTGGGTCAGGCCTGGGCGGGAGCGCTCATGGGCGGCACCGTCGCCAGGCTCGGCTTCCGGGCGGCAGGATTCCTGTGGGGGTTCGTGGACGAGCCGCCGGCGTCCATCAGCGTGCTGGTCCCGCACGGCCGACTGCACAGGCACCCGGGTCCGTGGACCTTCCAGCAGGAGCGGCCGGGCGTCCGACTGTCGCGGAGTCCCGGATCACCGCCCCGGACCACCGTCGAGGACACGGTCCTCGACCTGTGCAGCCTCGCCCGGCCCCGAGACCTCGCGGGTCTGCTGAGCCGGGCCGTGCAGTCACGGCGGACCACGGCGCTAAGGATCGAGGAGCGTCTGGGCGACCGCGCCCGGATGCCGCACCGTCAGCTGCTGCAGCAGATGCTTCAGGACGTGGGCGACGGCGCCGAGTCGGCCCTCGAACTTCGCTACCTGCGTGACGTCCAGCGCCCGCACCACCTGCCACCCGCCCGGCGGCAGGCTCGTGGTCGGCGCGGTCAGGAGTTCCGCGACATGCGCTACGAGGCGTTCGGCACCATCGTCGAGCTGGACGGGCGGCTGCACATCCTCGGCCGGTTCCGTGACATGGACCGCGACAACGCGACCCTGCTCGAAGGCGACCTCACCCTGCGGTACGGCTGGCCCGACATCACCGAGCGGCCGTGCCAGGTGGCCCGGCAGGTGGCGGCGCTGCTCATCGCACGCGGCTGGACCGAGGTGCCCACGCGCTGCACCCGCTGCGCCGGCGCTACCGACCGGGACCTCCACGACTTCTGAGGCCCTTCACCTTGATCGGACGCGATCGTCTCCGATGTCGGTGACAACTCCATCCGATCCGCGGGCGGTGGCGGGTCCTACCATCGAGTCCGTGCGCACCGTGGCGCTCTGCCTCGCTCTCACCCTGCTCGTGCTGGCCGGATGCACCTGGTCCGACACCGAGCCCGGTCTGTTGCAGCGGCGCGATCCGTCCACGGCGCCGCCGACCCCCCTGCCCCCGGCACCGACCAACCCGCTGCTGCCGGTAGCCGGCGAGACGACCTGGACCAGCGCGGAGGGTCAGCAGGTCACCTCCCGGATCGCCGTGCACGCGGTCCGCCGGGGGGCGGGTCTGACCGTGCTCGACTGGTCGGTGACCCCGCTGACGGCGCCCGACCGCCGGGCCGGCGACGAGGTGCCGCCCGGCTTCGACCTGGGCCTGGACCGCAGCTCGGCCGGCGGGGTGAACATCGTGCTGGTCGACCCGCGCTCGAAGCGGGTCTACCGCCCGCTGAGTCACCGGGGCCGGAACCAGGCCTACAGGTGCCTGTGCACCCCGATCTGGGCGGCTCAGACCAACCTGCACCTCGGTGAGACGCGCCTCCTCCAGGTCGCCTTCCCCGCTCTGCCCGCCTCGGTCCGCTTCGTCGACGTCGTCGCGGCGACCCTGCCGCCGTTCGGCCACCTGCCGGTCACGCCCGAGGACCACGTCCCCACCGCCACCCACCCGGCGGACCTCGCCCGCCCGGCCGAGCCGGTGGCACCGCTCACCGCCCCCCAGTACTTCCAGACCGACGACGGAGCCGACACCCGCCGCACGGCCACGCTGCGGGTGGATCAGGTGCTCGCCGACGCGGACTCGACCACCGTCCGCTGGACCCTGCGGTCGATGAGTGGTCAGCGGGCCTTCCTCGTGGTGCCGTTGGGACCTCCCCTGGTGGCGGTCCCGGCCGAGGACACGCCGGTGCTCAGCACCAACGCCGCCAGCGGTCCCACCCTCTCGGTGGGCAGCGGACCGGCACTCCGGGCGCGCTGGACGACCGGGACGTACGAGGACCGCCGCTTCCTCGAGTGCCTGTGCACCAACCTGGACTTCTGGGCCATCGGTCTGCGCGCCGCCGGGGGCTCCGCCCAGCTGGTCACCACCTACCCCGCCCTCCCGCGGGGCACCACGCGGGTCGACGTCGTGCTGCCCGGCACGGCCAACCTGCCGAATCTGGCCGTGAGCCCGGCGCCGGACGGCTCCACCCGGATCGGTCCGCCCACGCCGACCTCGGTCGGGCTCTGGTACGCCACGTCACGACCCGAGCTCGGGTGGGCGACGGCCGAGTGGCCCACGCCCGTCCCCGATCCCGCTCAGCTGACCGACTACGTCCCCTCGGTCGACACGATCACCCGACTCCCGCGCTGAGCGGTCAGCCGGCGAGGACCAGCGCACCGGTCCCGGCCACCAGGCACAGCGGCACCAGGAGGGCGCCGAGCAGTGCGAAGCGCAGCCACGACACCTGCAACCCGGCGGCGCGGCACCGGCCCGCCCACAGCAGGGTGGCCAGGCTCGCCCACGGGGTGATCAAGGGTCCCGCGTTCACCCCGACCAACAGGGCGGCCAGCCGGACGGGCGAGTCGAGGGCGGTCGGCTCCACGGCCAGGTAGGCGGGCAGGTTGTTGAGCAGGTTGGCCGCGACGGCCGACACACCCGCCAGGCGCAGCAGCTCGAGCCAGCCGTCGCCCTGCCCCACGAGCTCGCCCACCAGCGTCGACAGCCCGTACGCGTGCGCGCCCTGGACCAGGACGAACAAGACGCTGACCCCGAGCACCAGGGGCCAGGGCAGCAGGCTCCAGCGCAGCAGCCGCGGCCGGCGGACGAGGCAGGCGACGACCAGCACGACGGCACCCGCCACGGCGGCCACGGTGACGTCGACGCCGAGCACGAAGGCCGGGCCGAGCCCGGCACAGACCACCCCGGCGGCCACCAGCAACGGTCGGTCCTCCACCGGGAACGGGGTCGGCACCTCGTACCGGCCGCGGAGCCGACGCCGGAACACCACCCCCAGGAGCCCCACCGTCACCGCCCAGACGGCCAGGGCCGGCGCCCACAGCAGCGGGGTGAACGCCACCCCGGCCGGCCGCAGCCGCGCGTACGCCAGCAGGTTGGTCAGGTTGGACACGGGCAGGACCAGGGAGGCCGTGTTGGCCAGCCAGACGGCGGTGAAGGCGAACAGCTCCTGCCCGAGGCCGAGCCGCCGGGCCAGCACCAGCACGACCGGGGTGAGCAGCACAGCTGTCGTGTCCAGCGACAGCACCGCGGTGGCCACGGAGGCGACCAGCACCACCAGCAGCCACAGACCGAGCACCGAGCCTCGGCCGACGACGGCCGCCCAGCGCGCGATGATCGCGAACAGCCCGATGCCGTCGGCCAGCTCCGCCACCACGGTGATCGCCACCAGGAACACCAGGATCGGGCCGACCCGGTCGGCCAGGTCGACGAAATCCGCCAGCTGCACGCGCCGACCGTAGTCCCGGCTCACGTGTGGGCTGAGTCACGGCAGTAAGAGTTGACCTGACCATAACCTGCGGCGTAGGCTCGATCCAGCGACTTAAGGTCAGGTTAACCAGAAGTCCCACCGAGCAGCGACGAGGAGCCGAGCCATGACCGACCAGGGCATCGAGCTCGCCGTCTCCACGGTGATCTTCGCCCTGCGCCCGCACCCCACGACCGGCGAGACCACCCTGTGGCTGCCGCTGGTGCGCCGGATCCGTCAGCCGCACGAGGGCCGCTGGGCGCTGCCCGGCGGACCGCTGCTCCCCGACGAGGACCTGGCCGCCAGCGCCCGCCACACCCTGGAACGGACCACCGGTCTCAGCTCGAGCTACCTCGAGCAGCTCTACTCCTTCGGCGCGGTCGACCGCTCGCCGCAGCGGGTCGTCTCGATCGTCTACTGGGCTCTGGTCCGCTCCGACGAGGTGGCCGGCGCCGTCGACGGGGAGAACGTGCAGTGGTGCGTGGCCGACGAGATCCCCGAGCTGGCCTTCGACCACGACGGCATCGTGCAGTACGCGCTGAACCGGCTGCGGGCCAAGATCACCTACTCCCCCATCGCCCGGTTCTTCCTCAGTCCGGAGTTCACCCTGGCCGAGCTGCGGGCGGTCCACGAGGCGGTGCTGGTCAAGCGGATCGACCCGGCCAACTTCCGCCGCCAGGCCCTGGCCACCAAGACCCTGGTCCCGACCGGCAGCCAGCTCACCGGCACCAGCCACCGACCACCAGCTCTCTACCGCTTCCAGGTCACCTCCAGCGACAGGAACCCACGATGACCCTGTCCGATGGTCGCGCTCCGCGCTCCGTGGTCCTGAGCTCCGCAACGTCTCGCTCGTTCGTCACGATTCCGAACGACGAAGAACGTGTCGTTCAGAATCGCTCCTGCACTCCCGAGAGGCTCCGCTCATGACTGCCATCACCCTTTCCGTCAACGACGTCATCACGGCCGCCCCGAGCGCCAGCTGTGACGCCGATCTGGCCCGCGGACCGTGGGACTTCGACCTGGCCCCCGGCTACGGACCGGGCGCCTCCGAGCTCGACGTCATCCCCGAGCCGGTCACCCGCCCGGGGCAGCTGCCGACCGCGTACCAGCGGATGAGCGACGACGAGCTGCACGCCCGGATCCGTACGGCCAAGGAGAAGCTCGGCAGCGACCTGGTGATCTTGGGCCACTTCTACCAGCGGGACGAGGTGGTGCAGTACGCCGACTTCGTCGGGGACTCCTTCCAGCTGGCCAACGCCGCCCTCACCCGCCCCGAGGCCAGCACCATCGTGTTCTGCGGCGTGCACTTCATGGCCGAGACCGCCGACATCCTGGCCCGGCCCGAGCAGCACGTGATCCTGCCCAACCTGGCCGCCGGCTGCTCGATGGCCGACATGGCCGACGAGGACTCCGTCGAGGCCGCCTGGGAGGACCTGATGGAGCTCTACGCCGACGAGACCGGGCCCGACGGTCTGGACGCCGACGGGCTGGCCTCGGTCATCCCGGTCACGTACATGAACTCCTCGGCCGCCCTCAAGGCGTTCTGCGGTCGGAACGGCGGCATCGTCTGCACCTCCTCCAACGCGTCCACCGTGCTCGAGTGGGCCTTCGCCCGCGGCCGGCGGGTGCTGTTCTTCCCCGACCAGCACCTGGGTCGCAACACCGCCAAGGCGATGGGCGTGCCGCTGGAGCAGATGCCGATGTGGAACCCGCGCAAGCCGCTCGGCGGCAACACGCCGGCCCAGCTGCAGGACGCCCAGGTGATCTTGTGGCACGGGTTCTGCTCGGTGCACAAGCGCTTCACCGTGGCGCAGATCGAGCAGGCCCGGGTCGAGCACCCCGGGGTCAAGATCATCGTGCACCCGGAGTGCCCGATGCCCGTGGTCGACGCCGCCGACGCGTCCGGGTCCACCGACGCGATCCGCACGTTCGTGGCCGCGGCGCAGCCGGGCGACGTGATCGGCATCGGCACCGAGGTCAACCTGGTCAACCGGCTGGCCGCCCAGAACCCGGACAAGACGATCTTCTGCCTGGACCCGGTCGTCTGCCCCTGCTCGACCATGTACCGGATCCATCCCGGCTACCTGGCCTGGACGCTGGACGGACTCGTCGAGGGCGAGATCCGCAACGAGATCGTGGTCCCCGACGAGGTGGCGGTCCACGCGAAGGTCGCGCTCGAGCGGATGCTCGCGGCGCTGCCCCGCTGACCGCCGGCCGATCCCCGACCGCCACCATCACCCGAAGGGACGCAGCATGCGCGTGATCATCATCGGCTCCGGTGTCGCCGGACTGACCGCGGCTCTTGATCTCCACCCCCAGCACGACGTGCTGGTGCTGACCAAGGCCGACGCCTCGGAGAGCAACACCCGGTACGCCCAGGGCGGCGTCGCGGTCGTCACCTCGCCGCCGGACTCGCCGGCCAGCCAGGTCGCGGACACCCTCGTGGCCGGTGCCGGGCTGAGTGACGTGGCGGCGGCCACCGTGCTCTGCGAGGGCGGACCGGCCTCCGTCCGCGAGCTGGCCGAGCGGGGGGTCGACTTCGACACCACCGCTGACGGGCGGCTGGCCCTCGGGCTGGAGGCTGCCCACGAGCACCCCCGGATCCTGCACGTGCACGGCGACGCGACCGGTGCGGCGATCGCCGCCGCGCTGGTGGACCGGGTCACCGAGGCCGGCATCGACCTGCGGGCCCGGACGACCGTGGTCGACGTCCTGCTGGACGGCGGTCGGGCGGTCGGCGTACGGCTGCTGGACGGCAGCGAGATCACGGCGGACGCGGTGATCCTGGCCACCGGTGGCGCGGGGCAGCTCTACCGCCACACCACCAACCCCGAGGTCGCCACCGGGGACGGGGTGGCCATCGCCCTGCGCGCGGGGGCGGCGGTGGCCGACGTGGAGTTCTACCAGTTCCACCCGACGTCGCTGGCCGCGGCGGGCAACTTCTTGATCTCCGAGGCCGTCCGTGGCGAGGGCGCGACGCTGGTCGACGCCGACGGGGTGCGCTTCCTGCTCGACGTCCACCCGGCGGCCGAGCTCGCTCCCCGCGACGTCGTGGCGCGCGGGATCGCCGACCAGATGGCGCGCCAGCACGGCGCCCCGGTCCGGTTGGACGCCACGGGTCTCGGCCGGGACTTCCTGGCCCGTCGCTTCCCCACCATCGACGCCAGCTGCCGCCGGCAGGGCTTCGCCTGGGACGTCGAGCCGATCCCGGTCACGCCCGCGGCGCACTACTGGATGGGCGGTGTTCGCACCGACGTCTGGGGACGCACCTCGGTCCCCGGTCTGTACGCGGTCGGCGAGGTCGCGTGCACCGGGCTGCACGGCGCCAACCGGCTCGCCTCCAACTCTCTGCTCGAGGGTCTCGTCTACGGCGGGCGCGTCGCCGACCACCTCAACGCCGACCCGGCGGATCCCCTGGTCGCCCCGGCCGCCACCGACGCCGACGACTCCGTGGGGTGGCAGGTCCCGGAACCCGTGGACCTGGGTGACGCCGCGGACGCGGAGGCGTACAACCGGTCCGATCTGCAGGCCCTGATGTGGGAGTCGGTCGGTCTGCGGCGGACCGCCGAGGGACTGCGCGAGGCGCTGGACACCCTCCGCGGCTGGCGTACCCCCGAGGTCACCGACGCCAAGTCGGCCGAGGACGCGAACCTGCTGCTGGTGGCCCGGGCCGTCACGGCGGGTGCCCTGCGGCGTACGGAGTCGCGGGGTGGCCACTTCCGCGCCGACTTCCCCGCCACCGACCCGACCCAGGCCGTCCACTCCGGTCTGGTCCTCGCCCGATGACGGATCTGCTCGGGTTTGTCGGATCTGCTCGGGCTATAGATCGAGCAGATCCGACAAACCCGAGCAAATTCAGGAAAGGAGCCCGATGAGTCTGCAGCGGCACCAGATCGAGCGCGTCGTGACCATGGCGCTCGAGGAGGACGCGCCGTTCGGCGACGTGACCAGCCAGACCTTCGTGCCGGCCACGACCACCGCCACCGCCGAGCTCGTGGCCCGGGAACCGGGGGTCTTCGCCGGCGCCGACGTGTTCGGCGTCGCCATGACCGCCCTGGACGACACCGTCAAGGTGACCCTGCTGATCACCGACGGCGACCTGTTCACCACAGGTCAGGTCCTGGCCCGGGTCGAGGGGTCGGCGCGCACGGTCCTGCAGGCGGAACGGGTAGCCCTCAACCTGGTGCAGCGGATGTGTGGTGTCGCGACCCTCACCGCCCGCTACGTCGAGGCCGTCGCCGGTACGGACGCGCGGGTCGTCGACACCCGCAAGACCACGCCGGGACTCCGGGCCCTGGAACGTCACGCCGTACGGTGCGGTGGCGGCCACAACCACCGCTACTCGCTGTCGGACGCCGTGATGGCCAAGGACAACCACCTGGCCGTGGTCGACGACATCGGCGCCGCCATCCGCCGGGCTCGGACCGAGCTCCCGCACACGATGCACCTGGAGGTGGAGATCGACCGGCTCGGCCAGCTGGACGAGGTGCTGGCCGCCGGACCGGACACGATCATGCTGGACAACTTCTCCCTCGACGACCTGGTCGAGGGCGTCCGTCGGATCGACGGTCGCGCCATCGTGGAGGCCTCCGGCGGCATCACCCTGGACACCATCGCCGCGGTGGCCGCTACCGGTGTCGACGTGATCAGCGTGGGCGCCCTCACCCACAGCGTCCGCGCCCTCGATCTCGGTCTGGACGTGGTCGTCGCGGGCGCCCGATGAGCTACCTGGATGCGGCCGCCACCACCCCCGTCCGCCGGGAGGTGCTGCAGGCGATGTGGCCGTACCTCACGACCACGTACGGCAACCCGTCCAGCCAACACGAGCTGGGCGAGGCCGCCGCTCGCGCTCTGGAGGACGCTCGCCGGGTCGTCGCCGACATCCTCGGTGCCCGGCCCGCGGAGATCACCTTCACCTCCGGCGGCACCGAGGGCGCCAACACCGCGATCAAGGGCATCGCCCTGGCGAGCCCCCGCGGCCGGCACGTGATCGTCTCCGCCGTCGAGCACCCGGCGGTGCTGGAGTCGGCGCGCTGGCTCGGCCGCCTCGGCTACGAGATCACCGAGCTGGGCGTCGACCCCGACGGCCGGGTCTCCCCGCGCGATCTCGAGGCTGCCCTGCGGCCGGACACGACACTGGTCAGCCTCCAGTACGCCAACAACGAGGTCGGCACCATCCAGCCGATCGCCGAGCTCGCCGCGCTCACCCGCGCGCACGACGTCCCGTTCCACACCGACGCCGTGCAGGCGGCGGGCTGGTTGGACCTCGACGTCGGCCGGCTCGGGGTCCAGGCCCTCAGCCTGTCCGGGCACAAGGTCGGCGCCCCCAAGGGCGTCGGCGTCCTCTACGTGGCCCGCCGCACCCCGGTCGAGCCGCTGATCCACGGCGGCGGCCAGCAGCGCGGCCTGCGCTCTGGCACCGAGGACGTGGCCGGCGCGGTGGCACTGGCCACGGCGCTCCGCCTGGCCCGGACCGCCGACGCCGCTGCCGTACGCACCCGGCGGGACGCCTTCCTCACCCGCCTCGAGCAGGCTCTGCCCGGCGTCCGGCTGACCGGCCACCGCCATCACCGGCTGCCCGGCCACGCCTCGTTCGTGCTGCCCGGCCTGAGCGGGGAGTCGGTGCTGCTCGACCTGGAGCGACGTGGCGTGATCTGCTCCAGCGGATCCGCCTGCGCCGCCGGCAGCGACGAGGCCTCGCACGTGCTGACGGCGATGGGGATCCCGTCCGAGACGGCCCAGACCGCCTTGCGGTTCACCTTCGAGGCCGACGTCACCGACGAAGAACTCGAGCGGGCGGCCGACGAGCTGATCGCCGCCGTCGCCGGCCGGCTCCCGGTAACCTCGCCCGCGTGGAACCCCCGGTAGAGCCGTACGCCAGCGGTCTGCTCGACGTCGCCGACGGCTCGCAGCTGTGGTGGGAGACGTCCGGCAACCCGGCCGGCCGGCCGGCCCTCTTCCTGCACGGCGGTCCCGGCGGACGCCTGGGTGGGGGCTACCGCCGTCGCTTCGACGCCGCCCGCTGGCGGATCGTCGGTCTCGACCAGCGCGGCTCCGGGCGCAGCCGACCGCTGGCCAGCGAGGACCTCGACTCGCTGGGGACCAACACCACCGAGCAGCTGATCGCGGACCTGGAGGAGCTCCGGCTCCACCTCGGGATCGAGCGGTGGTTGCTGCACGGCGTCTCGTGGGGCACGGGTCTGGCGGTCGCGTACGCCCTGGCCCACCCCGACCGGGTCAGCGGGGTCGTGCTCACCGCCGTGGCGCTCACCACCCGCCCCTACGTCGAGTGGATCACCGAGACCGTCGGGATGCTGTTCCCGGTCGAGTGGGCGGCCTTCGCCCGCGCCGCCGACCGTCGACCCCGCGAGCGGGTGGTGGACGCGTACGCGCGTCGGCTGACCGACCCCGACCCGGAGGTGCGCCGGCGAGCCGCCACCGACTGGTGCCGCTGGGAGGGGGTGCACATCTCGCTCGGACCGGGGATCGACGGCACCCCGATGTACCACGACGACCCCGACCAGCAGCTGCTCACCAGCACCCTGGTCACCCACTACTGGAGCCACGACGGCTTCCTCGACCATGATCACGTGCTGGCCCGGATCCCCACCCTGGCGGGCATCCCGTGCGTCATGGTCCACGGCCGGTACGACGTCAGCGGCCCGGCCGGCTTCGCGTACGAGCTCCAGCAGGCGTGGCCGGGGAGCGAGCTGATCATGGTCGACGAGGGGCACGGCGGGGCGACCATGATGGACCTGACCGCCCAGGCCATCACCCGTCTCGGAGAGAGCCGATGATCAACGAAGCCGCCCCGTCGGCCCTCGACACCGCCGCCGCCGTCCGGACCGGCCGGACCAGTGCGCGCGAGACGGCTGAAGCCGCGCTGACCCGGATCGCCCGGCTCGACCCCGAGCTCAACGCGATCGTCGCGAGCGACGCCGACCGGGCAGTCGCCCAGGCCGTCGAGGTCGACCGGCGGGTGGCCGCCGGCGAGCACCTGCCGCTGGCCGGTGTGCCGCTCGCGGTCAAGGACACCGAGGACACCGTCGGCTACCGCACGATCCACGGGTCCCGGCTGTTCGCCGACACGGCCCACGCCACGAGCGACTCCGTTCTCGTGACCCGACTCCGGGCCGCCGGCTGCGTGGTGGTCGGCAAGTCGAACACCCCGGAGTTCGCCACCTCGGCGGACACGTCCAACCTGGTCTTCGGGTCCACCCGCAACCCGTACGACGTCGACCGGGTGGCCGGTGGCTCCTCCGGCGGGGCCGCGGTGGCGGTGGCCTCGGGCATGGTGCCGCTGGCCACGGCCTCCGACGGTGGCGGGTCGATCCGGATCCCCGCGTCGGCCTGCGGTCTGCCGGGTTTCAAACCGTCGCTCGGCCGGGTGCCGGACGGCGGTCCGCACCCGGTCGACTGGCCGCTGGTCACCACCCGGGGCGTGATCACCCGTACGGTGGCCGACCTGGTCGCCACCCTCGACGTGGTGGTCGGACCCGAGCGCACCGATCTGCGCTCCCTGCCTGCGCCCTGCGAGCCGTTCTCGGTGGGTGTGGGACGCACCCCGTTGCCCCGCCGGATCGCCTGGAGTCCGCAGCTGGGCTACGCCTGGACCGAGCCGAGCATCCTCGCCGCCTGCGGTGCGGCCGTGGAACGGCTGGCGGCCGAGGGCGTGGAGGTGGTCGAGATCGACCGCGTCTTCACCTCCGAGCCGTACGACGCCTGGGGCCCGCTGATCGCGGCGTACGTGCAGCGCAGTGTCGGCGAGCTCGACCGCTCGCTGCTCAGCGACGAGGTGCGCGAGGGGATCGAGGACGCCGACCGGCTCTCCGCCCGCGACCTGCTGGCCGCCGAGGACACCTGCCACCGGCTGAACCTGGAGCTGGTCCGGGTGTTCGAGACCTGCGATCTGCTGCTCACCCCGACCCTGCACCGGGACCCACCGCAGTTCGGGGAGGCGGTGTCGTGGATCCGGGCGACCGGGGTGTTCAACCTGACCCGCTCGCCGGCCGGCACGGTCCCGGTCGGGCTGAGCGACGAGTGCCTGCCGATCGGCCTGCAGATCGTCGGACCGCAGCACGATGACGTCGGGGTGCTCGCCCTGATGCAGCACCTGCACCCCTGACCCACGCCGCGCCTGCAGCACTCCCGGGCACTGCTGCTCGGGTTTGTCGGATCTGCTCGGTCTATAGCCCGAGCAGGTCCGACAAACCCGAGCAGATCCGGGCGGGAACGCAGAACGCGACAGCGGCGGTCCCCACCGAAGTGGGAACCGCCGCCGCCGTTGTGCTCGGTTCGAGCAGTCAGGACCTGATCGTCAGATCAGAAGTCCATCCCGCCCATGCCACCCATGCCACCGTCGCCACCCGGAGCGGCCGAAGCCTTCTCCGGCTTGTCGGCGATGACGGCCTCGGTGGTGAGGAACAGGGCCGCGATCGACGCCGCGTTCTGCAGCGCGGACCGGGTCACCTTGGCCGGGTCGATGATGCCGGCCGCGACCAGGTCGACGTACTCGCCGGTGGCCGCGTTCAGGCCCTGGCCGACGGGCAGGTTGCGGACCTTCTCCGCCACGACGCCGCCCTCGAGGCCGGCGTTGATGGCGATCTGCTTCAGCGGGGCCTCGGCCGCGGTGAAGACGATCTGCGCGCCGATGGCCTCGTCACCGGTCAGGTCGACCGTGACGTGCTGAGCAGCCTGCAGCAGAGCCACGCCGCCACCGGCGACGATGCCCTCCTCGACGGCCGCCTTGGCGTTGCGCACCGCGTCCTCGATGCGGTGCTTGCGCTCCTTGAGCTCCACCTCGGTGGCCGCGCCGACCTTGATCACGGCCACGCCGCCGGCCAGCTTGGCCAGCCGCTCCTGCAGCTTCTCGCGGTCGTAGTCGGAGTCGCTGTTCTCGATCTCCGTGCGGATCTGGTTGACCCGACCGGCGATGGCGTCGGAGTCACCAGCGCCCTCGATGATCGTGGTCTCGTCCTTGGTCACGACGACCTGACGAGCCTGGCCCAGCAGCTCAAGCTCGACGCCGTCGAGCTTGAGGCCGACCTCCTCGGAGATGACCTGACCGCCGGTGAGGATGGCGATGTCGGTCAGCATGGCCTTGCGACGGTCGCCGAAGCCCGGGGCCTTGACGGCAACGGACTTGAAGGTGCCGCGGATCTTGTTGACGATCAGCGCGGCCAGGGCCTCGCCGTCGACGTCCTCGGACAGCACGACCAGCGGCTTGCCGGACTGGATGACCTTCTCCAGGATCGGCAGCAGCTCCTTGAGGTTGGAGACCTTGGAGTTGACGATCAGGATGTACGGGTCGTCGAGCACGGTCTCCATGCGCTCGGTGTCGGTGACGAAGTAGGGCGAGATGTAGCCCTTGTCGAACCGCATGCCCTCGGTGAGCTCGAGCTCCAGGCCGAAGGTGTTGGACTCGTCGACGGTGATGACGCCTTCCTTGCCGACCTTGTCCATCGCCTCGGCGATGATCTCGCCGACGCTGGCGTCACCGGCGGAGATGGAGGCGGTCGCAGCGATCTGCTCCTTGGTCTCCACGTCCTTGGCGGTCCGCGCGAGCTCGGCGATCAGGGCAGCCACGGCCGCCTCGATGCCGCGCTTGAGGCTCATCGGGTTGGCGCCCGCGGTCACGTTGCGCAGACCCTCGCGCACCATGGCCTGGGCCAGCACGGTGGCCGTGGTGGTGCCGTCGCCCGCGACGTCGTCGGTCTTCTTGGCGACCTCCTTGACGAGCTCGGCGCCGATCTTCTCGTACGGGTCCTCGAGCTCGATCTCCTTGGCGATGCTCACACCGTCGTTCGTGATGGTGGGCGCACCCCACTTCTTCTCGAGCACGACGTTGCGGCCCTTCGGGCCGAGCGTGACCTTGACGGCGTCGGCGAGCTGGTTCATCCCGCGCTCGAGGCCGCGCCGCGCTTCGGTGTTGAACTGAATGAGTTTCGGCATGTTCTCCGCGAGTCCTCCCGCGAGCGGGGTGCTGTCCCCGCGCGTTGGTGTGGATAGATGTTTGGGTCTCGCCGAGCGGTGCCCGCGACGGACGCCCGTACGCTTCGACGCAGAGGTCTCCGCTCCGGACTCACCGCTTGGTGAGGTGGCACTCTCTGTTCGAGAGTGCTAACGCCATGTTTAGCACTCTGGCATGGTGAGTGCAAACACTTCGCGCCGCATTCTCAGCGCCTGCCGGCGCATTCTCAGCACCGGCACAGGGCCGGCCGATTCCGTCCCGGCGCCGGTGACACACGGCGGTGACGTGACGCCGCTACGGTTACCCCGTGTCCGAGAACCCCACGACAGACGACTTCCCGGTGAACGACCTGCCGGAGACCGGTACGCCGGCCGCGCCCGCGAAGCCCAAGGCCACGCACGCCCTCGCGCTGGCTCCGGTCGGCTCGCCCGCCAGCTCGGTCGACGGCTTCGTCCGCGAGTTCCTCCGGGAGCTCAACTACGGCCAGGGCGTCGCGCTGTCCACGAGCTCGGTCAACGACCAGTACCTGGCGCTGGCCCGCACGGTCCGGCACTACCTGATGGCCCGCTGGCTGGAGACCCTTCGCCGCCAGGCCGAGACCCAGGCCAAGGGCGTGGCTTACCTGTCCGCGGAGTACCTGCTCGGCCGCCAGCTCGGCAACGCGCTGCTAGCCACCGGACTGACCGAGATCGTCGAGGAGGGTCTGGGCAAGTGCGGGGTGGATCTGGCCGCCCTGCGGGCCCAGGAGGTCGAGCCGGGTCTGGGCAACGGTGGTCTGGGCCGCCTGGCCGCCTGCTTCATCGACTCGCTGGCCACCATGAGCGTGCCCTGCATCGGCTACGGCATCCGCTACGAGTACGGCATCTTCCGGCAGACCTTCGTGGAGGGACGGCAGGTCGAGCAGGCCGACTCCTGGCTGGCCCTCGGTGCGCCGTGGGAGTTCCCGCACCCCGAAGCCGCGCAGATCGTCACCTTCGGCGGTCACACCGAGAAGTACACCGACACCGACGGGGTGGAGCGCTCCCGGTGGGTGGCGGGCTGGAAGGTCAAGGCCATCCCGTACAACTACATGGTCCCGGGCTACCAGAACGGTCGGGTGAACACCCTGCGGCTGTGGCGTGCGCAGGCCACCGACGCGTTCGACCTGAAGATCTTCAACTCCGGCGACTACGAGGAGGCGGTCCGCGCCCAGACGTTCGCGGAGAACATCTCCAAGGTGCTCTACCCGGAGGACTCCACCCCCCAGGGCAAGGAGCTGCGGCTGCAGCAGCAGTACTTCTTCGTCTCGGCCTCCATCCACGACTTCGTGAACTCGGTCCTGCCGAAGGACTTCGACCTGCACAAGCTGCCGGACCGCATCATCTTCCAGCTCAACGACACCCACCCGGTGATCGGGGTGCCGGAGCTGATGCGGGTGCTGATCGACGAGAAGAAGATGGACTGGGACGAGGCCTGGGCCATCACCCAGCAGTGCTTCGCCTACACCTGTCACACCCTGCTGCCGGAGGCGCTGGAGGTCTGGTCGGTGGACCTGCTCGGTCGCCTCCTGCCCCGCCACCTGGAGATCATCTACCGGATCAACGAGGAGTTCCTCGAGCGGGTGTCCGAGCGCTTCGACGGCGACCAGCTGCGGGTCAGCCGGATGTCGATCATCGCCGAGCACCCCGAGCGGGCGGTCCGGATGGCGTACCTGGCCACCGTGGCCGGGGCCAAGGTGAACGGTGTGGCCGAGCTGCACTCCCAGCTGCTGCGGGACAAGGTGCTGCCCGACTTCGACGAGTTCTTCCCGGGCAAGTTCACCAACGTCACCAACGGCGTCACCCCACGCCGGTTCGTCCGGCTGGCCAACCCGGCGCTGTCGGAGCTGATCACCGACGCCATCGGGGTCGGCTGGCTGACCGACCTGGAGCGGCTGCGGGAGCTCGAGCCGTACGCCGAGGACGAGGAGTTCCGGGACCGGTTCCGCGAGGTCAAGGCGCACAACAAGCGCCGGTTGAACCGGGTGCTGGTGGAGCGGGACGGGTTCACCGTCGACGACTCCCACCTGCTCGACGTGATGGTCAAGCGGCTGCACGAGTACAAGCGGCAGACGCTCAAGGTGCTGCACATCGTCACCGAGTACGAGCGGATCATCTCCGGGGAGGTGAAGCCGGCCGACATCACGCCGCGCACCTTCATCTTCGGGGCCAAGGCCGCGCCCGGCTACAAGATCGCCAAGGACATCATCCACCTGATCAACGGGGTGGGCGCGGTCGTCAACAACGACAAGCGCGTCGAGGGCCGGCTGAAGGTGCTGTTCCCGCCCAACTACAACGTGACGCTGGCCGAGAAGGTCATCCCGGCCGCCGACCTGTCCGAGCAGATCTCGTTGGCCGGCAAGGAGGCGTCGGGCACGGGGAACATGAAGTTCGCCCTCAACGGTGCGCTGACCATCGGCACCGACGACGGCGCCAACATCGAGATCCGCGAGCTGGTCGGGGACGACAACTTCTTCCTGTTCGGGTTGCTGGAGCCCGAGGTCGAGGCGCTCTATGCCAAGGGCTACGTGCCGAGCTCGTTCTACGAGTCCGACCCCAGCCTCAAGCGGGCCATCGACCTGATCGCCCAGGGAGCGTTCTCCGACGGCGACCGGGACGTATTCGCCCCCGTCGTCGGCAACCTGCTCTACGAGGACCGGTTCATGGCCCTGGCCGACTACCGCGCCTACATCGACGCGCAGGACAAGGTCGGGGCCGCGTACGCCGACACCGACGCCTGGACGAGGTCGGCCATCCTCAACGTCGCCCGGTCCGGGTTCTTCTCCTCCGACCGCTCGATGCGCCACTACATCGACCGGATCTGGCACACCCCGCCGGCCTTCTGATCGGGGTCCTCCCGCGTCGACGTCCGTACGGCCGAGGGCCGGGTCCCCGTGAGCGGGACCCGGCCCTCGTACGTTCTCCGACCAACCTGGGCCGCACCGCCCCTGCCCCGGCTTCGGCCCCGGCCTCGATCCCATAGACCGGGAATGCATCTGCACACCCGCAGGTTGCGAATGGTCATGGTGCAACAGCAGGTGAGTCGGGCCGAGGTCGGTCTGCGGTCGAGTCGTGGTCCGATCCTGCTGGCGATGATGCTGTCGGTCGGGCTGGTGGCGATCGACTCGACCATCCTGGCTACGGCGATCCCGGCCATCGTCGACGACCTCGGCGGCTTCAACCAGTTCCCCTGGCTGTTCTCGGTGTTCCTGCTGGCCCAGGCCGTGTCGGTGCCGATCTACGCGAAGTTCTCCGACCAGTACGGGCGGAAGCCGATCATGCTGATCGGGGTCGGGCTGTTCCTGGTCGGC
Organism: Microlunatus aurantiacus; assembly: GCF_039536605.1. NCBI lineage: Bacteria > Bacillati > Actinomycetota > Actinomycetes > Propionibacteriales > Propionibacteriaceae > Microlunatus > Microlunatus aurantiacus. Next base: position 613,844 of record NZ_BAAAYX010000013.1, read on the forward strand.
TCGATCCTGTGCGGCTTCGCCTGGAGCATGCCGTCGCTGATCGTGTTCCGCGGTCTGCAGGGCCTCGGCGCCGGAGCGATCATGCCCACGTCGATGACCATCGTCGGGGACCTCTACAGCCTCGCCGAGCGCGCCACCGTGCAGGGCTACATGGCCAGCGTCTGGGCCATCTCCGCCGTCGTCGGTCCGGCCCTGGGCGGCATCTTCGTCGAGGTGCTCGACTGGCGCTGGATCTTCTTCGTCAACGTGCCGCTGGCCCTGTTCGCCGGCTGGACCCTGGTCCGTCGGTTCCACGAGGACGTCGAGCGGGTCCGCCACCGGATCGACGTCGGTGGCGCGGTGCTGCTGACCGGCGGGTCCTCGCTGCTGATCCTCGGCCTGCTGGAAGGCGGCGTCCTGTGGCCCTGGCTCTCGCCGGCCGGCGTCGCCGTGCTGGGCGGGGCGCTGCTGCTGCTGGTCGGCTTCGCCCTCGTCGAGCGGCGCGCCGCCGAACCCATCATCCCGGGCTGGATCTTCCGGGCCCGGCTGCTCAACACCACCAACCTGGTGAGCCTCTCGGTCGGCGCCATGCTCGTCGGACTGACCTCCTACGTGCCGCTCTACGTGCAGGGGGTGCTCGGCCACAACGCCCTGGTCGGCGGCTTCGCCGTGGCGTCACTGACCATCGGCTGGCCGATCGCCGCCGCCACCGCCGGTCGCGTCTACCTGCGGATCGGCTTCCGCGCGACCGCGCTGATCGGCTCGGTGGTGGCGCTCGTCGGGGCCGGCCTGCTGGCCACGCTCGCCGTCGACTCGCCCGTCTGGCTGGTCGCGGTGACCTGCTTCGTCGTCGGTCTCGGCATGGGCTGGATCGCCAGTCCGACCCTGATCGCCGCCCAGTCCTCCGCCGAGTGGCACGTCCGGGGCGTGGTCACCGGCACCAACATGTTCGCCCGCTCGATGGGCTCCGCGGTCGGCATCGCCGTCTTCGGCGCGATCGCCAACGCCGCCCTGGCCGGTTCGGCGTCGGGTGGTCACGGCAGCATCACCCTCGACGGGGTGGACCCCGCTCAGCTGTTCGACGCCCTGCACCGCGTGTTCGTGGGCTCGGCGGTGGTGGCCTTGGCCATGCTGCTCGGCGTCGCGCTGATGCCCCGGAAGTCCGACTCCCACCAGGTGGACGCCGCCTCCCGCTGAGCTGACTCCGGGCCGGTCAGAAGCCGTGCCGGCCCGGCCCACCACCCACACCGCCGAGTCGGCAGGATGGGGCGGGTGAGCGTCCCCGACCCCACGTCCGCCGAGGCGCCGCTGCCCGATCCCTGCGTGGTGGTGCTGGCCGGGGCGGCCGGGGCCGGCAAGTCCACCTGGGCGGCGGCTCGCTACGCCCGCCCCGAGATCGTCTCCACCGACGCCCTGCGCGCGGTGGTGGGCACCGGCCCAGCCGACCTCGACGCCTCGGTGGACGCGTTCGCCGTCGCCGATCTGGTCATCGACGCCCGGCTGCGCCGTGGCCTGACCACCGTGGTCGACACACTGGGCCTGGACCCGGACCGACGCTCGGCGCTGCGGGACCGGGCGCGTACGGCCGGTCTGCCAGCGGTCCTGGTCATCCTGGACACCGACGCCCCCCTGTGCCGGACCCGGAACGCGGGACGCGACCGCCCGGTCCATGCCGACGTCCTCACCGGTCAGCTCCGGCGGGTTCGCGCCCTGCTCGCCGTGGCCCAGACCGAGGGCTGGGACCGGGTCCTCATGGTCACCGCTGCGCCCGGAGCACCCGAACCGGGGCCGGAGCCTGCCTCCGCTGTCGAGACCGGCACCGGCCGGGTGCCGGTCATCCTGCAGCTGTCCCGGTTCGGCTGGGGCGACGACCCCGCCGGCTGGCTGCGGGACGTGGCCCTGACCGCCGACCAGATGGGTTTCGCCGGCATCGCCGTGATGGACCACCTGATCCAGATCCCCCAGGTCGGCCGGGCCTGGGAGCCGATCCCGGAGCCCTGGGTGACCCTCGGCCTCCTCGCCGGCCTGGACACGTCGCTCCGACTCGGCACCCTGGTCTCGCCGGTGACCCTGCGGCCGGCCGGGGTGATCGCCAAGACCGCGGCCACGCTCGACGTGCTCAGCGGCGGTCGGGCCTTCTGCGGTCTGGGCGCCGGCTGGTGGAACCGCGAGCACGCGGCGTACGGGGTCGACTTCCCGCCCGCCCGGGAACGGCTCGATCGGCTCGAGGCGACCATCGAGACCCTCCGGACGCTGTGGGGCGCCGGCACGAAGCCGTACGCGGGTCGCCGGGTCCAGCTGCCCGAGACGACCTGCTACCCCCGGCCCGTCGGACCGCTGCCGATCGTCGTGGGGGGCGGCGGTGAGCAGCGCACGCTGAAGATCGCCGCCACCCTCGGCGACGGGTGCAACCTGCGGGTCGACGAGGCGCTGCCGCACAAGATCGACGTGTTCACCCGCTACCGCGAGGACGCCGGTCGGCGGTCCATGATCACCGTGCTCGACCTGCCTGTGGTCGGCTCCGACCGGGAGGACGCGGCACGGCGGGTCGAGCGGGTCCGGGGTCGGCTCACCGCCCGGGCGTACGCGGCCCGGCATCCGGTCGGACCGGTCGAGCTGCACCGGCGCCGCTGGGCGGACCTGACCGAGCGCGGGGTCGAGCAGATCTTCATGGCCCTCCCCGATCTGGACCGGGCGAGCGACCTCGAGGTGTGCGCGCCTCTGCTCGCCGACTGAGGTCGCCCTCTGAACGCGCCGGGCCCCTTGAAATTTCCGTCATTCGACGGGTATCGCAGCACCCGGCCCCCGCCTGATGCAGCAGAAGCCGTCGAGTGACGGATAGTTCAGGACACCTGGGCCGGACGGGCGCGCCCCGGCAACCGAGGCCTCAGTCGGCGGAGATCTCCTCGTCCTCCCGCGGGGCGAGCTGCTCGACCAGCGGCACCACGTCCGCGATGGAGTCGACGATCCGGGTGGGGCGGTAGGGGTAGACGGCGACCTGCTCGGCGCGGGTGGAGCCGGTCAGCACCAGCACCGTCCGCAGCCCCGCCTCGATGCCGGCGATCACGTCGGTGTCCATCCGGTCCCCCACCATCACCGTGCTCTCCGAGTGCGCGTCGATCTGGTTGAGGGCCGACCGCATCATCAGCGGGTTGGGTTTGCCGACGAAGTAGGGCTGCACCCCGGTGGCCCGGGAGATCAGCGCGGCGACCGATCCGGTGGCCGGCAGCGAACCCTCCGGTGAGGGGCCGGTGACGTCGGGGTTGGTGGCGATGAAGCGGGCACCCCGCTCGATCAGCCGGATGGCCTTGGTGATGGCTTCGAACGAGTAGGTCCGCGTCTCCCCGAGGACCACGTAATCCGGATCGGACTCGGTCAGGATGAAGCCCTCGTGGTGCAGCGCGGAGGTCAGCCCGGCCTCCCCGATCACGTACGCCGAGCCGCCCTGCGCCTGGTCGGCCAGGAACTGCGCGGTGGCCAGGGCCGACGTCCAGATGGCGTCCTCGGGGACGTCGATCCCGCTCGACAGCAGCCGGGCCCGGAGGTCCCGGGCGGTGAAGATGGAGTTGTTGGTCAGCACCAGGAAGCGCCGCCCGTGCTGCTCGAGCGCGGCGATGAACTCGGCGGCGCCAGGGATGGCCCGCTCCTCGTGGACCAGCACGCCGTCCATGTCGGTGAGCCAGCAGGACACGGGCGGGCGGTCGGTCATCGGGGCAGCCTCTCCGGAGCGAGAACGGTCATGCCACCAACCTGACAGACCGATCTCGGCCGCTCGGCCCGGGGTGGTCCTGGCGCGGCTCGGTAGGCTGGCTCCATCATGCGCACGAGCACCCTGACCACGATCGCCGCCGCCGTCCTGGCCGGTGGCACCGTCGGGTTGCTCGCCGGCTGCACGACCCCGGCCCCGGAGGCATCGGTCTCCCCCGCCGCGACGCCATCCGCGCGGCCGTCCGACACGCTGCCTCCCGGCGCCACCGGCGCCCGAGCACCGCTGGGCCTGGAGGTCCGCTACGTCGACGCCGACGGGAAGTTCCAGACCGTGGCGCCGAAGGACTTCCGCCGCTGAGCCCCGGGCCCGCCGGTGAGCCCCCGGCCCGCCGCTGATCCCCTGACTCGCCGCTGAGCCCTTGAGCCGCCGCTGAGCCCCTGGGCGGGCCGGCCTCCTCAGGGGAGCTGGTGCAGCGCCAGCGGCAACACCGTCGACGCCCCCGCCTCGGCCAGCAGGGAACCCGCCACGGTGACGGTCCACCGCGTACGGATCCTGTCGTCGACCAGCAGCACCGGACCCTGCAGCTCGACGCCGGGCAGGAGTGACGTCCGGGCCAGCAGGTCGCGCGCCCGCACGCTGGAGGCGGCGTCCTCGGTCGGCGGCGGCCCGGACACCGCGAGCGCCTCGACCAGGGGCAACCGCCCGATCAGCGCGACATGGGCAGCGACCGAGCCGACCAGACGCGGATAGCGCCGGGACGGCATCGCCACCACTGCGGTCGGCCGCTGCCAGGTCTTCGACCAGCGCTTCAGGACCTCGACCACGGCCTCCAGCACCTCCGGAGGCGCCTCGCCGTCCTGCCGCCACAGCTCGGCCAGCACCGACGACCAGGCGGGGTCGTCCGCGTACGCCATCGCCCGGCCCTCGCCGAGGAAGCCGATCTTGCCCTTCTTGCCGGGCAGCCCGCTGACCCAGATCTTGCGCGGCTCGACCAGCACGTCCTGCCCCCGGAAGTAGCGTCGCGCCGCCTCGATCGTGGGCGCCGACGGCCGCAGCCCGGGGGCCGGCAGCCGGCCGTCGCAGACCGAGCACTGCCCGCACGGCTTGGGGTCCGGGTCGTCCAGCGCCAGCTGGAGGAACTGCATCAGACAGCCCTCACCGTGCGCGTAGCGACGCATCAGGTCCGCCTCGGTGGCCCGGACCTTCCGTAGCGCCGCCCACTTGGCCTCGTCGAAGTGCCACCCCTTGCCCGTGGAGACCCAGCCCGACCCCTGCCGGGTCACCGCGTCGTCGACGGCGAGGATCTTGAGCACCGTCTCCAACCGGCCCCGGCGGATGCCGGTGGCGTTCTCCAGGGCGGGCACCGACTGCGGCTCGTCGGCCAGCACGTCCAGGATCTGCTCGACCTGCCCCTCCACCGGGATGCCGGCGGTGGCGAAGTAGTCCCAGATCTTCTCGTCGGCCTCGCTGGGCACCAGCACCGCCGTCGCGTCGTCCAGGGCTCGACCCGCCCGACCGACCTGCTGGTAGTAGGCCACCGGCGAGGCCGGCGACCCCAGGTGCAGGCAGAACGCCAGATCGGGCTTGTCGTAACCCATGCCCAGCGCCGAGGTGGCCACCAGCGCCTTGACCTGGTTGGCGCGCAGCCGGTCCTCGAGCTCCTGGCGGTTCTGGGTCTGCCCCGAGTAGGCGGCCACGTCGTGCCCGAGGCTGGTCAGGAAGCCGGCGACCCGCTCCGACTCCTTCACCGTGAGCACGTAGATGATCCCGGACCCGGGCAGCTCGGTCAGCGCGTCGGCCACCCAGGCGTACCGCTCCAACGGCGTCAGCCCGGGAACGACCGCCAAGCGCAGGGAGGCCCGGGCCAGCGAGCCGCGGAGGGTCACGGTGTCGTCGCCGAGCTGGGCGGCCACGTCGCTGGTGACCCGCTCGTTGGCGGTGGCGGTGGTGGCCAGCACCGGCGTGTCCGGAGCGAGGGAGAGCAGCGTGCGGGTCAGGCGCTGGTAGTCGGGGCGGAAGTCGAAGCCCCAGTCCGATACGCAGTGGGCCTCGTCGATGACCAGCAGCCCGCAGGAAGCCAGCAGGTCGGGCAGCCGGCGGGCGAACCCCGGGTTGGCCAGCCGCTCCGGCGAGATCAGCAGGACGTCGATCAGCCCCTGCTGGAGATCGGCCAGCACCGGGTCCCACTCGTCGATGTTGGTGGAGTTGATGGTCGCCGCCCGCAGACCCGCCCGCTCGGCCGCGGCGATCTGGTCGCGCATCAGGGCCAGCAGTGGGGACACCACCAGGGTGGGCCCACCACCGTGGGAACGCAGCGCCCTGGTCGCCGCCCAGTAGACCGCCGACTTGCCCCAGCCGGTGGCCTGCACGACCAGCACCCGCCGCCGGTGGTCGACCAGCTCGGCCACCGCCCGCAGCTGGTCCTCGCGCGGTGCCGCGTCCGGACCGGCCATCGCGGCGATGGTCCGGCGGAGGGCGTCCTCGCTGGAGAGGGCCAGGGTGGTGTCGACTGCCATGCCCGCCATAGTGCCCCCCGGCACCCACAGAACGGCGCCCGCTCACTCCCCGATCCGCTGACGCCCCCTTTCGCCCGCTCACGCACCGCCTGCGGAGGGGGCGTCGGGTAGCGAATCGGGGCGTCAGCGCGGGCCTTGACAGAATGAGCAGATGGACGCCGCCGCCCAGACCCCGCCCCTCAGCCAGCTGCTGCCCGCCGACCGGTCCGAGGGGATCTTCGTCGGCCGGGTGCTGACCGACGACGGCCCGTGCGTGGTCGCGGTCCGCGGCGACGAGCTGGCCGATCTCACCCCGATCACCCCGACGATGGCCGACCTGCTGGAGCGACCCGACGTCCGCGAGATCGCCATCAGCGCCTTGGCCGGTCGTTCCTGGGCCGTCGACGACCCGTCCGTACGCCTGCTCGCCCCGATCGACCTGCAGGTGATCAAGGCCGCCGGCGTGACGTTCGCGATCAGCATGGTGGAGCGGGTGATCGAGGAGCGGGCGGCGGGCGACCCGCAGCGTGCGCAGGAGGTGCGCGCCCGGGTCCAGTCCGCCATCGGCGGCTCGATCGCCGACATCGAGCCGGGCAGCCCCAAGGCGACGGCGGTCAAGGAAGCCCTGCAGGCGGAGGGTCTGTGGTCGCAGTACCTCGAGGTCGGGATCGGCCCCGACCCGGAGATCTTCACCAAGGCACCGGTGCTGTCCGCCGTCGGCGCCGGTGCTCCCATCGGCGTCCTGGAACGCTCGGCCTGGAACAACCCTGAGCCCGAGGTGGTGCTGGTCGCTCGACCCGATGGTCGAGCCGTCGGGTCGACCCTGGGCAACGACGTCAACCTCCGCGACTTCGAGGGTCGCAGCGCGCTGCTGCTCGGCGAGGCCAAGGACAACAACGCGTCCTGCGCGATCGGCCCGTTCATCCGGCTGTTCGACGACGGCTTCACCCTCGACGACGTCGCCGCCGCCGACGTGTCGCTGCGGATCGAGGGCACCGACGACGACTTCACCCTGACCGCGACCAGCTCCATGTCCCAGATGAGCCGTACGCTGCCCCAGCTCCTCGCCCACACCTGCGGAGCCCACCACCAGTACCCGGACGGGTTCGCCCTGTTCACCGGCACGATGTTCGCCCCCACCAAGGACCGGGACGCCCCGGGGATGGGCTTCACCCACCACGAGGGCGACGTGGTCACCATCTCCACGCCGCTGCTCGGGACCTTGATCAACACGGTCACCAGCAGCGAGGGCGCACCGCCGTGGGAGATCGGGATCCGTGCACTGTGGTCGAATCTGGCGAGTCGGGGTCAGCTGCCCGCCTGACCGGCACCGGATCGGCGACCCCCGCGGGCGGCGGCGACGATGACCAAGATCAGACCGGCCAGGGCCACGAGGGCACCGACAAGGCCGACACCGAGAGTCAGCAGCAGGTGCCCCAGCCCGACCGATCGGCCGACCGCGAACTGCCCCGGCGGTCCCTCGCAGCGGACGGTGAGCGACTGGCCCCGGTCGAGTCGGAACGAGCCCTGCGGGTACCAGGTGGGTCTGCCGATGACCCGCTGCTGTGTTATGTCCGGTCTCAGCACGATCTCTCGGCCGTCCGCATCCCAGACCTGGCACCCGGCAGCTCGCCAGGTGCGCAGAGAGGTGTAGACCGCCCAGTCACGGCCGGCGGGGACATCGACGTCGAGGGTCGTTCCGATGGCCGCGCGCTGGGTGAGCGCCAGGCCCGGTCCGAGCACCAGGACGGCGACGGCCAGGGCCAGCAGGACTGCGGCGCCGAGCAGCACCCAACCCACCCGTAGGAGGGTCCGGCCCGGGGCCGGGTCCGCCGCGCTGATCATCCGCAGAGGCTAGGCGTCGACGGGTCCAGCGCTCGGGTCCGCTCGAGGCCCGGCCGGCCCGAGGGTCAGCCGCCGGCGACGGCCGGGATGATCGAGATCTTGGCGCCGTCGGCCACGGTGGCCTCCAGGCCGCCGATGAACCGGACGTCGTCGTCACCCACGTAGATGTTGACGAACCGGCGCAGCGCTCCGGCGTCGTCGAGCACCCGCGCGCGCAGACCGGGATGGGCGGACTCCAGGGACTCCAGCACCTCGGCGAGCGTGCCGCCGTCGGCCGTGACCTCGTTCGCTCCGCCGGTGTAGCTGCGCAGGATGGTGGGGATGCGGACGGTGGCGCTCATCAGCCTCGTGCCTTCCAGAACTCGGTGAAAGCCTCGTAGCGAGGCGGGATCGTAGTCTTCGGCCCGACCTTATCGGCGACCGCGTCGAGCGTCTTCAGCCCGTCGCCGGAGTTGATCACCACGGTCTCCTTCGCCGGGTCCAGCAGGCCGTCGGCGATCAGCTTGGCCGTCACGCCCACGGTCACCCCGCCGGCGGTCTCGGCGAAGATGCCCTCGGTCCGGGCGAGCCGCTGGATGTTCTCCACCACCGTCTCGTCGTCGACGTCGACGATGGCTCCACCGGTCCGGCGGACCACGTCCAGCACGTACGGCCCGTCGGCCGGGTTGCCGATGGCCAGCGACTTGGCGATGGTGTCCGGCTTCACCGGCTGCACGACGTCGTGCCCGGCGCGGAATGCCTGCGCGACCGGCGAGCAGCCGGTGGCCTGGGCCCCGTAGATCGTGTACGGCTTCGGCTCCACCAGACCCAGGCTGATCAGCTCGTGGAAGCCCTTGTCGATCTTGGTCAGCTGGGAGCCGGAGGCCACCGGGATGACCACCTGGTCGGGCAGCCGCCAGCCCAGCTGCTCGGCGATCTCGTACGCCAGCGTCTTGGAGCCCTCGGCGTAGTAGGGGCGCACGTTGACGTTGACGAACGCCCAGCCCTCCTCCTCGGCGGCGATCTCGCTGGCCAGCTTGTTCACGTCGTCGTACGAGCCGTGCACCGCGATCAGGGTGGTGTCGTAGACGGCCGAGGCGATGATCTTCTGCTGCTCGAGGTTCTCGGGCACGAAGACGACGCTCTTGATGCCGGCCCGGGCGGCCGCGGCGGCCACCGCATTGGCCAGGTTGCCGGTGGACGGGCAGGCCAGCACCTGCAGGCCGAGCTCGCGGGCGGCGGACAGGGCGACGGCGACGACCCGGTCCTTGAAGGAGTGGGTCGGGTTGCCGGAGTCGTCCTTCACCCAGAGCTGCTTCAGACCGAGGTCGTCGGCCAGGTGCCGGGCGTCGACGAGCCGGGTGTAGCCGGGATCGGTGGACCGGAAGGTGGCGATGTCGGCCGGCACCGGCAGCAGCGGGGCGTACCGCCAGATCGACTTGGGGCCGGCCTCGATCTCGGCCCGGGTGATGGTCGGGTACGCGTAGCCGACCTCGAGCGGACCGAAGCACTCCAGGCACGCGTAGAACGGGCCGAGTGGGCTGTGAGCACCACAAGCGCGACAGACGAGGTGGGTGGCATTGCCGAACGCGCCCGGGCGACAGCCGGTGGCGGGATCGGCCGAGAAGACCGCAGTCATCGATCAGTCCTTCATCATCTGCACCCGGTCGACGATCGACCGGGCCGGAGTTGGCACCGTGGCTGATCTGTCAGCCGGTTGCCGGGGAGTCGACGGGCCGGTCCCTCGTCCCCTCTGGATGTGCTGCCCAGCCTAGGCGCGAGTGGCCGATCCCGGCATATCCCCGTCTCGACTGATGAACATCCCGTCCGACAGACGAGACGTGGCGCGGGGTGACAGCATGCCGTCATGGTCAGCGCCTCTTCCGACGGTCCGCTCGCGCCGACCCGGTTGAGCGCCATGCAGTGGGTCCGCCGGATCGGCAACGTCACCAACCTGACCACCCCGCTCGGGCTGGTCGTCGCCCGGATCGGGCGCGCGGAGATCCGTCGGGGGCCGCGCGGGCTGCTGCTGGCCGAGGGGTACCGGCTGAGCTTCCCGGTGGCGGGAGCCTTCACCGTGGGGGACGTCGTCCTCACCGGCAGCACCTTCGCGGAGCGGCTGCGGGTGACCCCGCGGCTGCTGGAGCACGAGGAGCGGCACAGCTGGCAGTACCTGTGCTGTCTCGGCCTGCCGTTCTACCCGGTCTACGTCGTCATGATGGGCTGGTCGGTGCTGCGGACCGGCGACCGCGCCGCGCGCCACGCCTTCGAACGGCACGCGGGCCTGGCGGCGGGCGGCTACCCGGACCGGCCGGTCATCCCGCTGCCGACGCAGCTGCGCCGAGCCGGGTCCCGGCTCCGGCGGGCGCTGCGGTGGCCATCCGTCGGCGGGCGATGAGTTGTGCGGCCCGTCAGGGTCTAGCCACTGACATCACCCGGAGAACAGGACACGAGATGACCGACCCGACCTCCCCCGTCGCCACCGGCTACGCCCCGCTCGGCGACCTCGAGCTCTACTACGAGATCCACGGCGACGGCGGGGTCCCGTTGGTGCTGCTGCACGGCGGGCTGTTCAACATCGACCTCCAGTTCGGGGCGGTGCTGCCGGGGCTGGCCGCCGGGCGCCAGGTCGTCGCCGTCGACTTCCAGGGACACGGCCGGACCAACGACATCGACCGGCCGCTGGCCACCGAGTTCCTGGCCCAGGACATCGTCGGTCTTCTCGACCACCTGGGCCTGGCCGAGGTCGACCTCTTCGGCTTCAGTGTCGGCGGTGCCGTGGCCCTTCGGCTGGCGGTCGAGCACCCCGAGCGCGTACGTCGGTTGGTGGTCTCCTCGATCACCTTCGACCCCGACGGTTCCCGGCCCGAGAACGCGGCGGCCGTCGGCGGCATGACGGTCGACATGATCGCCGGCAGCCCGATGCACGCCGACTACCTGGCCAAGTCCCCGAACCCGGAGAAGCTCCAGGACCTGCTGGACAAGCTCGGGACCTTCATCACCGGCCCGGGCTGGTCCGACCACGACATCGAGGGCATCGCGGCGCCGACCCTGATCACGGTGGGCGACTGCGACATGGTGCGGCTCGACCACGCCGTGCGGTTCCTCCAGCTGCGGGGTGGCGACGTCAACGGGGACTTCGTCGGGGTGCCGGCCTCGCACCTCGCGGTGTTCCCCGGCACGACGCACTTCAACGGGATGGCGCGCACCGGACTGGTCGTGGACGTGGTGACGACGTTCCTCGACGCCGAGAGCACCTCGACCGCGGGGATGATGGGGTGACGCCCGACAGCGTGTGAGTTCCTGGTTGGTCATGGCCCCTGAACTCACACCGTCCGGGGCGAAGGACCGTCGTGTCTCGGACGGCACCGGGCCGCCGCGAGGACGAAGCGCGTCACAGAGCGAGCAGATCCGTGTCGGTCGCACGCGCGCAGCGCGGACACCGTGTCGGGAGTCCACTCCACCCCCGATCCACCAGCACCGCGGCGACCTGCCAGGCGACTCGGCACGGGCTGCCCGTCACGTCCGGCCAGCCGAAGCGCAGCGTCGCCATCCCGCCGAGCAGGGCGGCGTTGTCGCGACGCATGTCCCGCAGGACCCGGCGCAGGTGCGCGAGACCGTCGAGCTCCACGATGGTGGCGTAGTCCTCGTAGAGCACGTCGCGGACCTCGTCCCGAGTCCGGCTGCGTCGTTGCCGAGCCCCCGTAGGCAGGCCGTGCGCCCGTTCGACGTCGCGCAGGTAGCGAAGCTCGAGCGTCGACTCGGCGCCCTGCTGCACCTCGCCGAGCAGCGCCAGCAGGGTGGCCCGGTGCGGCACGCGCGAACGGAACCGGACGCATCCCAGGAGCTGCACCGCAGCGACCCGCCGACCCTGCACCGCCCGCGTGACCAGATCCACCACGCCGTCGGCGTCACGGTCGGCACACAGGTCGACGACGGTGTCGGCGATCCCCGTGCACGGCGGCTCGCCGACGCTCCGCGCCGACCGCACACCTGGACGTTCGCGCAGGAACGACCAACAGTCCCGCGCGACGACCTGACGGGTGAGGGGCACGAGCACCTGGATCATCTCGGGCGGGTCATCGACCAGACCCCAGCGGTGACCGGCGGCCTCGCCACCCAGCCGGGCGCTCGAACCGCCCAGCAGCACCCCGGCCCAGGCACGGGCCAGCCAAGGCGGGTCGCCCACCCCGAGGTAGTAGACACCCGTGGTCAGTCGCCGCCAGTGACCGTCACGAACCCAGCGCCGTAGCGACTCCCGCGACGAACCCAGCGCCTGCACCTGTCCGACGGAGACGACGCCGCCCTGGGCGGCGGCCAGCGCCCGGAGCTGATTCGGCGGGTCGATCGGTGCGTACACGCCACCACACTGGGGACGTTCGCCGGAATCGGCCGGGCCGCCGCCACATCTGTGGACGACCTTCGCCCGGGCTCGAGCCTGTGGACAACGAGAGAGTGGGAGCTGGGGGGTTCAGACCAACCCTCAAGTCACACGGTCGTGACGCGGAGGGTCAGCGGTCGATCGTGAGGTCGATGCCGAGCCGCTTCGCGGACCGGTTGCGCTGGCGGGTGGCGCGCAGCCGACGGAGCCGCTTGACGAGCAGCGGGTCGTGGACCAGGGCGGCCGGGGAGTCGATGAGGTTGTTCAGCACCTGGTAGTAGCGGGTGGCCGACATCTGGAACTTGTCCCGGATGGCCTGCTCCTTGGCCCCGGCGAACTTCCACCACTGACGCTCGAAGGCGAGGATCTCGGCATCGCGGGCAGCCAGCTCGCCCACGCCCGAGGCAGCGGCGTGATCGGGATGGGAGGCAGCGACCATGGCGGCCATCGTACGCGTGAATGACACGGGTGTCATTCGTACCGGCGGTGCGTCATGAGGTTGACTGACGTCGTGAGCAGCCACGACGCCCGTACCCGCTGGGGCATTCTCAGCACCGGTCACATCGCCTCCGTCCTCACCCGTGACCTCGCCCTGCTGACCGAGGAGGCCGAGGTCGTCGCCGTCGGCAGCCGCAGTCTCGACAAGGCCGAGCAGTTCGCCCGGGAGCACCACATCCCCCGCGCCTACGGATCGTACGCCGAGCTGGCCGCCGACCCCGAGATCGATGTCGTCTACGTGGCCTCCACCCACAACGACCACCTCGGGTCGGCGCGTCTCTGCCTCGAGGCCGGCAAGGCCGTGCTGGTGGAGAAGCCCCTGACCGTGTCCGCGGCCGAGACCGAGGAGCTCATCGACCTGGCCGGCGAGCGGGGGGTGTTCTTGATGGAGGCGCTCTGGAGCCGCACCAACCCGCTGCTCCGCCAGGCCGCCCAGATCGTCGGCTCCGGCGAGCTCGGCGCGATCCGGCACGCCACCGCCTCGTTCGGCTTCGCCTTCGACGGCGACGAGTCGCACCGGCTGCTCGACCCCGACCAGGCCGGCGGGGCCATCCTGGACCTGGGCGTCTACCCGGTGCACGGCATCAACCTGTTCCTGGGTGAGCCCGACCAGCTGCTCGGCTCCGGCAGCCTGGCGTCGACCGGGGTGGAGGCGCACGCGGCCGCCCTGCTGACCTATGGCGCGACCGAGTTCCGCCCCCCGGCCACCGCCGCCATCGTCTGCAGCCTGGAAGCCGATCTGGGGTCCCGGTTGGAGGTGCTGTGCAGCGAGGGCTCGATCCGGTTCGAGAACTTCCTGCTGCCGTCGGAGATGACGGTGGTCCGCGGCACCGGCGACGACAAGGAGGAGGAGATCCTGGTCACCGAGTGGCCGGGAGGGGGCTACACCTTCGAGATCAGCGAGGTGAACCGCTGCCTGCGGGCCGGTGAGCTGGAGTCGCCTCTGGTGCCCTGGGCCGACAGCCTGGCGGTGGCCCGCACCCTGGACCGGTGGCTGCTCTCGGTCTTCCCGCCGGTGGACCCGGAGCTCCGCGACTAGGTCCCGGTCGGGCGAGCGGGCGGCGGCCACGCCCCCGCTCCGGTAACGTTGGCGGGCATCCTGCTGGCGTGGCGCAATTGGTAGCGCACCTGTCTTGTAAACAGGCGGTTGTCGGTTCGAGTCCGACCGTCAGCTCCATCTCGGTCGGCGCGCCGCGCCGAGGTCGAGTCAGCGCAGCTCGGAGGCGATCGGGCAGCGGAACGAGTCCCGGGCCGACAGGCCGACGCGGTTGAGATAGCCGATCACGATCCCCCAGGCCGCCAGCAGGTTGTTCTCGGCGTAGTCCACCTCGTGCCGGCGGCAGTGCTCGAGCACCATCCGGCGGGCGATGGCCAGGTGCGGCCGGGGCATGCTCGGGAACAGGTGGTGCTCGATCTGGTAGTTCAGGCCGCCCATCAGGGCGGTCGCCCACCAGCCACCCGACACGTTGCGCGAGGTACGGACCTGCTTGGTGAAGAAGTCCAGCTTCTCCTCGCGACCGACGATCGGCATCCCGATGTGGTTGGGGGCGAACGAGGCACCCATGTAGAGCCCGAAGACCGCCACCTGCAGACCGACGAAGGCGAAGGCCATGCCGAGCGGCAGCATCCAGAAGACGGCGGTCAGGTAGATGGCCAACCGGGCCACGAGCACCGTCAGCTCGAGCCGCCGACCGGCCACGGTCCGGTTCTCCCACAGACTCTGCACCGACTTGAGGTGGAGGTTGATCCCCTCCAGCAGCAGCAGCGGGAAGAAGAACAGACCCTGCCGACGCGTGAACCAGGCCTTGAAGCCGCGCCGAGTCGCCGCGCTCTCCTCCTCGAAGGAGAAGGTGTCGATCTCGATGTCGGGGTCCTTGCCCAGCTTGTTCGGGTTCCCGTGGTGACGGGTGTGCTTGTTCATCCACCACGAGTAGCTCATCCCCACGCACACCACGGCGAGGAACCAGCCCAGCCGGTCGTTGGCCGGCCCGGACGACAGCACCTGCCGGTGGGAGGCCTCGTGCCCGACGAAGGCCAGCTGGGTCAACAGGACGCCGAGGGCCGCCGCCATCAGCAGCTGCAGCCAGGAGTCGTCGAGCAAGATGACCCCGGTGACGACGCCGCCGAGGGCCAGCCCCAGGCCGATCAGCAGCAGGCCGTAGAACCAGCGGGTCCGCGAGAGGAGACCGCGGTCGCGCACGGTCTGCGCCAGCGCGGTGTAGGTCTGGGTCACCGGGTTTGGTCTGCGTACGCGGGCGGGGGGTGCGAGAACACTCATCGTGCGGTCCGATCGATCAGGGGTCCCAGGGGACCACTCGACTTCCCAGCCGCTTGACAAGGCAGCGAATCGTGCTCAGTTTCGACACGGATGCCCTTGACGATGTGATCAGTTTACCCGCCGACGCACCACAAACCTACGCCACCGTAGGTAAGACTTTCCGGCAGGTCAGCCGATGTCGATCGACTCGACCATCACGTCGAGATCCTTCCGGTCCTGGTCCGAGGTGCCGGGTGGACAACCGGCCAGGATCTGCAGCCGGGTTCCCTCGACGTCGACGATCCACGTCGTGTTCAGCTGCCCGGGCGCCTGTGCCCACAGGTGCGGAGCGTCGTCCGGCGCCGGCGCGATGCCATCCTGGAAGATCGTCCGTGCACTCGGTCGCGGCGTCGTCGGGGATCGTGAGCTCGATCTGCTCCCCGTCGTACCCGTCGACGGCGACATCCGGATGTCGGGCCGTCGCCCCGGGCGAGGGACTCTCGGCCGGGGTCGCCGTGCCGCCCTCCGCGGTGCAGGCGGTGGTCGAGATCATCATGAGGGCCCAGCACGTCCGCTGAGAGTCGCTACCGGCCCCACGCGGCGGCCACGCGACCCGCGTGCGTCAGATGCTCATGAGTGATCGTCATGGATCTGAGCTCCCGTAGGAACCGCCGGTCGCGGATCTCACACCGTCCAACGCGGTGGCGGCCGCCTCTGGTTGACAACCAGACCAGATGCCCACGTCTGTGCCGTCGACCGAAGGGTCCCGTGATGGTTGCCCCGTGGCCGGACCTGGGGCCACAGTGGGCGGGCAGGGCCGATGCCGTCGAACAGCGTGTCAACCGAACCCCTCGGTCACCACGTTCGTAGGGTCGTGAGCAGTCCTGGACCATCGGATGAGGTGATCATGGTGCGAGAGCACCTCACCGACCGTCCGACATCTCGAGATGAGCGGGTTGCCGACTTCTCTGCCTGGGTGCGGGAGTTCCAGCGTCCGTTGCTCGGCTTCGCCCAGCTGGTCGCCGGCGATCGCCAGACCGGTGAGGACCTCCTGCAGACGGCGCTGGCCCGCGCCTACCTCAAGTGGCCGAAGATCGGCGGGGCAGGACACGACCCCGTCGGCTACGTCCGGCGCATCATCGTCAACGAGAACGTATCTCTGTGGCGGCACGCCTGGAAGCGACGCGAGAGATCGACGGCCACGCTGCCTGAATCCGCCACCACCGACGATGGTTCGATCGACCTCACGTGGTCGGCCGTCCAGGCGCTGCCCACGCGCCAACGCACGGCGATCGCCCTGCGCTTCTACGCGGATCTGACGGTGGCGGAGACCGCGACGGCGATGGGCTGCTCGCAGGGCTCGGTGAAGACCCACACGTCGCGCGCCATCGCCAAGCTGAAGCAGGTCCTTCGGGAGGGAGGGGAGGCATGAACGAGCCGTTCGAGGAGGAGCTCGCGGAGCGGCTGCACGCCCGTCCCGGCCCGGAGCCGGCAACGGCCCTCCACCTCACCAGCGTCGCCCGCGGTGAGCAGATGCGTCGACGGCGGATCGGCGCAGCAATCGGGGTGCTGGTGCTGCTGCTGGCCGCTCCCGGGATCGCCGAGGACTGGATGCGGGTGGCGAACACCGACAGACCGCCGGTGGCGACATCGACGCATCCGTCCACCCCGCCGCCGGGGCCACGCGCCGTGATCCTGGATCCCGTCGGTCGCGAGCCCGGTCCTGACATCGAGGTCTCCACCGTCCGCGACGGTGAGATCTTCCTCTCTTCTGGAGCCAAGCTCGACCGACCCGGCAACCAGTTCGGCACGATCACCGAGTTCGGCGCCGAGGCAGCCTGGCTGACCACATCCCGGAAGCAGGTGTTCCTGAACCTCAGACCAGAACCGCTGCCCGTCACCGGCTCCGCCGACTCGATGTCGATGACCGGCGTCGACCCCGGCCCGAACGGGTCCGTGATGGTGCGCACCGAGGCCGGACCGCTGTTGTGGACGAGAACCTCTCAGCTCATCGACGCATCCCAACCGGCGTTACAGACCTCGGCCATGGCGGCCACCGCCGACGCGCTGTGGGTGACCACGCAGAACGGCGTGACCCGCGCTGACGCCTCCGATCTGACCAGGCAGCCCTATCCCACCAAGACCTTCACCCAGTGGAAGAGCGTGGTCAGCGGCGACCCGGTCGCCGATCGTGTCGTCGTCGCCGACCGCCAGGGCTGCCACCTCATCCTGAACGGAAGCACCGCGGCGATCGTGTGGCGAACCTGCCACTGGGAGATCCTGGCGCTGTCACCCGACAGCAGCCTGGCGGCCGCCCGCAATGTCGCCACTGGAACGCTCGAGATCGTCGATGTGACCAGCGGGCGACTCAGGACGCTGATCGACACCGGCAACAACCCCATCGGACCGGTCTTCGTCTTCGACGATCAGAATCGTCTGAACCTCCGGGTGGGTGATGACGGCACCTCCTACGGCTTCATGACCGTCGATCTCGTCGGAGAGTGTTGGTTCTCGGCGTTCGGCCCGTATCCGACCGCCGTGCACTTCGTGACTCGGAACCGCCGATAGCCGCGCACGACGGCAGCAGCCCGGCACACCCGGCTGTCCGGTGGACTCCTGCCTCGGGACGGGTCAGGGGACGATGATCAGCTTCCCGCGCACGTGCCCGGTCTGGCTCTCGGCGAACGCCTCTGCCACCTGGTCCAGGGAGAAGGTCTGCGCCACCTCGACGGTCAGCGCACCCTCGTCGGCCAGCGCGGCCAGGCGGGCGGACTCCGCCCCGTCCGGACGCACCCAGATCCAGCGACCGCGGTGCTCGATGACCCCCGGGTCGGCGACCGAGGCCAACCGGCCCCCGTCGGCCAGGACCGCGCGGCTGGTCTCCAGCTGCCCACCGACGAAGTCGGCCACGGCGTCCACGCCGTCGGGAGCCAGACCCCGGACCCGGTCCACCACACCGTCGCCGTACGCAACCGGCTCGGCCCCCAGCTCGCGGAGGAAGGCGTGGTTGGACTCCGAGGCGGTGCCGATGACGCGTGCGCCCCGGGCGACGGCGATCTGCACCGCGAAGGCCCCGACCCCACCGGCCGCGGCGTGGATCAGCACGGTGTCGCCGGCCGACACGTCGAGAGCGTCCAGCGTCCGCAGCGCGGTGCCACCGGCGAGCGGCAGCCCGGCCGCCTGCTCGAAGCTCAACGAAGTGGGCTTGCGGGCCACCGAGACCGCCGGCACCGCCACCAGCTCGGCGAACGTGCCGGCGCCGACGGTGTCCTTGCGGGCGTACGCGATCACCTCGTCGCCGACGGCGAACTCCGGGGTGTCCGGACCGAGCCCGACGACCACACCCGCGACGTCCCACCCCGGGATGACGGGGAAGACCGCGTCCAGCAGCCCGTCGAGGCCGCCTGTCATCACCTTCCAGTCCACCGGGTTCACCGAGGCGGCGCGCACCTCGATCAGCACAGCACTCGGCGCCAGCTTGGGCTGTGGCAGCTCCTCCACCCGCAGAGTGGACAGATCGGTGCTGTAGGCGGGATAGGTGACGGCGCGCATCGCGGCAGGCTCCTGACGGTCGAGGACGGGTGTACGTCTGGGCCAGCATCGACCCGCCCCCACGTATTCCTCGCCACCCGACCACCGCACCCACAGGTCCCACGACCACCGACCCCACACGTCGGCAACCAATGCACCTGCTGGTCCGGTGGGGGTTGAGTCCTTGGTCACGAACCGGCGCCAGGATTTGGGATCGGGCCAGGGCCCGTGTCTAGCCTGGTGTATGACCCGGACCCCACGCCATCTGGCCGCTTGCTTCCTGGCGCTCCCGCTGGCCCTGGTCGCCGCTTGCGGTGCCGACCAGCCGACACCCACCACCGAGCAGACCCCTGCCGCCCCCGTACAGGTGAAGGGGACGGTGGTGAGCACCGCCGTCTCCAGCAACGAGGCGCAGGTCGCCGTGCCGCAGCCGGTGGCCGCCTCCTGGACCAGCCTCGGCGAGAACGGCTCCGGGCTGGAGTGGGTGACCGTCGGCGGTGACGGCACCACGAAGACGGCCGAGGTCGACCTCGCCGCCGACCCCGCGGCCGGCGCCACCACCGTCACCGACAAGATCAACGCCGACGCGGCCACCGCCGACGGTCGGTCCGTGCTGGCCGGACTGGACGCGGTCGCCTCCCCCGCCAAGACGCCGGTGTGGGTCTTCTCCCCGCTGCTGGACACCGAGGAACCGGTCGACTTCCGCGAGCTCGCCTTCGACGAGTCGCCCACTTCGGTGATCAAGGCCGTCAAGAAGGCCGACGCCCTGCCCGACCTCGAGGGCCGCGAGGTGACCTTCGTGGTCACCCCCGTCGCCGGTGAGCAGACCAAGCTCTCCAAGCTGCAGATCGGCTACCAGCGAGCGATCTGGGACGGACTGGCCCAGGCCGCCGGGGCGAAGAAGGTCACCTTCTACGACGGCACCGGCACCACGCCGGCCGCCGGCACCATCTCGCCGATCCCGGTGCCCGACCCGAACGCCGACTACGCGTCGTCCGACCAGGGCAAGACCCGGACCTGCACCCTGCCGTCCCCCGCCCTGTTCGTGGCCGACCAGCCCGCCCTGATCGACAAGAAGGCCACCCTCAAGGCGCTGAAGAAGTGCATCGGTGACCTCGACTCCGGGACCAAGATCACCGTCGAGGGCCACACGGCCGGATCCAGTGGCGCCAACAACGACTTCGCCAAGACGCTGTCCACCCAGCGGGCCACCGAGGTGGCCGCCCTGCTCAAGGAGCTCGACGTCCCGGCCAAGAACATCACCGAGGTCGTCGGCTACGGCAGCGCGAAGCCGCTGGTGAAGCCGGGCACGGACCCGCGGAACCGTGCGGTGGTCGTCACCTTCTCCACCACCGAGTGAGCGGGACCGTACGCACCCTCGGCCTACGCTGAGCCATGACCGACCGGCTGCTTCCCCCGGGGGCGACCGCGTCGTGGCTCCAGTGGGCCGGGGGGCGGGTCCGGCTGCTCAGGGGCGGACCCGGCACGGACGTCGGGTCGGACCGGCCGCCGGTCCTGCTGATCCACGGCGGGGGCTACGACAACGCGGCCATCTCCTGGTCGCGGGTGTTCGGACCCCTGGCGCGGGACCGGTCGGTGATCGCGCCGGATCTTCCCGGCTTCGGTGACACCGAAGGGATCGAGGTCTCCGGCGACCCCGACGAGCTGGCCGACCTGGTGGTCGGCGTGGCCCGGTCGACCGGGATCAACCGGCTCGTGGTGGTCGGCCTCTCGATGGGCGGCGACATCGCGTTGCGGGTCGCCCTCCGTCATCCGGAAGCGGTGGCCGGACTCATCCTGGTCGCTCCCGGCGGGCTGACTCCCCGGCTGAGGAACGCACCCACCCAGCTCGCCGCCTGGCTGGCCGCCCGGCTGCCCGACCCGGTGCTGTTCGGACTCGGCCGCGTCGCCGGACGGTTCACCGACAGCTACCTCAGCCGGATGGTTCACGACCCCGCCTCGGTCGACGCGGCGATCCGGACCGAGTTCGGTCGCGAAGCCCGCCGACCGGGTTCCGGGGTGGGCTACGGGCGTTACAACCAGGCCACCTTGGGTCCGCGCCGGATGCGCAACAACCTGCTGCCCCAGGTGTCCCGGATCGCCGCCCCGACCCTGTTCCTGCACGGGGTGGACGATCCGCTCGTCGATCCCATCGGCTCGCGGACCGCCGCCGCGGTCATGCCGCACGCCGAGCTGGTGCTGGTGCCGGACTGCGGTCACTGGCTGCCGGTCGAGCGCCCGGACGTCTTCCTCGCCCACGCGAACGACTTCCTCACCACCCTGCCCTGACCGCCGCGGCACCCGCCCGTGCGGGGGTGGGCTCCGGCGCGGACCAGGGCAACACCCGGTTGTCCGGGCCCGACGGCTGCCGACAATGGAGCCCATGCGCACCCTGCTCAACATCATCTGGTTCCTCTTCAGCGGTCTCTGGCTCTGGCTGGCGTACGCACTCGCCGGGTTGATCTGCTGCCTGCTGATCGTCACCATCCCGTGGGGTGTGGCCTCCTTCCGGCTGGCCAGCTACGCCGCCTGGCCGTTCGGCCGCGACGTCGTCGAGAAGCCGACCTCGGGAGTGTTCTCGCTGCTGGGCAACGTGATCTGGATCCTCGTCGCCGGCTGGTGGATCGCCCTCACCCACATCGCCACCGGCATCGCCCTGTGCCTCACGATCGTCGGCATCCCCATGGCCGTGGCCAACTTCAAGCTGATCCCGGTCGCCCTGATGCCGCTGGGCAAGGAGATCGTCACCCGCCGGCTCTGACCCACTCGTCTGCGCAGCGAGCGGTCCCGGTCCGCACCCCGACCCGTCTCCGACCCGTCGTCCGCGCGTCACGGCGTGTCGGCACCCTGGGTGCCGCGCCGCCTCAGGAGACTGAGGCAGGCGACACCGATGCCCTGCCGGGTATGAGCCGGCAGGGCACGTCCTCCTCCGGACCGCCCCGCCCGGCCGCCCCGGTCCTCGCGCTCCGGCGCCGGCCGGAGTAGACAGTCCTCCATGGCCGTCAGCGTGTTCGACCTGTTCAGCATCGGCATCGGTCCGTCCAGCTCCCACACCGTCGGACCGATGCGCGCCGCCCGTCGCTTCGTCGAGCAGCTGGCCGCCGACGGCCTGCTGCCCCGGACGACGCGGGTCAAGGCCGAGCTGTTCGGCTCCCTGGGGGCCACCGGTCACGGCCACGGCAGCGACAAGGCGGTGCTGTGGGGCCTGGAGGGTGAGGACCCGGAGACCATCGACACCCGCCTCGGTCCGTTCCGGATCGCCGAGATCGCCGAGAGCGCGCGGATCCGGCTGAACGGCAGCCACCAGATCGGGATCCACCTCGACAACGACGTGATCCTGCACCGCCGGGCCCGGCTGCCCTATCACCCGAACGGCATGACCTTCTCCGCGTACGGTGCCGACGACGCCCTGCTACGGGCGTCCACCTACTACTCCATCGGCGGCGGCTTCATCGTCGCCGCCGACACCGAGGGGCACCCGGTGGTGGTGCCGGACCCGACCCCTGTGCCGTACGACTTCCGCACCGGGGACGAGCTGATGGCCCACTGCGCCGCGACCGGCCTGCGGGTCAGCGACGTGATGCTGGCGAACGAGTGCGTCCGGCGGCCGGAGTCGGAGGTGCGGGCGGGGTTGCTGCGGATCTGGGCGGTGATGACCGAGTGCGTCCGGAACGGCTGCAGCTCGGTCGGGGTCCTCCCCGGCGGGCTCAAGGTGCGGCGACGGGCCAGCGCCCTCTACGCGCGGTTGGCCAGCGGCACCGAGGTGGATCCGCTGCAGGTGCGCGACCTGACGGACCCGATGCAGGCCGTCGACTGGGTCACGGTCTGGGCGCTGGCGGTGAACGAGGAGAACGCCTCCGGCGGTCGCGTCGTCACCGCCCCGACGAACGGGGCCGCCGGCATCATCCCGGCGGTGCTGCACTACGCCGTACGGTTCGTGGCCGGGGTCGACGACGACGCCATCGTCCGGTTCCTCCTGGTGGCCGGGGCGATCGGCTCGATCTACCAGCAGACCGCCTCCATCTCCGGCGCCGAGGTGGGCTGTCAGGGCGAGGTCGGCAGTGCCTGCTCGATGGCCGCCGGCGCCCTGGCCGAGGTGATCGGCGGATCGCCCGAGCAGGTCGAGAACGCCGCCGAGATCGGCATGGAGCACCACCTCGGCCTGACCTGCGACCCGGTCGGTGGCCTCGTCCAGATCCCTTGCATCGAGAGGAATGCGATCGGCTCGGTCAAGGCCATCACCGCCGCGCGGCTGGCCCTGCACGGCGACGGTCGACACACCGTCAGCCTGGACAAGGTGATCAAGACCATGATGGAGACCGGGGCCGACATGAAGATCAAGTACAAGGAGACCTCACGCGGCGGTCTGGCCGTCAACATCGTCGAGTGCTGAGGACGCCGTCGCCGGTTCTCACCCCACCCCCCGGACCGCACCCCACCGCCCGGACCACAAGGCCGCCCGGACCACACGGCACCGCCCGGTGTCCATGTGATCGCACGGTAACCCCGCGGTCATCGCTTCGTGGAAGCATGGCCGCCATGCAGCGCACCGTCTCCGCCTCCATCGATCTCGCCCTCTCCGGACCCGTCCGACTCATCTACAGCGTGGCCGTGGCCCAGGGTGCCCCCATCTCGTCGGAGTCGCTGAAGATCACCGTCGACGGCGACGCGGTCGAGCCGACCGAGATCATCGACGTTCACGGCACGCGGCTGCACTCGGTGTACGCGAACGGGTCGACGGCCTCGCTGCGCTACGACGCCGTGGTCGACGGGGTGGCCGACGAGCCGCGGGTGGCCGACACCGACGAGATCGTCTACCTGCGACCGAGCCGTTACTGCGAGTCGGACTCGCTCGCCCCGACGGCGGCCAGCGAGTTCTCCGGCCTCACCGGGCTCAACCTGCTCAACGCGGTCATCGACTGGGTGAACCGGCAGCTCACGTACGTCTCCGGATCCAGCCTGCCGACCGACGGCGCGGTCCGCACGATGCTGGCCCGCCAGGGCGTCTGCCGCGACTTCGCGCACCTGTCCGTCGCGCTGCTCCGGTCGCTGAACGTGCCGGCCCGGTTGGCCGCGGTCTACGCGCCGGGGCTCAGCCCGATGGAGTTCCACGCCGTCGCCGAGGCCCTGGTGGACGGTCAGTGGTGGGCCGTGGACGCCACCCAGCTCGCCCCCCGTCAGAGCCTGCTCCGGGTGGCCACCGGCCGGGACGCCGCCGACACCGCCTTCCTCACCAACTTCGGCGCCGGCACCACCCTCACCGGGCTCGAGGTGACAGCTGTCGTCGACCGGTTCGAGCTGGACAACAACCAGCTGCTGACCCAGCTGCGCTGATCGGGCCGCACCGGATCACGGTGGGCTGACCCCGCCCCACGCTGACACGCATCAGCGTGGCGAGGTTCACAGTCGGTTCCCCGGGCAGAACGTGCTCCGCGTGGGATCCTGGAGGAGTTATTTCCACTACGGATCGTCGGGCACGTACCTGCCCGTGGAAAGGAAGTGTGGCGTGGCCACAGTCAGTTTCAA